>JBBIHH010000001.1:0-245942 GCA_037447115.1 Acidobacteriota bacterium
GGCGGCGGTGCGCGGGGGGCACGCCGTGGGGCGCGGCGACCGGCGCGCCGCCGCGGCGGCCGGTTGGACCGCCATCGGCGCGGCGGCGGCGTTCATGGGCGCCGCGGCGATCGTCTTCTGGTTCGCACCGCGGGGGCTCGCGTCGGCGTTCAGCGAGGACCCCGCGGTCGTGGCGGCCGGGGTGGTCCTGCTGAGGCTGGCGGCCCTGTTCCAGCTCTTCGACGGGGCGAGCGCGGTGACCATCGGCTCGCTGCGCGGCTTGGGACACACCCGGGAGGCGGCGTTCGCCACGCTCGCCGCGTACTGGGTGTTCGGGTTGCCGCTCGGGACGTGGCTCGCCTTCGCGCGACAGTGGGGCGTCGCCGGCCTGTGGCTGGGGCTGACGCTGGGCCTGGTGGCGCTCGCGCTCGGCACGCTCCTGCTCTGGCTGCGCGCCTCGAGGCGAGCGGGCGCCTGAGCGCGGCTCCGCGGGCCGCGCGGGGATCAGGCGGGTTCGAGGATCTCCACCCCGACCCGGGCCGCGGCGCTTTGCAGCGAGGGCAACACGACCCGGCGCGTGTACGTGATGTAGTGATGCCCCGCGGCGGCCTGCGCGATGGCGCGCGCGAGCTTCGTGGGCTCGTGCCGCAGCACCCAGGCCAGGAACTTCCAGTAGGCCCGCCGATAGGAGCCCTGCACCCCCTGCCCCCACAGGGCCCGCAGCGCGGCAGCGAAGTCCTTCGGCAGCAGCCGCCGGCGGGATCCCGGCCGCGGCCGCCACTGGCGGAGGTTGCGCCGGCAGCGCTCGAAATAGACCTCCGGCTTGTAGAGCGTCTCCAGCACGCGGCGGTACCCCGCGAGCATCTGCCCCACGGGAAGCTTGGTGATGACGTTGGTGAGGCCGAACTGATCGCCCGGCGTCTCCTCGCGCAGCCGCCCTTCGCGCTGCAAGCGGTGGTAGAGGGGCGTGTTGGGCAGCGCCCCGAGCATGCCCACCATGGCGTAAGGGATCGCCGCGCGCTGCACGAACTGAATCATGCGGTCGAAGATGTCCGGGCCATCGTTGTCGAAGCCGAGGATGAACCCGGCCCAGACGTCCATCCCCTTGCGCAGCAGGCCGTGCACCTGGGCCACCATGTCGCGCTTGAGGTTCTGCATCTTCTTCGTCTCTCGCAGCGACTCGGGCGAGGGCGTCTCGATCCCGATGAACACGGCCGTGAAGCCGGCGCGGGTCATGGCGTCCACGAGACCCTCGTCGTCGGCGATGTTCATGGAAGCTTCGGTGTAGAACTCGATGGGCGCCCTGGTGCGCTCCTTCCAGGCGGCGATCTCGGGGAGGACCTGCTTGACCGCCTTCTTGTTGCCGATGAAGTTGTCGTCCACGAAGAACACGTCTCCGGCGAAGCCGGTCTCGCGGATCGCTTCCAGCTCCGCGATCACCTGGGAGGCGCTCTTGGTGCGGGGCTTGCGGCCGTACATGACGATGATGTCGCAGAACTCGCAGGTGAACGGGCAGCCCCGCGAATACTGGAGGGCCATGTGATGGTAGGCGCGCCGGGGCAGCAAATCGTAGCGCGGCACGGGGGCTTCGCTCAGGTCGGGTTTTCCCGTCTCGCGGTAGGTGCGCTGCGCGCGCCCCTGCGCCAGGTCGCGCGCGAAGGCGGGAACGATCTCCTCGCCCTCGCCCACGAAGACATGGTCCGCCAGCGCCAGCTCCTCGGGCAGCGCCGTCGCGTAGGGCCCCCCCACCGCGGTGCGCACCCCGAGACGGCGGCAACGCCCGAGCACCTCGTGCAGCGATCGCCGCTGCACGAGCATGCCCGTCACCATCACCAGATCCGCCCAGCGCAGCGACGCGTCCGCGACGGGCTCCACGTTGAGATCCACGAGGCGGATCTCCCACTCCCGGGGCAAGAGCGCGGCCACCGTGATCAAGCCCAGCGGGGGAATGAGACACTTGCGCCTTACGAAGGGCAGGGCGTGGCGGGCGCTCCAGTACGAATCGGGAAACTCCGGGTTCACGAGCAGGACACGCATCGGCACCTCGTCGCTTTCGGGCCCGCGCGCTCGCCGCCGCCTCTCGAAGGTTCACGGGCGGGCAGGGACGCGGTGCATCATACACTCAGGCAGGCGAAAGGCAATCGGAACGGTGCGAAGTCTCAGCGGCGCGCACGGCGCCACGCACGCCGAGCTCGTTCCAGGTCCTCGGTGCGGATCGGCGTCGCCCACTCGAGATCCAGGCTGCGCTGCGTCCTGCCGGGGCCGAAGACGACGCCCACAACTTGGCCCGTGCGCTCCAGCACGACCGGCCCGCCGCTCATGCCCGGAAGACCGGTCAGGTCGAGCAAGAGCATCCTGGCCTCCCCCCATGAGAACTCCCCCGAGGCGATGATTCCTCGCCGCACCACGGGGACGTCGGCGGGCTGTTCGCCCTCGACGGCGGGAAAGCCCGCCACGAGAACGATCTCCCCCGTGAGGGTCTCGCCGGGGCTCGCCTCCGCCAGGCGCAGGGTGCGCTTGGAGTCCACCTGGCAACCCGTACCCCCGGGTCCCCCGACAAGCCCCAGGAACAGGACGTCCTTCTCCAGGGGCAGCTCCAGGGGCCGGGCGGGATAGGTTTCGACGATCGCCGACCCCGGAGCCGGCAGGCCCACGACCAGTCGTTGGTGATCGGATTCGGCCACGATGTGGCCCGCCGTCGCGACGAGACACTGGGAATCCACGAGAAAGCCCGTACCCAGCCAGGCGATGGCGTCCCCCGCGGGGGTGGGGTAGGTGTGGCCGACCTTGACCAGGGCGGGACGGATCAGCGCGAAGCGTTCCGCCGGGGAGGGGAAGGGGCGGGCCTGCGCCTCGGCCGCCGTCGCCGAGACTCCGAGTACAGCGACACCGGCGGCCAGGGCGGAAGCCCCCGGAAATCTTCCCCTCTTTGCCGCGCGCATCGCGAGCGGCCCCCTCCTTCTTCTCGCCCTCGCCACCGGCAGGCCGCGCATCAGCATAGCCCGGATCGGGGCCTCGGCCGCAGGCCACGAGCCCTCGCTTGGGGTATATAGTGGTCGCACGCCGCCGCAACGGCGGGCTTGCCGCCCGAGGAGCGATGGTGGACCCTCGCCAGCCCGCGCCGCCGGCCGGCTGGGCGAAAGAGCCGGCGGGCAGTCTTCGAAAAGGAGAGGCGGCCTGTGCCTGCTTGCTGCTCGGCGCCCTCCTGCCCGCGCCTGCTCTCGGCGCGGGCCTCGAGGGCCCCCGCGAGCGGGTGCGGGTGATGGCCGTGCAGGTCCCGGTACAGGTCACGGTCAAGGGCGATCCGGTCCGGGGCCTGACGCGAGAGGATTTTCTGCTCCTCGATCGCGGCAAGCCCCGCGAGATCACCGGCTTCGATGTGCTCGACCTCGACCTCTACGGGCCGCAGGGGCCGAACGAGTGGGGCGACGAACTGCCCATCGCGCTCCGCCGGCACTTCCTGCTTCTGTTCGACATGTCCTTCTCGCGACCGGCCTCCATCGCGCGCGCCCGCGCCGCGGTGATGGAATGGCTCGATCAGGGCTTGCACCCCTCGGACATCGTGGCCGTGGCGACTTACAGCGCCACGCGCGGCTTCCAGGCGCTGCTCAACTTCACCACGGACCGGCGGCAAGTGGACCTGGCGATCGGCACCCTGGGGCTCCCCCAGCTCGTTCGCCGCCGGCAGGATCCCCTGGGGCTCGAGCTGGCGGACCCGCGGCAGGCGGACGCCGACACGCCGCTGCTTCCCGGGCGCGATCCGGGGCCCATCGGACCGGGGGACCCGATTTTCCTGGAAGGGCTCCAGGACCTCTACTACGGCGTCTACGACCCGCTGATGCGCACGAGCGAGCGGCGGGACGTCAACGACCTGGCGGACTCGTTCAGCAAGATGGCCAGGACGCTGCGCGCCGTGCAGGGGCGCAAGTACGTGATCTACCTCTCCGAAGGCTTCGACAGCTCGCTCGTCTTCGCTTCCCACGACCCCGAAGAGCTGCGCGAGCTCAACGAGCAGGTCGTACAGGGGCAGCTCTGGAGAGTGGACTCGACGAAGCGGTTCGGCAGCGTGCCGACGCAGTCGCTGCTGGATCAGATGCTCCAGGAATTCCGCAAGGCCGACTGCGTGATCCACGCGGTGGACCTGCGCTCGGCCTTCGAGCCGCAGGAGGCGCGGACGCTGCCGGGCAGCGGGGACGCCCTGGGGTTCATCGCTCACGGGACGGGGGGCGAGGTCTACCGGGGCTTCCACGATCTGACCGAGGCCCTGGGACGCATCCTGCGGGCGAGCTCCGTCACCTACTTGCTGACCTTCGCGCCGCCGGACATCGAGGCCGACGGGGCCTTCCACAAGGTGCGGGTCAAGTTGCAGCGGGAGATCAAGGGCGCGCAGGTGAGCCACCGTCCCGGCTACTTCGCACCGCAACCTATCGCGGCGCAGAGCGAGGACGAGCGGCGCTACGTCGTGGCCGCCATGCTCCTCGACGGGCGCGACGGCGGCGAGCTGGGCACGGAAGTGCTGGCCGTGCCCTTCGGCGGCGGGGCGGGGAAGGCGTACGTACCCGTGCTGATCGAGCTCGACGGGCGGGATCTGCTGGCCTGGAACGCCGGCCAGGAGCTGGCGGTGGAGCTGTATGCCTACGCGCTCGACCCCCAAGGGGCGATCGCGGACTACTTCACGCAGCGCGTGCAGCTCCGGCTGCAGGAACTGCGGCCGCTTCTGGAGCGCAGCGGTCTCAAGTTCTACGGGGACGTGGAGCTGCCCCCCGGCCGCTACACGCTGCGCGTGCTCGCGCTCGTCGCGGGCTCGGGCGCGGCGGCACGCCGCACGGTGCGGCTCGAGGTCCCGGAAAGCCCCGCGGTGCGGGTGCTGGCCGCTCTGGTTCCGGAGCCGCGCGGCAAATGGGTGCTCGCCCGGGAGAACGCCGACGAGGCCGAGACCAGGGCGCGCTTCCCGTTCGTCGCGGCGGGGATGCCGTATCTGCCGGCCGCGCGGCCCGAACTCGCGAGCGGCGCGCGAGCGCGCGTGTACATCGTGGTGGCGGGGGCGGACCCTGCGCGGGCTCCCACGGTGAACGCTCGCCTCGTGGGCGAGGGCCGCGTGCTGGAGGACGTGCTGTGGGTCGAAGGAAGCCCCACGCGCGATCCCGCCGGAAACGTGCTTCTCACGGCCTCGCTGGCGCTCGAGGATGTGCCGCCCGGGGAGTACACGCTCGAGCTCGTCTCCTCCGGCCCGCCGCCGCCGGGGGAAAGCCCGCCGCCGACGGCGCTCCACGTGCGCGTGGTGCCGCCCGAAGGCTCCTGAACCCGCGAGAGCCCTCGCCGCCCTGACGCAGCCTCCCGGAGGCTTCCCGCCGCCGGCATGCGGGCCGGGCCCGGGCTACAATGCGGCCCCACCGGACGGGCAGCATGCGGCCTCGTTTCCCCGCACCGACCCTGGTGTCGACCCTCTGGCTCGCGGCCGCGTGCGCCTCGTCGCCGCCCTCGCAACCCCGAGCGGCGGCGCGCCCGGCGCCGCCGGATGCGGAGTGGTTCGCGGACGTCACCGGCGAAACGGGCCCGCCGTTCGAGCACTTCAACGGCATGTCGGGCGAGTTCTACCTCGTGGAGATCATGGGGCCGGGCGTGGCGCTCTTCGACTACGACAACGACGGCGATCTGGATCTCTACGTGACGCAGGGGCACATGCTGGGCCGGGGCAAGACCCCGAGCGAGGCCACGATCCCGCCCCGCGAGCCCCTGCCTCTGCGGGACCGGCTGTTCCGCAACGACCTGGAAGCGGCCCCCGGCGGATCGCGGCGGTTTCGCTTCGTGGACGTCACGGAAGCGGCAGGCCTCGACGTCCGGGGCTACGGGATGGGCGTGGCCACGGGCGACTACGACAACGACGGCTGGACCGATCTCTACGTGACGAACTACGGGCCCAACGTGCTGCTCCACAACAACGGGGACGGTACGTTCACGGACGTGACGGAGGCGAGCGGGACCGGGGCGCCGGAGTGGAGCGTGCCGGCCGCTTTCTTCGACTACGACCGCGACGGATGGCTCGACCTGTTCGTGGGCAACTACGTGGACTTTTCCGTGGAACGCAACAAGGACTGCTACAGCCACACCGGCGTCCGGGACTACTGCGCGCCGGACGCGTATGCTCCGCTGCCCGACCGCCTCTACCGCAACCGCGGCGACGGCACCTTCGAGGACGTGACCCTCGCCTCGGGACTGGCTCGTGCCCCGGGTCCGGCGCTCGGGGTCGTCACCGCCGACCTCGACGGCGACGGCTGGCTCGACGTCTACGTCGCCAACGACCGGACGCCGAACCATTTCTGGCGCAACCGGGGCGACGGCACGTTCGAGGAGGTGGGGATGCTCGCGGGGTGTGCGGTCAACGCCGAGGGGAAGGCGGAAGCGAGCATGGGAGTCGACGCCGACGATTTCGACGCCGACGGCGACCTCGACCTGTTCATGACGCACCTCAGGGGCGAAACGAACACCCTCTATGCCAACGACGGCAAGGGCTTCTTCGAGGACCGCAGCACGTTCAGCGGCCTGGCCGACCCGAGCCGGCCGCGCACGGGCTTCGGCACCGCGTGGTTCGACTACGACAACGACGGTTGGCTCGATCTGTTCGCGGCGAACGGGGCGGTCCAGATCCTCGAAGATCAGCGGCTGGCGGGAGAGCCTTTGCCCTTGCGGGAGCCGAACCAACTGTTCCGCAACACCGGGGGCCGAACCTTCGAGGACGTAAGCGCCCGGGCCGGAGCGTGCTTCGCGGTCTCCGAGGTCAGCCGCGCGGCGGCCTTCGGCGACCTGGACAACGACGGGGATGCGGATATCGTCGTCGCCAACAACGCCGGGCCGCTGCGCGTGCTGCGCAACGAGATCGGCCAGCGTCGGAGCTGGATCGGACTGCGCCTCGTCGAAGGCTCGCCGCCGCGCGATGCGTTCGGCACGCGCGTCGCCCTGAAGCTCCGGAGCGGGCGCACGCTGTGGCGGTGGGTGCGCACCGCGGCGAGCTACGCGGCAGCCAGCGACCCGCGCATCCTGTTCGGCCTGGGGGAGGCCGACGACGCGGTGGAGGCCGTCGTGGCCTACTGGCCGGACGGGGGCGTGGAAACTTGGCCTGCGCTCGAGCCCGGCCGTTACCACCTGCTGCGGCGGGGCAGCGGAAGCGGCGCGCGGTGAGAAGGCTCTCGTTCGTCGCGGCGTCCGCGCCGTCGCTGGCGCTGGCTTTGGCCTGCGGGGCGCCCGAGACCGGATCGCCTGCGACGGCGGAAACGGCCGCCCCGGCGGTGGCGGGCCTGCTGCCCGTTCCGGAGCCGCCGCTCGACCGCGCCGAGCCGAGGGTGCGGCAGATTCTGCGGGAGCGGCGCGCAACGCTCGAGACCCGCTTCCGCGACGCACGCCCGGGAGATCGCGACGCCGCCGAGGCCTATGGCGAACTCGGTCAACTCTACATGGCGGCCTCCTACCTCGACGCTGCGGAGCCATGTTTCCTCAACGCGCGGCTGCTCGCGCCAGAGGACTTCCGCTGGCCCTACTTCCTCGCGCACCTGCATGGCAGGAAAGGCGATCTGAACGCCGCCGGGGAGGACTTCCGCAAAGCTCTGAAGCTCGACCCGGACCACGTGGCGGCGCTCGTCTGGCTCGGCCGCGTACTGCTCGAAGCGGGAAAGCCCGCCGAGGCTCGGCCGCCTCTGGAACGGGCTCTGGAACTCCACCCCGAATCGGCCTCGGCGCACTACGTCCTGGGCCGCGTGAAACTGGCGCTCGGCGAACCGCAGGCCGCGGTGGAGCACCTGGAGCGCGCGCTGGAGCTCCATCCCGAAGCGACGGTCGTCCATTACCCGCTGGCGATGGCGTACCGGGCGCTGGGCGAGCTCGGGCGCGCCCAGGAGCACCTGGCCCGACGAGGCGAGGTGGACATCTTCCCCTACGACCCGCTGATGGAGTCGCTCCGCGGGCTGCTGCAGACCCCCTTCGCCCACATGGATCTGGGCAGCCAGGCCTTCCACAAAGAGGACTTCGAGGAAGCGGAGCGGCATTTCCGCCGCGCCGTCGCTGCGGCACCCGAGGAGGCCGGGACGCACTTCGGCCTGGGCGCCGTGCTCCAAGCTCAGGGGCGGCTGGCCGAAGCCGAGGCGGCCTACGAGCAGGCGTTGCGCTTGAAGCCCGACTACGCCCGGGCGCTCTACAACCTGGGAACGGTCGCCGAGCGCAAGGGCGACGACGCGCGGGCTTCGGAGCTGTACCGCCGCGCGGCAGCAGCGGATCCCGCGCTAGCGTTGCCGTGGTTGCGCGCGGGAGAAATCTTGCGCCGGCAGGGCGACGACGCGGCGAGCCTCCAGGCTTACGTCCGCGCCCTCGGACTCGAGCCCCGCAATGCGCGCGCGCACTTCGGGCGCGCGATGGCCCTGGTGCGGCTGGGCCGCTGGCAGGAAGCCCGGCGCGCGCTGGAAGAAGCCGCGCGTGCCCTTCCGGAGCAAACCGCCCTCGCCCACGCGCTGGCGCGCCTGCTGGCGGCGAGCCCGGATCCTGCCGCGCGCGACGGCGCGCGGGCCCTGGAGCTCGTCCGGCAGCTCGCACCCCACCAGGCGAACACGGACCTGGCCGAGACCGCGGCCATGGCCCTCGCGGAGCTCGGGGATTTCGCCCAAGCGCAGCAGTGGGAGCTGCGCGCCCTGGAGCTCGCGCAACGCTCGGGGCGCGCGGATCTCGCGGCGCTCATGGAACAGCGCCTCGCGCAGTACCGGCGCGGGCAACCCTGGCGGCGGCCGTGGGAGCCGGACGATCCCGTCTTCCAGGTGGACCGCCAGGCCGAGCTTCTGGCTCCCGAGCGCGTCCGTGGGGAGGAGGCAAGCCCGTGAGGTGGCGGGCAGGCTGCCTCGTGCTCTCGTTGCTCGCCGGCGGCGGGCTGCGCGCCGAGGATCCTCTGGCGCGCGCGGCGGCCCTGCTGGCGAAGGGAGACGCGGCGGGCGCGGAGAAGCTCTACCGCGAGATCGTCGCGAGAGAGCCGAGCCTGACCGACGCCTGGCGGGGCCTGGCGCAGGCCGTGGCGGCCTCGGGCCGCACCGCCGAAGCCGTGGAGCTTCTGCTGCGCACCGGCGGGCTACTGCTCGCGGCCGGGGAAAAGCAGCTCGCCCGGCAGACCCTCGAGGACGCGGTGGCCCTCGCGCCCGAATCCGCCCGCGCCCACGGCGCGCTGGGCTATGCGTGTCTGGAACTCCAGCAGATGCAGGCGGCGGCGGCGCACCTGCGGCGGGCCCTCGAGCTGGGCGACACGCACGCGGCCGTGCGCGTCTATCTCGGAGCGGCTCTCTGGGAATCGGGCCGGCTGGAGGAAGCCGAGCGCGTCTTGCGCGAAGCCTGGGCGCAGGCGGGCGACGATCCCCACGTGCTCAAGGCCTTCGGGGGGATGCTCGTCTGGCAGGGCCGCTTCGCCGAAGCGATCCCCGTTCTCGAACGGGCGGCTCGCGCGGAGCCGAACTCCCCGATCGTGCGCTTCGATCTCGGCCGCGCCCTGGAAGGTGCGGCACGCGCGGAGGAAGCCCTCGCGGCCTATCGCGCCGCGCTCGATCTCGACCCGCAGCTCGAAGGCGCGCACTATCGGCTCGCGCGCCTGGCGTTGCGCCTCGGACGCCGGGAGGAGGCGCAGGCCGCGATGGCGCGCTTCGAGGAGCTTCGCCGGCAGGAACAGGCCCGCACGCACGAAGCCCAGCTCGCCGGGGCCCGTCTCGCCTACGCCCGGCGGCTGCTCCGGGAAGGGCGGCTCGAGGAGGCGGCAGCGCGCTTCCGAGCGCTGGGGGACCACCCCGACGCGCTCGCGGGGCTCGCCGAAGTGCGCCGCGCCGCGGGCGACCGCGCGGGGGCCGTCGAGGCCCTGGAACGAGCCGTGAGCCTGGCGCCCGAGCGGAACGACCTGAAGCTGAGGCTGCTGCGCGCGCGTCTCGAGGCCGGATCCTTCTGATGGGTTCGACGCTGGCCTTCATTTTGGCTCTGGCCGCGAGCGCCGCGACGGCCGCGCCCGAGGATCCCTGCGGGCGCTTGGCGTTCCGGGATGTGGCGCGCGAGGCAGGAGTGGTGTTCCAGCACGATCGCGGGGCGCGCGGGGCGAAGCATCTGCCGGAAACCATGGGTGCCGGTATGGCCTGGCTCGACTACGACCGGGACGGCCACCTCGACCTCTACGTCGTGCAGTCGGGACCCTTCCCGCCCGACGGGAGCGCCGCCGCCACGAACCGGCTGTTCCGCAACCGCGGCGACGGCACCTTCGAGGACGTCACGGCGCGCTCGGGTGCCGGCGACCGGGGCTACGGGCAGGGTGTCGTGGCGGCGGATGCGGACGGGGACGGATGGACGGATCTTTACGTGTGCAACTTCGGACCCGACCGCCTGCTGCGCAACCGCGGCGACGGCACCTTCGAGGACCGCACGGCCGCCGCGGGGCTCGGCGCCGGCGGCTGGAGCTCCTCGGCCGCCTTCGCCGATGCGGATGGGGACGGCGACCTCGATCTCTACGTCGCCCGCTACCTGGACTACGACCCGCAGGCGGAGATCGAGTGCAGCGATCCCCGAACGGGCGAGCGCCGCTACTGCGATCCTACCGTCTTCGAAGGGGCGGCGGATCTCTACTATCGCAACCGCGGCGACGGCACCTTCGAGGACGCCACCGCCCAAGCCGGTCTCGCCGGGGCGCGCGGCAAGGGGCTGGGCGTCGTCTTCACCGACCTCGACGGCGACGGCCACCCGGACGTTTACGTGGCCAACGACCTCACGATCAACTTCTTCTTCCGCAATCGCGGCGACGGGACCTTCGAGGATTTCTCGCTCCTCTCCGGGGCCGGGTTCAGCGCGGACGGCAAGGCCGAGGCCGGGATGGGCATCGCCGTCGGCGATGTGGACGGGGATGGACGGCCGGAGCTGATGGTGACGAACTTCGACGTGGAAACGAACACGCTTTACCGCAACCTGGGCGAAGGCATGTTCGAGGACGCGTCGCTGCCGAGCGGCTTCGGGCTCCCGTCGTTCAACCTGCTCGGTTTCGGCATCGTCGTCGAGGATTTCGACCTCGACGGGGACCTCGACGCCTACATCGCCAACGGCCACATATTCGAAAAACCCGGACGGGACACCGTGAGCTACGCCCAGGAAGATCTGCTCTTGCTGGGCGATCCGGCGGGGCGGTTCGCGCCGGCGCGTTGCGGCGCGGCCTTCGCGGCCGCCTTCGTCGGCCGCGGCCTGGCGGCAGCGGACTACGACAACGACGGGGATGCGGACCTGGCGGTGTCCAACAGCGGCGGTCCCCTGCAGCTGCTGCGCAACGAGGCGGAGGGGGCGGGGCGCTGGTTGGGCGTGCACCTGCGGGGCCACCCGCCCAACACCGAGGCCGTGGGCGCGCGCGTGACCCTCGTGACGGACCGACGCCGGCAGGTGCGCTGGATTCTCGCCGGCGACAGCTACCAGTCTTCCAGCGAACGGCGCGTCCGCTTCGGCCTGCGCCCGGACGAGTCGGCGCGGGCCCTCGAGCTGCGCTGGCCGGAGGGGAGCTTGCAGGAAGTCCCCGTAGACCGAGAGGGTGTGTACTGGGAGGTCGTGCAAGGCCAGGGGGCGCGTATCCTGGAGCAAGCCCCGAGGGGACGGACGCGCCTGGGGGCGCTCCTGGCCGTCGCTTTCCTCGCCGGAGGGCTGGGGCAGTGGTGGCTGCGACGCCGAAGAAGCGCTCGATCGGGACCCTCCGCTTCTTCTCCCGGTACCCTCGCCCGTCCTCGAGACGGACGCGAGGGTTGAGAGCGAAAGCGGCCTGTTTGCTGGTCCTGCTCGTGGCGGGGGAGGTGGCTTCCGCGCAGCTCCAGCGGGAGGCGCTGCCGCCGAGCCCGCGAACCGAGGCCGAGAAACCGGTCGTCGAGTCGCCGGAGGCGGTGCACCAGGAATTCCTCGCGCTGTGCCGGGCGATGCGCGCCAGCCGCGACCCCTACTACGGCGAGGCGCAGGTGGAGGAGCTGCGGCGCTATCTGACCGCGCCCGTCGAGGCTCCGCTGCCCCGCGTCCTCGTGCGCGCCAGACTCGGGGCGGAGCTGCTGCGCTTGGGAGAGGAGAGCGCCGCGGTCGAACTCCTGGACGAGGCGCGGCGCATCGCCGCCGAAGCGGGCGATCAGGTGCCCCGGGAGATCCGCCTGGACGTCTTGCGCTGGTCGGCCCTGGCCTACCTCAGGCTCGGGGAGCGGCGCAATTGCGTGGCCATGCACGGTGCGACGAGCTGCATCCTGCCCTTCGACGAGGCGGCGGTGCACCGGGACAAGACCGGAGCCACGAAGGCGCTGGAACTCTACCTCGAGTACCTGGCGCACCAGCCGGACGCCCTCGCGGTGAGATGGCTCGCCAACGTGGCGGCCATGGCTCTCGGGCGCTATCCCGAGGCGGTCCCGGAACGCTTCCGCGCCCGAGCGGAGCGGCTGCGCTCGCCGCAGGACATCGGCCGCTTTCCGGAGATCGCGACCCGCGTCGGGATCCGGATCGTGCAACCTTCCGGCGGCGCGGTGATGGACGACTTCGACGGCGACGGCCATCTGGATATCGTCACCTCGACCATCGATCCGTGCGGCGCGATGAACCTCTACCGCAACGACGGTCGGGGCCGCTTCATGGAGCGCACGCGCGCCTCGAACCTGTGGGCGCAGCTCGGAGGCCTCAATGTCGTCCACGCCGATTACGACAACGACGGCGACCTCGACCTGCTCGTGCTGCGCGGGGGTTGGATGGGAAGCCTCGGCCGCATGCGCAACTCGCTGTTGCGCAACCGCGGCGACAGCACCTTCGAGGACGTGACCCGCTTCGCGGGGCTCGCCAGTCCGGCCTATCCCACCCAAGCGGGCGCCTGGGCCGACTACGATCTCGACGGCGACCTGGACCTTTACCTGGGCAACGAGGCCGACGACGAGGGCCGCGCCTACCCCTCGCAGCTCTACCGCAACGAAGGCGACGGCACCTTCACCGATGTCGCCCGCACCGCAGGCGTGACGAACGAGCGCATGGCCAAGGCCGTCGCCTGGGGCGACTACGACAACGACGGCGATCCCGATCTTTACGTGTCCAACATCGGCCCCAACCGCCTGTACCGCAACAACGGCGACGGCACCTTCACCGATGTCGCCGAAGCGGCGGGGGTCGTCGAGCCGGCAGGCCGCAGCTTCCCCTGCTGGTTTTTCGATTACGACAACGACGGCTGGCTCGATCTGTTCGTCGCCGATTACGGTGTGGACCTCGACCAGGTGGCGGCGTACTTTCTGGGGCTGCCCGCCGAGGGCGGCCACCCGCGCCTGTACCGCAACCGCGGCGACGGCACCTTCGCCGACGCGAGCCGGGAGGCGGGCCTCGACGTGCCGTGCCTGCCGATGGGCTCCAACTACGGGGACCTGGACAACGACGGCTGGCTCGACATCTACCTCGGCGTGGGAACCCCGAGCTACGAGTCGGTCGCACCCAACTTGATGTTCCGCAACGCCGAAGGGCGCCGCTTCGTCGACGTCACCTATGCCGGGGGCTTCGGCCACTTGCAGAAGGGGCACGGCGTGGCCTTCGGCGACCTCGATCACGACGGGGATCAGGACATCTTCGAGCAGATGGGAGGTGCGTACCCGGGAGATGCCTACCCCAGCGTGCTCTACGAGAACCCCGGAGCGGGCCATCACTGGGTCACCCTGCGTCTGGTGGGTACGCGCGCCAACCGCAGCGCCATCGGGGCCCGCTTGCGCCTGCGCGTGCGCGAGGGGGACAAGACGCGGGAGATCCACGTCCTCGCGGGAAGCGGCGGCTCCTTCGGCGGTTCGAGCCTGGAGCAGGAAATCGGTCTCGGGGAGGCGACGCGCATCGAGGAGCTCGAGATCCGCTGGCCTGCCCGCGGCTCGCGCCAGCTGCTGCACGATCTCCAGGTGGATCAGGTCTACGAAATCGTCGAGGGTTCGCCCGAAATCCGCGCCCTGGAGCGCCGCCCGTTCCGCCTGGGAGGTCCCGGGAAAGGCGCCACTTCGGGGATTCCCGGCCGCTAGCCGATGGGAGCGCGGCTCGTCATAATGGCGGAGCGAGCGGCCCGGGCGTCCGGAGGCCAACTCGACACCGCGCGCAACCGGGACCCGATGGGCAAAAAATAAAGAAGGAGGATCGCATGGGATCGCCGTGGCTCCTGTCCCCGGCCGGTCGGCTCGTGGCCCTGGGCCTCGTTCTCGCCGTGGCTGCGCTCCCGGCGCTCGGACAAGCCGAAAGCGCGCGCCTCACGGGAAGCGTGCAGGACGAAGCGGGCCAGCCCGTGGCCGGCGCGGAAATCGTGCTCGCGCCCGCGAGCGAAGGTTACGGCACCGAGGTGCGGGCCCGCTCGACCAAGAAAGGGCAGTTCGCCTTCCCCCGCGTTTTCCCGGGCGCCTACAAGCCGGAGGTGCAGGGCCAGGGGATCTCCCTCAAGTCGGTCGCCTTCGCCGCGCGTTCCGCGGAGGGCGTGAAGGTGGCGGAGTTTCAAGAAAACGACGTGCTGCGCAACGGCGTCCCCGTCATCCAGATCAGCCCCGGCATGCGCGGAGAGCTGACGCTCGTCGTCAGCACGGGCGAGCAGGCCCGAGAAAGGATGGCGCTCGAGGTCGCGCGCGACACGAGCGGGGAACTCGGGAAGCTCAACACCCTCTTCGAGCAGGGCGACTGGCCGAAGCTTCTCCAGGAGTCGGAGAAACTGCTCGCGGACTACCCCGACCTCGCCGGAGCGCTCTACCTGCGGGCGGCGGCCCTGTGGCGGCTCGGGCGCGTGGTGGAGGCCATCGCGGGCTTCCGCCATGCCGCCGAAAAAGACCCCCAGCAGCCGGGCGTGCACGGTGCGCTGGGGACCGTGCTGCTCGAACACGGGGACCAGCTCGCCGAGCAGGGTCGCCCGCAGGAGGCCCGGGCCTCTCACGAGGAGGCGCTGCACGAGTTGGAGCGGGAACTCGAGCTGAACCCCCAGGCGGAGAACTTCCGCGCCAACTATGTCGTCGTGCTGCAGCGGCTCGGGCGAGCGGAGGACGAGGTGAACGCCTTGCGCGAGATGCTCGCGCAGGATCCCCGCAACGCGATGGCGCGCCTGCGGCTGGGCGACCTCCTCACCGAGCTCGACCGCCCCGAAGAGGCGATCGCCGCGCTCGAGGCCTCGCCGCAGCCCGACGGGGAGATCGCGATCCGGATCTACAACGCCGCCGTCGTGTTGTGGAACGCAGGAAAGCTCGACGAGACGATCGCCGCCATGGACAAAGCGATCGCCATCGCGCCGCATCTGCCCTATCTCTACCAGCTCAAGGGACGGGCGCTCATCTCCAAGGGGGAGCTGAAAGAGGGAATCGAGAACCTCAGGATCTTCGTGGAGCGCGCACCGGACGACCCTACGGCGGAGACCGACCGGCAGTTGATCGAAGCCCTCGAGAACCAGATCGCCGAGCCCAAGTGACAGGCCCAGCCTCGTCCCGCGCGACTCGCCTTCTCTGGGGCGCGGCGCTGCTGGCTTGCCGGTGCCCCCTGGCGGGCGCGGGCAGCCTCTCCGACACCCAGGCGCAGGCGCTCGCGGCCCTGCGCGAGGCGTCGCCGGAGACGGCTCCCATCGCGCTCGGGGCCGCGCAGCAGCGGATCCCGGCGACGGTTCTCGAGCGCGCGCTCGAAGACGACGAGGCCCTGGCGCGCGGCTTCGCCGTCGCGGCGGGAGCCGTCTTGAGCTCCGAGCAGGCCCAGGGCCTTCGCTCCTACGTGGCGGCCTGCCTGCGCGCGCGGCTCGTGCGGCTCGATCAGGTCTGGCCCGCTGTCGCGCGCAGCCTGCTCGATCGCACCCTGCGCCTGCTGCTGGTCGACCCGGAGCGTTTCGTGGCGCAGGCCACGTTTCGCGAGAAGGTCATCGAACTCCTCGCCCGCGAGATCGGACCTCCGGCGGCACCCGCGCTCCGGGACCGGCTGCTCTTCGAGCTGAACCAGGTGCGCGGGCTCGACTTCCCGCTTTCGGAAATCCTGGAGCACGGTTGGGGCGGGGCTGCGCGGCGAGCCCTGGAACGGCAACGGCCGGCGATCGCCGGCGCATGGCCCGCGGAGGACGGGATGGCCCCCATCGAGGCTTCGATCTTTTCCCTCAACCTGCTGTACACGGAACCGGAGGAAGCCGGGAGGTTTCTCGAGGCGGTGGCCCGCGCGCACCCGGAGCGGCGCATCCTCGTGCTCGCGGACCTGCCGCTGCGGGAAGCTCTGGCCGGCCGGGGGGTGGGGGCCCGCGTCACGTGGCTCGAGACGTACGGGCGGGGCTACTCGGCCTGGCCCCGCGACCCGTTCACGCTGCTGCGGCGCCCCGACGGCGGCGTGGCGCTTCTCGCGCGCCCGGACGCCCAGGCCGGGCGCGAGGAGGATCACTGGATGGCGGCCGAGCTCGTGCAGACGCTTCCCGACACGCTCGATGCGCAGTGGAGGATGCCGACCTGGACCTTCGCCTCGCTGCCCTTCCACAACGGCCAGTTGCTGTTCACGCCCGACGCCGTGTGGGTCAGCCTGCACAGCCTGGAGCGCCGGATCCTGCAGCGCCTGGGCCTGCCGCGCGTCCCGCAGGAGAGCTTCGCCACTGCCACGGGGCGGCGCCGATACCTCGACGCGGCGCGGGAGGCGGCACGGGAATACGCAACGCTTCTCGGACGACCGGTTCGTTTCGTGCACGCGCTTCCGCGAGGGGACGAGCCCCGCGCCGGCGCCCAGCTCGACCGACTCGGGGGCGGGGCGGGATACGACTTGGACTCGATCGTGACGCTCCTCCCGCGCCGCGACAAGCCTCCCGCCGCTCTCGTGGCGGACCTGGACGAGGCCCGCCTTCTCCTCCGCGCGGAGGGCGAAGAGTGGGCGGCGCTCGCGAGCGCCTTCCGTTTCCAGCTGCCCGGGGAGGCGCTGCGGGAACGCACGCGGGCGCTGCACGACAGCCCCCGCGGCCGGCGGCTCGACGCGTTCTTGGAGCTCGTCGCCGCCGAGCTCGAGCGCGAGGGATTCGAGGTGCTGCGGCTGCCGCTGTTGCTCGTGCCCACCGCAGGGCACCCCGAGCGCGAGGCGTTGCGCGATCCCTTTTTCCTGCTCACCTGGAACAACGTCGTCGCCGAATCCGGAACGGCCGGGGCCAGCGCCGAAGGCTTCTCCAACGCTTTCCCCACCGGCGACCGCCTGGCCGAGGAGCGATTCTCGCGAGCGGGCTTCGCGCTCCGGCTCTATCCGCCGCTCGTCGCGAGCGTGCTGCGCAACGGGGGCTACCGCTGCGCGTCGAACCACCTGCGCCGGGTGCTCAGCTCGGTACCCTCCGGCGCCGAAGCTCGCTGAGCCACCGCTCCGCGCGCTGCCTGTCGGGGCCGCTCGCGAGCGCCGCGTAGCGCTCCAGCGCCGCCAGAGCCTCCTGCGGGCGGCCGGCACGGTCGAGAGCCAGAGCCAGGTTGTACCAGGCGTCGGCGAACCCGGGCGAGGCCTCCACCGCACGCCGCCAGGCCGCGAGGGCGCCGAAGGGATCGCCCGAACGGGCCCGCGCCACGCCCAGGGCGTTCCACGCTTCGGCGAGGCTCGGATCGCGCGCCGCCGCGCGCTCCAGCGCTTCGGCGGCCTCGCGCACGCGGCCCGCCTCGAGCAACCACACGCCGAGGTTGAAGTGCGCCAGCGCGCGCCCTGGATCGAGCTCCACCGCACGCCGGAAGCGCTTGCCCCCTTCTTCGCGCCTCCCGAGGGCGAGCGCGGCCTCGCCCAGAGCGAGCTGCGTCGCGGCGTCGCGCGAGTCCGCGAGAGGTTCCAGCACGCGCCAGGAAGCTTCGGCTCGGCCTGCCGCGAGCAGGCGCTGGGCCACCGCTCGCCGCAGGGGCTCGTGGCGAACCGGCAGCCGGCCCAGAAGATCGGCGAGCGGTGCCTCCACGCCGGCTCCGCCCCGTTCCAGGACCTCCACCAGGCGCCACAGCTGTTCGATCTCGCGGACGTGATCCTTCGGATCCGCGAGCGTCTCGGGCGCGCCCGCCCCACCCACGTAGCCCAGTGCCGCGAGTGCCTCGGCCTCTTCGGCGGAGATCTCGACCGCGGCCGCGTGCCCCCGGCCGATCGCATCCAGCCCGCGGCGCAGCGCGGCGGGCGCTTCCCGCTCCGGCAGGAGGTTGCGGCGCTCCGCAGGGTCGTCCACCAGGTCGTAGAGCTCCGGCCGTGGCGCTTCGATGTAGTGCCAGCGGCCTCCGATCGCCGAGCGCAGCTCGGCGAGACCGTATTGCAGGCGTGGAAACCACGTCTCGCTGTAGAGGGTCCGGTCGGCGCGCCGCTCCCGCTCGTCGAAGAGGAACTTTCCCTCCATCTCGCCGGCATCGAGCCCCACGAGGCGCAGGATCGTGGGGGCCACGTCCACGAGCGACACCGGCTCGGCGAGGCGCGTTCCGGCTCGAGCGCCGCCCGGCAGGCGCACGATCAAGGGAACCTGAAGCGCCTCGCGGTACAGGAAAAGACCGTGCTCGCGTTCCACGTGATCCCCCAGGCCTTCGCCGTGATCGGAGAGAAAGACGATCAGCGCTCCCTGGTAGAGGCCGCGCGCCCGCAGCTCTTCGAAGAGCAGGCCCAGGACCCGATCCGTGTAGGCGACTTCGCCGTCGTAGGGATCGGGGTAGCTCTGGAAGGGCTCGGGGGGATCGTAGGGCGCGTGCGGGTCGAAGAGGTGGACGAACAGGAACCACGGTCGCTGCCGGGGCAGCTCGTCGAGCCAGCCCCGCACGATCTCGACCGTCCGCTCGCCTCTGCGCTGGGCGAAGGGCCGGCCCGGCCGCGGCGGCCCCGAGCCCTCCAGCGCATCGTCGTAGCGGTCGAACCCTTGCGCCATTCCCGTCTGCCGCCGCAGCACCATCGAGGACACCGCGCCGAAGGTCGCGTAGCCCGCCTCGTGCAGGCGCTCGGCGAGCGTGGCGACGCTCTCCGGTAGCGCGTAGCCGCGGTTGTCCCGCACCCCGTGCTCGGGCGGCCAGAGACCGGTGAACACGGTCGTGTGCGAGGGCAGCGTCAGCGGGCAGGCGCTGTAGGCGCGCTCGAAGAGGACGCTTTCGCGGGCGAAGGCGTCGAGGTGCGGTGTCGCGACGCCCGAGTAACCGTAGGCCGGGAGACGGTCGGAGCGAAGCGTATCCACGGAGACGAGCACGACGCTCGCGCGCTTCCAGGTCTCCGGTGCCGGCGCGCCCCCGCACCCGGAAAAACAGCCGCAGCCCGAGACGGCCAAAGCGAGGAGGACGAGCGCTTCGGGAAATCCATCCCGGCCCTGGCGCCCCCATGCCCTCGGCTCGGGGCGCGCCACCCCCGCCCCCGGCGCCTGCCACGGCAGGTCGCAGCCGGAACTTCGCCGGCCAAGCTCAGCGGCTGCTCGCCGCACCGACCCGGCTCCGCAACTCCGCGAGCCGCTCGCGCAGGCGCGGATGGTTCGGAGTCAGGCGCTCGGCCCGCTCGAGATAGCGCAGGGCTTCGGCATGGCGCCCGGCGCGGTAGGCCAGCTCCCCTGCCGCGAGGGCTGCATCGGCGTCGCGCGGCGCGAGTTCCGAAGCCCGGACGAAGGCCGCGAAGGCCTCGTCTTCGCGCCCCAGCATCGAGAGCGCCTTCCCGCGGTTGAAGTGCCCTTCGGCATAGCCGGGGTCAGCCTGCACGGCGCGGTCGAAGGCCGCCAGGGCTTCGGCGGTCTTGCCCTGTTGGGCGAGCAGGATACCGAGATTGTTGTGCGCCTCGGCCATCCGCGGCGCGATCTCGAGCGCCTTCTCGATCTCGGCCTGCGCCTCGGCCCACTGCTTGCGGACGATGAGCAGGGTCGCGAGGCTGTTGTGCAACAGCGGGGAGCGGGGCGCGTATTCGAGCCCCTTGCGATAGAGCGCGACCGCCTCGTCCAGCTCGCCCCGCTGCTGCAGCATCAACCCGAGGTTGTTGTAGGCGCCCGGGTAGCGCGGATCGGCGGCGATCGCTTCCCGGTAGGCCGCCTCCGCCTGGGCATGCCGACCCTGGAGGCGGTGGATGTTGCCCGCATAGTTGCGCGCCTCCGCCAGATTGGGGTCCGCACGCACGGCGGCCTCGTACTCCGCGAGCGCCTCGGCGAGCCTCCCTTGCTTCTCGAGCACCCGTCCGAGGCGCACGCGGGCGCGTGCCTGGGCGGGGTCCTGCGCGATCGCCGCGCGCAGCAGTCGCTCCGCCTCGGCGGGCTTGCCCTCCAGGTCGGCCATCACACCGCGCAGGCCCACGAGCTCGCGGCTTTCCGGAAAGTGCCGCTCCAGGCGCTCGAGCATCAGCCGCGCCTGCGGCAGGTCGCGACGCAGCACATAGAGCTCGAAGAGATTGACCAAGGCGAGCCGTCCGGCGCCTTGTTCGAGAGCCTGTTGCAGCTCGACCTCCGCCGCGGCCAGGTCGCCCTGCGCCATCAACGCCACCCCCCGGTTGAGCGTTGCCAGAGCCCCGCTCAGCTCGTAGCCCTCGTCGGCCGGCGGCGCGCCACCGCCCCCGAGATAACCCAGGGCGCGCAGTTTGGCCACGAGATCCGCGTCCTGGCTCGAGGGCAGAGCCGGCCCGGGCTTGCGCGGGCGCCCGGTCTCGTACGTCGCCGTTCGCTCCAGGGGGCAACGACGCGTGAACTCAGGGTCGAGCGCCTCTTCGAGGACGCGCCCATCCATGTCCTCGGCCACCGGCAAGCCGTAGAGCGCGAGCAGCGTCGGCGCCACGTCCAGCACCGAGGCGTCGGCGACTTCCACGCCTGCGCGAACGTCAGGACCGTAGAGCACCAGAACGCCGAAGCGGTCGTGCCAGTCCGCGGCCGGCCCTTTGTCCACCCGCGGGTCGGTCCGCGGGCGGTTCTCCCCGTGCTTGAAGCCGTGGTCCGAGAGGACCACCACGTTCCAGTCGGGACCGACGCGCTCCAGCATCCGGCCGAGGAAGGCGTCCGCCTCCCGATAGATGGCGTTCACCGCATGCTGGAAGGCCGCGAAGCGGCGCGCATCCACGTGTTCCTGTCGCGGCGGGTGGAACGGCATGAAGAGGTGGGCCACGGTATCCGTGGCCTCGATATAAACCGCGTGGAACCCGCGGGGTTGCTTTTCCAGGAAGCGCGCGGCGATGGCCTCGTAGGTGCGTGTGGAAGCGAGCACCGTCTTGAGCTCGTCGAGCCGCTCCCGGTCGTCGGCATCCGGCGTCCCGAGCGCCTGGAAGTCGACGAAGGGCGCGAGTTCCGCCTCCCTCATCGCGGCGGGCCGCGCGACGAGGGGGCGGATCTCCGCGTACAGCTCCGGAGGGTAGGTCTTGCCGCGAGCGTCGGCAGCGGGGTCCGCGGACTGGGTCGCCACGACATCGCGAAAGAGTTGATAGGCGATTCGGTCCGTCGCCAGCAGGCCTCGCACGGGTTCCGCAGGCCAGGTGGCCCACCAGGCCGTCACCGCCACGGGAATTCCGGACTGCGAGAGGATGTCCCACAGCGAACGGGCCTGCCACAGGGTGCTCGTGACCGGTACCTTGGAGCCGTCGCTCGCCTGCGCGAGGAAGTCCACGATGCCGTGCTTGGCGGGCTGCTTGCCCGTCGCCACGCTCGTCCAGACGACCGGCGACAAGACCGGCACGACGCTGCGCAACCTCGCGCGGGCTCCGCCACGAACGAGACGAGAAAGATTCGGCATCTCGCCAGCCGCCATGAGCGGGTCGGCCACGTCCCAATCGAGCCCATCGAGACCGACCAGCAGGACGTTGCGCTCCGGGACGCGCGCAGGCGGCCCTGCCGGCCTCGCCTCCCACGGTCGGCCCTGCCCGCGCCAGAGCAGCCACACCCCGATGGCGAGCGCCGCGATGGCCAGGCCTGCGAGGAGCCACGCACGGCGATTCACGCGCCGATTCTAGCACCCGCCCTCGGGGATCGTTTTCGATCGCCCTCGGGCGGCGGCGTTTAAGTCGAGCTTGCGGCCCCGGAGAACCCCCAAGAAAAAAGCGGCCCCGGGGTCGCCCCGGGGCCGCTTCGGGATCCGTCGCGGGTTCCCTGGATCAGAAAACGATGGTCGCGCTGAGCCGATAGATCCGCGGACTGAGCACCTCGTCGATACGGTTGAAGGTGGAGGTTCGATCCGCCCTGCCCTCGAGCTGGAGGATCGTGTCGTCGTCGAGAACGTTGAAGCCCTCGATGGCCAACTCGACCGTCGTGCCGCCCTGCAGCTTGAGGAGCTTCGCCACCTTCAGATCGAAGTTGAAGACATCGTCGTAACGAACGCTGGTGACCTCGCGGATCTGCACGTTCTTGGGGGTGAAGAGGAACGGCAGCACGGGATCCGGCTCGAGGATGTTGGTGCGGTCGAAGTAGGCGATACCGTAGCCCTCGCGGCCGAAGAGGTTGCCGGAGATCGTCCAGTTTTTCGGGAGCTGCACCAGCCCGTTGACGTTGAACTGCCAGCGGGCTGTTCCGAGGAAGACGTCTCCCTTGTTGCCCGAGCCGCCGGACTGCACGGCCACGTCGCCGCCGTCCTCCAAAGCACCACCGCGGAAGTTGGTCGGATCGGAAACTCCGGGGGCGTCGCCCACCGGCGTCTCGCCGATCACGCATTCCGAAGGATCACCCCCGCCGCACGTGGGCACGGTCCCGTCGAAATCCTGCGTCCAGTCGTTCCAGGAGAAGTAGCCGCGCAGCATCCACCGGTTCGACAGGCGCTTCGTGGCCACGAGCTCGAGACCCTTGAACTCCTGCGTGTAGCCCGGCCGGTTCAGCAGGACCGAGGAGCGCGTGAAATCGGTCTTCGGAGGGGATTCTCCGTCTCCGAAGATGGCCTCGTCCGTCAGGCCGTAACCCACCACGCAGTACGGGGGAAGCGCCGAGGCGGGAATGCCCGACACCGGGCCGCACTCGACGCGGTAGACCTCGTAGTCGCTGGGGGAGAGAGGAACGAATTCGCTCGCCGCGCTGATGTCCCGCAGCGGGCTCCACAGCTCCCGATCCCGCTCGCGCCACGTCAGGTTCAAGCCCAGCGTGAAGTCGCGCATGAGCTCGTACTCGACGCCCAGGATCGCTTCGTCCACGCGGGGCGCGTCGAGATCGGGGTCGATCCTGTGGATCCGGCGCGTGGGATCGAAGGGATCGAAGTTGCGGGTCGCGATGGGCGCGCTCGGGTCGAACTCGCCGTCATCCACCAGGTGGTCGCCGTCGAAGTCCACCCAGAAGAAGGTCAGCCCGGCCACCCCCGCCTGATGGTCGAAAGCGACGGGGCCCGCGCTCAACTGATCGACGTAGCGACCGGCGCTGCCCCGAATGAGAAGGCGCTTCGGCAAATCGAAGGTATACGTGAAGCCGACGCGCGGCAGCACGTCGCTCCAGTCGATGCCGGGGTCGCGGCCCGTGAAGTTCAGAGCGGGCACGCAGGGCAACCCACCGCACGTGATGCCCGTGGCCGGCGAAAACGATGCGAGTTGCTCGCTATCCTGGCCGATCCACGTCGCGCTGGCGTTGAACGTCCAGTTGCCGACGAGAATCGTGTCCGAAACCCAGAGCGTGTTGTACTCCATCTTCTCCTTGGCGGTGCCTTCCCGGTAGATGTAGGCGTAACCGTAGCCGATGTCTCCGTAGCCAGGATAGTACGTGTAGTTGTAGGTGAACGCGATCACGCCATCGTTGCCGTAACGCGTGAACGACTGGACCTCGGCGTCTTTGAACTTGTAGCCGAACTTGAACTCGTGATCCACGTTCCCGGCGTTCAGGAAGTAACTCCCGCGCAGCGCCACCTGATCGATGGGACGGTCCGTCTTGTAGGAGATGAACGTGTCGTGCCACACGAAGGAGGAGTCGAAACGGATCTGGTCCGCGCTACCCTGCGGGATCAACTGGAAGCCGCCCCCGACGTGGCTGAGCTGCAGCGAGAGCTCGAAGTTCGGGTTGAAGAAGTGGGCGATATCGCCGGTGTAAATGGGCGTGGGTCCGGACTGGTTCCAGGTCGTCTCGGGCGGGCGGCTGGGGCCAGCGTTGCGGCCCTGCTTGATCTTGTCGCCGCGCGTGTAGAAGGCCTTCCAGTCCGTGTGGCCGCCGATGGTGCCGTTGAATTTGATCGTCGTGTTGCGCAGCTTCGTGCGGTCCGGCTGGATCAGGCCTCCCGCCTGGGGCACGCCGATGTCGATGTCGTTCTGGTTGAAACCGAACCAGTACCAGGCGATGTCCTTGGCCACCGGGCCGCCCAGCTCGAAGTTCTTCTCGAAGATCTCGTTCACACGGTTCTGCTGGACCGGCGTGCTGCCCATCCAGGGCGGGTTCGTCAAGGTCTCCGGATCGGCCTGGAAGTCCTCGTCGGCGAGGAACAGCCGGATCGAGCCGGTGTGGCGGTTGGAGCCCTGCTTGGTGGCGAAGTTCAGGCGCATCCCGGGCGCGATCTGCTCGGGGTCCGCCCCGCCTGTGACGAAGCCGATCTCCTGGAAGCTGTTGAAGTCGAAGTACGTCGAGGAAGCGCCGATGGCCGCCATGTCGGTGAACTCGACACCGTCCATGACCCACGACGCCCCGTCGCCGTTGTCGCCCTTGCCGACGAAGATCGCCTGCTGGCCGCTCTCGTTGCCGCCGACGTTCACCCGGTCCGTCTGGATGCTAGGAATGGTGCTCAGCACCGCCCACGGATCGCGCGCCGTCGGGATCTGGGTGATCTCGGCGTTCTTCAGCACCGTCGAGGTCCCCGTCTTGCGGCGGTCGAGCAGCGGCGTCTGCGCCGTGACGACGACCTCCTCGACGATCTCCGCCTGCTTGAGCGTGATGGTCAGCTCGATGTTGGCCAGGGTGTCCACCTGCACACCGGTCTCGGTGTGGGTGTTGTAGCCCTCGAGGCTGACGGTCACGTCGTAGGCGCCGGGCTCGAGACGGACGAACCGCGCCACCCCGTCCGCTCCGGTCTGGAGCTGGCGCGTGTAGGTTTGGCCCTTGACCTGCACGAGGGCCCCCTGGAGCGGCTGTCCTTGCTCGTTCTTGGCCGTGATGTAGAGGTTGCCCCGGTACTCCTGAGCGAGGACAGGACTGAAGGCCACCCCGAGCAGCACAAGGAGCAACAACCCTCGTTTCATACGGTTCCCTCCTTGCCTCCCGGTCGTTCCAGCTAGGTGCACCCTTGCCTTTGCCCCCCCACGCAAGTGGATACAGTGCCCCTCGCCGCTGAGAGAAAGCAGCAAACGTCGTGCCTCGGAACCTTCGATGTAATTCCTTATTTTTCAGCATGTTACAAGTTACTGGACCGGGATATAGAATCTTCCTCCATACAACTTGTTGGACCTATCCAAACATCTGAAAACCCCGGCACCGCTAGCTGGCTCGACCATGCCAGGTCCAGTGTTCGGTGACGAGCCGCAGGATCATCCGCCCCCGAGAGCAGGCGCCCTTTCCCACCTCGCCCTGCTCGAGGCGTCGCGGTAGCCCTGCCTCGGGGTGTGGAAAAGAGCACCGGCCCGCACCACCCTCGCCCGGACAAAGTCCAGGATCGGCTGTCGAGGACGCCATTCGAGGCGGCGCCGGATGCCGTGCTAGAGTGCCGGCGTCGTGCCGCGCCCGACGCCCACGGCCCACGTCCTCGAAGCGGTTGCGCTCGCGGGCTGCGCACTCCTCGCCGGATGCACGTCCCCGGCACCCCAGGCCACGGGCCCGACGTTTCTTTCCGCCCTCGGGCGCGAAGCGCGCTCCGTCGCGCTCATCACGGTGGACACCCTCCGCTACGACGCCACGGGCTTCTCCCGAGCCGGCAACGTGGAAACCCCAGCCTTCGACGCACTCGCAAGACAAGGCGTCGTCTTCGAGAACGCGCACGCGCACGCCGTCGTCACGTTGCCCTCCCACGCGAGCATCCTCACCGGCCTCTATCCTTTCCAGCACACGATTCGCGACAACGCCGGCTTTCGACTTCCCGCGGAAACCTGGACTCTCGCCCGCTACCTCCGCGAGCGAGGCTATCGCACGGCGGCCTTCGTCTCCGCCTTCCCCCTCGACCGGCGCTTCGGCCTCGACGCCGGCTTCGAGGTCTACGACGACGCCTACGAGGGCTACGCCCCCGCCGGCTTCACGCCTCCGGAGCGGCCGGGAGACGAGACGGTACGGCGCGCCACCGAGTGGTGGGTCTCGCACGCGGGGCAACCCCGCTTTCTGTGGGTGCACACGTTCACGCCCCACTTTCCCTACGAGCCGCCCGAGCCCTGGCGCTCGCGCTACGAGAACCCTTACTACGGCGAGGCCGCGGCGGCGGACGCGGAGCTGCGGCCTCTTCTCGAGCGCCTGCTGGAGGAGACGCCCCGACCGATCATCGTCCTCACCTCCGATCACGGCGAGGGACTCGGGGAGCACGGCGAGCGCACCCACGGGCTGTTCGCCTACGAGGCGACGCTGAGGGTGCCGCTCGTGCTCGCCGCCGAGGGCCTGCTCGCACCCGCCCGGGTGTCGTTCCCCGCGCGCCACGTGGACCTGGTGCCGACCCTGCTGGATTTGCTCGGCGCCGAGATCCCGCACGCTCTGCCGGGCCGCTCCCTCCTGCGCCCTCCCGCCGGCGATCCGGGTTGCTATTTCGAGGCCCTCTCCGCCTATCTGAACCGCGGCTGGGCGCCGCTTCGCGGGCGCCTCGAAGAGGGCCTGAAAGCCATCGAGCTGCCCGTGGCGGAGCTCTACGATCTCCGGCAGGACCCGCACGAGACCGCCAACCTCGCTTCGCGCCAGCCCGACCGCCTGCGCGAGCTGCTGGCGCCTCTGCCCGAGGGCCTGGGCGAGACGGCGCGCGCATCGCTCGACGCCGAAACCCTCGCCCGCCTGCGCAGCCTGGGTTACGCGGCGAGCGATACGCCCCGGCGCGATGGCGCCTGGGATCCCTCGCGGGATCCGAAGAACCTCGTCGAGATCGACGCCTTGCTCGAGGAGTCCCTGACGCGTTACCAGGCAGGGGATGTCCAGGGTGCGGTGGGGACGCTGCGGGAGGTCCTCCGTCGCCAGCCGCAGATGGCCCTCGCCTACACGCACCTCGCCTTCATCCTCACGGACCAGGGCCGGCTCGGCGAGGCCATCGAGGTGCTCGAAGAGGCCCGCGCGCGCGCCATCGAGAGCGAGCCTCTGGCACGCAAACTCGCCCTCGCCCTGGCCCGGGCTGGTCGTGCGCGCGAGGCGCGCGAGGTGCTCGCGCCCTACGAAGCTTCGGCCGATCCCGATACGAACAGCGCGCTCGGGCGCATCGCCGCCGCTCTCGGCGACGTGGAAGAGGCGCGCCGGCGCTTCGAGCGCGCCCTGGAACTCGACCCCACCTATCCCACCGGGAGCATGGATCTGGGCATCCTCTTGCTGACCCAGGGGCGGACCGCCGAGGCCCGCGCGGCGCTGGAGGAGGCGGTGGCCCGCGACCCTTATCTCGCCGAAGCCTGGAATGCCTTGGGGGTCGTCCATTCGCAGCGAGGAGAGCTGGCGCAGGCCCTCGCGGCCTGGCACCGCGCACTGGAGGCCGATCCGCGCCTGCCCGATGCGCTCTACAACGTCGCCCTCGCCGAGGCCAAGCGGGGAAGGCCCGAGCTCGGGTTGCCCTACCTGGAGCGCTACGCGCAGCTCGTCGAGGGAGAGGAGCGGCGCCGGGCGCAGCGTCTCGCCGCCGAGTGGCGTGCCCGGTCGAAGCCGTAACCGGCGGCGGGCTCCGCCGTGTGATAGACTCGGCGCGCTGCGGCCAGCGCCGGAAACGCGCTCGCCGCTGACCGGATGCGGGAGAGATCATGGCCAGCCGCCGCCCGCTGCGCGTCGCTGCCACGAGCGTGCTGCTCGTCGGGCTTTGCGGGCTGGCGCCGTCCGGCTGCGCGCGACGCGAGGTGTTGCGCGCCCCGGACATCGAGTCCACGCCCCGGCTTTCGAAGCTGAGCTACTACGAAGAAGGCCGGGAGCTTTTCTTGAGCGTGGACGTGCGGGCGGCCAAGATCGGCGAGTCCCCAACGTTCCTGCCCCTGCAGGTCGTGGTGCTCAACAAGGATCTGGATCGCCTGACGGTGACACCCGAGAGCTTCATCCTCGAAGGACGCGACGGCCGCCGCGTTCCCCTCGCGGACTACGACGACTTCGAGAAGAACTACCGCCGCGACCGCGTGGACCGCAGGCTCGCCGACGAGTTCCAGGAAACGCTGCGCAGCCGCTTTCCCGAACCGCCGTTTCGCTGGATCCCCCTGGAACTCTACCCGGAGCGCCTGTCCGTCGCGAGCCCGCGCCGCCGACTCGACCTGCGGCGCGGGGAACTCGCCATCGGCTACATCTACTTCCGCCTGGAAGGCGTGGCGCCCTTCGACGACCAAGGGCATTACAAGCTGCTCTTCAAGCCTGCCGGCGTGGACGACACCTATGTGCTCGACTTCCGGGTCAATCCCTGAGCGGCGGGCGGTAGGCGCATCGCTTTGCGCGCTCCTGCTCGGTGCGGCGCCCTGGCTCGCCGCCGCCGCCCAAGAGGCCGCGCCAACTCCCCCGCAGATCGAAGAGCAGGTGCAGGTGGAGCTCGTCGAGCTGCGGCTGCTCGTCACCGACGAGCGGGGACGGCCGATCGCGGACCTCGAAGCCGAGGAGGTCGAGGTCTACGAGGGCGGCGAGCTGCAGCGGATCGCCTTCCTGGAGCACGTGGCCGAGGCGAGCGGCGCCACCACGCGCGAGGAACGCCTGCCCCCTCCGGCGCCGCTCTACACCCCGCAAGGGGAACGGGTCGTCTCGCCGGAGCCCGAGGCCGTCGCGCCGCCGAAGCCGATACGCCGGATCGTCTTCGCCTTCGACGTCAAGAACAGCAAGAAGAACGTGCGCGAGGAGTGGACTCGGGCGGCTCTGGACTGGATCCGCACGGAGATGCGCAGCGAGGACCGGGCGGCGATCGTCGTGTTCCGCAACTACCCCGACTGGCTCACGCCGCTCACGAGCGACCGAGAGTTGCTGCAACGCACGCTCCAGGCCCTCGCCCTGGAGAGCGGCATTTCGGACCGCGATCGGCGGCGCGACGTGGCGCGGCTGGTGGACGACCTCGTCACGCTGTGCACGGACCTCAGCCGCGGCGGCCCCCGCGGCCCGAGAGGCAGGCAGCTCGGTACGGCCGTGAGCGGCGAGGAAGAGCGCTGCGCCTACCGGGTCGTCGAACCCTACGTCTACCAGTGGAACCGCGACGCCCAGGAGAGCGCCGAGGTGCTGCGCACCCTCACGGGACAGCTCGCCGCGGTGCCGGGACGCAAGATGGTCCTGCTGTTCTCGGAAGGGATCGTGCCCGACGCCACCTCGGTGGGGGTGGAGGCGGCCGTGGCCGTCTTCGGCGCGCAGAGAATCGACCATTCCCTGTGGCGGTTCAACCTCGACCGCGACATCACGACCGAACTCTCGGAGCTTCACCGGGTCGCGCGCGCGGCGGACGTGGCGTTCTTCGCGCTCGACACCCGCCAGGGCTACGACGCCGGCATGGCGGGCATGGCGGAGCAGCCCTCGAACCTGAGCAACGTCTCGCTGGGGATGAACCCCTGGCGCGACATGGAATGGTCCATGCGGGATACCCTGAGCGCTCTGGCCCGCGAGACAGGGGGCCGCTACTACTCGGGCCGCAAGGACGTGGGCGAGCACGTCCGCCTCGCCGCCGACAGTTGGAAGGCGTTCTATCTTCTGGGCTATTACCGCTCGCGGCCGGGCACGCCCCTGGACAAGGTCACGGTCAAGCTCAAACGCAAGCGCGTCGAGGTGGACTACGCGCGCCGTCCCGACCGCAAACCGCATCAGCCCTTGCCGCTCAAGCTCGACCTCACGATCGGTGCCCCGGAGCCCTCGGGAGACGGCGACGGACAGTACGTCCCGGTGGCGGTGCTCGCACCGCTGGAGAGCCTGCCCCTGCGGCGGGAGGGCTTGACCTACGGCTGCCAGCTCGGCCTGTTCCTCCAGGCCGTGCGCCCGGACGGCACGGTGGCGGCCGAGCGGCTCGAGATGCCGGTCGTCGAGCTCACCTCGCGCGAGCAGCGCGAGATCCAGGGCAAGCTCTACCAGCACCGCACGCGCATCGAGCTGCCCCCGGGAGCCTTCCGCCTGCGCGCGCGCCTGAGCGACGATCGCCAGGCCGTGCTGGGCGAGCGCGCCCTGGACTTCACGCTGCTGCCGGGCGGCGAGGTGCGCGCCGGCCTGGACGGGGGTTTTCTTTCCTCCCCCGCTTCCGGCTCCGATCAGCCGTAGCCGCCGGCGCGGGCAAGCGCGTCTTGCTGATGCTGGCGCCGTGCGGCCGATACCATCGTCCGAAGGGACGGCGGCTCCGCTGCGTCCTCGAGCAGCGCCAAGCGATCAGGACGGATCTCCGTGATGGATCGCCGCTCCGTGGAACAGGCGTTGCGCCTCGGCGGTTGGGCAGCAGGCGAAACCCGACGCGTGGGGCGGGCGCCGTGCGCGTCATTTCGCGCTGCTCCTAGGGCTCGACGTAGATCTCCGCTCCCTTCTCGCGGAATTCGCGCGCCTTCTCCTGGAGTCCCCTCTCGACGGCCTCGCGCTCCGCGAGCCCTCGCTCGCGGGCGTACTGGCGGATTTGCTGCGTGATCTCCATCGAGCAGAACTTGGGGCCGCACATGGAGCAGAAGTGCGCGAGCTTCGCCCCCTCCGCGGGCAGGGTCTCGTCGTGATAGGCGCGCGCGGTCTCGGGATCGAGGGCGAGGTTGAACTGGTCCTCCCAGCGAAACTCGAAGCGCGCCTTGGAGAGCGCGTCGTCCCACGCGCGGGCCCGCGGGTGGCCCTTGGCGAGATCCGCCGCGTGGGCCGCGATCTTGTAGGCGATCATGCCCTGTTTGACATCCTCCCGATCGGGCAGGCCCAGGTGCTCCTTGGGCGTGACGTAGCACAGCATGGCCGTACCCCACCAGCCGATCATCGCGGCCCCGATGGCGGAGGTGATGTGATCGTAGCCCGGCGCGATGTCCGTCGTCAGCGGCCCCAGCGTGTAAAAGGGAGCGTCGTGGCAAATCTCGATCGCTTTGTCCACGTTCTCCTTGATCCGGTGCATCGGGATGTGACCGGGGCCCTCGATCATCACCTGGCAGTCGTGCTCCCAAGCGATCCGGGTGAGCTCCCCGAGCGTTTCGAGCTCCGCGAACTGCGCCGCGTCGTTGGCATCGGCGATGGAGCCGGGGCGCAGCCCATCGCCCAAGGAAAACGACACGTCGTAGGCCGCCATGATCTCGCAGATCTCGCGGAAGCGCGTGTAGAGGAAGCTCTCCTGGTGGTGAGCCAGGCACCACTTGGCCATGATCGAGCCGCCGCGGGAGACGATGCCCGTGACCCGGTTCGCCGTGAGCGGGATATAGGCCAGGCGGACGCCGGCATGGATGGTGAAGTAGTCCACCCCTTGCTCGGCTTGCTCGACGAGGGTGTCGCGGAAGATCTCCCACGTCAGCTCCTCGGGCTTGCCCCCGACTTTCTCGAGCGCCTGGTAAATCGGCACGCTGCCCACGGGCACCGGCGAGTTGCGCACGATCCACTCGCGCGTTTCGTGGATGTGCTTTCCCGTGGAAAGATCCATCACCGTGTCGGCGCCCCAGCGGATGGCCCAGATCATCTTTTCCACTTCCTCGGGGATCGAGGAGTGGACGATGGAGGTGCCGATGTTGGCGTTGACCTTGACCAGGAATTTTCGGCCGATGATCATCGGCTCGAGCTCGGGGTGATTGATATTCGCCGGCAGGATGGCGCGCCCCGCCGCGATCTCCCGGCGCACGAACTCGGGATCCACGCCCTCGCGCAGGGCGACGAACTCCATCTCGGGGGTGATCTCGCCGCGGCGCGCGTAGTGCATCTGCGTGACCCGCCGGCCCGGCTTGGCCCGCAGCGGCCGTCGCGGATGCGGGAAGCGCACAGCGTCCAGGGTCGGATCCGCGGCGCGCTGCCGGGTGTAGACCGAGCTGGGGCCGGGCAGCTCCGTCACGTCCCCGCGTTCGAGGATCCACGGCCTCCGCAAAGGCGGAAGACCTCGGGAGACATCGACCCGCGCCGCAGGGTCCGTGTACGGCCCGCTCGTGTCGTACAGACGCAGGGGAGGGTTGGGGGGCCGAAGCTCGATCTCGCGCATCGGGACGCGGATCTCGCTCCGGGAGCCCTGCAGGTAAACCTTGCGCCCCGAGGGCGGCGGTGTCGCCATGCGGAACATGGTCCCTCCTTTCGGTGGCGCGGTTCAGGAGGCGGGCAGCCGCAGCCGCCGGGCGGCCTCGGCCGGGGCGAGAGAGACGAGTCTCGAGCGCTCGAGTCCCTGCGCTGGCATTACCCAGATCAGGTTCGAACGGTCGGCGGCGGTTTCAGCCGCCCTCTCAGCCCGGTTCCCCGAGCTCCCGCACCGTGCCATCAGGAGCCCAGTGTAGCGCGAACGCGCCCGTCGCACTACCCCGCTCCCGCGAGCGCGGCCGGCGCCGCTCGCGGGCACCCGGCGCGACAAAAAAGGGCCGGGATCTTTCGGCAATCTCCGGAGCTTCCGCGCTGACGCCGCGACACACCGCGCGTTTCGTTTTCGTGTTTCGCCGGAAAGGCTCGGCCGGCGGGCGTTCCCCAGCGCGTCGTCCGCTGCCGTTCTCCTGGCACATCGGTTGCTGTTCCAGACCCGCGCCGAGTCGAGAGGAGGAGACGGTGAAGCGAACACGGACGGTCCTTCGAACGCGACCGCGAGCGATACGAAAAGCGGAATCGGTCGTTCGCGGGATCCTGCTGTGCCTGGCCACCGCGAGCCACCCGGCGCTCGCCCACGACTTCGCCCTGACGGCTCAAGTGAACGAACCGCTCGCGATCGGCGCGCACACCTTCGCAGGCGGAACGCTCCATCTGCGCTCGATCCGGAGTTACAACCCCGTCATCGAGCTGCACGAGCTCTGCATCGACGACACGTGCCTCGGTCTGGTGCTCGCGCAGCGCGAGGGCTCCAGCGAAACGCGCCAGGGCGCGTTCGTTTTCGATCGCGGCCCCTCGGGACGACTGGTGCTCACGGGCTACCGGCTGCCCGACGGGCGCGGCACGACCTTCTACCGCCTGCTCCACTGGGAGGCGCCTGCTCGGGCGGGCGGCGCGGGAGCCCCGCCGACCGCTTTCCGTTCGCGTTGACCCCCACGGCCCCTCTTCCCACCCAGGGAGGGCGGCGACTTTCGCCGCCCTCCCCTTTTTCGATCGAGCTACCGGGCGGGCCTGGCGGACCGCCACGCTTGCCCCGTTTCCGCGAGCGGCGGTTGCGGCTACGATAGCCCGCGTGAGCGGGACTGCCACCTGGCGGCTCGTCGACACCCACACCCATCTCTGCGATCCGGCCTTCGACGAGGATCGCGCGGCGGTGATGGCCCGTGCGCGGGAGGCCGGTGTGGTGGCGGTCATCTCGGTCAGCGAGAACCTGCAGGACGCCCGGCGCAACCTGGACCTCGCCCGGACGCACCCCGAGATCTATCCCGCCGCGGGACTCTACCCTACCGAGCTGGACCTGGACCGATTGCAGGCCATGGAAGACTGGATCCGCGCGCACCGAGAGGCGCTGATCGGCATCGGCGAGGTCGGCCTCGATCACTGGAAGGTGCAGGACGAGCGGGAGCGCGAGCTGCAGCAGCGGATCCTCGCGCGCTTCGTGGCGCTCGGTCGGGAGCTCGACCTGCCGCTCAACGTGCACTCCCGCGCGGCGGGCCGCCACACCGTGGAGTTCCTGATCGCCCACGGGGCGCGGCGCGTACAGCTCCACGCCTTCGACGGCCGCATCGGCGCGGCCCGGCCGGCCGTGGAGGCGGGGTACTTCTTCTCCATCCCGGCCTCCGTCGTGCGCTCGCGGCAGAAGCAGAAGCTCGCGAGACACCTGCCTTTGTCCTGCCTGCTCCTCGAGACGGACAGCCCCGTGCTGGCACCCGAGCCCGGCGAGCGCAACGAGCCCGCCCGCGTCGTCGTCGCCCTGGAAGCCGCGGCGCGTTTGAAAGAGATCTCGCCGCAGCGACTGGCGGAGATCGTCACGGCGAACACGCAGCGGCTCTACGGCATCCCGGGCTGAAACCCCTCAGACGCCGAGGCGGGCCGCGGCGCGCAGGAGCGCGCAGACCGATTTGGCGTCGGCGATCTCGCCGGCGCGGGCGAGCCTCGCGGCCTCCGCGAGTGGCATCCGCTCGACGGAGAGCACCTCGTGCCGGCTCAGTTTCTGGCCGACCGGCGTCAGCTCCCGCGCGAGGTAGAGCCAGATGCGTTCGTCGGTGAAACCGGGGGTGGTCCAGATCCATCCCAGGGCCTGCCACTGCCTGGCGGTCAGGCCCACTTCTTCTTCCAGTTCCCGGCGGGCGCAGGCCTCCGGAGGCTCCCGGCCGTCGAGCTTGCCCGCCGGGACCTCCAGCAGGTAACCGCCCGCGGCGTAGCGGTACTGCCGCACGAGGTAGACCCGCCCGTCGCCATCCACGGGCACGACGGCCGCGGCCCCCGGATGCTCGACGATTTCGAGGACGGTCTCGTGCCCGTTGGGCAACCGCACGCGATCCGCCCGCAGCCGCACGACGCGGCCGCGGAAGATCTCGCGCGTGGCCAGCCGGGCGCGATCGTCCATGACGGGCGCATTCTATCCCCGCACCGGCGCCGGGGGGTAGAATGCCCCCGTGGACGGGCCGATCTATCTCGACACGAACGCCACGACGCCGCTCGCCGGCGAGGTCCTGGAGGCGATGGTCTCGGCGTGGCGCGAAGTGTGGGGCAACGCCTCCTCGACCCACTTCTACGGGCGGCCAGCCAAGCGCGCGCTGGAGCGCGCTCGCGAGCAAGTCGCCGGGCTGCTCGGCGCGCGGCCGGAAGAGATCGTGTTCACCAGCGGCGGCACCGAAGCGGACAACTTGGCCATCATCGGTGCGGCGGAGGCGCGCTCGGCCCAGGGGCGCCACATCGTGATCTCGGCCATCGAGCACCCGGCGGTGGAGGAGCCTTGCGCGTATCTCGAGCGCCGGGGGTGGAAGGTGACGCGGGTGCCCGTGGACGCGCAGGGCCGAGTGGATCCTCAGGCCATCGCGGCGGCGCTGACCGCAAAGACCGCGCTCGTCTCGGTGATGCACGCCAACAACGAGACCGGGGTGCTCCAGCCCGTCGCCGCCATCGCCCGCATCTGCCGGGAACGGGGCGTGACCTTCCACAGCGACGCCGCGCAGTCGGTGGGCAAGATCGCGGTCCGCGTGGACGAGCTCGGCGTGGATCTGCTCACTGTCGCCGCCCACAAGTTCTACGGGCCGAAGGGGATCGGGGCGCTCTACGTGCGCACCGGCACGCGCCTCGAGCCCCTGCTGCGAGGTGCCGGCCACGAGCGCGGCCTGCGCTCCGGTACGGAGCCCGTGCCCCTCGTCGTCGGTCTCGGCGCCGCTGCCGACCTCGCGCAGCGCGAGGGGGCGGCGCGGGAGCGCCACCTGCGGGAGATGCGGGACCGGCTCGAAGCGCGCCTGCGAGCGCGGGTGCCGGACCTCGTCGTCCACGGAGCGGGCGCGCCGCGGCTGCCCAACACGCTCTATGCCGCGATCCCGGGCGCGGACGCCGTGCAGCTGCTCGGCCGTCTCGAAGGCGTCGCGGCGGGAAGCGGAGCCGCCTGCCACTCCGGGACCACGACACCCTCGCGTGTGCTCGCCGCGATGGGCGTGCCCGCCAACCTGGCACGCGCGACGCTGCGCCTGTGCGTGGGGCGCGACACGCGGCCGGACGAGGTGGACGAAGCCGCGCGGCGCATCGCGGATGCCGCGGGCCGCTGACCGCATCCGCTCCGCTCAGGGCACGGGCGAAGCGAGCGACAGCGCGAACCTGTTCTGAGGGTCGGACCACCAAGCCTGCAGCTCGAATCCCGCGGTCTCGAGCAGCGCCTCCACCGAGCCTCGCGTGTACTTGCAGGAGATCTCCGTGAGCAAGCGCTCTCGCTCCGCGAACGCCACTTGTAGGCCGAGCGCACCGAGGCGCACGGTGTGCGATTGGCGCGCCTCGAGGTACATCTCGATGCGCGCCTGCTCTTCGTTGTAGAGCGCCACGTGGCGGAAGCGCTGGGGAACGAAGTCCGCATGGAGTTCCCGGTTGAGCACGTGCAGGACATTGCGGTTGAACTCCGCGGTGATCCCCTGGGCGTCGTTGTAGGCGCGCTCGAGAGTTGCCCGGTCCTTCACGAGATCGGTGCCGAGCAGCAGGTAGCCGCCCTCGCCCAGGAGCCCGCGCACCTCGCGGAGGAAGGCCACCGCGGAACGAGATTCGAAATTGCCGATCGTGCTGCCGAGGAACGCCACGAGCCGGCCCGGCGCAGGGCCGAGGCGGCCCAGGTCGCGCTCGAAGTCGGCGACGAGAGCCTCGATTTCGAGCCACGGATACTCCGCGGCGAGGCGCGCGACCGCGCCGTCCATCGCCTCGCCCGAAACGTCCACCGGGACGTACCGCTCGAGACAACCGAGAGCCCGGCCCGCCTGGAGCAGCCGCCGCGTCTTGGTGGCGAACCCGGCCCCGAGTTCGACGAGCTCCGCGGGGCGGGTCCGGGTCAGGATGGCTTCCGCGTGGCGCTCGAGAATGCTCGCTTCCGCGCGGGTGAGATAGTACTCGGGCAAGTGCGTGATGGCGGCGAACAGCCGGCTGCCGCGCTCGTCGTAGAAGTACTTGGGGGGCAGGCTCTTCGGCCGCGCCGTCAGGCCCCGCCGCACCTCGTCGCCCATCCGCGCGAGCGCCCGGCGCTCGTCGGTGAGCCGGTGAACGCGCGCCTGGCTTGCCATCGCGCGCAGCCCGGGCTAGCGTCGGCGTCCGTAAGTGCCCATCAGCTCCGTCTGGGCCAGGACGTGGCCCGCCATCGCTCGCTCCAGCTCGGCGCGCGTGGCCCCGCCGGACAATTCCAGCTTGCGGTCGAGCGCGTAGAGCCGGAAAAAATAACGGTGGGGCTTGCCCGGCGGCGGGCAGGGGCCGCCGTAGCCGAGACGCCGGAAATCGTTGCGGCCCTGCTTGGCTCCCTCCGGGTTGCGCAAGACGGCCTGCGGCGGGAGCCCCCGCGGCAGCTCGCGCACCTGCGCCGGAACGTCCCACAGGAGCCAGTGCACCCAGGTCCCCGCGGGGGCATCGGGATCGTCACAGATCAGAGCGAACGCCACCGTTCCCCGCGGCGGCTCGCCCCAACGCAATGCCGGCGACAGATCCTCGCCGTCGCACGTGTGCTCCACGGGAATCGCCGCGCCGGGCCCGAAGGCCGGGCTCTCCAGGGTCCAAGCCATGCTCGCCTCCTCCCCGCGGGGCGCGGCGCGAGGCGACGGCGCCGCGCCGCCGCAGGCGCCGCCCGCCAGCCACACCGCCAGCACCCCGGCTCGGACGATCCACCTTCCCGGACTCATCAGCGCGTGCCCGTCGCGCTATTGTGCCACAGCGGGCGGCGCGGGAGAACCCTTTGCGGGCGCGCGCGCCGCTGGGGTAGAGTAGGGCCCGCGCACGGAGGGCCAGGTGAGCCGCCGCGTCTGCCACGACGGCAACGGGACGCTCCAGATCCGTTTCCGCTACGACCCCGATCTCGTGGAGCTCGTGAGGATGTTGCCCGAGCGGCGGTGGCACCCGGACGAGAAATTCTGGTCCGTCCCCGACGAGCACGTGGTGGAACTCGTCGAGCGGCTGCACCCTCAGGGTTTCAGCTTCGACGCCACGACCCGCGGCCTCTATCGGCAGCGGGGCGGACGGCTCGCGCTGGCACCGACTCCGCCCGCCCTCGAGCCCGATTTCGGCGCGACGTTGCCGGAAGCGCAACAGGCGGACCGCGCGCCGCAGGCGGGGGACGCTTCGGACTTCACGGTGAGTCGCTTGAACGAGGCGGCGCGCGCCGCGCTCGAGGAGGCCTTTCCCTTCCCCGTCTGGCTCGTGGGCGAGATCGTCGGCTTCAACAAGAGCGCTCACAAACGCCACGTGAGCTTCCAGCTCGCGGAGCGCGACAGCGAGGGTCGTTCCGTGGCCGAGGTCTCGGCGGTGCTGTTCGAGCGCACGCGCCGCGAGCTCGAGGCCAAGCTCGCCGCCGCCGGCAATCCGTTCCGGCTGGAGGACGAGCTCACCGTGCGCGTGCTGTCCCGCGTCGAGCTGTACGCCCCTTGGGGGCAGTACCGCGTCGTGATCGAGGATCTCGACATTTACTACACCCTGGGCGAGGCGGCGCGACGGCGCGAGGAAATCCTGCGCCAGCTCGCGCGGGACGGGCTGCTCGAGCTCAACCGCAGCTTGCCGTTTCCCGAGCTCCCCCTGCGCGTGGGCCTGATCACGAGCCTCCAATCCGACGCCTACAGCGACGTGCTGCGGACGCTGCAGGAGTCGGGCTTCGCCTTCCGCGTCACCGTGCATGGCGCGCGGATGCAGGGTCGCTTCACGGAGTCGTCCGTGCTCAACGCGCTCGAGTGGTTGCGCGAGCACCACCGAGAGTTCGACGTCGTCCTCGTCTGCCGCGGCGGTGGCTCGCGCATGGACCTCTCGTGGCTGGACAGCGAGGTCCTGGGGCGGGCCGTCGCGACGTTTCCGTTGCCGGTCGTGGTCGGCATCGGGCACGAGCAGGACACCTCCGTCCTCGATGCCGTGGGATGGCGTTGCAAGACCCCTACGGCGGCGGCGATGTTGCTCGTGGACCGCGTGCGCGCCGCATGGGAGCGGGTGTCGGGGCGGCTCCAGGAGATCGTGCGGGCGGGAGGGCAGCGCTTGCAGGACGAAAGGCGCGACGCCGCCGAGCGCTCCCGCAGGCTGGTGCGGGCGGGGCGGCAGCGCTTGGCCGAAGCGGCCCGCGAGCTCCAGCACCGGCGCTCAGGCGTGGCGCGCACCGCCCTCGCGCGGCTGCGCCAGGCCCGTCAGTCGGCGCAGGACCGGGTGCGGCGCATCCCGCTCGCAGCGCTCGCCGCGGTCCGCCAGCGCAGAGCGTGGCTCGAGCTCGCCGCCCGGCGGATGCTGCAGGGCGCGCGGCGCGACCTCGAAACCCAGCGCGGCTTTCTCGGGCACGCCGCCTCGACCCTGGGCCCCCGGGCCCGGAGATGCCTCGCCCGGGAGCGCGAGCGCACCGAGGTGCGCGCGCGGCGGCTGTCGGTGGCGGACCCGCGGCGCATCGTGGAACGCGGCTACGCGATCCTGCGGCGAGCGGACGGGCGCCTGGTGAGGGCAGGGGAAGACGCCCCCGCGGGCACGGCCCTGATCGCGGAGCTGCGGCGGGGACGGTTGCGCGCGCGCTCCGAAGGCGCGATGGAGGATGCTTCGTGACGACGCGCGAGAAACACGACGGCGGCGGGGCGAGCGCGGAGCCTTCCTACGGCGAGGCTGCGGCGCGCCTGGACGAGATCCTGCGCACGATCGAGGATGGCGAGGTGGACATCGACCATCTCTCCGGTCTCGTGCGCGAGGCCGCCGAACTCGTGCAGCTCTGCCGCAAGAAGATCCAGGCCGCGGAGATCCAAGTCAAGACCATCGCCGAGCAGCTCGAGCGCGAGGAGGAAGAGCGCGCCGGCGAACCGCTGGCCGGCGAGGCCGCGGGCGAGGAGGACGATGCCTTTCCCGAGGACATTCGCTACTGAGTCGGGTCCCGGGCGGCGGCGCCTGGCATGGGCGCTCGCGCTGCTCGCCGGCGCGTGCGGGTGCGCGGGCGAGGCTCCTGGCGAACCTGCCGCAGCGAACGAGGCCGAGGGGCCCGGTCCCGCGGTGCCGCTGCTCGCGCCCGTGCGACCTCCCGCTGCCGCAGGCGAGCTGCCCCCGGGGCACCCGCCTCTCGAGAGCGGGTCCGGCCCGCTCGCCTGGACTGCGCCCGCGGGCTGGATCTCGGAACCGCCGAGTTCGGCGATGCGTCGGGCCCAGTACCGGGTCCCCGGCCCTGGAGGCGACGCCGAGTGCGTCGTCTACTACTTCGGCCCCGGCCAGGGGGGCGACACCCAGGCCAACCTCGAACGCTGGGCGGGCCAGTTCCGCGGACCCGAGGGGCAAGACCCGGAGCCGGAAATCACCGAGCTCCAGGTCTCGGGGTTGCGGGTCACGCTGATCGAGGTGGCGGGCACCTACGTCAACCCGCTCGTGCTCGACGCCCCGCGGCCCGGCTACCGCCTGCTCGGTGCCATCGCGCAGGCTGCGGACGCCAACTGGTTCTTCAAGCTCACGGGACCCGACGCCACGGTCCAGGCTCAGCGGGAGGCGTTCGCGGCCCTCGTCCGCTCGCTGCGGGTCGCTTCGTGAGCGCAAGCGCCGCCCGCCGCAGCACGTGGCTGGGTGCGCTCGAGACGGTGGCCGCGACGGTCTCGGCCGCGCTGGGCACGGCGGTGCTCACGCTTGCCTGGCTCACGCTCGCGCAGGGCCAACCCGCCTCGCGCGTGCTCGCCCGGCTCGCGGGTGTGGGGGCGGTCCCGAGCGAAGAGGCGCTCGGAGCGGAAGAGATCCGCGCCGTGCTCGCGACGCAGGCCGCCGTTCTCGTCGTGCTCGGCGGGCTTTTGGGCTGGCGGGGGGGACGCTTGCGCGCCGGCTGGCCCCGCTCGGGTGTGGCCGCCGCCGCCCTGTGGGGGGCGGGCGCGGGCGTGGCGGCCCTCGCCATGACCGCCGGGGCGAGCCTCCTGCTGCGGGGCTTCGGCCTCGAGCTGCAAGAACAGCGATGGGTTCTCGCGCTGCTGGAGCGGGACCCGGACGCGCTCCGCAGCCTGTCGGCGTGGATCGTGGTGGCCGGGCCCGTTGCGGAGGAGGTCTTTTTCCGTGGCTATGTCTTCCGCCTGCTCTTCCTGCGCGCCGGCGCATGCGCGTCCTACCTGCTTTCCGCCACGCTGTTCGCCGCGGCCCACTTTCATTTCGTGGTCTTTCCCGTGTACGTCCTCTACGGGCTGCTCCTGGCCCACGCCTACCGGCGAACGGGGCGGCTGCTCGCGCCGGTCGTCGGCCACGTGACGATCAACGCCGTGGCCCTGGCGAGCCTGCTCGCCACCTGGCCGCCGCCGGCGTAAGCGGGAGCGCGCCGATCCGTCGATCCAGAACAGGCGCTCTCCTCGCGAATCGACACCGAAGCGCAGCTCGCCCCGGTGGCAAGGCGGCGCCAGGCGCGGCAAGCGAAACTCCCGGGCCGCCCCGTCTCCGTCCAGATCTTCGGGCACGAGGAGCACCGCGGGCTGGCGGGAGCGCAGCACCTCCGACCACTGCTCGGGCGTGGTGGGATCGCCCGCGCCACAGGAAAAACGCAACAGCTGCGGGCGGCCCGAGGCATCGGCCAGCGCGGAGGTCAAGTCCAGTTGGTCGAGGACCCCCTCGGGCCCGGCGAGGACGGCTCTCACGGATCGCCCGGTATCGGCGTGGCCGAGCGCGGCGGCGCAGCCATGGCAGTCCCCCGGCAAGAACTCCGCGCCTTCGATCACGAGCGCCACCGTGAGAGGGCGGCCCGCCGGTCCGGGCAGCTGCCGCGCGTCGCGCAGCAGCGCGCCCGCAGGAAGCCAGGCCATCAGACCCTGGTTCGTCGTCCCGGTGTCGTACACGAGGCGCGAGGCGGCCCGGCGCTCGAAGGTCTGCACCACCGCAGCACGCACCCGGACGCGCCGGCCCAGCACCGCGCGCAGCGCCCGCTGGAGCGACTCGGGCTCCCAGGCCTCGCGTCCCACCACGAGGGCCTCGTGGACGGCCACGGCGCCGCCCTCCTGGACGAGGTGGAGCACGAGGTCGTGGTCGAGAGGGCCATGCTGCACGACGAGCCAGACGTCGGTGCCGGCCGCCACTCCGGAGAGCGTGCGCCAGCAGGCATCGAGCTGCTCCGGCGTCAGCCAGCCTCCTTCCGCAGCGAGCACAGGGCGCTCCTGTTCTCCGGGTCCCGCGACCCGGCGCGATGCGAGCGCCTGCACGAGTTCCGGGGGCGAACCCGCCGCGCTCGCCCCCGGGCCCCACACCACCGCACCCAGCAGCAACCACACCCCGTTACGGACGAGAAACGTTCGCCGTTCGACACGGGAAACGGGAGCGGGCTCGCACGCTTGTCCGGCCGCGGCTGCGTCTTCTAGCTTCGCCCCATGACGGTGCGGGACGCCCCAGGAGCTCGTCTGGACGGGAGGTTCGAGCTCCGGGGCAGCCTCGGCGCGGGCGGGACCGCCATCGTCTACCGCGCGTTCGACCGGCGCACGGGCCGCGAGGTCGCGCTCAAGGTGGCGCGACCGCCTCGCACCCTCGAACACAGCCAGACCCTCCAGCGCGAATATGCGTTGCTCGCGCGGTTGCGCCACCCCGGGATCGTCCGCGCCTACGATCTGCGCGAGCTGCACCAGGGACCCTTCCCCGCCGGCACGCCCTACCTCGTCATGGAGTACGTCGACGGCGTGCCCCTGCACCGGGCCTCGCCCGCCGGACCCGCGCCGGCCGCCTTCGTGACCCGCGTCGCCCGCGAACTGCTCGCGATCCTGGCCTGCGTCCACCGCCGAGGGTGGGTCCACCGGGATCTCAAGCCCGCCAACGTCCTGCTGCGCCGGGGTACGGGCCGGGCGTTCCACCTGAAGCTTCTCGACTTCGGCCTGGCGGTCTCGCTCGGCCACCGTTCCCCGCGCGGCTACGTGAGCGGCTCGTTTCCCTATCTCGCACCCGAGTGCATCCTCGGCCTGCCCGTGGACGAGCGCACCGACCTCTACGGCACCGGGCTCTTGCTCTTCGCGCTCGCCACGGGACGCCCGGCGCTCGCTGCCCGCGACCCGCGGGCTTGGATCGCCTGGCACCTCTCCGGCCCTCCCCTGGATCCCGCGCCGCTGGCGCCGCAGCTTCCGGCGCGCCTCGCGCACCTCGTGCGCCGCCTGACCCATCGCTCGCCGGCGGCGCGCCCGCGCTCTGCCTCGCACGCCCTGCGCATGCTGGAGCCCCGGGGGCCCAATCGAGCTCAGTCGCCTCCGATGTAACCGAGCGCCCGAAAGCGTTCCAGCATCTCCCGCTCCGCCTGCGGATCGAGCGCGGCGGCCTCGCGCGGGCGCGGCGTCTCGTAGCTCGCCACCCAGCTCACGGGATGGCCTGCCACGAACGCCGGCGCCAGAACCGAGGCGAGCACGCCTCCGGCCATGTCCTCCGCCACGGGAAGCTCCAGCAGCGCCAGGAGCGTGGGCAGCACGTCCGTCACCCGCCCCAGACGCCGCCACGTGTCGAGCGCGGCTCCATCGCGAGCGATCCGCGGGCCTGCGGCCAGAAACACCGCGGGTGCGGACGCGACGTCGAGGTGGTGGCCCGAGAGGACGAGTTCGATGCCCTCCAGCCGGTCGAACGGAACCTCCCGATTCGCCGCGTACATGCCATGGTCGGAGAGCACGATCACGTGGGTGTGGGTCCCGGCCGCTTCGACCAGCCGCCCGATCCAGGCGTCCACGAGCCGGTAATAGTTGGGGATGACCTGGGCGAAGCGCTGCCGCGCCGCCTCGGCGGGCGGAAACCGGTACCCTTCCGGCCGGTAATAGCGCCAGAAGCGATGGCCCACGACGTCCGGGCCGCCGAAATACACGGCGAGGACGTCCGCCTCGGGGTCGCTACGCAGCAGGCGCTCGGCGATGCGCCCGTAGAGCGCGTCGGCCTCGAGGGCCCAGCGCGTGTGCTCCACGAGCTTGCGCTCCAGCGACTGCAGGTCGCCCTCCGGGGAGCCGAACAGCCGCCGCTCGAGCTCCGGGAGCTCGCGCGCGACGGCATCGAGGTCTTCCTCGACCTCGGCCAGAAAGGCCTCGGGATAGGTCTGGTGGGGTACCCCCTTCTCCAGCCCCCCCTTCCAGAACTCGCGGGCGCGCTCGAGCGTGGTGAACTGGGAAACCATCACGCCACGGATGGGCTCCGCGGGATAGGTGAGGAACCAGCCGATGACGTGCACGCGCTTTCCTCGCTCGCTGAGGATGTTCCAGAAGGCGCGCACCTTGCGGTCCGCGCTCGTCAGGAGCCGCAGCTTGCCCCCGGCTTCGGCGCGGACGAAGTGCTCGATGCCGTGCGCCGCGGGCAGCTTGCCCGTGGCGATCGTGGTCCAGACGACGGGCGAGAGCGTGGGCTCGATCGTCTCGAGCTCGCCGTGGACGCCGCGTTCCGCCAGCGCGCGCAGGTGGGGCAGCTCCCCTGCGGCGAACATCTCCGCCAGCACGCTCCGCTCCAGCCCGTCCACGCCCACCAGCACGACCCGCGGAGGCGCGGGCGCAGACGCGCACCCGGCGAGCGCGATCAGCGCGACGGCCAGTCCGAGGCCGGGATACCCCTGCCGGCTCAACGCTCCCGCTCCGGGCAGCCCTCGCCGCGCAGGCAGCGCAGGAGAAGACGCTGGAAGTGATGCACGGCGCGCTCGTGGCGAGCCGAAAAGCGGCCTCGCCGGTAGAGCCGCGCGCGCACGCCGCGCTGCACGGCCTCCACGACCGCCTCGTCCTCGAGCTCCACCCGGTCGAGCCCTGCGCCTGCGCCGCGGTCCAGCCGCTCCTCGCGCCACAGGTAGCTGCGGAAGCGCACGCGCGTCCGCTCCGCACCGAGAGGCTCCACCACGTTCAGCGAAAGCCCCCAGGGATAGAAGTTCAGCATCGTGTTGGGGAAAAGAAAGACGTAGTACGCCGCGACGGGCCGTCCCGCGTCGGGCGAGTCCTGGGGAAGCTCGAAGGCCTCCGCGGCATCGCGCGCGAGGCCCACCTGGACGCTCGCCCACTCGAACAGCTCCACCGGGTACTGGTCGGGATCGAGCGCGCGCGAGAGGGAGGGATGCACGTAGGGGATGTGAAACCCCTCGAGGTAGTTCTCGCAGTAGAGCGCCCAGTTGGCCCGCACGAGATAGTCCCGCGACCGTTCGGGCAGCGGGCGCAAGGCATCGAGCGGCATCCAGCCCAAGCGCCGGCGGACCGGCGCGATCCAGTCTTCGAACGACATGCGAGGCTCGAGGGCCGCGAAGCGCAGCGGTCCCAAACGACCGCTGGGCACGCGCGGCAGGTCGTCCTCGGCCGCAGGAAAGCGCTGCACGCCCTCGAACCCCGGCATCGAGAGAAAGCGGCCGTCGAGGGCGAAACGCCGCCCGTGGTAGCGGCAGCGCAACTGGCGGCAGCCGCGCTCCGGCTCGGCCACGACCAGGTTCGCGCGGTGGGTGCAAACGTTGGAGAGGACGTGCACCTCGCCCTGCCCGTCGCAGGCGAGCAGCAGCGGTTCGTCGAGCAGGCCGGGCAACAGTTCGAGCGGGAGCACCTCCCCCGGCCGCCCGACCGCCGAGGCGTCGGCGAGCCACTGCCAGCTCCGCACGAACACGGCCTCGCGCGCCCGCTCCAGGACGCGGGCCGAACTGTAGAACCAGCCCGGGAGTGTCGCCGCCCGCTCGATGGCCGGGTCGATCTCCAGAGAGTCGAAAGCGTCGTCCACGAGCCCCCTCTCCCGACGCCTGCCACGATAGCAGAACCCCGCGGTCGGGGATGCCTTGCCGAGGGCCCGCTCTCGGCCGACAATCCCTCCGTGCGACACCCGGCCTCGGTCCTGATCCTCGCGGCCGCTTGCGGTATGGCGTTGCCGGCCGAGCCCGACACGCTGCGCGACGCGTTGCGCAGGACGTACATCCACGGAATGGACGAGGCCAGGGCGCGGGCGATCCTGGGCGAGGTCCGGCCCGAGGCCCTCGTGGCCTTGCTCGGCGAGCCCGCGTTCCCCCGCCCCGACAACTTGGTGGCCGTCCTGGCCTGGACGGGAGGCGCGGAGGTCGTCGCGCCGCTCGTGGCTTGGCTTCGGGCCCAGCCGCTGCCACCGCAGAGCCCGGAGCATGGACGAGCCCTGTTGCTCGTCCCCGACGCTCTGGGGCGCATGGCGGCCCGGGGTGTCCCCGGAGCCCTGGAAGCGCTGCTCGCGATCACCGAAGAGGCAGGGTCGCCGGCGCGCGGGACGATGGCTCCCGAGAGGGCAGCCTGGGAGAAGCGGCTGCTGGAGGAGGCGTTGTGGGGTCTCGCGCTCTCCGGTTCGCCCCTGGCGCGGGGCCGCCTGGAGGAGCTCGCTGCCGAAGGAGCCGATCTGGAGGAGGCCGCGCGCCGGCAGTTGCGGCGCTGGGAGAGCCTCAGGCCGGACCCCGTCCCGCCCGGCAGCGCCGGGGAACTCCTGCGCCGCGGTCCCACCGAGCCCTCGAACCTCGCGGGCGACCTCGACATGCATCCCTCGGGGCGGGTCCACGAAGCGCCGCTCGCGTACGCCAACCACGTGGATCTCGCTCTCGGCGACCGCATGACGGACAACCGCCTCGACACCGTCCTGCGGGAGGCGTCGCTGCGGGCGGGCCGTGACGACTACGACACGGACGTCGCCTGCTGCATCGCGGTGAGCCGCGCGGGAGCGGGAGGAAACTTCGGCACCCCGGGCGACGGTCTCGACATCGTGGACGACCAGGCGGACCTCACGGCCGTCTTCGCCGCCCCTGGCGGCCGCGTGAAGATCGTGAAGCTGATCAAGTGGTGCGGGAGCTTCAACCCCAACATCATCGGCTGCGCCGAGACCCCGGGCGACGACATCGCGCTCGTGCGCCTGAGCGATCCCGGCACGGAGGCCATCCTGTGGCTGCACGAGTACGGGCACAACGCCGACGTGCTCCACAGCTCCGACCCGCGCGACATCATGCACGAGCTGAACGACGGGCAAAACCGAGGGCTCAGCCAGAACGAGTGCAACGGGTTCCATGCCCCCCATCCGAGCGCGGGGATCGCGCTTTTCGACGCGGGCGCGTGCACGGACAGCGACGCCGACGCCGTGCAGGACGTGGCCGACAACTGTCCCGGCGTGGCGAATTTCGACCAGCTCGACACCGACGGCGACGGGATCGGGGATCTCTGCGAGAGCGCGGACACCGACGGCGACGGGATCCCGAACGACGCGGACAACTGCCAGGCGGTTCCCAATCCCGATCAGGCCGACCTCGACGCGGACGGCCAGGGCGATGCGTGCGACGCGGACGACGACGGAGACGCCGTCCTCGATCCGACGGACAACTGCCCGCGGGTGCCCAACCCGACCCAGGCGGACCGGGATCGCGACGGGACCGGCGACGGCTGCGATGCCTGCAGCGACCGGGACAGGGACGGGTACGGCGCCTTCGGCGGTGCCGGGTGCCCCGGGACGGGTGTCGATTGCAACGACGATCTCGCCGCGGCCCATCCTGGGGCTGCGGAGATCTGCGACGGGATGGACAACGACTGCGACCTCGAAGCCGACGAAGCGCGCTGCGAGGAGTTCGACGCGAACGGGGACGCCCGCGTGGACGGGGCGGAGCTCGCCTGGCTCGGGCGCGCCTTCGGGGAGTGCCGCGCGGAGCCGCCCCTCCCCTGGTGGGCCCCGGTGGACTACACGGGTGATGGGTGCGTGGACGGGGACGACCTGGCCGTACTGGCCGCGGCCTGGGGCTGTGTGGGGCCAGGACCGCTGTGCCCACCGTGAGTCTCCGCTGAGGGATCCTGCAAGCGGTTTCGGGCTACCGGAGAAGGAGGGCGCTATGAGCCGTGGAGCGAACCCCCTCGGGCGCGCGCTGGGTGCGCTGGGCCTGGCGCCTGCGCTTCTCGCGGGCTGCGGCAACGGAGGCGGCGGAACGGTGCCCAGCATCTGCTTCAGCTTCGTCCCGGACGCCGCCCCCTCCGCCTCGACCGTGGTGGCGCGCTCGGGCTCCGGCTCGAGCTGCGAGCTGCTGGTCGTCGAGCTCGTCTTGACCGACGTGACGGACGTGTTCGCGGTCAGCTTCCGGGCGAGCTTCGATCCCTCCCTCCTCGCCTACGACGGCCATTCGCTCGCGGGCTCGCACCTGACCTCGGACGGGGCGCAGGTTCAGGCGCTCGAGACCGTGGGCCAGGGCGAGGTCCAGTTGGGCCTCTCCCGCCTCAACCCCGCGGGCGGGATCGACTTCGGCGGGCCGCAGGTGTTCGTGAAGCTGCTCTTCCGCAAGCCTGTCGGCGCGCAAGGTGGCTCGGGACGGCTCGACTTCGCCGACACGCAGGTCTTCGACAGCCAGCAGCCGCCGCAGCCGAAACCCGGGATAGTGTGGCTCGGCGGAACCGTGCGCCTCGAGTAACCCGCTCCGACGACGGAGGACGGAGAGGGCTACGAGCAGCCGCTCGTCGCCCCGCAGTTCAGGCAGGCGTAGCAGGCCCCGTTGCGCACCATGAGGGAGCCGCATTCGGGGCAGGGGGGCGCGTCCGCCTGGGCCACGAACACCGCCCGCTCTCGCTCGCGCAGCCGTGCGGCCCGCTCCTCCGCCGTCCCTCCCCGCTCCGGCTCGAGCTCCGTCCCGTTGCCCGCCTCCGTGAGGCTCTCCGGCTGCGCTTCCCGGGGGAGAAACTGGAGCGCCATCCAGCGGAAGACGTAGTCCACGATGGACTTGGCGATCGGGATCTGCTCGTTGCCCGTGAAGCCCGAGGGCTCGAAGCGCACGTGGGTGAACTTGTCCACCAGGAACCTGAGCTCCACCCCGTGCTGCAGCGCGAAGGAGATGGCCGTGGCGAAGGCATCGGCGAAGCCCGCGAGCGTGGAGCCCGCTTTGCCCAAGGTGAGGAAGATTTCCCCTGGCGTCCCGTCCTCGTACAGCCCGACCGTGAGGTAACCCTCGTGGCCCGCCACCGAGAACTTGTGCGTGATCGAGCGGCGCGTGTCGGGGAGTTTGCGCCGGCGCGGCTGGGGAGCCGCAGAGGCGGTGGCCGCCGCCACTTCGGTCTTGGGCCCCGTCGAGAGCGGTTGCGTGCGCTTGCAGCCATCGCGGTAGATGGCGATCGCTTTGAGACCCAGCTTCCAGGCCTCGATGAAGATCTGCTCGATCTCTTCGGGAGTGATGTCGGCGGGGACGTTCACCGTCTTCGAGATCGCCCCCGAGAGAAACGGCTGCACCGCCGCCATCATCCGGATGTGGCCCATGTAGTGGATCGAGCGCTTGCCCTGGGCCGGGCGAAAGGCGCAGTCGAACACCGGCAGGTGCTCGTCCCGCAAGCCCGGTGCTCCCTCGATCGTATCGCGCTCGTTGACGTAGTCGAGGATGCGCTGGATCTGTTCGCGGTCGTAGCCCAGCTGCTTCAACGCCAGCGGGACGGTGTTGTTCACGATCTTGAACATGCCGCCGCCCACCAGCTTCTTGTACTTCACGAGCGCGAGATCGGGCTCGATGCCGGTGGTGTCGCAGTCCATCATGAACGCGATGGTACCCGTGGGCGCGAGCACGCTGGCTTGGGCGTTGCGGTAACCGAAGCGCGTGCCGAGGGCGAGCGCTTCCTCCCACGCGCGCCGCGCCCCCGCCAGCAGCGCCTCCGGAACGCGCTGCGGGTCGATACCCTCGAGGTGCGCCTGGTGCTTGCGCATGACGGCGAGGAAGGGCTCGCGGTTGCCCTCGTAGGCGGGAAACGGCCCCTTGGCCGCGGCGATCCTGGCCGAGGTCGCGTAGGCCTGCCCGGTCATCAGCGCCGTCACCGCCGCCGCATAGGCCCGCCCCTCGTCGGAGTCGTAGGGCAACCCGAGCGACATCAGCAGCGCCCCCAGGTTCGCGTAGCCGATCCCCAGCGGCCGGAAGTCGTGCGAATTGCGCGCGATCGCGGGCGTGGGATAGGAGGCGTTGTCCACCCAGATCTCCATGGCGGTGATCGTGACGTCCACGGCATGCCGGAACGCCTCCACGTCGAAGGAGGCGTCGGGGCGGCGGAACTTCATCAGGTTGAGCGACGCGAGGTTGCAGGCCGTGTCGTCGAGGAACATGTACTCCGAGCACGGGTTCGAGGCGTGGATCCGGCCCGCGTTGGGGCACGTGTGCCAGGCGTTGATCGTCGTGTCGAACTGCAAGCCCGGATCGCCGCAAACCCAAGCCGCCTCGGCCATCTTGCGCATCAGCTCCCGCGCCCGGTAGCGGCCGAGGACCTGCCCCGTCGTCACCGCCCGGGTTTCCCAGACCCCGTCCTCGAGCACGGCCCGCATGAAGGCATCGGTGACGCGCACCGAGTGGTTCGCGTTCTGGAAGAACACGGAGTCATAGGCCCCGCCCGCCACGTTGAACTCGCCCGAGTAGCCCGCCTCGATCAGGGCCCAAGCTTTCTTCTCTTCCTCCGCCTTGCAGGCGATGAACTCCTCGATGTCCGGATGGTCCACGTTGAGGATCACCATCTTGGCCGCGCGGCGCGTCTTGCCGCCCGACTTGATGACGCCGGCGAACGCGTCGTAGCCGCGCATGAAGGACACGGGGCCCGAGGCCTGGCCGCCGCCGGCGAGAGGCTCCTTGCTCGAGCGGATGGGCGAAAGATTGGAGCCGGTGCCGGATCCGTACTTGAAGAGCATGCCCTCCGTCTTGGCCAGCTCCAGGATCGACTGCATCGTGTCCTGCACGGAATTGATGAAGCACGCGGAAACCTGCGGGCGGGGCTCCACGCCGCAGTTGAACCACACCGGCGAGTTGAAGGAGACCATCTGGTGCAGCAGGAGATAGGTCAGCTCGTCTTCGAACGCCTGCGCGTCCTCCTCGGTGGCGAAGTACCCGCCCTCGCGCCCCCAGCGCCCCGCGGCACGCACGACCCGGCCGATGAGCTGCCGGACGCTGTGCTCGCGCTCGGCGCTGCCCAGCGGGCCGCGAAAGTATTTCTGCGCCACCACGTTCGTCGCGAGCTGGGACCAGAACTTGGGGACCTCGACGTTGCGCTGCTCGAACGTGACCTCGCCCCGCTCGTTCGTGATCACCGCGTCCCGCAACTCCCACTGCACCTCGTCGAAGGGGTCGGTACCGGGGTGCGTGAAGCGCCGCACCACGGTCAAACCGCGGCGCAGGGCCTTCTCGGCCCCCGGCGCCGCCGGCGCGCCGGTCGGGGTGGCCTCGGTTCGCTCCGGTTCTTCGTGGGATCCCGTTCCGGGACGCAGCATCGCGACTCCCCCATCCCCCATGGCCCCGCGGCGCGCGCCGCGAAACCGGGTTTGCGCCCCGCGGCCCGAACCCCAGCCGCAGAGCCTGCCTCGTGCTTCCTGCCGCCGCCGGAAACCACCGACCCACCGGCCGGCGCTCTCCAGAGGGGCTACACCCCTTCTACCAGTGCTAGGGGACCCGTGTCAAGGGGACGCAAGATATCGTATTTTTTCCGCCAAAGGGCCCGAGATCTTGTATCGGTGTCAGCGCCTGCGAACCCAGCGCTCGTATGTCGCGAGCCACTCCGACGGAGGCTCGATGAAACAGAGGCCCATTCCCGAGCCGAGCAGATGGGCGAGTTCCGGCGGGCTCTTCTTGGCCCATACCACCCGGGCCCACAGGGTGAAGGATCGTCCGGCCAGATCGAACTGGACCTGGAGCGTGGTGCCAGGAGCCTGGACGGAGTTGGTTTGGAGGAACATGCCGGTTTCGGAGATGTTGCGCGTGAACGCCGTTTTCTCCGGCGCCCTCGTTCCGAAGCGGACCATGATCCGGCGCGGAGCGCGCCTGGTCCGGCGGCGCTCCGAGGCACGGACGGCGGCCCTTTCCGCCCCTTGCGCGCGACGCGCCATCGCTTCGGCTCCGTATCCCCGGTCGGACCCGGGCTTCCGCCCGGGCCGGTCCACTTGCCCAATATGGGCAGCCGCCCCCCTCGAGGCAACCGCTCCGCCGCCCGCTCAGCCCGACCCCCGCCGCCTGGCCAGAGCCCAGGCCGCATGCTCGCGCACGAGCGGATCGGCATCCTGGGCCGCGCGCTCCAGGGCCCGGGCGCTCGCTCGGTCGCGCCTGCCGGCGAGCACGAGCGCGGCGTTGCGCCGCATGCCGTCCCACCGGGCGCGCATCAGCGCCGTTCCCGAAAAGCGCGCGCGGAATGCCGGCTCGTCCAGGGCCAGGACCTCCACCGGATCGAGACCTTGCAAATCCTCGCGCCAGGCGAACGCGTCGTCGCTGCGCTCCGAAGCGAAACGCTGGTTCCACGGGCAGACCTCCTGGCAAACGTCGCAGCCGAAGATCCATTCGCCGAGACTGCCGCGCTCGCCCTCCGGGATCGCGCCGCGGTGCTCGATCGTCCAGTACGAAATGCAGCGCCCGGAGTCCACCACACCCGGTTCCACGATGGCGCCGGTGGGGCAGGCGTCCAGGCACGCCGTGCACGTGCCGCAGAAATCCGGATGCGGCCCGGGGTCCGGTTCGAGCTCGAGGGTCGTCAGGATCTCGCCCAAGAGCAGCCAGGATCCCCGATCGCGCTGGAGCAGGTTGGCGTTCTTGCCGATCCAGCCCACGCCGGCGCGCTCGGCCCACGCCCGCTCCAAGACAGGTCCGGTGTCCACGTAGACGCGGCACCGCCCGCCCCCGACCTCCTCCAGCCAGCGGCCGAGACGCCGCAAGCGAGTCCCGAGCACGCGGTGGTAATCGCGGCCCCGCGCATAGAGCGCGACGCGCGCGCGCCCCGGGGGCGTGGCCGCGCGGCCCCGCCCCGGGTAATAGCCCATCGCCGCGACGACCACGCTGCGGCAGCCGGGCAGGACCAGGGTCGGGTCCGCGCGCCGCTCGGGGGCCCGCGCCATCCAGGCCATCGTGGCGTGGAAGTCGCGGCGCAGCCAAGCGCGCAGGACCTCGGCGTCGCGGTCGAGGCGCTCGGCGCGCGCCACGCCCACCGTGTCGAATCCCTCGTCCCGCGCCCGGCGCTTGAGCGCCTGCGTCAGTGCCGCCGCAGGCGTCTTCACGGTTCGGGCGCCTCGGGCCAGCGGCCCGCCTTGCGGGCGAGCCACAAAGTCTGCCGCGCGATACCGTGCAGGATCTGCACTTCGGAAGTCGTCAGACGCGCTTTGCCGAGCATCCGGCGCAGGCGGCGCATCATGGGCTCGGCGCTGTCGCGCGAGAGAAACCCGATGGCCCATAGCGCGCGCTCCAGGTGCTCGATCATGCGCTCCCGATCCTCGTGCGTTGCGAGCGGACCCAGCACCTCGGCCTCCGCAGGAGGGGCCTCGAGCGCCAGGCGCAGCTCGTAGGCCACGAGCAGGACGGACTGGGCGAGGTTGAACGACCCGTACGCCGCCGAAGCGGGAAAGTAGACCAGGTGGGTGCAGCGGTCGAGCTCCTCGTCCGAGAGCCCGTACGCTTCGCGACCGAACACGACCGCCACCTCCCCCGCCCGCACGAGTGCCGCCAGCTCCGAACGGACGCGATCGAGCCGCCAGTGGGGCCGCCGGTGCTTGCCCCTGCGCCGCGTGGTGCCGACCACGGTCGCCGCCCCCGCGAGCGCCTCGTCGAGGCCCGCGCACGCCTGGGAGTCGTGCAGCAGATCGCGCGCATCGCGGGCCATGCGCTGCGCCTGTTCGTCCCACGGATCGCAGTGGGGCCGGACGAGCACGAGTCGCCGGAAACCGAGGTTTTTCATGGCCCGCGCCGCGGCGCCGACGTTGCCCGCCAGCTGGGGCTCCACCAGGACGAAGCGCACGCGCTCCAGCTCCGCCGGGTCTGCCGGGGATCGCTCCTGCGGACCATGGGGCATACTCGGAGAGTAGCAGAGGGCGGTCCATGCGACTGGAGATCGGGGGCGAGGGCCCGCTGGTGATCAAGCTCGCGGGCATCGCCGGGGGCGTCCGGCTCTACCGGGAGGAGATCGAGGCGGCGCGGCGCGAGGGCTTCCGTGTCGCGGCGCTCGACCTCACGGGCGACCGAGCCGACGATCCGCTTCCGGGCCCGCCGAGCTGGGCCGGCTATGCGGGCGAGGTGGCCGCGGCCATCCGCGAGGCCGGTGGAGGGCCGGCGGTGCTGTGGGGAACTTCCTTCGGTTGCCTCGTGGCGCTCGCGACTGCCGCTCGGCACGCCGAGCTTGTGCGCGGGCTGTTGCTCTGCCACCCGCCGGAGCCTCTCGCGCAACCCCGCCCCTACGCGCGCCTGGAGCGCTGGATCGAGCGCCGCGACGACCCGGAGCGCGCTGCGCTCGTGGCGTTCCGCCTCGGTTTCGGTCTTCTCGCCGGATGGGAGTTTCTCTATCCCTCGGCGCTCGTGCGCCTCGGCTTCCTCTGGAGGGAAGCCCGGGCAGCCGCCACTCCGGGGTGGATCCTGCGAGAGAAGCTACGGCTGCTGTGGCACGAGCCACCGGGACGGATGCAGGCTGGTGTGCCGGTGCTGGTCCTCGCCGGCGCGTGGGACACGATCGCGCCGGCGCGGGGTGCCCGGCGCCTGGCCGCAACGCTTCCGGGGGCGCAACTACGGGTCCTGGGGGCGTCGGGCCACCTCGGTGCCTACTCGCGGCCCGGTACCTACGCGCGCTGGTGCGTGACGGCGTTGCGCTCGATGGCCGAACCACCCGCCACGCGCGCGAGCGATCCCTTCAGCGCCTGAGGGGCACGCTCTCCGTGAGGACCTCGGGGCGCTCCAGGCGCTCGCCAGCCACGGCCCACACCGTCTTGCGCAAGATGAGGGTCTTGCCCCGCGTGCGCAACGTGGCCTCGAAGTCTACCTCCCGGGCGTAATGGTCGCGCCGCTCGGGGGGAACCTTGCGTGCGGCGCGCGTGGCGTCGTAGAGCATCAGCCCCGACCACACGGAACGGTAGCCGCGACCGTCCTCGTAGAGCAGCACCTCGGCCCGCCTCTGGCGCACCAGCGGGTCGCTCAGGTCGTCGTAGCTGAGGACGATTTCGTTGACCCCGTCGGCGTCCAGGTCGAACAGCGCCACCTCGCCCTGGGCGACATAGCCGCCGCGCTCCTCGCCCAGATCCCGCTGGTAGAGGACCGCGTGTTCCTCCCCCCGTGGCTGGAGCACGGCGAAACGGACATCGACGGCACGAGCCTCGTCGCGCTGGCCGGTGAGGAACGTCACGATCGCCACGACCTGGCGGCCTTCGCCTGGAAGGACCCGGCTCGTCAACAGCGAGCTGCGTAGCACGCGGCTCGGCTCGATACCGAGCGCTCCGTAGACGTCGCGCGAGGCGTGGGCTGCGGTCGGCCCCCATGCGGCGGTGGTGGCGAGCCCCAGGGCGAAGCCGACGACGCGCCACGCGTATCCTGAACCCACGCGCTTCATTGTAGCCTCCTGCACTTCGGTGCGGCCGCACCGGCCGGCGGGGCGAGACCCCGCGCCCATCGCGGACTGATGGAATAATTGGGGCTGCGGGGCAGAAGGGCAAGTTGCGCCGCGGGCGCAGGAGGGCTCGTCCTTGGCCGTGCTTTACGTGGCCCGACACGTGTGGCCCGTCTGCGCGCCTCCGCTCAAGGACGCGGGCGTCCTGGTGGATGGGGGCCGCATCGTGGCCCTGGGACCCCGGCGCGAGCTGCCGCGGCTGCGCGAGGCCGAGCGCAGGGACCTGGGGGATGTGGCCGTGCTGCCGGGGTGCGTGAACGCGCACGCGCACCTGGAACTGTCCTGGCTGCGGGAGCGGCGCCCCCCGGGAGGCGATTACTGGACCTGGATCCGCGGTGTGGTGGAGGCCCGAGAACAGGAGGACCCGATGCAGGCCCGCCGCGCCGCGGAGCAGGCACTGGCCGAGGCGGCCTCGCGGGGCACGGTGGCGCTGGGGGACGTGGGACACGCGAGCTGGTGCGCGGAAGTTCTCGCGCGGGGCCCGCTGCGGGGGGTCTTGTTCTACGAGCTTCTCGGCTTCCCCAGCGCCCGCGCCGAGGCGATCCTCGCGGAAGCCGTCGCGCAGCTCGACGTTCTCGATCGCGCCGCGGGGCCGCGATTCCGTGTCGCCCTCAGCCCGCACGCGCCTCACACCACGTCCCCGGCGCTGTTGAAGGCCCTCGCGGGCCGGGCGCGCGCTGCGGGCGCCCCCCTTTCGATCCACGTGGCCGAAAGCCGCCTCGAGGTGGAGTTCCTCCAGCAGGGGCACGAAGGCTACGCGCGGTGGCTCGAAGCCCGCGGGGCCTGGGATGCCTCGTGGACGCCCCCCCACCAGAGTCCCGTGGAATACCTCGACCGCCTGCAAGTTCTCTTCGAGCGCACCCTGGCCGTGCACGCGGTTCAGCTCGGCCAGGGCGATATGCAACGGCTTCAGGCGCGAGGGGTCACGGTCGTCACCTGCCCGCGCAGCAACGCCTACCTCGGCGTGGGCACGGCACCCGTGCCCCAGCTCCTGCGGGCTGGGGTGCCCGTGGCTCTCGGCACGGACAGCCTGGCCAGCGTGGAGAACCTGGATCCCTTCGCGGAGATCGCCGCCCTGCTCCGCACGCACCCCGGCCTTTCTCCGGCTGCGGCGCTGCGCATGGCCACGCTGAACGGGGCTCGGGCGCTCGGCCTCACGAGGGACCTGGGGACGATCGAAGCGGGGAAACTCGCGGAGCTCATCGCTATTCCCTGCCCCGCGACGCGCGATCCTTGGGAGGTGCTGCGCGAGCCGCCCGCGCAGGTCTGGCGACTCGAGGAGGCCCCGTGGGAGAAGCTGTGATCGGGCGCTGGATCGCGACCGTGCGCGCATTCGGGCGCATGGTGAAGTTCTCTCACAGTATCTTCGCCCTTCCCTTCGGATTGTCCGGCGCGGTGCTCGCGGCCTCCGGCCACGGCATCGAGCCGCGACAGTTGCTGTGGATCGTCGTCGCCATGGTCGGCGCTCGCAACGCCGCGATGGCCTTCAACCGCCTCGCGGACGAGCCCTACGACGCCCTCAACCCGCGCACCTCCGGAAGGGAGCTGCCTCAGCGCAGGCTCTCGCGGAGGGCGGTGTGGTTCTTCACCTGCGCGCTTGCCGCGCTGTTCGTGTGGGCGGCTTTCCAGCTGAACCGGCTGTGCGGTTGGCTCTCGCCTGTCGCTCTGGCGCTGATCTTCGGTTACTCGTACAGCAAGCGCTTCACGTGGTGGAGCCACGCGTGGCTCGGGCTGTGCCTGGCGATGGCGCCTGTGGGCGCTTGGGTCGCCGTGCGCGGGTCGTTCGGGGCTCCCGCCTGGTGGCTCGCCCTGGCGGTGGCGGCCTGGGTGAGCGGCTTCGACATCCTCTACGCCTGCCAGGACGCGGCCTTCGACCGCCAGGTGGGCCTGCGCTCGATCCCCGCTCGATTCGGCGTGCCTGCGGCGCTGCGGGCGGCGCGTGGCCTCCACGCCGCGGCGCTGGCGGCCTTGGGGGCGGTGGGCTTGGCGATGCCCCTGCATCCTGTGTACTGGCTCGGGCTCGGGGGCGTGGCCTTGACGCTCGCCTGGGAGCACCGGCTCGTGAGCCCGCAGGATCTCTCGCAACTGGGCCGCGCCTTCTTCGACGCCAACGCGGTCATCAGCCTGCTGTACCTCGGCACGGCCCTCGCCGCAGTGTGGCTCGGGCCCGCCGGGGGTTGAGCCGTGGTGCGGCGCGTCGTCGTGGGTATCACCGGCGCGAGCGGCGCCCTTTACGCCGTGCGCTTCCTCAAAGCCGCGCTCGAGGCAGGCCTGGAGTTGGAGGTCGTCGTCACCGCCTGGGGTCAGCGCTTGCTGCTCGAGGAATGCGGCCTGAACCTCAAGGCAGACGAGCTCGGCGCGTGGCTCGACGCGCGCTACGGCCCGGTGCAGCGCACCGGATCGGTCCGCGTGCACCGGGAGGGGGACCTGGGAGCGAGCATCGCCTCGGGATCGCAGCTCTGGGAAGGCATGGTCGTCATCCCGTGCTCGATGAAGACGCTGGCGGACATCGCGCTCGGCGTTTCTTCCAACCTGCTCACGCGGGCGGCCGACGTGACCCTCAAGGAGCGGCGCCGGCTCGTGCTCGTGCCCCGGGAGACGCCGCTGCAGCTCGCGCACATCGAGAACATGCGCCGCGTGACGCTGGCGGGCGCGGTCGTGCTGCCCGCGATGCCCGCCTTTTACTTCGGCCCGCGTTCGCTGGAAGATCTGGCGGATTTCATCGCCGGCCGCGCGCTGAGATTGCTGGGGGTGGACCGCCCGCTGGTGCCGCCCTGGAAGGGTTGATCCGGCAAGGGGCAGCCAGGCGCTCCCGGCGCGGCTAGAATGGCCTTGTGGACGCCACACTCGTCCTGTTCGACATCGACGGCACGCTGATCTACACGGCGGGGGCGGGCCGGCGCGCCATCGTCGAGGCGGTAGCGCGGCACTTCGGCGTGGATGGCGTGGGGCGCGCGAGCGCCTCGGTCCGCTTCGCCGGCAAGACCGATCCGATCATCGTCGCCGAGGTGGCCCGCCTCGCCGGCGTGCCTGAGGCCCGCTGGAACGCGGAGGTCTCGGATTTCTGGCGCACGTATCTCGAGTGCCTGCGCGAAGAACTGGAGCGGCCGGACCCGCGGCGGCGCGCCATGCCGGGTGTGCCGCGGCTGCTCGAGACGCTCCGGGCCCGGCCCGAGGCGCACCTCGGCTTGCTGACGGGCAACATCGAAGCTGGCGCGCGTCTCAAGCTCGCCGCCTTCGGTCTGGAACACTACTTTCCCGGAGGAGGCTTCGCCTCCGACCACCCGGACCGCACGGTCATCGCCCGCATCGCTCGCGAGAAGCTCGCGCGCCACTACGGGATCGCCTTCGATCCGCAGCGCACGGTCGTCGTGGGGGACACGGAGCTGGATGTGACCTGCGGTCGCGTCCATGGATTCCGCACCGTGGCGCTCGACGGCGGATGGGTGCCCCGGGAACAGCTCGAAGCGGCGCGTCCCGACGCGATTCTCCGCACGTTCGAGAACCTGGAGGAAAGCCTCGCCGCCCTCGGCCTCGAGCCGCACCGCCCCGCGAGGGATGGATGGCCTTCGTGAGGAAAGCGCCCCCCTGGGCGCTGCCCGAGCGCACCGCGACACCCGAGGCCGTCTGGAGCGGCCGCCGGCGCTTTCTCGCCGCGGCCACTCTCGCCGGTGCCGGAGCGGCCGCGGGGTGTTTCGCGCCCTCCGCCCCGACGCGCCGCCCCGCGCGTACCGAGGGCCTGCGGGGACGCGACGCCGTGGAGGAGGCCTGGCGCGCGCACCGCGGCCGGTACCCCGCGCCCCGCAACGCCCGGTTCGCGCTCGACCGGCCGCTGACGGATCCCCAGGTCGCCGCGAGCTACAACAACTTCTACGAGTTCACCAACGACAAGGCGCGCCTCGTGGAGGAGGCGCAGAAGCTCACGCTGCGTCCCTGGACGGTGGAGGTGAGCGGTCTCGTGGCCCGTCCCGCGACCTACGACGTGGACGAGCTCGTGCGGCGGCTCCCGCTGGAGGAGCGGCTCTATCGGCACCGCTGCGTGGAGGCCTGGGCGATGGCCGTCCCGTGGACGGGGATCCCCATGCGTGCGTTCCTGGACCTCGTCGAGCCCTTGAGCGGGGCGCGCTACGTGCGTTTCGTATCCTTCTACCGCCCCGAGGAGGCGATCGGGCAGCGGGACGCGAGCTATCCCTGGCCCTACTACGAGGGGCTGACGATCGAGGAGGCTCGGAACGAGCTGACGCTGCTCGCCACGGGGATCTACGGCAAGCCCCTGCCGCCCCAGCACGGCGCGCCGATCCGGCTGGTGGTCCCCTGGAAGTACGGCTACAAGAGCATCAAGTCGATCGTGAAGATCGAGTTCGTCGCACGGCAGCCGCGGACCTTCTGGAACGATCTGCAGCCGCACGAGTACGATTTCCTCTCGAACGTCGACCCCCGGGTGCCCCACCCGCGCTGGTCGCAAGCCGAGGAACGCATGCTCGGCACCGGGGAGATCCGCCCCACGCTTCTCTACAACGGCTACGGGGCCTGGGTGGCCCACCTGTACGAGAGCCGGTGAAGGTTCCAGGCTCCCCCGGGACGCGAAAACATCACTCCACGTAACCCAGCGAGCGAAGAGCCTCCTGTCCCGCGGGATCGAGATCGAACGTTTCCGCCTCCGGAAGCCTCGCGCCGGTGCGCGAGGCTTCCACCCATGCCAGCAGGCGTTGCTGCAGCTCCCGCGCGAGGGCGGGTTCCTCGTTCACGAGGTTGCGCAGCTCCCCGGGGTCCTCGGCGATGCGATAGAGCTCGAACAACGTGCCCTGCATGATCGCCCGGTCCGCCGCGCTCGGCACGTAAATCAGCTTCCACGTGGCGTTCCGCATCGCGCGCTGGTAGTCTTGCTCGTAGCCGGACTCGGTGAACGCCCACTCCGGGAGCGGATCGTCCCGACCGTACAGCAGCGGCACCAAGGAGCGACCTTGCGCCTCCGGATGGGGCGGAAGGGCTGCCAGCTCGAGGATCGTCGGCACGAGATGGATCAGCTCCACGGGACGCTCCACCACCCGACCGGCTTCGGCCCCGCCTGGGAGCCGAAGGAACAGGGGCACGCGCGCGCAAGTATCGTAGGGCAGGCGGCCGTGCTCGAAAAAGTAGTTGTGCTCCCCCAGGCTCTCCCCGTGGTCCGAAGTGAACACGATGAGGGAGTTTTCGTACAGGCCCAGCGCCTGCAAGGCATCCAGCACGCGCCCGATCTGCGCGTCCACGTAACGGATCTCGGCGTCGTACTGGGCGACGTAGTAGGCGATCTCGTCGCGACCGGGCAGCTGCGAGGCGATCGGGATCGACCCGATGTCGGCCTTCAGCTCGGTCCCGAGAGGAACCCTCCAGCCTGGATCGTAGTGCGGATCGCCGACGAACATCTCGTGATACGGCGCGGGGGGAGCGTACTTGGCATGGGGATCCACGTAGTGAAGCCAGAGAAAGAACGGCCGATCCTCCTTGTTTCGCTCCAGCCATTGCACGGCGCGCAAGGTCACGGTCTCCCCGTCCTGCGCCGGGTCCTCCCGCCAGATCTCGCGATAATGGTCGAAGCCCTGGTCGAACTTGTACCGGGCAGCGACGTTGGGGTTGGTGACGATGGCTGCCGTCCGGTATCCGTGCTCCTTCATCAGCTCCGCCAGCAACAACAGCTTCTCGGAGACCGGCTTTCTGCCGTGCCGTATCAAACCGTTGAAATGCCCGTAGGTGCTCGTGAGCATCGAGGCGAAGCTCGGCCCGGTCTTGGGCCACTGCACGATGGCCTGGTCGAAGCGCACGGACTCGGCGGCCAGCCGGTCCAAGCGAGGCGAGGTATCCCGCACGTAGCCGTAACAGCCGAGGTGGTCCGCCCGCAGCGTGTCCACGGTCACGAAAATCACGGGAGGACCGTCCGGCCCGCGCAGGCCGAAGGCGATCCTCTCCGCGGCGTTCACCGACAGCAGGACCCCCAGGCACGGAATGAACAAGAGCGGGCGGCCCACCGCCAAAAACCCGCGCCAGAGATTCGGCCCCCACCGCCCGATCAGCGCGCGGAGGGGCACGACCGACAAACCGAACAGGACGACGATCGCCGCGTTCCACATCAGACCCCGGGAGGAAAGCGCATCCGGGAACCGCGGCCAGTGGTTGAGCTTGTAGCCCACGAAGGCGCAGCCGCTCCCGGCCACGGCCATGCCCAGAACGAGCGAAAACAGCCGCCCCGCGCGCACGGGGTCGGCGCTCCAGCGCGCGAGGCCCCAGAAGACGAGATGCCCGGCAAGCAGCACCAGGGCCAGGTTCGCGCTGACGAGCGCAACGGAGCGGTGGAGCGCCCTGACGCCATAGTGCAGGGCGAGCATCTCGAAGCCGAAGCCCAGGCAGCGATTCGCGGCGACCGCCTCCACCCCCCGGACGATCCCGAGGCCAACACCGATCACCCCTGCGGCCGACAGGGCCCGCAGCATGGATTTCGTCAGCGATGGACGGCTCATGGACTCCACGATCTCCGGCGCCCTGCCCTCACCCCGTGCGCCTCGGGGTGCCGCTGCCGCGGTGCCGTAGCGCCGCCACTTTGGTCGTCCGGCCACAGTTCCCTTGCGCCATTCGGGGTCATGATACGGGATCGGGCCCCGCGGGCAAGGGAGCGGACGCCGCACCCGGCCGGAGGACCGACGCCGAGAATCCAGAGCAGGGTGCCGCGGGCCCGGGCGCGTCGAGTTCGCCCGCCGGAGGAAGCGCGAGAGAGAGGCGGGTCAGGTGCCGAGGAGAGTTCCGGCGCTCCACCGCAACCCGACGATCGGCTGGGGAGGGAACTGGCTGTCGCTCACCGAAGCCGCTTCGAAACCCAGAGCGAAGGAGCCCGTGCGGAGGACCCGGAACACGAGCACGATCAGCGTCTGAGTGCCGCTCGCATTCACCCCACTCGAAGCTCCCAGGAGCTGCGCGCTCACGACGGTGCGGCCCGGCACGGGTGTCTCCACGAAGTACAGCGGGCTGGCACCGCTCTGCTCCAGCAGGTTCCCCGGAAGCCAGCGATCGAGCTGCACCGCGGTCGCATCGTAGGTGACGTCGAAAGCCGCGCCGAAGACGTCGTTCACGTCGGTCAGGGTCACCCGTATTTGGACCCGATCGTCGGCCGACGTCCCGGCGAGCATGGCGACGTCGTTGCTCGTCGGGTTGGGATTGTCGGGCACGAAACTCGCCTGGAGGCTCGGGGTGCTTCCGCCGCCGCCGACCACCCCCCCGTCGCCGCCACCGCCACAGGCGGAAACCAGGAGCAGTACGGCCGAGATCACGATCGCGTACCGTGCGCTCATGGACAAACCCTCCCGCCAGCAACCCCCCTCACGGCGCCTGGAAGCTCTCCGGGCAGCTGGAACTGGACCACTGCAAGCCGTTCCAGCATTGACCCAGACGACTCGCGATATAGGCCAGGTCGTTGCCGTCGATCCAGCCATCCCCGTCCAGGTCCGAGTCCGGTTGATAGAGCGGGTCGGTTTCGCGGGCCGCGAACAACCGCGCGATCCAGATGGTGTCCCGGCCGTCCAGCCGTCCCCGTGTCGCCGGATCGCGCTGATCCACGTCGAACCGCGCCGGGTTGATCAGGACTTCGTACGCCGCTGTGCGGCTGCCGAACACCCCATCGGGGTTGACGACCGTCAGCCCGAACAGCCCGATCGGTGCCGCCCGCAGCCCTGGGGCCATCGGTTCGGCGGTCAAGGTCGCCCGGATCTCGGTGCACGTCGCCGGAGCGGCACCCGCGAAGAAAACGTAGGGGTTGTCCGTCTCCACCGCGAGCCCGCCCTGGAAGTTGCTCCCGCGTATCGTCACGCTCACCTGGTTTCCCTGCATGACCGCCTGAGGTGCGATCGTCCCCACCACCGGCCGCGGCCACCCGGAAATCTCGTTGGAGAAACTCGCGGACTCGCCCGCGGCGTTGTAGGCCTTGACGGCGACAAAGTGGGTCGTGCAGTCCGCCAGGCCGGTCAAGGTGGTCTCGGTCGCTGGCCCCACATCGAGGCTTTGCGTGTACTGACCCGAGACCGTTCCGTAGTAGACGCGGTAGCCCTGGGCGTCGGGGACCGGATCCCAGGCGACGCGGATGGTTCCCGCCAGGGCCGGAGCCGCCGCCAGCAGGAGGCCACCGAAGACGAACCCGACGTGCCGCGCCCGATGCATGCTCGCTCCTCCAGCCCCCATGGGGCATGGCCGGGCTAGGTCCACTCTTCAATCGTTGTGCCAGGGCTTTCCGCATTTTCGGTGCCTTCCGGGGATGACGGTAGTATCTTTCGTTTCAGGGATTTATGCGAGATGCCCCATCTTCGGAGCCGCCCCGCTCCGACGCCTCGCTTCCATGCATAACGGTTTGGGAAAGGAAGATTTCACTCAGGGTTAGACGCGCGGCTCGCCCCCGCGGGCTGCGCAAGGCTCCGCTTCGAAGCGGGCACCCCCTCGGGGACCCCGCGGCCTTGGCTGCTCGACCTGCGGACGGTAAGCTTAGCCCCCGGGGAGGCTCGGGCCGAGGGCGTCTGGGTGGCCGGGTGCGGCCGGCTCGCCTGAAGGGGGTCGCTCATGTGCGGTATCGCCGGAATCGTGGACCCCGCCGGCGTGGACGTCCAGACGCTGAGGCGCATGACCGACTCGTTGCGCTCGCGGGGGCCGGACGATGCCGGCCTGCACGTCGAGCAAGGCTTCGGGCTCGGGCACCGCCGGCTGTCGATCATCGATCTCGCCGCAGGACATCAGCCGATGAGCAACGAAGACGGCACCGTCTGGATCACCTACAACGGCGAGCTCTACAACTACCGCGAGCTCCGGGCTGGCCTCGAAGCCCGGCACCGTTTCGCCACGCGCAGCGACACGGAGGTCATCGTTCACCTCTACGAGGAACTCGGGCCCGCCGCCCTCCAGTGGCTGCGCGGCATGTTCGCTTTCGCGATCTACGACCGACGACAGGCGACGCTGCTTCTCGCCCGTGACCACTTCGGCCAGAAACCCTTGTACTACGTCCACGACGGCACCCGTCTCGCCTTCGGCTCCGAGATCAAAGCCCTGCTGGCGTTCGATCCCGCGTTGGCCGAGATGGATGAGGAGGCGCTCTACGAATACCTCACGCTGCGCATCGTGACGCCCCCGCGCTCGATGTTCCGCTCCGTGCGCAAGCTTCCTCCTGCTCACTACCTGATCTTCCGCGACGGGCGCGTGACGGTCGAGCCTTACTGGCAGTTGCGGTTCGAGCCCAAGCGCCGGGGATCCCTGCAGGATCACCTCCGCGAACTGGACCTCCAGGTTCGCGAGTCGGTGCGTCACCACCTGGTGGCCGACGTGGAAGTGGGCGCGTTTCTCAGCGGCGGGCTCGATTCGAGCCTGGTCCTCGCGTTCATGAGCCAGCTCGGCAATGCGCCCGTCAAGACCTTCACCGGTCTCGTGCCTTACGACCGCTACAGCGAGGCGCCCTACGCCCGCATGGTGCGAGCCCGCTACGGGGCCCGAGGCTACGAGTTCACGATCACTCCCTCGTTGCTGGACACGCTACCCGAGATCATGTGGCATCTGGACGAGCCGTCCGATCCTCTTTGCGTCTGCCTGTATTACCTGGCCCAGCTCGCGCGGCGAGAGGTGAAGGTCGTGCTCGGAGGCGATGGCGGCGACGAGCTGTTCGCTGGCTACGATCGGTACTACGGGAACCGGTACGTGGCCTACTACGCGCTGCTACCGGAGGTCGTGCGGCGGCGGCTCATCGGACCGATGCTTTCCCGCCTGTCCGACGGCGGTTGGTACCGAAGCACGCGCCATCAGATCCGTTGGCTCCATGAGCTGTCGTTTTTCAGCGGCGGGGAGCGGTACGCGAGGAGCCTGAGCTACTTTTACCTCTCGGATCGCTTCAAACGAGAACTGTATACGCCGGATTTTCGGCGACGTGTCGCCGGTTTCGACCCGGAGGCAGCGATCGCACGCTACTTCGACGGCGCCCCGGCCCGGGAGATGCTCGACCGGATGCTGTTCACGGACGCCGTCACGCGCCTGCCGGACCATCCGGTCATGGTCCTGGACAGGATGACGATGGCGCACGGGCTCGAGGCCCGCTCGCCGTTCTTGGACCACAAGTTGGCCGAGTTCTGTGCCTCGATTCCCGCGCAGTTCAAAATCCGGGGGCGGCGCACCCGCTACATCCAGCTCAAGCTGGCGGAGGCCTACCTTCCGTCGGAGATCCTGCACCGCGAGAAACAGGGATTCTCGTCTCCCTTCACTTACCTGCTGGAGAGGGAACTCGGCTTGCTGTTCGACGTCTTCCTCAGCGCGCCGAAGCTCGTGGCGGACGGGCATCTCGAGGGTTCGGCGATCCGGCGACTGCTCGACGAACACCGGTGCAGGCGTGCCGACCATGGGCAGCGGTTGTGGCTGCTTTGCGCTGCGGAGGTCTGGTACCGCATGTACATCCACCGAGAAGGACGCGACGCGATCCACCACGAAATCGAGCGCGTCCGGGGGGCCGAGCGGGCCTTGGCCTGAGCGGAGCGCGGAAGCTTGGGCCTGCCAGTCCGGGAGCTCGCCTGCGCAGTCTCATCCGCTATCCCGAGGGCCGGAGGGATCGAAGGAGGCCCCGCCTCTCGAAAACGCGGCGAAAAACGTCCTCGTAGCGCGCGGCGCAGCGGTCGATATAGTACGCTTCCACGCGCGCGCGGTTGGCGACGCCGATGCGGCGGCCCAGTTCCGGATTCTCGATCAGCACCCGACAGCGCTCTCGAAAAGTGACGAGATCGTTCAAGCGCACCAGGAATCCCGTTTCCCCATCTTGCAGGAAGTCTCGCTGCCCCCCATGGTCGTAGCAGACCACGGGAAGCCCGGCGGCCATCGCCTCCAGGAACACCAGCCCGAAGCCCTCGTGCTGGCTCGTGGAGACGTAGATATCGCAAAGCTGGAGCACGCTGAACTTGTCCGCGTCCTCCAGCGGCCCGAGAAAATGCACACGATGCTCCAAGCCCCGTTCCCGCGCCTGACGCCGCAACGCGGGCCCCTCCGGTCCGGTGCCGACGACGACCAGCCTGGTGTCGTGATCGGCGAGGGATTCCAGCACCGGGTACAGCCGCTCGATGGCCTTGCGCCTCACGAGCCGTCCCACGGTGACCATCAAACACGCGCGGTCGGGCAAGCCGAAATCGCTCCGCCGGCGGGGCGCGAAAACGGGCCGCTCGATACCCAGAGGAATCCGCTCGGCTTCGAGTTCCCCGTAGAAATATTTCCTCGCGTTTTCGAGGGTGTCGCTCGACTGACCGATCACCGCATCCGCCTGCCGCATCATGCGCCGTATCCACAGGCGCAGCAGAGGGTGCCGATGGGGCGAGGTGCGCTTGCTGGGATCGTAGAGGTCCCCCCCGTGCAGGGACAGCACATGGGGGCGCTCGGTCCGGCGGGCCACCGTCTGACCGACGGGTCCGGAGGGCAGCACGAAGTGCGTGTTGATGATGTCCACACCCTTTTCGCGGACGATGCGCTTGCCCAGCCGCGCCCCGCACAAGAGGAACATAAGCATGGAGGGGATGTTCGCCGTGGCGATCTGGCGGCGGAACCACACGGGCACACGGTAGATCGCGACGCCCTCCTGGATCTCCCGCCGGGGAAGGCCGAAGGCACCCGAGGTCAGCACGCTGACCTGATGCCGCAGCGCCAGAGCCCGCGCGAGCAGATGGTTGATCACACCCCCGCCCCCGCCGAGCGGCGGGTACTCGAAGTTGCAGAACAGAATGCGCATCAGGATCCGCGCGTCGCAGGAAGACCGCTCATCTCCAATGCGAACCACACCGGTTGAGGTAGACCTCGATCCTCCCCTTGTCCACGATCCGCCTCACGGGCTCCGGATTCCTCGCGATCCAGTTTCCGATCGCCAAATAGTCCAGGTGTCCCAGCTTGAAGGCCCGAATGGCGTCCTCCGGGGTGCAGACGATGGGCTCCTCGTGCATGTTGAAGCTCGTGTTGATCAGGCAAGGCAGGCCCGTCAGTTCGTGATAGCGCTTCAGAATGCGGTACGCGCTGGGATTGTCCTCCTCGCTGACGAGCTGCGGGCGCGCCGTGTTGTCCACGTGGACCACACCGGGGCAGTGCCGCGCCATCCACTCCGTGCAGTCGAACGTGATCGTCATGAAGCGGGCGGTGTCCTCCGCTCCCTCCAAATGCTTGAACAGCCGCGCCGCGTGCTCCCGGAGGACGATCGGAGCGAAGGGCATGAATTCGGTGCGCTTGAGCGCGTCGTTCATCCAGTAGTTCACCGAAGCGTCCGTCGCCTGGTAGAGGATCGAGCGATTGCCCAGCGCCCGCGGTCCGTACTCCATGCGCCCGTGGAATCGCGCCACGACGGCGCCCTCCGCGAGCAGTCGCGCGATCTCCGTCTCCACGTCCTCGTAGCGCTGGGCGGCGATCCCCGCGCACTCGAGCGCCCGTGCGATTTCGGCATCGCCGAACTCGGGTCCGAGGTACACGTGCTTCATGGCGACGACGCTCGGGTCGTAGGGCACCTTGGACAGCTGATAGTACGCGGCGAGCGCTGCGCCCACCGGAATGCCTTCGTCCGACATGCCTGGATGCACGAAGACGGCCTCCACGCCGGGAATCTCGTGGACGCGCTGGTTCACCTTCACATTGGCGAACAGGCCCCCCGCCAGGGCCACCTTGGAGTGACCGGTCTTCCGCAGGTAATGGGACACCAGATCGACGACCATCTTCTCCGTGTAAACCTGGACGCTCGCCGCCAAATCGCGATGCACGAAATCCTCGGGCAACAGGCGTTCGAGCTCCTTCAGGGCGGAGAGGAAGAAGACATTGGCGCGGTTCTTGACGAAGCCGTTCTGCTGGACGATGATGCGCTCGAGCTGCGGAACGTACCGCGGGACCCCGTAGGCCGCGAGCCCCGTGATCTTCCCTTCGTGGCGGCCGGCCTTGAAGCCGCAGAGCTGCGTGATGTACGAGTAGAACGCTCCCAGCGAATCGAAGCTGGGAATACTCACGAGTTCCCGGAACTGCCCGTTGACCGCGTCGTAGATGCGGCACGATTTCCCGTCGCCTCCCCCGTCGATGGAGACGACCGTCGCCCGGTCGAAGCCGCTGGTGTAGTACGCCGAGGCGACATGGCAAAAGTGATGATCCAGGAAATAGACCGGACAGGTGAACCCGAATTCCTCGCGCAGGATGCGTCGCAGGCCGGCGCGGCGCCTGCGGAACGCCGGCTCCCGCGCCGCGTAGTACAGGGTGTCCAAGAACGGAACCCACCGCCGGTAGCGGCTGACGTGGGAGGCGAGGTCGAACAAATACTGCTTGTAGCGGCTTCGCTTCAGCCCGAACCAGCCTTCGCGGAAATCGACGTAGTGCTCGATCAGATGTTGCCGCTGCGTTCCCACGGCGATGGCGTCGACGTCTCGGGGGCTCAGCCCACAAATCTCGAGATTGGCGCGAATCGATTCCCTGGGCACACCGAACACCATTTTCTCTCGAACGAGCCGCTCGTCGTTGATGGCGGAGATCACGACGCCGTCGGAGACGAGCGCCGACCCGCAGCTGACATGATCCCCGATGCCGAGTATCAGCATCGCCCCTCTCTGCGGCGAACTCCTCCCCCCAGACTGGCCCGCGTGAACCGCGCCCGAAGGTCGCGGCACTCCGTCAGAGCCATTGCCGCTCGCGGTACCAATCCGCGGTCGCCCGAATCCCTCGCGCGAGACTGAACTGCGGCGCGTAGCCTAACATATTCCTCGCCTTCGAGATGTCAAAGCGGAAGTCCCCACGAAAGAAATCCACGCGCCGGGGATAGAGCGGCGGCTGGATGCCCAGGGGTCGGCACGCGCCCTCCACCAGGAAAGCCAGGGCCCGCACGGGCCCGAGGGGGACGTGCACGCGCCGCAACCTGGCCCCCAGCGCCTGCGCGATCTCCTCCACGAGTCTCCACGAGGAGACGGCCTCCTCTCCCGCGATGATGAAGGTCTGCCCCACGGCCTCCTCGCGCTCTGCCGCCAGCAGGAAGCCTCGAGTCATGTCGTCGACATAGACCAGATGATGCTCGTTACGGCCGTTTCCGATCATGACGAACGAGCCGTTCTGGACGCTGCGAAACAGCTTGAGCAAACGCCGATCGCGAGGTCCGTACACCTCCGCCGGGCGAACGACCGCGATGGGAAATCCGTGTTCGGCGGCATACGCCGCGCACAGCTCCTCCGCCGCGCGCTTCGTGCGCTGGTAGATGTCCGCAGGGCGACAGGGAGTGGTCTCGGTCGCCGGCTTGGGCGGATGTTTGCCCATGGCGCCGATGGAGCTGCAGTAGACGAAGCGGCGAACCCCGCTGTCCCGCGCCGCATCGAGAAGGCGCCGGGTGGCGTGGACGTTGATCTCCCAGAAAGCCGCGTCGGGAATGTTGGCCTCCCGCATCGCGGCGGCGATGTGGTGCACGACAGCTACGCCCGCACAGGCCTGGCGCAGCAGCGCCGTCTCGGTCACCGAGCCTTCCATCACTTCCGCTCCCGCAGCGAGCAGGTCGCGGACGTTTTCCGCTTCCGCCGCGGACGCTCGCTTGCCGAGGACACGTACCTCCCACCCTCGCGCGAGATAGGCGAGGGCGAGATTCGTCCCGATGAATCCCGTGCCTCCGGTGATGAGAACTTTCACGGGAGCCCCGCCTCGCGCCCCGCGCCCGCCGCGGAAGCGGCACGCCGGAAGGCCGCAGGATACAGTCGCCGCACCTCCTCGATTTCCGCCTCCATGCGGCGGGCGTCCCAGCCCAGCTCCCGGGCCATCAACTGCGCGCACGTTCCGAGCGCCGCCTCGCCGGGATATTCCCCCGTGCCCAGATCCGTGCGCCGACAGACCACGTCCGCCAGCTTGACCGCCATCTCCGAACGCACGGCGTGGATCACCTCCGCCCGCAGCACCGTCGACCGGCCGAGGGGCTGCAACCACGAGGGATCCTCCGCGCCCAAGGCGAGCACCTCGGTGAAATCCGATCCGTAGTTGCGCAGCAACGCCTGGAACAGCTCGGGGGCCATCGCTGCGGGCCGCTGGGACTGCACCGACGTGGCGAAGGAAGAGAAACTCTGCATGCCCCCGTGCACCACCCCGTCGCCGGTCGCCGAGCGCGGGAGCCTCCGCCCCCAGCGCGCGGCGATACGATCCACCGCCCGTTGCGCATCGCGCCGGGCCGTCGTCCAGCGGATGCCGACGAGGGTCCACAGTCCGGCGATGCCGTGCGCTACGCCATGGTCGACGATCCTCGACCTCTTGCCGTAACGCAGATCGCGCGCGTCGGGAGGGTTCTCGGCGAAGAGGACCAGCCCGAAGTTCGTCATCAGAATGTCGTCCATCACCAGTCCCAAGCCGGGACAAGCCTCGTTGACCTCGCCGACGAACTCCTCGAGCTCTTCCGCGCGCAGCTCGACTCGATCGGGGTCGCCCGAGTGCACGCGGTGCCAGACGCCGACCAGCGTATAGTCGCGCCAGGGGACGAGAAACAGATGCCGCGCGCCTCGGCTGAACACCGCGTCCGGATCCCGGGTCCGGCCCGGCACGGCAAGCCCCCAGGGCCCCGGAAGCTTCTTGCGCACGACGAACGCGCTGTCGCGCGAGAACACCGGTGACGGAGCGAGCCGCACGCCGACGTGCTGCGCAAGCCACCGGGGCGCCCACGCGCCCGTGGCATTGAGCACCGCCTTGGCTCGCACTTCGAAACGCTCCATCCCGAGCCGGTCCCACGCTTCCACACCCATCACGCGTCCGTCACGCAACACCGGAGCCCCGGCCTCCACGTAGTTGCAGACCACCGCGCCTGCCGCGACTGCCGACCGCAGGAACGCCATGGCCAACCGCGGAGGGTTGTACATCTGCGCGTCGCAGAACTCGATGGCGCCGGTCAGGCGCTCGGGAAGCAACCCCGGAAAACGCTCCCGGCACGCTCGTACCGACAGGCTGCGCACCGCGGGAATCCGGCGCTCGGGGTCCTCGATGCCTCGGTTACGATCGAGGCTGAGGAGGTCGTACACCAGCCCGCCGGCGCGCAGCAGCGCGCGCTCCGGGGGCCACCTGCGGTAGGTGGGAACCACGATCGGCAGCGGGTGGACCAAATGCGGGGCGAGGCGCAGCAGCGCGCGCCGCTCCCGACACGACTCCCGCACCCGCACGAGGTCCCCGTGCTGAAGATAACGGATGCCTCCGTGCACGATCTTGAAGGAGTTCGCGGAGGTGGCGTGAGCGAAATCCCCTCGTTCCAGAAGGCAGACGGACAAGCCGCGGCTGGCGGCGTCCCAGGCGGCGCAGATCCCGAACACGCCGCCGCCGATCACCGCCAGGTCGAACGTACGCTCGGCAAGAGAGGCCACCTCGCGCCGCAGCGATGGCCCACGCCCCGGACGGTGATGGGAGCTTTCCCTGGACAACGCGAGAGAAATATACCGATGCGCCCGGGGACGATCCACCCCGAACGAGACCTCGCGCGGCGCCGGACACGAGTGCGCCCCTAGGGAGGAGCCTTCAATCCGCCGGGAAGCTATCCCACGGACCGAACCGCGGGGGAAGGTCGCGGCGCACGGCTTCGAGGATTTCCCTGGCCCGGGTCGCCTGCGCAGGATCTCGGTAGGCCAGCGCCGCCGCCGCGCGGACGAGCGCGTTGAAACGGACTTGATCGCGAGGGTCCGTCCGGTCCTTGTTTCTCACCGCCGCTGCGAACGCTTCGGCAGCACGCTCGAACTCCGGAAGTCCGAACCCCGCGCGCAGCAGGTGGACGTACACGAGACCTCGGCCCTCGTGCGAGCCGGGCAGACTCTGGGGGCGGGGAAGAAACGACCACGCATAACGCCACAAGCCGGGCTCGTCCGGCTCGAAGGCGATGCGGTAGCGCAGCGCGTCGATGGGTACCCCCTGCACCCGATGGCGCCTCCCCGAGGGGGCGAGCAGGACCATCTCCGGGCGCTGCTCCTGGCGCGGCCCGGGAGCGACCCACGTTTCCAGAAGTTCGACCCGCAGCTGCTCGCCGAGGGTCAGTTGGGGCGCGCCGAGGCGCGCCTCGACCCACCCCCACGCTCCCTCCGCTCGAGCGGCCGGCTGCCAGGTCGCCTCGTCGAGGCCGATGGGCCCTCCGCGAATCCACACCTGCGGCGGCACACCGGAGCCGTCCGGTACCACTTCCACGGAAATTTCGAGACGGCCCGGGGGGAGTTTTTCGGCACGCCACAGCCAGACGCCGCCAGCCTCGATGACATAGGGTTGCTCGCGCTGCTCGACGGGATGGGCGAGCCGCAACCGCAACTCAAGCACCGGGCGCCGCAAAAGCGCGTCGTTGGCGTCGCCGAACTCCGAAGTCAACAAGGCCAATTCCGTGCCCCAACGATCTTCTTCGTCGTCGTCGAGCTTGATCAAGAAATCCACCGTGTCCGCCTCCCGCAGGCGGCGCTCCACCCAACGCCGCAGGGCCTCCCCATGGAACACCACGGCGTCCTCGCCTTGCAGCAGGGCCACGGCCACTGGCGTCACCGCGGAAGGCTCGCCACCCACACGGGGCGGCAAGGCCCCCGGGGCTGGCCACAGACGCTCGCCCTCCCCCGCAGCCGTCCACGAGGTTTCGCCGGGAGCGGCGGGCGAGAAGCTGTTGCGCTCGGTCCCACCTGCGCCGGGGGTCCAGGGCTGGTCGAGGGGATAGAGATACGCGTGCACCGGCCGCGGGTCCCTGCGCAGCGGGCTCTCGGGGTCGAGGCTTTCCACCCAAACCGTCAACTCGGCGTCGAGCGCTTGGGCGCCCCGCGCAGAAACGGGGACCGGAAAACGCAGGAGACTGCGTTTGAGTTCGAACTCTCCCCGATAGAGGCCATCGTAGCGTCTTCCGACGCGCATGTGGTACGCCGTCGCTTGATTGAAGGGGTATTTCACCGTGCCGTCCAGCATGCCACGGATTTCGGTATCTTCGACCCTCTCGCGCGGACTCCGGATGCGATAGGTGACGACCGGACCTCTCTGGGCAGGCACGTAGGAGTCGAGCTGTACGACGCGCAGAACGACTCGGCCGCTGCGAGACAGATCGAGTTGCGCCAGTGTCTCGTAGCTCGAGGACGACTCAGGCGAAGGCGAAGGCGCGCAGGAAACGCCCAGGCCGAGCAGCACCACCCACGGCGTGCGGACCGCGGCTCGCCCGATCCGTCTATCCACGACTCGACGCCCCGAGCACTCTCCCGCAGACCGCAGAGCGGCTCGCGGGCGGGTGGACCGGCTGCCGGCAGGGCGCAGGATCCCGGATTTGGCAGCCTTCCCCCCGCAAATGCGAATCTGGCCGCTGCTCCGGGTGTCCTCGGATCCCGGGCCCGCCGATTCCCCGCAGCCCAGCCAGGTTCGCCGCCTCGCGAAAGTAACCCTGCGAAGCCCGGGGATTATACATGGACGGGATCGAGCCACCGGGCCCACCGCGCGGCCCTCGGGGCGTGGGAGCGGCTCGCAAGGTCCAGACAACCGCTTGACGGTGTATACTTCGCCCGCGGGGAGAGGCGTGACAACCCGGATCGCTCGCCGACGGAACGCTTCCGCGATGGCGGCACTGCTTTTCACCGGTGCCTGCGCCCAAGGCACGGCGACGACCTTGCCCTGGGGCGACCTGCGGGGGGAGGGCGCGGTGCCCTACCCGCTGAGTCCCGTCTTCGAGCTCGAGTCCATCGGCGAGCCGGTACGGGTCGCGGAACTCGACGGAGACAACTGGCCGATGACCTGGGCCGCGGATGGCGCTCTGTACGCAGCGTACGGAGACGGCTGGGGGGCGCGAGAAATCCAGCGCGGGAGGAAGCTGAACACCGGCCTCGTGCGTATCGAAGGCGATCCGCCGGAGCTTCGGCCCTCCGAGCTGACGTGCCCGTACTTCGGGGGCGGGGGCCAGGATCCCAACTTCAAAGGCTGCGGACTGCTGGCGGTGGATGGCTTCCTGTACCACTTCCTGCGCTACCAGATCCCCGGGCCGGAGGCCAGGATCCAGACTGCGGCGAAGCTGATCTGGTCGTCCGATGGCGGAAGGACCTGGCACGGTGACGACTACCAGCAAGACCCCTCGCGGATCGAGTTCTTTTTCCGAGAACCGGATCGCGCCTTTTCCTCGCCCACGTTTCTGCAAGCAGGACAGGCCTACACGGCAGCGCCGGACGCCTTCGTGTACGTGTACGCCCCGGGAGAGGACCGGCGCCGCAGGAACGACACGATCGTGCTCGCCCGGGTGCCGCGGGACGACGTGGCACGCCGCGAGAGCTACGAGTTTTTCGCGGGACTGGACGACTCGGCTCGGCCGGTTTGGTCTCGCGACATCGCGGATCGGCGCCCCGTATTCCGCTTTCCCGAGCACGTGATGCTGGGAGACGTGATCTACCTCCCGCAGGCGAAGCGGTTCGTGCTCGCCACCTGTTGGGCTGCGGACGACGCACCCAGCCGGCTCGCGATCTTTGATGCGCCCTCGCCGTGGGGGCCCTGGACGACGGTGGGTTACCTCAACCCCTGGGGCTCGGGCTCCGAGGGAGACACGCGCTACGAGCCACGCCTGCCGGCGAAATGGATTTCCGAGTCGTCCGGGGAACTCGTGCTCGTGTTTTCCAACCGGCAATCGTCGGACAAGTTCAACTACCAACGCTTGAGGTTGCGCAAGCGCGCGCCCGGAGAGCGCGCGCCGTTCATCTGGACGCGGGGCGAGGCGGCCCGCGAAGGCTTCGACCCGGCACGGCTCGAAGCCCTGGGGCGGCGCATGGCCCTGCTGCAAACCGAGGCGTTCCTCGTCATCCGCCACGACCGCATCGTCCACGAATCCTACGCTCACGCACGGGGCCCGCAGATCCCCGTCTCTCTGGCATCCGTGGCCAAGGCGCTCGTGGGCAGTGTGGCGCTTCTCGTAGCGGTGCGAGATGGATGGCTCGGCCTCGATACCCCGGTCTCCGCATTCGTGCCCGAGTACGCGCAGGACCCGCAGCGCGCGCAGATACGGATTCGGCACCTGGCGAGCCACCTGTCGGGGTTGGAGGACGCGGAACAGGGCCGGCCCGGATGGCACGAGCGATTCTGGAACAGCAATCCCTTCGCCGTGGCTCTCCGCGAGGTCCCGCTGGTGGCAGCTCCGGGAGAAGGGCTGCTCTACTCGAATACAGGCTTCGCCGTGCTCGGATATTGTCTCGCCAAGGCGGCGCGTGCCGACGGTTCGGAGGACGTGCCGGGGGTGCTGCGCGACACGTTTCGCCGGCTCGACATCGGGGATGACGAGTGGCGGTTGAGCTACGGCCGCCGCTACGAACTCGACGGGCTCTGGCTGGACGCCCTGTGGGGCGGGGCACGCATGACCGCGCGCGCAGTGGCGAGGGTCGCGCGGCTGTTTCTGCACGAGGGACGCTGGCAGGGTGAGACGGTGCTCCCTGCCGCGCTCGTGCGGTCCGCCCTGCAACCCGCTCTGCCCCCGGAGCGCTGGCCGGACGCCTGGCCGGTTCCTGGGCTCGGTTGGTGGAGCAACAGCAACGGAGCGTTCCCCTCGCTGCCCCGCGACGCCTTTCTCGCCCTCGGTAGCGGCCACCGTGTCGTGCTCGTCGTGCCGAGCCTCGACCTGATCGTCGTCCGTCTGGGCCGCGAGCTGCGCCAACCTCTCTGGGGTCCAGCCGCGTGGCGCACGCTCGACGCCGCGCTGTTCGCGCCGCTGATGGACGCGTTGGGGATTCCGCTCCCGGAAGCGGGCTTGCCGCCGACCGCGCCCCCGGCGACGGCGAAACGCTGATGTCCCCCCCTGCGTTCTCCGTCGTCGTCCCACTGTTCGACGAGGAGGACAACGTGCCGGAGCTCTGCCGTGCGCTGCGGGCGGCTTTGGATGGCTGGCGCAGCGAATACGAGGTTATCCTCGTCGATGACGGAAGCCGCGATGGCACACGGGAGAGGATCCTGGAGGAGGTGTCGCGCGACCGGCGTTTCCGCGCGCTGGCCCTGGCCACGAACGCGGGACAAACCGCGGCCATGGCGGCGGGCTTCGCCGCGGCGCGCGGCCGCGTCGTCGTCTCCATGGACGGGGACCTGCAAAACGACCCCCTGGACATCCCTCGGGTCGTGACGCGCGTGGAAGAGGGAGCGGACGTCGTCTGCGGTTGGAGAAAACAGCGCCAGGATCCCTGGTGGAGCCGGACGCTACCCTCCAAGATCGCCAACACGCTGATCCGTTGGGTCACCGGCGTTCCGATCCACGACAACGGCTGCTCCCTCAAAGCGTACCGCCGCGAGGTCGTGCAGCATCTCAAGCTTTACGCCGAAATGCACCGCTTCCTGCCCGCCCTGGCGGCCATGACCGGAGCGCGCATCGAGGAAATCGTCGTGCGGCACCATCCGCGCCGGGCCGGCCATAGCAAGTACGGAATTTCCCGTACGTTCAAGGTGCTCGCCGATATGCTCACGATCCGTATGCTCTCGAGTTTCGCGGGCCGACCGGGACGCTGGTACGCGACGCTTTCCGTGCCGTGGCTCGCCGCGGGAAGCGCGACGCTCGCGACATGGCTGTTCGATCTTTGGATCTTGAGGGGTGGCGGCTCGATCGTGCTCCCGTCCTTGACCTTCATGTTCTTCTACCTCGGCGCCCATCTGCTGGGGCTGTCGCTGCTGAGCGAGATGATCCTCGCGCACGCCGACCGCACCCATCTGCTGCAACTCGCTCGAACGTTGGCGGCGGAGCGCCGGCTCGATGCGGCCAGCTCCGGAGGACCCTCGTGACGGGTAGCGCGGGCGACGTGGACGTCAGCGTGGTCTGTTGGGTCGGCTCCGACCCCGGAGATTTGGCCGAACTCCACCAGGCGTACCGTGCGGAGCTCGCCCAAACGGGGCGGACGGTGGAGTTCATCTACGTCCTCGACGGGCCCCGGCCGCGCGCGCAGGCTGCCGTGGCGGCGATCCGGGACACCCAATTCCCCGTCACCGTCATCACCATGGCCGCAGGCTTCGGGGAAGCGACGGGCCTGCAGCTCGGCTTTCGGCGCTCCCGGGGCAAGTTCGTCTTGACGATCCCCGACCGCTTCCAGAGCGATCCGGCGGTGGTCCGGGACATCCTCGGCCGGCTCGACGAGGGGGAGGAGGTCGTCATCGCCTGCCGCGACCGTCGAGGCGACGCGTGGCGGAACCGCTTCCAGTTCGCCGTGTTCCACGCCTTGGCCCGGCGGGTTTCCGGCCGCGCTTTCCAGGACCTCACGAGCGGGGTGCGCGGACTGCGCCGGGAAGTGGCGGAGCGGCTCGATCTCTACGGCGACCTGCACCGCTTCATCCCGATCCTGGCGGCACGCCGCGGATTTCGCGTCACCGAAATACCCGTGGCGCAGCACCCGGAAGACCGGGTCGCCCGGCGCGTGCGTGTCGGCATTTACGCGCGGAGACTGCTCGATTTGCTCAATTTGTTCTTCCTCACGCGCTTCACCGTGAAACCCTTGCGCTTCTTCGGGCTCATCGGCCTGCTGCTGTCGCTTGCCGGGCTCGGCATCTCGGGGGTGCTCGCGGCCATGCGCATCCTCGACGGTCAGCCGCTGACCAATCGGCCCCTGCTGCTGCTCGGGGTGCTCCTGATCGTGTTGGGGGTGCAGTTCGTGACGCTGGGACTGCTCGGCGAGATCATCCTGTTCTTCTCGCCCCGCCGGGAGCTTCCCGAAGTGCACGAGTTGAGCCCGCCCGCAGCCTACGCCTCAGTGTCGACGAGCGGGCCAGGCCAGGACGCGAACGACCTCGAGCACCAGCGCGAGGTCCCGTAGCAGACCCCGTCGCCGGAGATAATCGAGATCCAGCCGGAGCTTGGGGTGCAGTTGGTGCTCGATATAGTGCGCCTCCGCGTCCCCCACCTCATCCAGCTCCGCCGCCTGCCGGGCAGCGAAATGAAGCTGGCCGGGGCCGATCAGGCCGGGGCGTACTTGAAGCAGTTGCCGCTCCTCGGCCGTGTAATGGCGAACCATTTCGGGGATCTCCGGCCGCGGACCCACGAGCGTCATCTCGCCCCGAACCACGTTCCACAGTTGGGGCAACTCGTCGATGCGGGTCTTGCGCAGCAAGCGTCCTACCCGCGTGACGCGCGGATCCCGATTCCCCGAGATGCGCGGCCCACGTCGCGCGGCATCCGCGACCATCGTGCGGAACTTGACGAGCGAGAACGGGATCCCGTAGCGGCCGATGCGCACCTGGCGGAAAAAGACCGGCCCGACGCTGTCCAACTTCACCGCCGCCGCGATCAGCGCGAACAGCGGCGCGAGCACGAGCAGCGCGGTGGACGCCACGACGACGTCCACGATCCTCCGCACCGCGCTATCCCGGGGCGAGCTCTTTACGGTCATGGTCAACGCAGGATACGAACGACCTGGAAGGGTTCCGCCGCAGTGCAACCCACGACACTGCCCCACGTGTAGGCCCGGGCGCGCAGCGCTTCCGGCGATCGAGGGTGCGGGGCTTCCCGCACTTCCCGCTCGTAGCAGCAGAACGCGCGAATCTTTTCCTCCAACACCTGGCTGATATCGACGAATACCTGCGGCAGGAAGCTGCCGGTGACAAGCGGCGCGCCCCACTCGCTGGAAGAGGGTGTTTCGAAAGCGAGCACCTCCCGCACGCTCGGCGCCGCGTACGGTCGGGTCGCCACCAGGACCGCCCGGAAGAGGACCTGGTGGTCCTGGTTCACGTCCCCCCCGAAATGCGTGTACACGATCTCCGGACGAAAGTCGCGAACCTGAGCTTCGAGGACGGCGGCGACGTCCACCAAGGGCAGGGTGTCCAGCCGCTGTTCGGGTAGCTCGGCGAGAACGACTCGCTCCACGCCGAGAATATCCCCCGCCTGCCGGATCTGCCGCTGGAGAGTTTCCCTGTGGCTCATGTCATATCGCATCGAAATGCCTTCGCAGGCAATCAAGCTTCGCACGCGATCCCCTCGTCTGGCATGGAGGCAGACCGTTCCCCCGACGCCGAGAATCTCGTCGTCAGGATGCGCAGCCACAACGAGCACGTTCATGGGCGCCCTCCCGCGGTGAGCCCCGCTGCGGGGATGTGACGTTGCGCGAACTCCGAGCCATCCGTTTCCGGCTCGCCTTCCGCCTGGACGCGCTGCAACCAGAGATCCCCGTCCCCCGTGGCCGCGAGCAGCCGCCCCTCCTCGAGACGCCACCAACCGGGGCGACCGGCGGGCGGTCCACCTGCAGGAACCTCCCAGCGCCAGGGCCAGGCCTTCCACACCCACACCCGGCGGCCAGCGATCCAGGTGAAGGCGCCCGGGTAAGGGTGCGTCAGCGCCCGCACCCAATCGTGCAATTCCCGCGTGGTGCGTCGCCAATCGATCTCGCCGTCCTCGGGCCGGCGTCGGGGCATGACCGTCGCTTGCGAGTGATCCTGCGGCCGACGGGGCATCTTTCCCGCGTGAATCAGGGGCATGATCTCCCGAATCATGTCTTCTTCGCTTTGGGCCACCTTTTCGTACACGGTCGCGCAGGTGTCCTCGAGCGTGATGGGAAACGATCGTTGCGCGATGATATCGCCCGTGTCGACGCCTTCGTCCAGGAGCAGCATCGTGTTGCCCGTCTCCCTCTCGCCGTGAATGATCGCCCAGTTCACCGGAGCGCGCCCCCGGTATTTCGGGAGCAGCGACGCATGGAACCCGATACAACCCAAGCGGGGGATGGCCAGGATCTCCCGGCGCAACAACTGCGTCCAGCCCACGCAGAACACGAGATCCGGACGCAACGACCGCAGCAAGCCCACGGGCTCCGGATCGTTGATGTTGCGGACGTAGTGCAACGGGATCCCGTGGTTGCGGGTGATCTCCTCCCAGCGCACCGCTCCCGAGACTTTCTGCGCCCGCTCCGGGTCCAACGTGAACACCGCCGCCACGCGCTCGCCCAACTCGAGGAGTGTCCTCAGCGCGCGCAACCCCTCCGCCACACAACCGATGAAGGCGATCCGCAGTTCGTCCCTCTCAGTCACGGGACGGCCCCCGGCGCAGCAACTCGCGCAACGTCTCCAACAGGTAGTCCAACTGCTGGGGTGTCATCGCCGGATAGAACGGCAGGGTAATGGCCTGCGCATATGCGCGCTCGGCGTTGGGATACATTCCCGGACGGTAGCCCTGAGCGCGATAGAAGGGGTGCAAATGGACGGGGATGAAGTGCACGCTACAGTGGATACCCCGTCCACGCAGAACCTCGATCAGCGCATCCCGTTTCCATTCCGTCCGTTCGGGATCCAGGCGTACGACGAACAGGTGCAACGCCGATCGATGTCGGGCATCTTCTTCGGGAGGCAGGACGAGCGGGCAGTCGCGGAGCGCTTCGCGATAGCGCCGGTCGTGCTCCCGCCGCGTCGCCATCATCCGATCCAGCCGCGCCAGCTGCGCCAGGCCGAGCGCCGCCTGGATATCGGTCAGGTTGTACTTGTAGCCCTGCTCGACGACCTCGTAAAACCACCTCCCGCCTCGCGCATACCTTTTCCACGCATCACCGCGGATCCCGTGCAGCCGAAGCCCGCGCAGCCGCTCCGCCGCATCGCCATCCGCGGTGGTGATCATCCCTCCCTCGCCGGTGCACAGATTCTTCGTGGCGTAGAAGGAAAAGGCCGTGAAGTGCCCGCCCGAACCGATCCGCTGACCCTCGAACTCGGCCGGCAAGGCGTGGGCGGCGTCCTCGATGACCCTCAGGCCGTGTTCGCTCGCCAGGGCCCGCAGCGCTCCGATCTCGGCCGGATAGCCGCCGAAGTGCACGGGAAGAATGGCCCGCGTACGAGGGGTCACGGCAGACGCCGCCGCGGCGGGATCGATGTTCAGGGTGCGCCAATCGATGTCGACGAACACCGGCCGCGCCCCGACGTAGAGAATCACCTCGACGGTGGCCACGAACGTGTAGGGTGTCGTGATGACCTCGTCTCCCGGGCCGACGCCCGCAGCCAGCAGCGCCAGGTGCAGCGCCGCCGTTCCCGAAGACACGCTGACGGCGTGCGGGGCGCCGACGTACGCGGCGAACGCGCTCTCGAACTCTTGACAGCGCGGCCCCGTGGTCAACCAGCGGGAGCGCAGCACCTGCTCGACGGCGGCCAGTTCGGTCTCGCCGATATCCGGCACGTGAAACGGGATCTCCATCTCCACGACCTTTCCCCGGCTGCGTCAGCTACGGCTGCGCCGGGGACCGCAGACACGAGACGTCCATGCGGTACAGCGCCGATAGACCATCGCTTCCCAGCCATACCCGTTCGACGCACGCGCTCTCGAGAAGGTTTCTCAGCTTCAGCAGCTCCTCGTCGGTTCGCAAGCGATACAGCTCCGCCCCCGAGCTCACGAACCAGACATGCGGGGCCTCGCTGCGCTGCAGGAACCGCTTCAGTTCTTCGGTCGTGGTCAGCGTGCTCCCGCCGATCCACCCCTCGGCGTCGTGCTTGGCCCCTCGTGTCCACTGCACCTTCCCGTACCCACAGTAGACGCGATGCATCAGAATGTCCATAACCACGATGGGTTCGCCGCGGGCGCTCTCGCAGGCCCGTCGTGACGGGCCCCGGTGGTCAGGGTGGAAATAGGCCGCGCCGTAGATGTCGCGCAGCCCAGGGTTCACACCGTGCCGCATGTTCAGCGCGGCCCAGGAGCGATCGGGAGCCAGACCGCGGCTCGCCAGCAGCAGGGCGACGATCAGAGCCGCCTCCCACAATCGGCGGAAGCGAAACCCCGCCCGCGCGAGTGCGCCGGCCAGCGCTCGGGCGATCCATGCCACGGCGGCGGCATAGAGGACGAAGAACGCCGGAGCCACATGCTGTGCGTACCGCTCGTAGAAGCGGCTGGATGCGAGGGGGTGCAGACCCAACAGCGTCAAAGGGAGCACGAACGCCGCGGCCAGGTAAAGCAAGCTGCCCGGCCGAGCCGAGCGCCGAAAACCGACGAAGAAGGCGGCAATCGTCGCGGCCGCGAACATCCACGGGAACTTGCGGACGTAGAACTCGAGAAAGTTCGGCGGGTATCCCAGCACGCCCCGCAGAGCCGGAACGACCCCAACGCCACGCGCCAAGCCCGCCCAGGCGACCCAGCCGAGTGCAGCGCAGGCGATCAGGAGCCACTGGACGATGGCGGTCGACCGGCGGAGAGGCCGGCCGCAGAGGGTACGAGCGACCAGCCAAGCGAACAGCCCATAGGCCGCGAGGAGCGGGAATCCCAGGCCGGCTGCGGCACCGACGACGAGCGTGACCGCCGACTCCCACCACTCCCCGCGGGCGAGGCGGCGCGCGCTCCATGCACCGACCCCCCCGAGGAGCAGCGCGACGAGGATCCGGCCGGACAGCCCAGCGGGCGGCGCATGCTTGCCCGCTGGCTTCGAGTCCGCGGACCCGGGGGCGCCCGACCCGGCCGGGGGCCCTGCGTCGTCCGCCTCGACGAACGAGATCGCGGTCGAGGTCGTCGCTCGAGCCCGCGCGGCCCATCGGTCGTAGTGATACGCCTCGAAGGCGATGACCAGGGTGCCCGTGGCGGCCACCGTAGCCGCGAATGCCGCCAGGTAGCGCCGGTTCGTGCGCCAGCATGGGCCGCCGCGAACCAGCGCCAGGGCCGGCAACAGAACCGTCGTCCCAAGCTGGTGCAGGCTGCAAGTCAAGGCACCGCAAGCGAGCGAGGGGAGTGCCAGGCGCTGTCGTCCATCGAGTACCACACGGCCCACGAGATACACGGTGAGGACGAAGGCCAGCTCGAGAGGCGCGTACATCCGGGCCGAGCGAGCGACCTGCAGTTCCCAATCGGAACCGGCCACCACGACCCCCGCGATCCAGCCGACCGCGGGCCCGCACCACCTCCGGCCGAGGCACCATACGACGGCGACAGTCCCCACGGAGCACAACGCCGCCAGCAGCCGGACGACGAACTCGCTCTCCCCCGCCAACGCTACGCATCCTGCCACGGCGTAGGAGTAAGGCAGCCCCCGGGGATACAGCAGGCCCGAGGGCATCCAGGGCAGGCCATGCTCCAGGATGCCGCGCGCGGCCAGAACGGTGTAGTCCTCGTTTCCGGAAAAGCTCAACCTCCCTAGACCGACCACCCTCAGCGCTGCGGACAACGCGAGCAGCAACCCCAGCCCGATGCCCGCCGCGAGGCGCGACCGACCGACGGCCCCCGCCCGCGACATGCCACGCCTCATGGGATGTAACCGAGGCTCCGCAGCTCGTCCTCGGTGGCCGGGTCCAGCTCGGTTTCCGTGTCCACAGCGAGAGGCAGATCCCGCGACCGGTTGCGGAACAGCGCGCGCGCGAAGCTCTCCAGCGCGTCCGCCTGCGATGGGCGCTCGAAGGCGAGATCCCGAAGCTCCCCGGGATCTTCCGCCACGTGGAAAAGCAGCCTCCGCTCCGGGAAGCGGATGAGCTTGTAGCCCTCGCGCTGCAAAGTCCAGCCGCCCGGCACCTCGGCCAGCGTGAAGTCCGCAGTGGCGCCGCGAAACAGGTCCACTCCCGGAAGGTATGGCGGCGGGGGTTGGCCGACCCACGACAACAGCGACGGCAGGAGATCCACCGCGCGCGCGGTCCCGCGCACTTCGCGCGCAAGCTCGGAAGGGCGCGCCCCCTTGGGAAACTTCACTATGAGGGGCACGTGCAGCACGGTGTTCCACAGCAACCCGCTGTGGGCGTAAGCCTCGTGCTCGAACAACGCTTCGCCATGATCCGCCGTGACGATGAGCAGGAGGTCGTCGTAGCGGCCCGCATTCCTGAGGCCCGTCACAAGCGGCCCCACGAGCCGCTCGTCCACCTGACGGAGCTTCGCCTCGTACACCAGGTGCAGGAAGCGCTCGTCCTCGGGCGTCAGGCGTATTTTGCCCTCGCGGATGGCGAACTTGATTTCCGGCCGCGCGAAATCGATGCCCGCCGACGCACGGCCGGCCTCGTCGTACGGAAAGCCGAAACGCCTCATGTAGTCCGCGTCGCGCTCCTCCTCGCGGAACGGGTTGTGACAGGCATAGAGATGCACGTAGCCGAAAAACGCTCCCCGCGCTCGCTCGATCTCCCGCAGCGTCTCCCTGACGAGCTCCTCGTCGTCCTGTCCCCTCAGGAAGCGGAAGCGCTCGAAGCCCTGATCGAAACCGTAGCGGGCGTCGAGATGATGGCTTTTGACGACCGCGAACGTGGCGAAACCCGCACGCGACAGGCATTCCGCCATCGTGTCGAACGCGGGCACGAGGCTCTGCGTGGCGTAGACGCGTCCCCTTGCGCCGTCTCGGTCGCGGGCGTCTCCCGAGAGCAGACCGTGCTGGTACGGGAAGAGGCCGGTGAACAGCGAGGCGGTGGAAGTCTTGGTCCAGGGCGCCTGAACGTAGTAGTGGCGGAACACCACCGTCTCGTCCTCCCGCGTCAATGCGTCGAGCCGAGGTGTCGTCGGCCGATCGAAGCTGTAGGCGCCGATCTTGTCGGCCCGGCAGGCGTCGAGAACGACGACAAGCACCGAAGGACTTCGGCGCTCCGAGGCGCGGCGGGTTTCGGGGAAGAGATTGCAGCCCGAGCAAAGCACCGCCCCCACACACAGCGCACCGCCGAGCGTGCGCGCGGCGACCACTCCCCCGATCCCGTTCCTATCGCGCATGACGCTCCTCCGAGCCATCGACGCTAGCGCGCCTTTCCCAATGCTCGACGAAGCGGTTCATCGAGCGCTGCACCAGTTCCCAGGCCTGGGCGTAGAGCGCCGCGCGGCTGTCTCGCCAATCGACGCGCTCCTCGCGGGTCTCGCCGACGAGTCGCGCCAGGGCGAGCACACCGAAGACGGGGACCAACGCGCCCGGCAGCCCCGCGTCCTCCGCGAACCGTTCGAGAACCTGGCGTACCCGAAGCCCGTAGGCCGACCCGCCCAGCAGAACCTCCGCCACCGCCCTCGCTTGCATGGAGCGCGTTCCCCTTCCTTTGGCGGCACTCAAGACGTAGTGCCAGGGATCTTCGAGGGGCCACCCGGAAAGATGCAACCGCTCCCAGTCCGTGACGTAGATCTCGCTCCCGTCGAGGAGCACGTTGGCAGGCGTAAAGTCGCCGTGCACCGGGACTTCGCGGCAGCCCAAACTCCCGTGGCGGTGCAGCGCTTCCTCGCTCCATGCGAGCAGCGCCGGTCCGCACTCCGGCGGCAGGCCGCGGCCGAGCGAGCGCAGCTTTTCCCGCAGCGACCCGGCATCGAGCACCGTCGAACCTGCCCCCTCGCGCTGCATCCTCCGCAACCAGGCGAAGGGCACGATCTCGTGCTCGGGTCGGCCGAACCACGGTCGTATCGAACCCCCGCGCACGAACTTCTCGATCAACAAAGGCGGATCGCCTTCGCACACGTACCACCGGGGATGTCTGGAGAAGAGAGCCGGGCAGCGCCGTTCGAGCTCCGCAAACCGCCTTGCTTCGCTTCGCAGGGCCCGGGACGCCTCCGCAGACCTTCCCACCTTGACGACCCACGCGGGACGCCGCCCGCGATCGAACAGGTAAAACGTGATGCGGCCGGCGCGGTTGTAGTTGCACTGCACGATCATCGGCTCCAGGGGCCCGACGGTCTGCGCACGAGCCTGGAGCGCGCCCCGCACGAGCACAGCGATTTCGGGTTCGGAACTCACGCGCCTCTCCGGCAGAGAAAGAACAGATCCGGCATCAACCACCGATGCCATCGGAGCTTGGCCAACAGGACGTAGAGCGGAAGGATCAGGCGGGCACCGCGGTCGTTCTCACCCTTGGTGCGGTAGTACTCGACCATCGTTCGCGGTTGCTCCAATCGTCCGGATGCGATCGGGCGGGCCAGACCGGGAAAGACCCAATAGGGCCGGATGGTGCCGAACCCCGCCGCGCGAAGCCAGCGCTCGCAGCGCCGCGCGGTCGCCACGCGCCGATAATAACGCAAGACCGCCTCGACCCCCGGGCTGCAGAACTGCGGGAGTGTCGCGCGGCGTCTCCGAGCCGCCCAGCTCCATGGATTCCGCGTGCCGACGTACAGCCAACCATGCGGACGCAGGAGCCGAAGGCATTCGCCGAACAGTCGACGCAAGGGCTGCGTGTCGCATGGGCCCCGGCCGGAGCCCACCGCCAGCGCCTCCTGCCAAGAATCGAGCGCGACGAGATCGAACTGGCTGTCGGCCAACGGGAGCCTGTCCACGCGGGATTGGATCCACACGAGTCGGGCCGCCGCAGCCTCCGTCGCGCAGAGGACTTGCCAGTCCAGCAGCTCGGTCGTCGGCTCGCAGGAGACGACGACGGGATACCATTCCGCCAGCTCGCGCACAGCCCCGCCGGCACCGGAGCCCACCACGAGGGCCGCGGCCCGGCGCGCGGGTTCGAGGTACCAGCGCCAGTCCGCATGACCGTGGCCAGCGAGCACCCGCTGTACCGCCGGGGGCACGCAATCCAGCAGCCCGAGCGCAGCGTCCGTCCCAGCGTGTCTCGCGCTGGCGATGGCCCGGCGCAGGACATCGCGCGGCACGGGGCCGCAGTATCCCTCCAACCGATCGACCCGCAGGATGCATCCGTCCCGCTGGATGGTGCGACCGCATCGCGGACAGGCGATGCCGTCGCCCGACTCGGGCAGCACTTCGCGGCATTCCGGGCAGCGCAGCAGGGGACCGGCGGGCACCGCGTCGAGCCGCTCGCCTCGCTCGTCCCCGGCAGACCTCACGGCCCATCCCTTCTCGCACGCGGCGCGGCGCGGGCACCGACCCGGGAAGGAAGCCTCCGACGGCCGGCCGGGGTTCTAACGCGACCCGGCGCGCCGCCGCCCGGCATCCCGACTATCGCGACGCGTGACCGGCGAGGGGCAGGACGTAGCTCTTCAACCGGCTGCGCTCGTCGCTCCCCATTCCCAAAAACCACACACCGAACCCTAGCGGAACGCACGATCCCAACAGCACGAGGAGCATCTCGCCGCGTCCGTTCAGGGGCAGCCACCACCTGGCGAGGAGGCAGTAAGCGAGAAAGGGCAGGGTCGCCCGCACCGCGGGCGCCAGGCAAGCCCTCCACTCCTCGAGTACGCTCAAGCGCATCGTCTTCAGGCAATGGTACGGCACCACGAGCCCCGAGCCCACGAGTTCGGGGATGGAAAGACCCAGCGCGACGCCCACCAGCCCCCAACCCAAAAGTTCGGCGAAGAGGTATCCCAGCAGCAGTCCGGCAGCGGACTGTACGAGCACGATGATCCCGAAGACGCGGTGGATCCCGAGGCCCGCCAACACGAAGAATCCGCCCAGGTGGGCGACTCTCAACATCTGCGGGACCACCATCACCGCCAGAAGTGTCGCTCCCTCTCCCACGATATCCGCCCCGACCCACGCGTTCAGAATAGGACCTCCCAGAACAAGGCAGGCGACGATCACCGGCAGGGCCACGAAGAATCCGGCCTTCGTGCTCCACACGAAGGTCTGGCGGATCGCCTCGCCGCGCTGTTGGACTTCCAGCAGGCTCGTGGCGGGCTTGATCACCCGGGCGCCTTGAACGACCATCTGACCCACGATCATCAACAACATGAAGGGGATCGCGAACTCGGCCGCCGCGGCTGTTCCATAGAGCACACCGACGAGCGTCTTGCCGGAATGCATGAGGAGCAGCTGTCCGGACATGAACAACAGCGTGGAGGCGCTGTAGGCCACGAGCTCCTTCAGCAACTGCCAGCGCACCCGCTGCAAGCGCGGGCGCAGACCCTCGCACAGACGATACGCCCAGTACACGAACCACAAGGATGTCCCGAGCTCCACGAGCGCCGAGACGATCGCCAGACCGAGAATACCGAGACCGTAGGCGAGCACAGCGACGATCAATAGCGCGCGGAGCACCTGAAAAAGGATGTTGATCGTGACCATGGTGTCGTAGCGCTGCAACCCCGAGAGCACGCCCGTGTACACGCTGAGCGGCCCCACGACGAGCAGGGTCAATCCCATCAGCGCCACGACCCAGCGCGACGCCGTCTCGTAACCTGCGGGAACGGAAAACCATGCCGGAAAGCCCCAGACGACGATCCCCACGACAGCGGCGAGCGGTATCGCCGCCGCCGTGTAGAAGGTCATCACCGTGCTGACGACTTCGTTCAGAGACTTCGTGTCGCCGCGCGCGATCGATCGCGGAACGTGGAGATCCACCGCCGAATTGAGCCCGAGCCGCAGCAACCCGGTATAGGCCAGCAACGACCCCGTGAGCGTCCAGATCCCGTACAGATCCTTGCCCAGTTTGCCGATGACGTAGGGCGTGAGGAGAATCGTGATCGCCGCGGTCAGCGGACGACGCACCGCATTCAGCACAGCGTTGAGGACCACTCGGCTCCCGGCGTTCACGAGCTTTTCCCGCTCCGTGCTCGGCGTCGCCAGGCCGCGGCCACGGCATAGCACGGGCGAAACATCGCGTTGATCAACCGCCATACGCCCCGAGACGCTGAACGCGCCGCCACCCCGAAAGCAACGACCACCGCGCCGGAGCGCAGGTGCCGTTCCACGGCCTTGTAGAGCGAGTCGTCCGCGTGGTTCAGATGAAGGCATATCGTCCACACGCCCAAGGGAAGACGGCGCGGAGCCCACAGTTGTTGCGGCACGAATACGAGTCCGTGCCGCCGCTCGGGATACAAGCCCACCCCGTCCGTCACGTAGCGGAAACCCGAATCCACCAGGGCGGACAGCGTCGTGCGATCGAAGGAATGAGAGGGTGCCATGAACACATCGGTACCCAGCCCGTGACGCTCCAGAATCGCCTTGCCTCGTGCGAGCTTCTCGCGCTGTGCCTCGTAGGGCAACCCGGCGAATTCCGACTGTTCGGGGAAACCGAAGCGGGGCCCGAGCAGGCCGCCGTTCCGGGTGACATAGCGATGCTCGTAACCGTGTTGGGCGATTTCCACCAGCCCCTCGTCACGCAGCGCCCGCACGATCTCCCAGAAGCCAGGCTTGGCAGGCCCGACCTCCAGCTTGGGATCTCTGTTGTCGGGTACCACGCCGAGGAGTGGAACGACACCGTACTCCCGGAACAATGCCATGAAGCGGCGGAAGGCCCCCCAATGCATCGTGGCCGTCACGTCGTCGAGGCGATAGACGTAGCGAGCGCTCATCCCTTCGGTCCCGGCACGTAGCCGTAACGTCGATACCAGCGGCTCGCAATGGCGTCCACGTCGCGGACCTGTTCGGCCGTCAGCTCTTGTTTCCAACGTTCATCGAGACGGATTTCGCTGAGCGCACGCAACCGCATGCGGTTACCGATGATGTGCTGCGCGTCGCCGGACACCCGCGGCGGCGGCGTCAAGCGGGGTAAGTCGAGGAAGCGGCATACGCGCCCGAGCGTCTCGTCCAACTCGAGACACAGGGATTCGTAGCGCACCTCGAGCCAACGGTTTCGGGGCACGAAACGCCGGACCCGCCTCGTGGCGCGCATCAGCCGGGCCCAGGAACGAGCGGCCAGGGCACAATCGATCCCCAGGTTCTTCCGGCAGGAGTTGGCCACGGCCCGCGGATCCCGGATCAGATGGATCACCCGCACTTCGAGCGCTGGGATCCGCAGCAGGTGCAGCAGCCGGTTGGGGTGCTTGGACGTATCCAGGAACACAGGACGTCCGGCCACGGACGTCACCGCCCGCACGAATGCCTCGTTCCGGGCACAGAGCTCCGCCAACTCCGTTCGCGCTTGCGGGAGCCAGCGCAGTCCCAGGCTGCGCACCGTCTCCAGGATCCGCCCCCGCGGGCCCGCGCGCAGCAACCTGTCCGCGAGCCCACCCTCGCGCGATCCTCGGAATTGCAGGCGCGGCTGCCCGATGTCGAAGACGAAGCCTTGTTCCGCCATCCTCTCGGCGACTTGTCGCCAGAACGCGCACTGCCGGATGGGCGAGCCACAGGAACACAGGTATTGCTCGATGTCGATCGTCGGCGTGACGCTGCTCTCGCCCACCGTTGCGATCTGCGGATGCGACCCGAGCAGAAGCGCCGTCAGAGTCGATCCGGAGAAAGCGTGCGCCGCCACGTAGACATAGCGGATCGGGCCGCCACCCGAGGAAAGCAGGATCGGCTTGGGGGAAGCCACGGGCGGCGTGCTCAAAGTCCCAGACCGGCCGCGATGATATTGCGCTGCATCTCGGACGTACCCGAATAGAGGCGAGCGGCCACGGCGTCTCGCAGATCCCGCTCCACCTCGAATTCGGTCGTGTAACCGTAACCGCCGTGAATCTGGATGGCGTCCAGGCTGGATTGCACGAACGACTCGCTCACGTGGAGCTTCGCCAAGGCCGCATCCATCGTAACATCCTCACCGCGCGCCTTGCGCGCCGCGACGCGATAGATCAGGTGGCGCGAGGTCTCGAGTCGCAGCTTCATGTCTACGATCCGATTCGCGACCGACTGGAACTTCCCGATGGAGCGCCCGAATTGCTTTCGCTCGCGGGCGTAGCGCACGCAGTTTTCGAGCTGCCGCTCCATCGTTCCCACGTAACTGGCGAGGATACAGGCTCGCTCCCACTCCATCGACACGCGAAACACCTGCGCGCCGGCGCCTTCTGGACCGAGCCGGTTCTCCACCGGGACGAGGCATTCGTCCAGAACGACCTCGGCCATCGGCGATGTCCGCAGTCCCATCTTCGGGATCGCCCTTCCCACCGAGAGCCCCGAGAAGCTCCGCTCCAACACAAAGGCGGTCAGGCCCATGAATCCCAAACGGGGATCGGTCGTGGCGAACACGACGAAGACATCGGCCACGGGCGCGTTCGTCACGAACGTCTTCGTCCCGTTCAGCACGTAGCCATCGCCCTGTTTCCTGGCTGTGGTGGCGAGGGCGAAAGCGTCCGAACCCGAGTTCGGTTCCGTCATGCCGTGGGCCCCGATCCACTCTCCCGCGTTGAGTTTCGGCAAATAGCGCCGCTTCTGTTCCTCGGTCCCGAAGTGCAGGATCGGCATCTGCACGCTCCACATTTGCGCGTTGATGCCGAAGATCAAACCGGCGTCCCGGCAACCGTAGCCCAAGGCCTCCATGACGGCGACCGTCGTGACCACGTCGGCTCCGCCCCCGCCGTACTGCACGGGAAAGGGCAAGCCTTGAATGCCGAGCGCGGCGCACTTGCTCCACGCCTCCCGAGAAAACTCGGAACGCGCTTCCCGTTCGATCAGGCCATCGTTGAGCTCGCGGCGCGCGAAGTCCCGCACGCGCTCCATGAGCTCACGCTGCTCCGCGCTGAGCGACAGTTCCACGAGCGATTCCGACGAAGGCATTTCTCGCTCCCGACTCAACCTGCGCTGGCGGCGGTTTTCCTGCGGATGAAGGCCTCGATCGCCGCGAGGTGCTGAAAGTTTTCGGGTATCACCTCGTCGTCCTCGACTTGAATGCCATAGCGATCTTCGATGAACTGAATCAGCTTGACGATACCCATGGAGTCGAGGATACCGCTGGCGATCAGGTCATCTTCCACGGCCAGAGTGCGAAGCTCGCGATCCGTGGCGAGCTCGGTGATCACGTAATCGTGAATCTCGCGGATCATCCCTTGATGCTCCTTCTGGCTACCCAGAGCCGTCCTGCCAGGGCCAGCATTCTCGGCAGCGCCCTCCATCGCACGCGAACCCTGACCCGACCCGTCGTGACGGCCCCGATCAGCGCGCCCCACCCACCCCCGCGCCGGGGATCGCGCAGCGCTCGCAACACAGGCGCCTGGTTGCCTCGCAAGCGGATGTCGGGTCGATCGAGCCGTCCTTCCGCGACGCCGACGCGCCCTCCGCGCACCTGGACGTGAAACGGGGGCAACCCGTCGAGGTCGAGCTGAACCGAAAAGGACGCATCCCGCAACGCGCGAGCGGTCGTCGCTTGCCCCGCGATCCGCTCCAGGGCGGCCCGCACGGGCTCGACGGAGACCAACTTCGTGTACAGCGGCGTTTCCAGAGTGAGGTAACCGAACGTCGCGCTGTAGAAACCATCCGCGAGCTCGGGCGTCGTCGAGCCCACACGCACGGCGGCGCCCCGGCGACGCAGTTCGGCCGTGAGCTCGTCGAACATGCGCCACACCGCGAAACCACCGCGATAGCGCGGCAGGACGGCGGTATCGCCCTCGAAGGCCACGCGCAACCGAACGTCACCGAGAACGACTTCGTGCAGCACCGCATGCCACGTGGCCACGATCCGTCCGTCCGTTTCGAGGACACGCACGATCTCCGGATCGAAGCCCGGCCGACGGGCATACTTCCACAACCATCGTTGCTCGTCGCCCCAAGGTTCGGGATGGCTCGCGTTCAACACCGAAACGATTCCTCTCGCATCCTCCAGGCGAGCCGCTCTGGAATGGAGCCTCGCCATGGCCGTCGTACGCACATCGCCTCCCTGACTCTCGCCCTCGATACCGCGCACAGGCGCAACGCCACCACCGCAGACACGTCGCACGGACAACCCGGTTCAAATCATGTCGGCCATGGGCGTGTGCCAGGGCTCGGGAAGCCGCAGGCCCCGCAGCACGGCCATCGCGCGCCACACCCGCCGCCACGGGCGCACGGTCAGCCGTCGGCGCAGGAGCGCCCCGACCAAGCCCGTGCGCCGGAAGATGAGCTCCAGCAAGCTCAGCAAATCCACCGTGATCCACAGCTCGACCGGCGGCCGTGCGCTGGCCGCGCAGGGCTGCAGGCTCCGGCCGCGGACCTCGAGACACACCGGTTGCGCATCCACACCGCGCATCCTCCGCCGCGGCCGCCGAACCTCCAGCATCCACGGCTTCCCGTCGGCCTCGCCGTTCGCGGCGAGCAGGGCGGACAAGAAACCCGTCAGATCGCCGGGAAAAACGGTCATGCGTCTCATCCAGGGGCCGTAGCCCCTTCGTTCCAACCGCCGTCGAAGCTCGGCGTCGGCGGCGAGGGCGAGAGAGATCCGGGAGGCGCCGCTGCGCACCGCGTATCTCTCCACTTCATCCAGCAAAACATCCAGAACCCGCGCCGCCCTCGCGTTGGGAGCGATGCACAGATCGTAGACGACACCGTTCTTTCCCACCACCGCGTAGCCCGCGACCGCGTCGTCTTCGTGCGCGACGAAGATTCCATCCGCTGAGACTTCGGGGCGCTGCGCGAAACACCAGCGCCAGTGATCCGCTGTCTTGTGCACGCGGCCGGGATGGCCACGTGCGACTCGGTTGGACATCTCGCTCAGCGCGACCTCGTCGCCCTGGCGATAGGAACGCACCCAGCACCTCGGTTCGCGGTTTCCCACGGACTCCTCGTCGCGAGCAGAGACGGCCTCCCGATGGGAGGACCGGATCCGGTGGCCCGCAGCAGCGCTTGAGCGGTATAATATGTACCGTCGTGTAGCGCCCTTGTCCAGAGGATGCGCTTCCCGAGACCTCGTTCGCTAGGGATGAGGACTGCCATGCACTTTCTGCTGCACCATCTCGTGGACGACACGGCAGAGGCTGCCGCAGAGCGCGTGGCGATCCGGGAAGAAGGCACTCACTGGACCTACGGAGCCTTCCGCGAACTCGGGCAGCGTTTGGCCGCAGTTCTCCAAGCCCTGGGCACCCAGCGTGGCGACAGGGTGGGGCTGTATCTCGAAAAATCCGCCTACGCGGTGATCGGCATTTACGGGGTGCTGAAGAGCGGGGCGGCGTACGTGCCCATCGACCCGCACGCACCGGCCGACCGCGTGGGGTATATCCTGAGGGACGCAGGCGTGCGCACCGTGGTCACCTCTCCCGCGCGCCTGGCGCGCTTGGCAGAGATTCCGGACCTGCGGGGACGCGTGGACCACGTGATCGTCGCCGGGACCGAGGACGCCAGCGCTCCGCTCGTTGCCAACGTGGTGCCCTGGCGCGAGGTGGAAACGGCTTCCCCATCGCCGAGCGCCGCGGCAACCATCGACGAAGACCTCGCCTACGTGCTCTACACTTCGGGTTCCACCGGACGACCCAAGGGCGTGATGATCAGCCACCGCGCCGCCCTGACCTTCGTCCACTGGGCGCTGCGAACCTTCGATCTCCGCGCCGAGGACCGCTTTTCCAGTCACGCACCCCTCCACTTCGATCTGTCGATCTTCGATCTTTTTGCAGCCTTCGGCTGCGGAGCCAGCGTCTCCTTGGTTCCCGAAACGTGCAACCTTTTCCCCGTCCGACTTGCACAATGGATCCGCGCTGAGGCGATCACGGTCTGGTACTCCGTGCCCTCGGCGTTGACAATGCTCGTGCGACACGGTGGGGTGGTGCAACACGACTTTCCCTCGTTACGCCTCGTTCTGTTCGCAGGCGAGGTGTTTCCCGTGAAGTACTTGCGCCAATTGATGGATTGCCTTCCGCACGCGACCTTCTACAACCTGTACGGCCCCACGGAGACGAACGTGATCACCTACTACAGAGTCCCGCCGCTGGAGCCGGATCGCACGGAACCGATTCCGATCGGTCAACCCTGCGACAACACCCACGTGTTGGTCCTGAACGAAGAAGGACGACCTGTCACCGAACCCGGCGTTCGCGGCGAGCTCTACGCTCGCGGTTCGATCCTCGCCGAGGGATACCTGGGCGATCCCGAGAAAACGCGCACCGCGTTTCTCCTCCAGACAACGCCGTGGGGGGCCGAGCAACGCGTGTACCGCACGGGCGACATCGTCGAGTTCGACGTGGACGGCAACCTGCTGTTCCGCGGCCGCCGCGACCACATGGTCAAAAGCCGCGGGTACCGTATCGAGCTCGGAGAAATCGAGGCAGCTTTGTACGCGCACCCGAGCGTGAAAGAAGCGGCCGCCGTCCCGATTCCCGACGAGCTGATCGGCAACAGGATCCGGGCCTTCGTCGTCACCGATGGCTCCTTGGATCCGAAGGATCTGCTCCGCTTCTGCGCCGCACGACTGCCGAAGTACATGGTGCCCGAAGCGATCGAGCTCCGGGACGGACTGCCCAGAACTTCCACCGGGAAGGTCGACCGGCACCAGCTCACCCAGGAAGCCGCGCAAGGGAAAGGTTGAGCGGCGCGGCATTCGCGGTGGCGAGACGCCATGTGCGGCATTGCTGGCATCGTTTACGAAGACCCGGCACGACCCGTGTCGCGGGCCGCGCTCGAACGCATGTGCCGGGCATTGGGCCATCGCGGACCCGACGGCGAAGGCATCTGGATCGGATCCGGCGTCGGCTTGGCGCACCGCAGGCTCGCGGTGATCGATCTTTCGCCGGCGGGCCGACAACCCATGAGCAACGAGGACGAGTCGCTCTGGATCACGTACAACGGCGAAATCTACAACTTCCTCGAGCTTCGCCGGCAACTCGCGGATGCTGGGCACCGATTCAGATCGCGCACGGATACGGAAGTCATTCTCCACCTCTTCGAGGAAAAGGGAGAGCGCTGCGTCCGTGACCTGCACGGGATGTTCGCCTTGGCGATCTGGGACGACCGGACACGCCGGTTGTTCCTCGCCCGGGATCGCGTGGGCAAGAAGCCGCTCAAGTACGCGGTGTTCGACGGCGGTCTCATTTTCGCCTCCGAGCTGAAGGCGATCCTCGCCTCCGGTCTCGTCGACACGGAACCGGATCTGGCGGCCATCGACATGTTCTTCGAGCTGGGCTACGTTCCCGGTCCCGCCACCGGCTCGAGGGCGATCCGGAAGTTGCTCCCGGCGCAGACGCTGACCTGGAGCCCCCGGGGCTTGCAGCGAAGAGATTACTGGCACCTCGACTTCGGGGAGAAACGGCCGCGATCGATGGCGGACTGCTGCGAGACACTTCGAGAGATCGTCACGCGTTGCGTGAAGCGGCGATTGGTCAGCGATGTCCCCCTGGGGGCTTTCCTGTCGGGGGGTATCGACTCCTCGGTCGTCGTGGCCTGCATGGCCCAGACATCGGATCGTCCTGTCCGAACGTTCTCGATGGGTTTCGAGCACGAACCCTACAACGAACTCCCCTACGCGCGCATGGTGGCACAGCGGTTCGCCACGGTGCACCACGAATTCATCGTGCGCGCGGATGCTGTCGACTTGCTGCCCGAACTCGCCTTCCTCTACGAGGAGCCGTACGCCGATTCCTCCGCCCTGCCCAGCTACCTTTTGGCCCGAGAGACACGTCGGTTCGTGACGGTGGCGCTCAATGGCGATGGAGGCGACGAAGCCTTCGGCGGATACACGCGCTACGCCCGGCTTCTGCGCTGGCGACGGGTCCTGAGCTGGGGACGCCGCGTAGGCCTGCACCGCCTCGCCTCCGCCCTCCAGCGGTATACTCGGCCCCGTTCCCGATTCGGCGAGCTGGCGGACAAGCTCGTGGCGCTGGCGAGCGACAGCATGGCGAGCCAGTACGCATGGCTCGTTCGGTTGTTCTCCGAACGGCAGCGGCACGAACTGTACGGGCCCGCGCTGCGGGAAATCGCTGCCGACCGAGCGCGTCGCAACTTTCAGGCCATTCTGGACGACCCGGCGAGCGGCAGCACCGCGCTCGATCGCATGCAGTCCCTGGACATCCGCAGCTATCTCCCCGACGACCTGCTCGTCAAGATGGACCTTGCCACCATGGCCCACGGGTTGGAGGCCCGCTCGCCGCTGCTCGATCCCGAGGTGCTCGAGTTCGCGGCTTCACTGCCCAGCGCGACCCGGTATCGGGCGAAGACGCTCAAATGGCTGCTGCGGGAAGCCTTCCGCAGCGTGCTGCCGGAGTCGCTGCTGTCGCGCGGCAAACAGGGGTTCGCCGTCCCGCTCGCCGAATGGTTCCGGGGACCCTGGCGAACCTTCTTCCAGGAAACCGTTCTGGGCCCCCGTTCGCGGAATCGCGAGTTCTTGGACTCGGGGATCGTGTCCGCCATGTTCGCCGATCATGTCGCTGGAAGGGCGGAGCACGGCCGTCGCCTGTGGGCGCTGCTGATGTTCGAGCTGTGGCTGGAGCGGACGTCGGGAAAGCATGGGGCGAGCGAACCGGAGGCCGCGCGGGTCCGGTTGACGGACTGAAGTGGCTCGTCGTACCCGGATCCTCCTCGTGAGCCACTACTTCTGGCCGGTGCCCGCCGGCGGCCAGGCGGTCGTGCTGCGCGCTTTGGCCGAGGCTTGGACCGCCATGGGACACGAGGTGCAGGTGCTGACGACGGTGCCGAACACGGACACGCCGCGGCGCGCAGCCCTGGGGTCCATCCGTATCGAGCGCCTTCCGGCACCGCGCTGGCGTTACCTGGGGACGCTCCGGCTCATGCTGCGCTACCGCCGCTGGATCGCGAATCACGCCGCCGATTTCGACGTAATCCTCGTGTCGATGCTCAAGTACGAGGCCGCGGCCGCCCTCAGCGCGCGCAGGCGCGCGCGCTTGCCCGTCGTCCTGCGCACCGAAGGCGCCGGGCCCACGGGAGACGTCGCGTGGCAGTCGCAATCCTGGCATGGACGCTGGGTGCGCCGTCGCTGCCGAGGGGCGAATGCCATCATCGCCGTCAGTCGAGAAATCCAGCGAGAACTCCTCCAAGCGGGATACCCACCCCAACGCACCCACTTCATCCCCAACGCCGTCCGCATCCCGCAGGAGCGCTGGCTGCGGGAAGCGTGTCCCGGACACAGGAAATCCCTCGGCTTGCCCGAACGTCCCACGATCTGCTACACGGGGCGGCTGCTGGAACTCAAGGGCCTGCCGGACCTGCTCCGCGCGCTACGAGCGCTGCAGGACACGGGACAGGAAAGTCAACTGCTGCTCGTGGGCCAGGGTCGCGACGCGGCGGCGATCGAGGCCCTGGGTCGCGAGCTCGACCTCCGGGATCGGATACGCTTCGTGGGTCACGTGGACGATGTCTTCCCCTACCTGCTGGCGAGCGAAGTGTACGTGCTGCCTAGCCTCGTCGAAGGTATGAGCATCGCGTTGCTCGAGGCGTTGGCTCTGGGAATGCCGGCGGTCGCGACGGATATCGAGGCCAACCGCGACCTCGCACCCGCGCAGTGCCTGCGACTGGTGCCGCCCCGCGACCCCACGGCGCTCGCCGCCGCCCTGGGGGCAGCGCTCCGGGCGACGGAGCACCCCAGCGACTGCTGCCGCGCCCGCATCCGGGAGACGTACTCCGCCGAATCCATCGCCGCACGGTACCTCGGGTTGTTCGAAACGCTGGGCTGACTCACCCGCAGCGAGCCTGCGACCTTACGCGAGACCATAGCCGTAACGGGCGGCGTGCCTCCCGGTCAACCGCACGACGACATCGATCGCGGCTGGGGCCATGCCGCTCTTCCAGCGCTCGTCCAATCGGATCTGAGCGCTTCCGGCACGGGAAAGCCGCATCTTGTTTCCCATGATGTGGTGCTCCCGTGCCCGATAGTTGGCCGGCACGTCCATGGGCGGCAGACCCAGGAAACCGGTGAGGCGCTGCAGCGCCTCCTCCGGTCTCAGGCACAATTCCTCGTAGCGCAGGCGGGTCCAGCGCTCTCGCGGCAAGAGCCGGAGCTGTCGGTCCGCGTGGCGGTTCATGCGCAACCACGAACGGGCCGCCGCCGCGGCGCTCAGGCCGGCATCTCGCATCCGCGAGTGGGCATAGGAACGCGGATCCCGCACCAAATGAATCGCCTTCAGATCGAACTCCGCGATCTGCAAAAGGTAGCGCAACCTCAGGGGGTCCTTGCTGGCGTCGAGAAACACTTCCCTCGCGCTCAGATCCAGAACGGCGCGGACGAAGGCCAACGTGCGCCGGTGAATTTCCCCCACGGCGCGGCGGTACGGCGGTACCATCCCGAGCAGCTTCGCGCGGCAAGCCTCCAAAAAGCGCGAGCGCAAAGAGCCGACGAGCAACCGATCGACGAGCGCGACACCGCACAGCGAATAACGCAAATCCCACGAGGTCGGGACGAACTCGATACGATCCTGTGCCAGCCGGTCGCGGACGCGGCGAAAGAAGTCGCAACGGGCCATGGAAGCGCCACACGAGCAGAGCCGGCGCGCCGGATCATCCTTGGGGAAGACCGGCGCATGCATCTCGCCGATGGCGAAAATGGCGGGGTGATTGTTGAGCACAAAGGACAGCAGCGTCGAGCCGCTGTGGCCCGCTCCGACGACCAGAATGAAAGGCACGCGGCCCCTGGCGCTCGCCTCGAGCGGCCAGGGAGCCTCGCTCGCGAGGGACCGCTCGATCACCGTCGCCCCTGCCCCGCGCGGCGCGCGGCCTGACGGAGCCGACCGCGGATCTCCAGCTCCTCTCCGCGCAGCCCCGCTCTTTTAGTCATGGTCGCCTCGCGGCGCCCGCGCGTCCATCGCCCGTCCTACGCTGCGTGCGACGAGCCGCAGCTGCTCCATCGTGCCGCGGAACTGTTCCAGCGAAAGACTCTGGAAGCCGTCGGAGGCCGCCCGCTCCGGGTCCGGATGCACCTCCACGAGCAAGCCGTCCGCCCCCGCGGCCACCGCGGCCAAACTCACGGCCGGAACGAGGCTCGCCTTACCGGTCGCGTGGCTGGGATCCACGATCACCGGGAGGTGGGTCAGCTCCTTGAGCAGGGGAACGGCGTTGATGTCCAGGGTGTTCCGCGTGTACGTTTCGAACGTACGAATCCCGCGCTCGCAGAGGATGAGCTTCTCGTTGCCGTGCGAGAGAATGTACTCGGCGCTGAGCAACCATTCCTCGACGGTGGACATCATGCCGCGCTTGAGCACCGCGGGCTTGCCCGATTCGCCGACCGCGTGCAGCAGCGGGAAGTTCTGCATGTTTCTCGTCCCGATCTGCAGGATGTCGGCGTAGCGGCTCACCAGGGCGACCTGCTCGGGCGCCAAGACCTCGGTGAGAACGAGGAGTCCCGTTTCCTCGCGCACCCGAGCGAGAATCTCCAGACCGCGCTCGGCTAGACCCTGCCAGCTGTAGGGCGAGCTGCGTGGCTTGAACGCGCCGCCCCGCAGAATCGCCGCTCCAGCTTCCTGGACTGCCTCCGCCGTCCTCCGGAGTTGATCGTAGCTTTCCACGGAGCAGGGGCCCGCCATGACGACCACGGCCTTGCCCCCCACGGTGCAGTCCCCCACCCGGACCAGGGTGGGCTCGGGCTTGTATTCGCGACTCGCCAAGCGAAAGGGCCGGGACAGCTGGCGCAACCCACGCACACCGCGCAGCCCTGCCAGGGCGGTCGGATCCAACCCTCTCGTGTTCCCGAAGACGCTGATGACCGTGCGCTCCCCTTGTCGGGAAACGTGAACCGTGAGACCCAGCCCCTGCGCGCGCTTGATGACGAACTCGACGTCTTCCTGCGAGGCGTTCGGCTCCATTTCGAGGATCATGCGGACGCTCCAGCCCCCCGGGTGCGCATGGCTAGCGCGCTGCGCCGTGCCGGCGATGGTCCGTGAACCGCCTCGCCTTCAGGTCGAAGCGGGGAAGTGTCCCGGGAGAGACGGGGATCACCGTCGCCCGCAGTCCCAGGGCGTTGCGCAGTGCCTGGGCCACCCCCTTGGCTGTCTCCTCCGCGTTGGCCTCGACCTCCACGCGCACCTCCATCTCGTCGAGATTGCCCCGGCGCCTCACGTCCACGGCGAATTCCCCCACCTCCGGGAAGCGCCGCACCACGTTCTCGACGGCGCTCGGAAACACGTTGATCCCGCGAACGATGAGCACGTCGTCGATGCGACCGATGACCCCGCCCTCGAGCACGCGGTACGTTCGCCCACAGGGACAGGACGCGGGAGACAGCCGAACGCGATCGCCCGTCCGGTAACGGATGACCGGCATCCCGATCCGGCCCAAGTTCGTCATGACGAGTTCACCCTCCACGGCGGGACGGTTCGTCTGCGGGTCCAGCACCTCGGCGATGAACTCCCCTTCATGGATGTGCAGCCCGGTCTGTCGCTGGCACTCGAAACCCCACGCCCCCACCTCCGTCGCCCCGGCGTGATCGAAACACCTCGCACCCCATGCGGACTCGATCCGCCGTTTGGTGGCCGGAACGCTGGCGCCCGGTTCCCCCGCCTGGATCGTGATATTGACCGAGGCCCGCGGCAGGTCCACGCCCTCTTCCTTGGCCACCTCGGCGAGATGCAGTGCGTACGTCGGCGTGCAGACCAGAACGGTCACTTCATGATCGAGGATCGCTTTGATGCGCTGGTAGGAGGACATTCCGCCCCCCGGGATACCGAGGGCACCGATGAGTTGCGCCCCTTCGTAGGCGCTCCAGAAGCCGATAAAGGGTCCGAAGGAGAACGCAAAGAAAATGCGATCCCGCTCCGTGACTCCCGCCGCTCGATAGACGGTGGCCCAGCACCGCGCCCACCATGCCCAACTCTCCGGTGTGTCGAGACAACGCAGCGGCTCCCCCGTCGTTCCTGAAGTCTGATGGATGCGCGTATAACGCTCCCGGGGAAACGTCAGGTTCGTTCCGTAAGGCGGGGTCTCCGCCTGATCCCGGGAGAGCTCCGCCTTGGTGGTGAAGGGAAGATGTCGCAAATCGTCGAGCGTCCTCACTTCCTCCGCCCGCTGCAGCCCGGCCTCGCGCAACTTCTTTTGGTAGAAGGGATTGGATCGTAGCAGCGAGTCGAGGACCACCTGGAGTCGCTTGAGCTGGATCTGTTCCAGCGCGTCTCGACCGAGCGTCTCGATGAAGTTCTCCAACCCTTCCATGGTCGCCTTCCCTCCGCGCCTTCTCCTCTAGCGACGCCGCCGTCCTCGAGCTGCGCGGCGCACTTCCTCCACACCGGCACTCTCGGCTCAGTGGTGCGCCGGGAAGCCCTCGAGATCCACGGGAAACTTCTCTTGGATCAACACGATCGGTTTGTGGTGGGCGACGATGCGATACGTGCGGGTGATGAACTCCGTGGTACCCCCCCCTCGCGCGGCCCCGCCGGGCTCGGAAAGGGTTTCGCGCCCCAACCACAGCACCTCTCGACGCGTCTCCATACGATGTCGCTCCAACAGACGACCGATCGCTTCGCCTTCGGCATCCAGTCCATCCATGACCGCCTGCGGAAGTCGCCCCGGCACGAGCAGGGAATCGGCGTAGCCGTAGACCCGCGCGCTGTAACGGCCTTGCATCGAAACCTCTCGTTGCACGACCAGCGTCCCCCGATCGAGCTCGAGAAGCTCGTTCGGTTCGGCCAGCGCACGGGTTCGTTGCCGCAGCACCCGGACCTCGACGGGCTCCAGGGTGTAGGCCTCGATGATCCTCGTTACGGTACCGTCGGTGACGAGAAGCACACGTTGCAACGGGGACAGCACGCGCAGGTTGACCGGCTTGATGTGCGAAGGTCGGTCCCTCGCGGACACCAACAGCTCCTCCCACAGCTTCCTGGTGCTGGGTACGGTCATCCGTGGGCACCGGCGACGGCTTCGCACCGCCTGGGAACAAGGTACCCACCGGCGAGCCCCGAGGCAACCCTCAACTTGAATCCTCCGCCGAGGACGCGTTCGAACGTGGTGGTTTTGCGCGCCCTCGCAGCCCCGGCCGGCACCGACGCCGGGGTGCGACGCAAGCACCGGGGAAGGGGCCCGGCGCACCGGCTGCCGTTTTCTGGCCCGTCCCATCCGATCCAGACCCGAGCGACTTGACATCCCTGAGCTCCCCATGTAACAAGGGCCGCCCCAGCCCTCCGTCAACGTGGAGCGAACGAGGTGTTCCGCACGACGAGCTTCGCGCTTCGGCCCTACCGCGCGGGAGACGAGACTCGCCTGATCGCCCTGTGGCAGGAGACCTTCGCGGGTCTGGTCGGGTACGTGGAACGCAGCGCTACGTACTGGCGGTGGTGCATCCTGGAGCGGCCAGGAGTCACGGCGGAGGACATCCTGATCGTCGAGCACCGAACTCAGCCTGTCGCGTATGGCGTGCTCGGTCCGGGAGGTCAGATTCTCGAATTCGTGGTGCAGCGGAAGATGCGCCGCGGCAAGCGCGCGCGGGTGGCGCGGGAGCTCCTGGACGCGCTGGAAGAGCGTGCCCGCCGGCGGGGCCATGCGGCAGTGGAGGTCCAGCTTCCGGCAACCGATGGAACGCTAGCGAGAGTCCTCCGCCGCCGGGGCTACCTCGCCCGGCACCGAGATTGGCTGCAATGGGTGATCGTGGATCTGGCCGGGCTCATCGAGCGAGTGCTCGCCCACCGCGCGGCGAATTTGCCCTCCGCTTGGCGCCGGGTCTTCGTGCTCGAGCTGGAAAGCGGTCACTACCGATGCGTGCCCTACCGCTGCTTGCGAATCGAGACGGCGCCGGTACGCGTCCAACGCGATCCCTCGGAGGCCTCCGAGGCGATCCAGGTCAAGACGGACATGTCCACCTTGGCCGACCTTTTGTTCAACCGACTCTCGTGGCGGCGGGCCGCGGCGGAGAAACGCATTCACGTCTGGCCGCCCGGCGCCCGCGCCGATGTCCGGCGGCTGTTGCGGGCTCTGCGCGTCACCCGTCCCTGGTACACGCCCCTCGCCGACCACCGCTGACGCATCGCCGTGTCCACCGCCAAGGGAGTCCTCCGCTTTCGCATCTACGAGCCCGGCGACGAGGCTCGAATCCTGGACGTGCTGGAAAAGTGCCTCCATGGTTGGCGAGGACGGGATCGCGCCGAACTCATGGCCCTCTGGCGCTGGAGGCACTCGGGGCGGCGAGACTTCCAGCCCGACGATATCGTCGTGGCTCTGATCGATGACGAGGTGGTCGCCTGTTTTCATGGCGGGGTGTTTGCCCTCCGCTACGACGAGGGCCTTTCCGTCCCGGTGAGCCTGGATGGGGATTTCGCGGTGCTGCCCGAGTATCGTCGCAGCGGCATCCCGGACGATGCCCATGACTGGATGGATCGCACGCTCCTGCGCCGCGGCGTCGCCCTCCGCGGAGGCTACGCGTCGGTCGAGTTGAACCGGCGCTTCTACCACAAGCGGTTCGGTTACGTTTTCATACCGAGCGTCACCACTTATTACCGCCGCTTGCTCGATACCGAACCTCTCGGAGCATTGCTCGCGGCCGCAGGTCGCGACTTGCTCCGGCACGACGCACTGCGCGCGCACCTGGCGCACCGAGGTCGGTGGATCGTGGCTTTGAACCTCGAAGCGCTGCCCGAATGCCATCTGGTCGCGACCCGAGAGGGACTCCAGCTGGAACGCGGTCCCGCCGAGAGACCGGACATGAGCGTGCGCCTCTCGCAGGCCCTGCTGGCGGCGTCGGCGAGGGGAGCGCTGCCCTTCGTCCTGCGCCTGGGGCTGGAATTGGCCTGGGGCCGATGTCGCGTTAGCGGATTGTTCCGCAACTGGAGGACGGTGCTCCTTTTTGTCTGGAGCATGCTCGGCCGCCGCGAAACCGGGGTTTGATCCGAGGCCGCACCGCGGCCCGGTCAACGACGCGCGGGCCCGGCGGTCGCGAACCGCCTCGCGGTGAAAAACGCGTCCGCCAGGCCGCGCCACGTGCCCAGACCGTACGCCACATGGAGCACGAGAAAGCCGAGCGGCGCCCCGAGCGCGATCCTCAACCGCCAGCGGGACAGGAGGGCGGCCATCAGCCCCGCGCTCAGATGCAGGGCGGGAAGCCCCACGGCGACCGCCTCGCCTCGCACTGCCCCGGCGAGAGCCAGAAATATCCCGCAGGCCCATGCGCCGACAAAGAGGGCGGGAATCGCGTGGCGCGCTCGAAACATCCGCGGATGCTTCCGGTACAGGCGAACCTTCCAGAAGCCGTATTGTTCGTACTGGCGGAACAACTGCCCGAGGGTGGCCCGGTTGACGTAGAAAGCTCGGATGGCAGGGCTGAACCATACCGTGCCCCCCATCTTGCGGAGCCGGTAGTTCAGCTCATCGTCCTGGTTGCGCACGAAGCGTTCGTCGTACAGCCCGATGCGCATCAGGGTCTCCCGCCGGTACGCTCCGAGGTAGACGGTGTCCGCTGGACCCTCGCGGCGGGAGTAGTGGAACCGCGCGCCCCCCACACCGAAGGGATGGGACGTCACATGGGCGATCACGGTTCCCCAGTAACCCTCTCCCCTGGCTTCCATACGTCCGCCCACGCAGTCCGCTCGGCTGCGAGCGAAACTCGCCACGACTTGTGCCAGGTAATCGGGCGGAATCGTCGTGTGAGCGTCGACCCGCACGATCAGCTCCCCCTGCGATCGCACGATCGCAGCGTTCATTCCCGTGGGCACGATTCGCCCCGGGTTGTCCACGAGGCGGATCCGCGGGTCGCGCTCCGCCAAGCGCGCCACAATCTCTCGTGTCCGGTCGTCGGATCTGCCGTCGGCGACCCAGATCTCCACGCGTTCCTTCGGGTAATCCTGCGCCGCGACGCTTTCCAGGCACGCGGCGATGCAGCGCTCCTCGTTGCGCGCCGGCACGATGACGCTGACCGTCGGAAGCTTTGGGTCCGACATCCGGCTGCCTCACCGCTCGTAGGAAAAAGTCCACCCCTTGCGCCGCAAAAGCTCCCGATAGAGCTCCCCCACACGGGCCGCCACGTGGCGTGCCCGAAACTCCCGAGCCACCCGCGCGCGCCCGGCCTGCCCGTGACGAAGCGCCAGATCGGGCTGCCGCAGATACCGTTCCACTGCCGTGGCCAGACCCTGCACATCGCCGTACGCCACCAGCGTTCCGCTGACACCATCGGTCACGATCTCCGGATTGCCGCCGACGGCGTAGGCCACGACCGGCAACCCCAACGCCATCGCTTCCAGGATGGCGTTGCAACATCCCTCGCGCTGCGACACGTTGACGAAGACGTCGGCTGCGCGGAGATACGTCCTGACGTCCCGCTGTAGACCCGCCCAGAGCACGACCTCCCCGAGGCCCAGGTCTCGCGCGCGTCGTTGCAGGCTCTCTTGCAGCTCTCCCGCACCCACGACAACGAATCGGGCCTGCGGGTACACCTGGCGTACGCGGCGCGCCAGCTCCAGGAAGTCCTCGTGGTTTTTCTCGCGACGCAGGCTTCCCACGCTGAGGATCACGGGAGCCGCGAGGGGAAGCTGCAATCGCTGCCGCGCCCCTCGCCGCTCCAGGGAAACGTCGAATTGCCCGTCCTCCAACCCATTGTAGATCACGTGGAACAAGGACTCGTGCAAGCCACAACGCTCCATCAGGTAGCGTTGGTTCGCTCGAGCGTTGACCACGATGGCATCGGTCCATGCGGCGAGCAAACGGTCGAGACACACGTGGTGGAACCTCATCCAGTGGTCGACGCTTCTCACCGACGCGATCACCACGGGGGTTCGGGCGTAGCGGGCGGCGATCCGGGCACGCCAGTTGGCCGACCAGAGAAACGAATGCACCACGGGAAACGATTCGGCCGCCAACAGGGCGCCCAGCTTGAAAAGCGCTCCAGGACCGACGACACCTCGGCGAGGCAGGATGTGCACGCGCACGCCGGCGGCTTCGAGTTCGTCCTGGAGTGCCTCGCTCTCGGCAAACGCCGCGACCTCGGGCGCCACATCCACGTCCCGTAGATGCCGCGCCAACCGCGCGACCTGCACTTCCGTGCCGCCGATTCCCAGGCGCGGCACGACGAGCAGACACCGCAGGGGCGCGCGATGGGCCGTCACGTGGAGGCGGCCCCGGTTTTCGCGGGCGCCGGTTCGCTCGCGGCCCGCAACATCATGCCGTAGAGGATCCACAGGATCCCGCTCACGTCGAGACGTGCCATCAACGTCACGGTGCAGTTGGCGGCGGCAGAGGCGAACAGCGCCACGAAGCAGCCAAATCCGAGCGCGCGCTCCAGGGGAGAGCGAGCGCTGTGTGCCAGCCGCCAGCCGCTGCGGCCGACCGTCGCCAGCAGTGCGAGGAACACCGCGAACGCCGGAATCCCGAACTCCACCAGCACGCGAACGAACTCGTTGTGGGCGTTCTTGTAGGGGTGGTTCAGGGTTTCTTCCAGCCCGTAGGTGGGCACGATCATCCGGTACAGCCCGTAGCCCACCCCGAGCGGGTAGTCCCTCAGCGCCCGCAGACCCGCTTTCCAGATCTGGATGCGATCCGAGGCGGTGTCGCCGAGCTCGACGCCCCCGCTGCCTTCCTCGACCACGATGGCTTCCTCGAACTTTTGCAGGACTGCTTCGGGCATCCACAACCGGTAGCTCAACCCCAAGGCGACGATCAGCAAGAACAGCGGCCGATTCTTCAACAGTGCAGCCAGGGCGTAGGTCGCGGCGACGGCCAAAAACCCGCCGCGGGAACGGGTGCCGAGGGCGCAGAGCGCGCCGATCACGGCCCCACCGAGGAACACCCAACGATACGGGTAACCTTTCCAGCTCACATAGACGCCGAGGGCGAACGCCGCATAGGTCGCCAGGAAGGCACCCATCGAGTTCTTCTCCCCCAGATGCCCCGTGACCTTGGATGCGCGCACCAGGAACTCGACAAAGCAAAAGAGCAACTCCATACCGAAGCCGATCACCGCCGCCCAGAACACGCGGCGCCGCTGGGTCGGCGTGCCGCACACTTTGAACGCCGCCCAGCCCAGAAACATCGTGGTGAACCACTCTTTGAACCCGAGGAAATTGTGCATCCCATCATAAAAGTGTCGCGTGTGCGAGGGCAAGACCACGAAGAAACTATGGACGTACGCCAGAATCCCCATCGCGATGTACAAGGAAAGCACGCGAACGCCCCGGCCCGCCTCCCCTGCTGCGCCGTTCTCCGGCGCGGGCCGGCGCAGGATGGCCCACGTCACCCCCAGGAGGATCAGCGTCTGCGTGTTGACCATGGGGATCCCGGGGGCCGGCAGCGCCTGGTTGATCGGCGCGAGGATCGCGGCTCCCGCGATGGCGTTTTCTCGTGAACGAGCCGCCAAAGCGAGATAAAGGAGCGCGATGGCGAGGAAGATTGCTGGACCCATGCGACGTCCGGGCGCTGCCCGCCCGCCGCGCGGCTAGAGCCGCGACGGACACGCGCCCTTTAAAATCGACGATCCGGTCCGTTCCGGGTGGGGCGAAGTCAGCGCTCGTTGTCGACGGCTCGATTGCTCTCCAACCACCGCAGAAGGTCCGCTTTCTTGTAGCGCAGAGCGGAGTTGCGTGCCTTTCCGATCCGATAGGCCGGAATGATCCGCTCTTTGGTGAGCTCCCAGAGCTTCGTCCTCCCTATCTTGAGCAGTCTGCGCGCCTGCCTGCTCGTCAGGATCTCCTCCTCCGCAAGCTGAGTCATTCCCTCCTCCCCGACCCGCTCGGCATCGCGACGGGCGAACCCCTGATCCATCTCGACCTTCCTTACACCGTCGCCGCCGATCGTTTCGCGTAACGACCGTACTCGTATTCCGGAACGATCTCCGCCAAGACTTCGCGAATCCCGGAGCAATCCATCACCAGCGCCCGGGCCCGCAAACGCTCGATCGCTCCCAGCAGGGCCACCGCGTTCGGAGTCTTGCCGCGCACGCGGCGTATCTTGGCGTGCGAAGTCGGCTCGATCTGCTCCGACGCCGCGTAGAGCTCCTCGTTCAACTTTTCTCCGGGTCGCAACCCGATCTCGCGGATCTCGATATCCTTGCCCACCACGAGGCCCGCCAGACGTATCATGTTCGTCGCCAAATCGAGGATCCGCACGGGCTCGCCCATATCCAGCACGAACAGGTCCCCAGGCTTTCCCATGGCCCCCGCCTGCAGGACGAGCCCCACGGCTTCGGGGATCGTCATGAAGTAGCGACGAATCTCCCGGTGCGTGATCGTCACCGGACCTCCGGATTCGATCTGACGTTGAAAATGCGGTATCACGGAGCCGCGGCTCCCCAGCACATTGCCGAAACGCACGGCGATCGGCTTGGTATGAGGATAGAGGCCGCTCTGCACGAGCAACTCTGCGACGCGCTTGCAGCAGCCCATGACGCTCGTAGGGTTGACTGCTTTGTCGGTGGAAATCACGACAACCCTCTCGGCCCCATACGCGTTCGCCATCTCCAGCACGTGCTTCGTTCCCAGAACGTTGTTCAGCACGGCCTCGTCCGGATTGAGCTCCATCAGGGGTACATGCTTGTCCGCCCCGGCATGGAAGATGATTTCGGGACGATAGAGCGCGAAGATGCGCTCCAGCTTGGGTTTGTTGATCACGTCTCCGATGATCTGCACCAGGCGGGTCTCGCCGACTCCGGCGGACAGCTCGCGGTGGATCTCGTAGATGCTGTGCTCGCCCCTCCCGAGAAGCTGAAGTTCGAGCGGCCTGTAGCGCACGAGTTGACGGCACAGCTCGCTGCCGATCGACCCACCCGCGCCCGTGACCAGCACCCGGCGGCCCCGAACGTGCTCGGAAATCAAAGACAGGTCGAGCGCTATGGGCTCGCGCCCGAGAAGATCTTCGATCTGGACGTTGCGGAAGTCGGACACGTGAACCCTGTTGCCATTCACTCCGTTGCGGGCCGGCAGGATTTTCAGCTGCGCCCGGGTGTGCTGGCAGAGGTCGACGATGCGCTGCACTTCCCGTCCGGTGAGCGTCGGGATCGCGATCAGGATCTCCTCGATTCCAAGACGCTCCACCAACCGGGGAATGTCCTCGCGAGCTCCCAGGACCGGGACCCCGTGAATCGACTGGCGCAGCTTGGAAGGGTCGTCGTCCACGAACGCCACAGGATCGTAGTCGGTGTGCGCGCTGCGGAGCATCTCGCGCACCACGAGCTCCCCAGCGTCCCCCGCCCCCACCACCAGCGTGCGGCGCCGAGCGGGCCGGTCCGGCGATCCGAAGACGCGCTTGCGGAGCGGAACCGCCGAGCCCCGGGCGGACGCCCGCTCGTGATAGATCCTGACCAGCGCGCGGACGCCTCCCACCAGCAACACCGTGAGTGCGGCATCGATGAAGGGCACCGATCGCGGGATCTGGAGCGCATCGGGAAGCAGGAACCCCATGCCGACGACGAAAAAGGACGCCAGCACGATGCCGCGCACCAGTTGCCGCAAGTCCTCCATCCCGCAGTAGCGCCAGATCATCCGGTACGCACCCGCGTGGTGCAGTGCCGCAACCTTCATCGGAACGACGAAGGGGAGCGTCAACCACAGCGTCAGGTCATACGGCGGAACGAGGCCGTCCAGGCGCGCGACGAACGCGCCGGCGTAGGCCAGCGCGATCAGCACGGCATCGGCGATCATCTTCGCCCAGCAGCCGCGCAGGCCCCGAATTCGCTCCTTGAACGAGGACCAGGATGCCCGGTTCGTCATAACCGCTTCTCCAACACAGACCCGGCGCCACGCCCCGTGCCTGCGAGGAATCCATTCAGCAGAGTTCGAACGAGCTTCTTCGGATCGTGGCGGAGCTTGCCGGATGCGGTCATCAGATCCGCTCGGACCACACGCTCCGGCCTTCGGCCGAGCTTTTCGGGGTCGAGAAACACCGAACCCCGGGCCAGATACCTCCCCAGACGCGGCCCTGCGGGTGCGCGGTCCGGCACGAGAACGCTATCGACGAGGCCTGGCCCCACGTGTCTATCGAGCGTGTGCAAATGCTCGCCCAGGTCCATGCCCAGCGTCTCGCCGGGCTGGGTCATGAGATTCGCGACGAGCACGCGGCGACCCCGCGAACCACGGACCGCCTCGGCCACCCCCCCTACCAGCAGGACGGGAAGCAAGCTCGTGAACAGGCTCCCCGGGCCGACGACGACGAGATCCGCTTCGCGAATTCGTTCCACCACACCGGGGGTCGCTTCGACCGTCTGCGGCTCGAGCCACACCCTGCGCAGCGCACCCCGAGTGTTCCCGATGGCCGACTCACCGGCGAGCGTCTCCCCTTCGACGGATTCGGCACGCAACACCAGCGGATCCAGAGACACGGGCAAGACAACCCCGCAGGTCTCGAGAAGCGACGCGGCCTGTTCGAGCGCTCTCAAGTAGCAGCCCTCGCGCTCCGCGAGACCGACGAGGATCAGATTGCCGAGCGCGTGTCCACCGAGATCGCCGTTGCCGCGGAAGCGGTGGTCGAACAGCTTGGCCCACAAGGTGGCCCGACGTCGGGCGAGCGCGAGCAGGCAACGGCGCAGGTCCCCGGGTGGCAAGCCGCCGCGCTCGCGCCTGAGCCGGCCGGAACTACCTCCGTCGTCGGCGGTGGACACGACCGCCGTAATGTCCAGGGGGAGGCCGGCTGTCACCTGAGCGCGCAGACCTCGCAGCACAACAGAAATGCCGCTTCCACCACCGAGCACGACGATCTTTCTTCGCCCGAGCGACGTCACGGGCTCTGCGTCCCCGGGCCTGTGAGGCGACAACTGTTCCGGCATACTCTTACCCGGCATCAATACCGATCGTAGCCGTAGTAGTAGCGGTCGATCGGTGTTGCGCGAACGTCGTTCAAGACGACCCCCAGCAGCTTGCCTCGCTCCACCGCCCCGATCGCGCGCTGGACGAGAACCCGGCTCGTCCACCGCGCCCGCACCACAAGCAGGATCGCGTCCCCGTGCTCGAGCACCACCGCCGCATCGCCGAAGGGAACCACGGGCGGTGTATCGACGACGACGTAATCGAAGCGCTGTCGGAGCTCTTCGAAGAGCGTACGGACGCGCCTCAAACGCAAAAGCTCCAGCGGCTTGGGATCCGGCTCTCCTGCAGGCAACACGACGAGCGGTGAATCGCTCAAACTCAACAGCGCGTGCTCCAGAGGTGCCTCTCCCCGGATCACATCGCCGAGCCCGAGGCGCGGCTCGGGCTTGAGGTAACGCGACACCGCAGGCCGCCGCAGGTCCGCGTCTAGGAGGAGCGTCCGGCGGTCGCGGTTCTCCGCGAGCGCGAGCGCCGTGTTCATCGCGGTAAGGGTCTTGCCCTCGCCGGCGACGGCGCTCGAAACCAGGACGATCCGCGTGGCGTGGTTGTCGGCGTGCTTCTCCAGAACATTGGCCACGTGCCGATAGCACTCCGCCGCGGCGGAGACGGCATCCGTCAGCAGCACCGCCTTCGCCTCCGGCGCCAGACGCCGGGTCACGATCCTGCCCAGCGGCACCCCCTCCGCCTTGGGAGAAACCTCGGGCGGGGCCAAGCGAAGCTCTTTTTTCACAACGGCCCCCCCGCCCAGCGGCGCAGCGCCACTCCCGCGACACTGCAGACAACGCCCAGCACCGCCGCGGCCCCTCGACGCTTCTTCTTCACCGATGGCCGATCCAGATTGGGAACGCTGGCGAGAATCGGCACCTCCGGAAACAACCTCCGGAACTCTTCCTCGCTGCGCACACTCGTGTCGAGCACCTCGGCAACGAAAATGGCCCCGGCACCGATGGCCAGCCCCGCGGCCAGACACAACGCGATCGCGTAAAGGGTCATCGTGCGTTCCGGCTTGCTAGGCACGAGCGCCGGATCCTGGATCCGGTACTGCTCGCTCTGACGCGTGCGCTCCAGCTCCGCCGCTCGCTCCGCTTTCTGCTTCTCTTCGAGACGGTTCTGGTACTGTTGCGCCAAAAAGGCTTCCTCTCGTTTCAACTCGCCGAGCTTCTGTTCGTGGATCGGCGTGCGATCGATCCGTTGCTCGAAACGAGCGATCTTCTCCAGCTCCAGCTCGCGGCGGCTCGTCAGTTGCGCCAGTTCCTGTTCCTGTTTCGCGATCTCGGCGAGAAGGCTGGCAGGGACCGCGGGTTGCCCCGTTTCCGCGGCCTCGTCCGCCTGGCCGGACTGCAGCGCCATGAATTCGCGGATCTCGGCCCGTTTGCGCCGGACCTCCGGATGTTCGTCGGTGTAGACGAGCAGCAACTTGTTCAACTCTTCCTGGAGTTGCGCCAGCGTCTTGCTGGCCTCCGCTCCCACGCCACCCGGCACGGGCATCGCAGTCTCCGAGCCTTGTGCCGCGGCGCGCAAGGCGTCCAGGCGCTGCACCTTGAAGCGAATCTCTTGGTTGATCAGATCCAACTGCTGCTGTGCCGCCTGGAGCTGCTGGACGTTGTCCTGTTTGCGCTCCGGAAGCTCCCACACGTGCGCTCTTTCGTATTCGGCGATCTGCTCGCGGACATGATCCAGCCTCGTCTTGACCTCTTGCAGCCAGCGCTCCGCTTGCTGGAGATTGCGGTCGGCCTGTTGCAGGCCCATGTTCTGATTCTGCTCGATGAACGACTCCGCCAGGCCATTCGCCAGCTCCGCCGCGACGCGTGCCTTGGGGTGGCGGACACCGATCTTGAAGTACGAAAGGTGCCGGCGGTCGTATTGCACGAACACACTACGCTCGAGCTTGCTGCATATTCGTTGCACGGTGAGTTCGTCGGCGCCCGGGGGAATCAGGCCCACGTTTCTCGCCACGAGTTCGAGGTTCGACCGGCTGCGAATCTGAACGGTGAAACTCGCAAGACGGTCCTCCAGCCTGGTCGTCGCCGTGGCACGCGCGATATCGGCGGGCAGGGACTGGGGGATGACCAGGATGGTCGTTTCGGCGTAGTAGCTCTCCGGAAGCTGCCGCACCACATAGACGCTGGCGCCGGCGGCGAGCACGAGGGGAAGAATCAGCCACCACTTGCGCCGCCACAGGAGGTCTAGGAGGTACTTTTCGCGCTCACCGATGACCCACATGCGACTGCCTCCCTTCGGACGTCCAGCGCACGACCGTTCCCCACGAGTGGTAGCGGGTTGCGAGCGGCTCGGGTGCAGCGGCGAGACGGTCCTGATCGACGAATTGATGGTAAAGACCGACGCTCACGTGCGGGCCGAGGTTCCACAGAGCGGACTCGGAGAACCTCGAGCCCTTCGTCCCTCCCGTGTCCGAGACAAACAGCGGATCGCGCCGCCAGTGCGTCGCCGCCACTTCGGCCGCGAAGCGCCTCCGGCGAGTCGAACCTTTCCAGAGCAAGAACCCCCCGCGGTCCCGTGTCGCAGCGGACAAGCCTGTGCCCGAGGAAATCGTCTGCCGCAGCCCCAAAGACAGGGCGGACGCTTCGGAACGCTCGAACGTCAGGATCAGTTGCGCGCTGGGGTCGATGTCGGATCGCTGTCCGATATTGCCGCGTGCCGAGGCCGTTTGCGCACCCAACGCCAGTTCGACTTTCCACACCCTGCCGGGCCGCCACGCTCCGGTGAACTCCAGCGCATGGACCCGAGCGCTCGGCCGGTCTTCGAACGAAAGGTTCTGGAAACGATAACGCCAACCCAAGGACGTCCGGGGGGACAGCTGGCGCGCCGTCCCGAACTCCGCGTCTGCCGCCTCGCTGTCCTCGAAATCTCGCGCAGGAGAGTCTTCGAAGCGAAGAGCCTTTCCGCCCACCGCCCAAGCGATCGTCGCCCGGGCCGTCGCCTGATGCTGGGCAGTGACGGCCAGGGCGAAGGCGCGGATCTCGGTGCGCTCGACCAGCGATACAGGCTCTCCGATCTGCTCGAAATCCAAGCGCTGGCGTTCGCTGCGGTTCGCACTGAGATTGAACCGCACGTGGGATCGCGCGGAGGCGGCGTGCTGGAGCGAGAACCGCAGGGCGTGCGCCGTGTTGTTGGCTTCGGAGAACTGCCGGTAGACCTGGACCGAGGGTGTGTAACGCAGCTCGAAGTTGTTGCGGGTCCCGAGACCCGCGAGCCTCAGCGCCAGCGAGAGCTCCGCCGACTCATCCTCGAGATTCTCCTCGCCCACCACGGCCAGGTTTCCGTCGCGTCCCGCGTCGAGCTGCACCTCCTGAGCGAAGGTCACGTTCGCGGCCGCCGCGGGTCTCAGGCATGCCGCGAGCACCACGCACCACGCGGCGCTCTTCGACCAGGCCGCCTCAGGCCGTCGCCGCCGCGTGCACGGCATCCCTGCCCGCCCGGCGGGCGCCAGCGCCAGATCAGTCGACAATGATCGTGTCTCCAGGCTTCAAGTAGATGTTCTGGTCCGGACGTTCCCCGTTGAACACTTTCCTGACGTTGATCTCGAGCCGACGCTCCCGCCCGTCCTCCTGCCGGATCACCGTCACCTGCGATTTGTCCGCGAATTCGGTGAGACCCCCGGCGAGGGCCAGCGCCTGAAGCAGGCGGGTGGGCCGCTTGAGCAACAGCATCCCTTGCTGGTTGACCTGTCCCAGGACGAAAACCTTGAAATGATTGATCTCTTCAACGATGACGGTCACGACAGGATCACGAATGTATTTGGCGAGAACGGCTTGAAGTTCGGAAGCGAGCTGGCCGGGCGTCTTGCCCGCCGCGACCACGTCCCCGACGAGCGGGATGGTGATCTTTCCATCCGGACGGACGACGACCGACCGCTGAAGCTCGGCCTCCCTCCAGACCGAAACCGTGAGCCGGTCCTCCACGCCGACGACGTAGTCGCCCGGGGGCTGCGGGAGGAGATCCTCGGACGCAAGGGAAGGACGCGGGCTCGCCAGCGCGAGAACGACCCCGAGAGAGAAGACACCCCAGCCCGCCTGCTGCAGACCCGTACTCCCCATGACCTAAATCCTTGTCCCGCAGGTGGGCATTTGCCCGTCGGTGAACGGGCAAACCCCTTGCCGCCCGCTAAGAATACGGGTGCAACATGAGCGTGTCAAGAGAAAAGAACGAACAAGTCCGGACCGCGGCGGACTTCCCTGCCGGAGGAGGGCTCGAGCCCTGGCGCCACCCGATTGACGCAAGCCGGCGGGCCCATGGGTTCGCCGGACCCCAGAACTCGCGACCCCTCTGGGGCGCGGTCGGGAGTGCCCGCCCTGTCCTCCGCGCTAGACTGCCCCCCGCGCTTGGGGCTGCGAGGGGATCTCGAGCGGGGGAGGCAGACGTTGTCGGGACAAGACGCAACACCCGAAGCCTCGCCTCGGCCCGCCAAGCGCCCGCTCAGGATCGCGCTCATCGGTTGCGGCCGCATCAGCACCGTCCACCTGGAAACCCTCAAGGCGCTGCCGGACCTCAGCGTCGTCGCGGTCTGCGATCTGCAACGCGAGCTGGCCGAACACTGCGCGGCAGCGCACGGTATTCCCCGCAGCTACCGGGACGCGACCGAGTTGATGGAAAAAGAGCAACCCGACGTCGTCCATCTGTTGACCCCGCCGCGTTCTCACCTGAGCCTCGCGCAGATCGTACTCGCCCGCCGCGCGCATCTCTATGTGGAAAAACCCCTGGCCTCGACGGAAGCGGAGGCGCGCCGCATCGTCCAGCTCGCCCGGGAGACGGGCGTGCACGTCTGTCCCGGGCACAACCGGCTTTTCGACCCCGTGGTTCTCGAGGTACGTCGATTGGTCCAGGCCGGCGCGGTGGGGCGGGTGGTCTCCGTGAGGGCCGAGCAGGGTTTCGCTTACGAGTCCATCGCGCGCTCCTTGCGGATGCCGTGGAGCTACACGTACGAATGGGGCATTTTCGAGAACCTGATGCCCCACCCCCTCTACCTCGCGTTGCACTTTCTCGACGAGCCCGGAGAGCCTCTCGTTTACGGATACTCCACAGAGCGCATCCGGGAAGCACGGTTCGAAGAAATTCGCGTCCTCATTCCTTCCCCGGCCAGCGTGGCGGAGGTCTCCCTCTCCTTGACCGGAAGACCGGAGCGCAATCGCCTCTACATTCTCGGAACGCAGGGAGCCCTCGATGCGGACCTGCTGGCCTCGACCCTCGTGCGCTATCGCGTCCGCCCGCTCCCCTCGTTCGCCGATCGCTTCCTGGGGACGGTCGGCGCCGCGTCCCAGTTGGCCGCTGGAGCGGTGGGCAATGTGCTCCGCTTCGCCGTCGGCCGTCAGCGCCGATACCCCGGGGTGCGTGCGCTGATCCGCGCCTTTTACGCGTCCTTGCACGAGGGCCACCCGCCGCCGGTGAGCTTGGAGGCAGCCGTGCGCACCGTGGCACAGATGGAACGCATCCGCACCGCGCTCGAGCAAAGCGGGCGCGGGCGCAGGATCGTCGTCGCCCGCCCGAGCCCACGCCCCCCCGAAGTGTTGATCACAGGCGCCACGGGCTTTCTCGGGGAACGCCTCGCCCGTGCTTTGACGGCGCAGGGGGTTGCCGCGCGAGCGATCGCGCGCACCCTGGGTCGCGCGCAACCCATGGAGGGGCTGGAATGGGTGCAGGGCGATCTCACCACCGCGGGCGATCTGGCGCGGGCTCTGCGCGGCGTTAGAACGGTCTTCCACTGCGCGGCGCTCGTGGACGTGCCGGGATCGCTCGAAGATTACCGGCGGGTCAACGTGCGCGGAACCCTCGAACTGCTGCGCGCCGCAGCCGCCGAGGGCGTCGAGACTTTTCTGCACGTCTCCTCCATCGGCGTCTACGGTTTGCCGCAACGGCCCGGCATGGACGTGCACGAGGACGCGCCCCTCGACCCACGCAGCAGCGAACGGGGCGCTTACACCCAGAGCAAAGTGGAGGCGGAGCACGAGGTGTCGCGATTCGTGCGGGAAAACCCGCGGCCACGGGTGATCGTGCTTCGCCCCGGAACGCTGTACGGACCTGGGGCTCCCTGCCCGGGGGGACGCTGGATGCTCGGCAAGATGGGCCGCCTGTGGCTGGTGGCGGGCCCCGGCCGGCTGCGCTTGCCTCTGGCTTACGTGGACAATGTCGTGGACGCCATGATCGCGGCCTGGAGATCCGCGGCTTCTTCGGGCACGATCTTCAACATCGTGGACGATCCCGACCTCACGCAACGGCACTTCGCGTCCGTCCTACGCCAGCGAACACGTGATCGTGTCCGAGTCGTCTTCGTGCCCCCCCTGTGGCTGACCGCGGCGAGCATCGGTCTCGACACACTGCTCTGGTTGCGCCGCGGGCGCGGGGGAACGGTGCGCTACCGGATCCGAAGGACGCTCGCCGATATGCGCTTCCCGTGTCTTCCCGCGCGCAACGAGCTGGGATGGACCCCACGCGTCTCGCTCGAGGAGGGCATCGAGCGCACGGTGCGTTCCTGCGACATCATCTAGCAGGACCATCGCGTGGGCTCGGAACCTTGACAAACAACGACGGACCGATACATTGGACTCCCATGGCAGCTGCCCCGCTTCCCTGGTCCAAGCGCCTGCTCTTCAGCGCGATGCTCGCTGCGCTGTTCTTCGCTCTCTTCGGCCTCGCGGAGGGAATCCTCCGGCTCAGCGTGCCGCAATTGAAGACGAGCTACTTCGCCGCGCCTGATCCCGTCACGGGCCGCGGGTACACCGGGGGGCATCCTGTGCAGCTCAACCGCTTCCGCATGCGCGAACGGGACTTTCCCATCCAGAAGCCCCCCGGCGAACGGCGGGTGCTTTGCCTCGGAGACAGCATCACCGGAGGATACGGAATCGCCGAAGCGGACGCCTGGCCCGACGTGCTCGAACGCTTGATCCGCCAGGCCAACCCCGGGGAGACCTATTTCTGCATCAACGGTGCGGGAACCGGTGCGACCTCCCACCGTCAATTGGAGACCTACCGCACCTTGGCGCGGCAATTCGGGGCCGAGATCGTGATCGTCGGTTTCTGCATGAACGACGTTCGCGTGAAGAACGTCCTCTACGACCAGTTCGGCGAGGGCGCATTGGGGACCGCCAGCCGTTTCACCAAGGCCATGGAATGGCGTCAGGAACTGCGCCGCAGCTACGTCGTTGCGGCGCTCGATCTGCTCATCACGGAGGCGACCAAGCGATACCTCATGCCTCTTAGCGGCAAGAGCTGGTTGTACGCCTACCCCTACCAAATGAATTGCTTCGGGGTTACTCCGCAGTCGGAAGACGCGTGGCGCGACACCCTGGACTCGCTCCGCCAGCTCGCACAGGAAGTCGCCGCCGACGGTGCGACGTTCGTTCTCGCCGCCTTTCCCTATCAATTCCAGATCAGCGACGACCCCCGGGACAATCCCTACGGAGCGGACAAGCATCGTTTCCGCATCGATCCTTTCGAGAAGTTGCGGCGCTTCGCGGAGGAACAGGGCGTGGTGTTCGTGGACCTCGGACGACCCTTCACGGAGATTCGCAGGCGCATGCTCGAGGGCGCAGAACCGTGGGACCCGCTTTTCCTGGATTTCTGCCATCCCAACGAGCGCGGGCAGGCCCTCGCCGCCGAGACCATTTTCCGCGAGCTGCAGGACCGTGGCTTGCTCGGCCGAGCTGCCGCGGAGGCGCGCGATTCCGGCGCTTTGCCCGCAACCCGAGCCGCTCGCATTGCCCCCGCCCCTTTTCCGGCTTCGCGCTAGGCTCATGTGCGGCATCTGCGGCATCGTCGATCTCGAACGGCCCGTCGACCATGGCGTAGTAGAGCGCATGACCGCGGCACTCGTGCACCGCGGTCCCGACGACATGGGGCTCTGGCGCGGCCCGCACGCCGGGTTCGGCTTTCGACGTCTGAGCGTGATCGACCTCCAGGGGAGCCGGCAGCCCTTGACCAACGAGGACGGCAGCTTGCAGCTCGTGTTCAACGGCGAGATCTACAACTACCGCGAGCTGCGGCGCGTTTTGATCGGCCGCGGTCACGTCTTCCGGACCGCCGGCGATGGCGAGACCATCCTGCACCTGTACGAAGACTGCGGCGAGGATTTCGTGCACCAGCTCAACGGGATGTTCGCTCTGGCCCTTTGGGACAGCCGGCGCCGGCAGCTCATCCTGGCGCGGGATCGGTTGGGGATCAAACCCCTTTATTACCACGCGTCTCCCTCGCGGCTGGCATTTGCTTCCGAAACGAAGGCGTTCTTGACGGCCCGCAGTTTTCCTCTGACACCCGACCCCATGGCCTTCGCGGAATTCATGTTCTACTCGGCCGTGCCCGGACCGCGCACGTGCTACCGGCAGGTGCAGAGCCTCCCGCCCGGAAATCTCGCGGTTTTCGATGCGCGAGGTTTGAGGGTTCGGCCGTACTGGGACATCGACTTCCGCCGCAAGATCCCCCGCCACGAAGACGAGCTCCTCGAGACCCTGGACGCTCTGATCGATGACGCCGTGCGATCGCAGCTGGTCAGCGACGTCCCGCTCGGCGTTTTCCTCTCCGGAGGCGTCGACTCGAGCCTGGTGGCGGCCTTCATGGCGCGGCACAGCCCGGGGCGTGTCCAAGCCTTTGTCGTCGGATACGGCAGGGAAGGCGCCTACATGGACGAAACGCCGTACGCCCGTGCTGTCGCGCAACGCTACGGGATGGACGTTCACACCTTGATCGTCAATCCGGGAGATCTCGTCCGCGATCTCGATCGAGTCGTGTGGCATCTGGACGAACCCTGCGGCGATCCCTCGACCTTCTTGACGCTCGCCATCAGCGAGTTCGCCGTGGCCAAGGTGAAGGTCGTGCTCTCCGGGCTGGGCGGAGACGAATTGTTCGCCGGATACCGGCGCTATCTCGCGGCGAAGTATTTGAAGACCTTCCTGCGATTGCCACGGTCCGTCCGGCGGAAGCTGCTGCCCGCTCTGTTCCGGGCCCTACCCGTGAGCCGTTCCACGCGCTGGCTCAACTACCTCCGCGTGGCCGAGCGCTTCGTGGCTGCCGCTGACGAGGACCCCAAGCGCACCTGGATGCAGAGCGTCTGCTACCTTCCGGCGGCGCCCGGGCCCGTCTTCCAAGGCGATCTCGCTGTCCTGCGCCGGGAATCGTTCGCGAGCGAGGCGCTGGACCGCCACTGGGCCTCCGTCGCTTCCCTGGAGGACATCGTCGACCGGGTCATGTATGTGGACTCCAAGATGTACCTCGTCGATGCACGACTTCTGCTCCAGGACAAGATGAGCATGGCGGTGTCGCTCGAAGCGCGAGTGCCGCTCCTCGACCACCGACTCGTGGAATTCGCGGCCACCGTTCCGTCGTCGGACAAGATCCAGGGAACGACGCTCAAGGCGCCGTTGAAGAAGCTCGCGGAGCGCCACGTGCCGCGCGAGTGCATTTACCGAGAAAAGAAAGGTTTCACGGCGCCGCTCGAGGTCTGGCTCCGCGGTCCGCTGCGGGAGCAGCTGATGGACACGCTGACGCCCGAGCGCGTGCGCTCGCGCGGGGTTTTCGAGCCGAACTTCGTCGCCTGGTTGATCCGGGAATTCTACGAGAACCGGCGCGACCTGTCGATCGAACTGTTCCAAGTGTTTCTCGTGGAGACCTGGATGCGTCTGTTCGTGGATGGCGAGGGCCGGACCGCGTTCGGGACTGCGCGCCACCGCCACGGAGGCGAGTCGAGCGCCGTGATCGAGCAGCATGCGGATCGCGATCCTCGCGCATAGCAACGCTGCCTGGACGCCACACTACGCGCGCTACTTTGCCGAGGCGGGGTATCCGGTGCGGGTATTCTCCTATACGCCGGAGCCTCTGGCGGGTGTGGAGGTCGTGCATCTGACGCGACGGCTTCCGCACTCGATGAAACTTCTACGCTTCCTCCTCCTCGTGCCTCGAGCGCGGCGTTCCTTGCGGGAGTTCCGGCCCGACGTGGTGCTGGCGACCTACCTTTCTTCCAACGGGATGACAGCCGCACTGGCGTGGCACGGACCTCTGGTCGTCTCGGCGCGCGGTGGCGACGTCCTGAGGCAGGCAGGCTACCTTCCGGCGCCCGAATGGGCGCACCGGAGGATGGTCCGCTTTGTCTGCCACCGAGCTGCCGAAGTGCACTCCGTCTCGGAGGAGGTGACCCGTGCCCTCGTGGCGTGCGGCATACCGAGGGAGAGAATCCAACAGTTCCCCATGGGAGTCGATCTGCAACGCTTCGCCTTTCGTCCCGCGAGGGAACGCTCCGACGTGCCGCGGATCGTCTGCACCCGCCGCCACGACGCGGTCTACGCCAACGATGTCGTCGTCGAGGCGTTGCAGCGGCTGCGCCAGCAGGGACACGCCTTTCGAGCCAAGATGATCGGCGGCGGACCGCTGTTGGAGGCGCGCCGCCAGCAGGTTGCACGGCTGGGTCTGGGGGACTGGGTCGAACTGTGCGGCGAGGTCGCTCACGAGGCGATGCCCGGACTATTGGCGGAGGCCGACATCTACGTGTCGGCCTCGCTCAGCGACGGCACGAGCTCGTCGTTGCTCGAGGCTCTGGCTGTCGGCTTGTTCCCCGTGGTCACGCGCATTCCAGCCAATCTGCCGTGGGTCGAAGAGCGGCGAACGGGCTTGCTGTGGGCTCCCGGAGACGCGGGAGCTCTCGCCGAAGCCCTCGCGGCAGCCATCGCCTTACGGCCGCTGTGGCCCGAGGCAGCCGCGCGGAACCGGGAGCGGGTGGCCCAGGAAGGCGATCAGCGCCGAAACCTGGAACGGATGCACGTTCTCTTGAAACGCGCGGTGTTGTCGCGCAGGATTCACGAAGGATCGTAACGCGATGGCGACGATGCCCGTCTGCCGCGCCAGCGCAGGCCCGAGTGCATCGCCGGGGCCGAGGCCAGCCCTCTCAGCGCTTGTCCGTACGGCGGAGGTTCCGCACCGGCCCCGGACGAGCATCGCCGGTGCAACCGGACGTATCCAGCTTGCACTGGCTCGTGCAACGCAACGTGCCGGACTCGAAACCCTGATCCAGGCAAGTCTGACCTCCCAGATCCGTTCCGTCGCATTCCTCCCCGGCCTCCTTGACCCCGTTGCCGCAAACCGCCTCTCCTCCGAGGAGGGACGACAGTTCGTTGACGAGATCGGTTTCGTCCTGCATCCGGTAGTGCGTGCCCACCTCGGGCAACACGGTCGAGACCAGCGCGCCCGCCGGATCCGTGCGCACCCGCGCCGCTTCGGGGACGAACCGCTCGACGGCCACGGTTGACCAGCGATCGCAGACTTCCGCCGGAAAGTCGTTGCCCGAAACCCAGAGCTCGCCCATGTAGCTGTCCATGACCAGGTCGCCCTGCGCGGGGCACCTCGCGCATCCATCCGCCGTCGTGCAGGCGCTCGGCCCGCCATCGCCGTCCGTCGTGCTCGTCTCGCTACCCGGGCCTGTTCCGTAATAGAACCCGTGTCGAGGGTTGCCGTTGCCGGAGCGAAATACGTTGGCCACGACGTTCGCGTGCACCTTGCGCGTGCCCGTGGCGCCGTCGTCGTTGGTGACCCTCATGCCGTAGCTGCCCGATCCGTTCGCTCCCCAATCGAACACGATATTGTTGCGAAAGTCCAAATCCCGCGTGTCCCAGCGCACTTGCGGCATCCGCTCGCCGCTGCGCGCCAAAACGTTGTGGTGAATGCTGATCTGGCTGCGCGAGCCCGCGCCTCCCGAGTCGCTGATCGTGAGGGGATGGTTGCTCCAGGCGATCAGGGTGTGGGAGATGGTCACGTTCGACGACGCCCAGCTCCCGGTCCACAGATCGGGGCTCGAATCCGAGCCGTTGCGGATCGTCAGATGATCGAGCACGAGGTTGGCGAAATGATACTGCAAGCCGAGCGTAGCGGCGCTGTTCTCGCCGCACGCACCCCAGCTCAGATCGTAGTTACCCTGAAAGCGCAGATGGGTCAGGATGACATTGTTCGTCACCGCCGGTTCGTCTCGGCCGATTTTGAACTCCCCGTCGGTCAGGCACGGGTCTCCCACCGGACAGGACGTCAACCCCGTGGCACAGGCGCGCTTGCGAATCGTGATCCCTGGATTCGGCGCCGTGGAGCCGTCAATCGTCAAGTTGCAGTCGTCCGCATCGATCGTGATATCGCTCATGAGCGTGATGACCCCTCCCACGTCGAACACCACGTACAACGGCTCGACGGCGCAGTTCCGGCCCCCGGAGGGAACGAGGCAGTCTCGGAGGGTGCCCGGTCCGCTGTCCTGCAGGCTGGTGACCCGGCACACACGGCCTTCGCCTCCCCCCGTGGCCTGCCATCCGTAACCCTCGAACTTCGCCGTCGTGTGCGCGACGACGTTGGACAGCGCCGAGACGTTCCCGGCAGCGTCCTTCGACTTGATGGCGAAGTAGTACGTCGCGTTGGGTTTGAGGCCGATGACCAGCAGGGACTGCAAAGCACCGGGGGGTAGGGGGCGCGGCGGTGCGCCCGATCCCGTCATCTCCGCCGTGACAGGGGATGCCGCCGCGAAGTCGGCATCGTTCAGGATCGGCGCGCGGCTGTAGCGCACGTCATAGCTCGCCACGGGCTGTCCCGACGGCCCTCCGTTGCGTTCGTCCGGGGCTGTCCAGGTGAGCGTCACGTGAAGTTGCGGGGCCTTGGCCGGTGCGGCAGCCGTCAGATCCGTGATGGCCGAGGGGGCCTCGCGGTCGCTCGCGGGAGGCGGCGGGCCGCCGCTTCCCTCCGCAAACTCGTCCGCTCCGATATCCCAGGAGGCACCGGAGGTTCGGCGGTCGTCCCCGTCGAAGTCCTTCGTGCAGTCGATCACGTGGCCCGGCCACAGCGTGATCGAGCACCGGTTGGGGCCCTGGCCGAGCGGATCGTTCGTACCTCGGTCCACCAGCACCGATGCGGAAGAGGAGATTCTCCAGGGCGGCGGCCCGCTGGTGGGACGACCCGGCACGTCCGCCGCGCAGGTTCTTCCCGACAGGTCGCAGTCTTGCCACGACGCGTTCTGGCCGCAAGGATCCGAGTCCTCGCAGACGTAGTGGCCGACATCCGCAAAAGGCCCGGAAGCGTAGGACGAGCGGCCGATCCAGTGGTCGAAGCCCAGGTCGTTGTTACCGGTTGTGCCCTTCTCGAAGCGCCACAACGGGAACGAGAAACTGCGCGCCACGACGCTGTTGTTGCGGACATGGAACGTGTTCGTCGAAGCGCTCGCCTCGAACTGAGCCCACATTTCTTCTTGCTGATTGTTGAAGGAATTGTTGAAGACGTACACGTTGAGCGAGGTTTCCTGCCCTGTCGCGAAGCGCATCGCGTCCTGGAAATAGTTGTTGAACCAGTACTGATTCCCGCTGCACCGCCGGCAACGGACGGAGCCTGTCCCGGAAGGGCTGTAGATGAGGATGTTCTCGTGGAAGGCCATCTCGCAGAAGCCCTTGAGCTCCCCGTTCTGGGCTTCGTTGAAAGCGACGAACGTATTGTGGTGGACGTCCAGTCCGGTGAAGCGGCATTCGATCGTGTCGTTGCCCCCCTTGATGCCCCACCACACGCAGGCCTCGACGCGCGAGTTCTTGATCTCGGCGAAGTTGAGCTGGCCGTCGCCGTGACCGCGAAGGTTGGAAATGAATGCGGGGCCGACTTCACCGCTCGGCGAGAACTGGCATTCGGCCCAGGTGTCGTAGCTCGGGGCGGTGGTGGCATGGACGTTGTCGATGACGAGATAGTCGGCCTGCGCGGAGAGGCCGATGATGCCCAGGTAGCCCGGGTTGTTGCAGCTCGCACCGCCCACGGTACCGAAGTGAGCTCCGTCCTGGATGGTCAGGTCGGCGATGGTCAGGTAGTGAATCGGCCCGAGCGGCGGATTCGCGTTCCGGTTGCCCAGCACGATCGTGTTCTTGCCCACGGTGCCGGCGTCGGGCTTGAGGATCGCAGGATAGGCGGAGCCAGGTCCGTCGGAAACCCCGAGCATCTTCGCCCCGCGGATGGTGCGGCGGTGCGATTCCTGGGTGCAATCGGGATTGCACGGCTTCACGAGCATCAGGGTGCGGAGGTTGTTGACGCTGTCGCAACCGTCGGGCACCGTGGTGAGGGTCGTGTCCGCGTCCGTCCAGGTGCCGGCGTGGATCTCCAGCGTATCGCCCTGGCCGGTAAATTGATCGAGCGCGACCTGCAAGTTGCAGTAGATACGCTCCGCAAAGCCGTCGCCGTCGATGTCGAATGTGCCCCCGCAAGATACGGATTCGGCCGCGTAGTAGGTCCGATGCGCCGGGTTGGGACACGGGTCTGCCATCCCGTCGCGATCCGCATCCTTCAGCACGTGAATGTCGGCGGCCGTAGCGACTCCGGCGGCCAACACGAACACCATCGCGGCGGCAGTTCGACGCATGGGACCCTCCCGGTCGGCGCCCGCTTTCGGTCTCAGCGGCGCGCAGGGGCGGTGGCATCCTGCATACGCTGTGCCAAGCGGCGGCCGGCAATCGAACCCCGATTCCCGCGGCGGACCGCCGCCCTTTCGACCACCTGGCGGCATGGCACTTGTGTCCAACGGAACCTGCCAACACAGAATCGTACTTCACGTTCTTCCGGGACGTCATCGGCCAGGCTGGCGAGCCCGCCCGGCGCCACGGCTGCCTGCACCGTGTAAGAGATACCCGCCCGGCGCACGCTCAACCCCCCGGACGGCGCACGAGCGCCGTCAGGTGATCGCCCAGCCGGTGGGCGAGGGCGACGATCGTCAGGGTCGGCGGGACGGCGCTGCCGGTGACGAACACCTCCGCGCCGCAGAGAAACAGGTTCGCGCACTCGTGGACGCGCAGGTTCCGATCGACGACACTCGTTTTGGGGTTGTCGCCCATCCGGCACGTCCCTTGGTGATGCATCGAAAAGTTGACCTCGGCTTCCCGGATACGGGTGACGGCCAAGCCCCGGTAAAGGCGCAGGCACAGCTCCCGCGAGCATTCCAGCATCTTCAGATCTTCCTGCTGATAGTTGAAAATCAGGTGGCAGAGCGGGTTGCCGAACGCGTCTCGCATTTTTTCGGAAAGCGTGACTCGATTCTCGTCGCTGACCTTCATTTCGATCGTGGTCCCGAGATAGAGCGTAGGCCGGACGACACGCTCCAGAAGATGACCCGCGTATCGCGGAACGTCCCGCAAACGGAAGGGCAGCAGATGATTGGGGAACACCCAGGATTGGATGACGTTGAGCAGCAGCGCTCCCAGTCCTCTCTGCCGGTACGTTTCATAGAACTGATGACTGCGCGCGATTTTGTGCCGCGGCCAGATCGTTCCCTTGGAGTGCCGCATGCTCCCGTACAGATTGATGCTCGCGTGTTCGTTGAAGCCACGCCCGACGCGGTCGTAGGTATTGCCAATGCCGCGCGGAAAGCGCTGCGACCGGGACAGCAGCAACAGTCGCGGGGTTTCCATTCCCCCGCAGGCGACGACGTAGTACTGCGCGCGCGCGACCGCCCGATCGCCTTCGAGCGTCCGCACCTCCGCTCCGCAGACTCGCCCGGTGTCGTCGGTCTCCAGCCGCGTCACGGTCGCCCCGCGAACCAGCACGCAATGCGGAGCGCCGGAGAAAGAAGGCAGGATCTCGTGATTGACGCGGAAGAAACGCAGCGCCCGTCGGGGTATCGCGGTGGCGGAGACGTCGAGCTCGACATCGACGCGGCGCAACAGCTCTCGCAGAGGCTGGATGTTCTTCCGCGGAGGCAGGGGCGGCGGCTGGGAGCGCGGCGCGGCCCACCGCGAGAACTCGCCGGCGGCAACGCGCAGCGTACTCTCGGCACGGCAGTAGTACGGCTCCAGATCGTCATAGCGGATGGGCCAGGGGTTTTCGGGGGGCGTGTAAGGGTGCGGCTCGAAATCGGAGGGATGAAAGCGTTCGGCGCGGCCGGTCCAGAAGTTCGAATTGCCCCCGACGATCCGAGCTTTGGTGCGCTTCAACGGGTAGCGGGTGTCGCCGGTGAATTCGTAGGCCGCGAGAGCCGGCAAGCGCCTGTCGAGCAACCAGCGCAAGAGGCCGTACCCGGATTCGAGCACGAGCGTCCGCACACCCCGACTCACCAGGTCTTTCGCGAGAACGATGCCCGCAAAGCCCGAGCCGACAATGCAGACGTCGAACGGAGAGGCTTCCCGGAGAACCTGAAGACGGTTCGCTCCGGAGGCGATCACCGCAGTGCTCCTCCCGTGCAGCTCGCGCTGCGCATGATGCGCGACCGACCGTCTGCCGCGCGCGCTACCGCCCGCCCGTGCCTGCCCGCTAGGCCGGCCCTGCGGAGCGCCGGAACGCCAAGAACGCCAGGCCGCCGAGGATCGTGTATGCGTAACCGATGGCCTGCCGCAGCAGCGATACGACGAGCGCCTCCGCCGAACCTACGCCCAACAGGCCCAACATGTAGACATCTCCGGCCTGGCGCAACCCTAGTCCACCGAGGCTCACCGGCAGCAACATCCACACGCACACCACGACGGCCACGGATGTCGCCTCGACGAAACTGACGCTCACCCCCACGGCTCGGCAGCAGCAAAACAGAAACGCCCCCGTGCCGAGATAAAAGAGCACGGACCATACGAGCGCAGCCGCGATCGCCCTCCGGGGCATCGCGCGCACCATGCGATGCAACCGATAGAGCACCATGACCAGTTTTCGCGCTCCGCCGATTCTGACTCTCCTCGCCCGATACGCGAGCCTCGCCACGAGCCGGCGATCGAGCGCCACGGCGATGGCGGCTGCGATGCTGACCAGCGCCACGACCACGACGACCAGCACCGGAACCGTGGCGAACCGTCTGCGCCCATAGGCCACCGCCGCTGCCGCCATGCCGATCATGGCGACCACGCCCGTCCCGCGTTCCAAGAGAATACTCGCGACCAACGGCAAGCGCTGCCCGCGGTCCGGGGAGAGCATCCCGAAGCGAACCAGGTCCCCCCCGATCGTACCGGGAAGCAACGAGCTCGCGAAGTACCCGATCGCATAGACACGCAGCAACAGCCACCGATCGAGCGCGAGTCCCAACGTTCGCAACAGACCGTGCCACTTGAGTGTCGAGGTCAAAAAGGCCGACCCGCAAACGAGAAACGCCACCACCACCCACGATGCACGCGCGCCTCGGACCAGCTCCAGCACGCGCCGCGGATCCACGCGGGCGAACAGGAAGGCCAGAAGCCCGACCGTGGTGGTCAGCTTGAGCAGCAGGATCCAGCGCGACTTCCCGCGGCGAGCCTCTCCGCGTTGGTCCGCGGAGGGCGCCCCGCTGCGCGGGGCTCCCGGCTCCGAGGAACCGCGTGATCCTGGGCCTCCGGGAACGCGCTGCCGCCGTCCGGAGCTGCAGGAAGAACCAGCACCCACAGGCAACCCAGACCTCCGCGGCTCGGCCGAGAAGACTACTTCCAGCCCACGGCCCCGATTTTCTTGGTGAAGATGCGGCAGTCCTTCCCGTAAAGCCGGAACAGGATGCGAAATCCCATCTCGAGCATCGTGGTCGCCGCCAGCCCCACATAGTTGAGCGGGTTCCCGTAGAAGACGTACAGACGCAGAGGAAACACCTCCACGCGGCGGAATCCGGCCAGCGTCAAAACCTGACGCAAGCTGTACTCCGTGAAGGTATTGAAATGGTCGAAGTTCTGGGCCAGGCTTTCCGCGCCCACGATCGGATTGGCCCCGTTCAGACCGTACGCCAAGAGCTGGCCTTGCGACCGCAACGCCTGGTGGCACAGAACGAGAAACTCCACCATCTCGTCCTTGGTCAGGTGGTTCAGCTCTTGTTCGCAAACGATCGCATCGTACGCTTCGCGCACGCCTTCCAGGTGCTCGAAGGCACGCGCCACATGGCACGGTAGGCCGCGCTGCACCGCATGCCTGATCTTCTCGGGATCCGAGTCGATGCCCGACACGTCCTGGTACCCGTGGCGACGCAGGAACTCGACGAAGTAACCCGGACCGCAACTCACGACGAGCATCTTGGAGCCGCGATCTTCCGGAAGGCGGTGCAGATAGTTCGCCTTGTAGAACGCGTAGAACGACTCGTAGCCGCGCTCGATGTCCTCGGGTGCTTGCCAGTAAGAATCGAACGGCTCGAGTCGGGCAGCGAGTCGACGCTCAGCCTTCATGAAGGGCGACCCCCTCGGGCATGACCCTAATTGTCGTAGTACAGATGGAACTCGTACGGGTGGGGCCGCAGGCGCATGGGTTTCACCTCGTGCTCCATTTTGTAGTCGATCCAGGTCTGGATCAGGTCCTCCGTGAACACCCCGCCCTCGAGCAGGAACGCGTGATCCTGCTCCAGAGCGCGCAGCGCTTCCTCGAGACTGGCCGGGGTGTGGCGGTACGCAGCCAGTTCCTCCTGGGTCATCTCGTAGATATCCCGGTCGAGAGGCTCGCCGGGGTCGGCCTTGTGGCGAATCCCGTCGAGCATCGCCATCAGCATGGCCGAAAACATCAGGTACGGGTTGCAGCTCGGGTCGGGACAGCGGAACTCGATGCGCTTGGCTTTGGGGTCCTGCGAGTACATCGGAATGCGCACCGCCGCGGAGCGGTTGCGCGCCGACATGACCAGGTTGATGGGCGCCTCGAATCCCGGCACGAGACGCCGGTAGGAGTTCGTCGTCGGGGCCGCGAAGGCCAGCACCGCCGGGGCGTGCTGCAATAGACCCCCCACGGCATAGAGCGCCAGCCGGCTCAACCCGGCGTACTCCTTGCCGGGGAACAGGGGCTTGCCGTTTTTCCAGAGCGACATGTGCGTGTGCATCCCGCTCCCGTTGTCCTCGAAAATCGGCTTGGGCATGAAGGTCACGGTCTTGCCGTGCCGGCGGGCCACGTTCTTGACGATGTACTTGTACCACATCATCTGGTCCGACATCTTGAGCAGGGGCGCATAGCGCATGTCGATCTCGCTCTGACCCGCCGTGCCCACCTCGTGGTGATGTGCCTCGACGACGATGCCCACCGTGCGCATCTCGTAGACCATCTCACCTCGCAGGTCATGGTAGGTGTCCGTGGGGCTGACCGGGAAGTAGCCTCCCTTGTAGCTCGGCTTGTAGCCCAGGTTCGGCTCCTCGAAGCGGGCCGTGTTCCAGGCGCCTTCGACCGAGTCGATCTCGTAGTAGCCTCGATGCTGGTTCTGCTCGTAGCGCACCTCGTCGAAGATGAAAAACTCCGGCTCGGGTCCGACGTAGCATTCCGTGGCGACCCCCGACTTGCGCATGTAGGCCACCGCCTTGCGCGCCACGTGGCGCGGATCCCGCGTGTAGTCCTGGCGGGTCACCGGGTCGACGACGTTGGCGATGACGCTCACGGTCGGCTCGCGGAAAAAGGGATCCAGGCAGGCCGAGTCGGGGTCCGGCACGGCGAGCATGTCCGAGACGTTGATCGCCTGCCAGCCCCGGATAGAAGAACCGTCGAAACCCACGCCGTCCCGGAAGGTTTTTTCGTCCCAAGTATCGAGCGGGAAGCTGCAGTGCTGCCAGGTCCCGAGCAGATCCGTGAACTTCAGATCCACCATGCGGGCCTTGGACTTCCTGGCGTAAGCGAAGAACTCGCGAGGCGTCATCCGACGTTCCCCCCTCTACCCCGAAACCCCCTCGCCCCGCTCCGCCCACCGGACCGCGCGAGCCACGAGGCGATCGAGCATACGCCGCGTCAGCCGACCCGTGAACGTGTTCTGTTGGCTCGGGTGATACGAGCCGAGCAGTACGACCGGCCTGCCCCTTCGGTGCAGCTTGAGGCGCACGCGGGCGCCGTGGGCGAAGGGCGGGCGCGGGCGCGGCACGGACTCCGGCGCCGCCCGAACCGCTAGTGCGAGGACGGCGCGCCAGGCGATGCCACCCAAGGCCACGATCACACGTAGGCGCGGCAGCAGCCGGAGCTCCCGTTCCAGGAAGCGCGCGCAACGGCGCAGTTCCTCCGGGCGCGGGCGGTTCTGGGGAGGCGCGCAGCGCAGGGCCGCCGTGACGAACGCACCGCGCAGTTCCAGCCCGTCACCCGGGGCCACGGAGTCGGGCTGACTGGCCAGCCCCGCTCGGTAGAGCGCGCCGTAGAGCCACGCTCCCGAGCGGTCGCCCGTGAACATGCGCCCCGTGCGGTTCGCACCGTGAGCCGCGGGGGCGAGGCCGACGAAAACGATGCGAGCCTCGGGATCCCCGAACCCGGGCACGGGCTTGCCCCAGTAGCGGGCGTGCCGGAAGGCCCGGCGCTTCGCGCGGGCGATCTGCCGGCAATGCGCGCGCAAGCGCGGACAACGCCGGCACGCCACGATCGCCCTCTCCAGGCGGCGCCAGGCTCGCGCCTGCCTGCGGCGCACGGCGACACCGGCCTGCGTGGCTGTGCGGCTGGCTCGCTCTGCCTCGGGAAGCGACGGTGTTCGGATTGCGCACCCCCGCGAACGGGCGGCGCAGAGTATCGCACGGGCCGGGCGGGGTCAACGGCGCGGGCGGGTACCCGAGGCGGCCCTACCGGGCGCGGCTGTCCCGAGCGGCGGCGGGGGATCCGCGGGAACGCCACGCGAGCGGAGAGCCACCGCAGCTAGCCCGCGCCCGAACCCCACGAGCACTTCATCGCAGCCATCCCCGTCCAGATCACCCGCGCCGACCTGTCGGATATCTTCCCACAGCGAGCGCACCCACACCCGTCGGGCAGGATCTTCCACGACGAGCAGTTGTCCCGAGGCGAGACCCAGCGCGATGCCGCGCCACTGCCCTGCGCACGCAACGCGGGTCGCGCTCGCAACATCCGAGGGGACGACGACGAGTTCTCCCCCGTCCGTCGGCAGAAGCTTCCAAGCGCGGGGCGGGGCCGGTCCCACCGGCGCTTCGCCGTCCGGCCAACGCCACAGGTTCCCTTCGCGCCCGAGCAGGAGGGCGCGGTCGGCACCCAGCCTCCCGAGTGCGAGCACCGGGCGGGGCCACAGCGATCTCGCCTCGAGACCCGGCACCGAGACTGCGAAAAGCCCTCCGAGCGTCGCGATCCACAACTCGGGGCCCGCCGCATGCACATCCGTCAACGGTTGGCTCGCCTCCCACGCGAGTGTCGAGCCGTCTCGCGCGTCGATCAACGTCAACGCCGACGTTCCCGGAAGATAGGTCGCGAGCCACCCCGATCCCTCGCCGTCGGCCGGCACCCGCACGAGCGTACCCGCACCCCGTCCGACCTCGAACCCCCCGAGCAGCTGTCCGTGCGCGTCCAGGGCGAGCACCCGCCGCGGCGTCGTGGCGGCGATGCGCGGCGTGCCATCCTCGGCTGCAACGACTGCGAGTCCGAGTGGTGGCGCCGGCAGCTCGCGCCACCACAGCACCCGCGCCCCCTCGCCTCCTTGGAGTACGCGGGCGAGTTCCACGGTTTCCGCCCCGCCTTCCTCCGCGAGGAGCAGGCGGGCTTTCGCTGCGATGCTCGCCTCGAGTCCCTCCGCGTAACCATTCCAGCGCTCGCGGATCTTCCCCTCCCGATCCACGAGGATCACCGTCGGCAACTGGCGCACTCGGAAGGCATCGTCCACCGCGCCATCGTAGACCCCGATGGGCAGCTCGAGACCCAAGGCCTCCGCGGTGCGGCGGGCCACGCTCGCCGGCTCCTGGGCGTTGACGGTGATCGCCACGAGGCCCCGTTCGCGCTCGGCCCGGTAGAGCTCCTGCATCCGCGGAAGCTCCTTCAGACACGGCGCGCACCACGAGGCCCAAAAGTCGATGAGGACGACGTGGCCCCGCAAGGCGGCCAGGGAGATTCGCTGGCCGTCCAGCAAGCGGATCTCGAGGGCAGGCACGGGGGGATACCAGCGGGGCGCGCTCCAGACCTCCCGGGGCTCGAACGCCCGCAGGACATCGGGAACCCCCGCGCGGGCCGCAAACTCCCCCGCCCGCTCGAGATCGCCGAGCGCCGCCATCTCCCGAACGAGTTCCAGCGCTTGCTCGCGCAGGCCGACAGCCAGAAGCGACTCCGCCGCGCGCAGCAGCCGCCCGCCGCCGATCCCGAGCTTCAAGCTGGCGACCGTGGAGCCGTCTGCGCGAAGCCACGTCAAGCGCGATGTCTCGTCGTCTACGACCAGGCTCTCGCGCCAGGTGTCGGCGGCCTCCTCCGCCCGGCCCAGTTTGGCGAGGGCCCGAGCGCGCCACTCGAGGGCCGCGGCGCGGACCTCCGGAGTGAGCGCGGCGGGAGCCTCGAGCCAGCGCGCCGCGAGCCGCTCCACAAGCCCCGCGTCGCGCTCCAGAAGGGCGCCGGGGCCCCCCTCCTCTCGCGGGGGACGAGGCCAGAGGCGCAGGAGGCAATCCTGCTGCGCCTCGGACGAGGGGCCCGAAAGGCATACTTCCCAGCCGGAGCCCCCCGGGGACTCTCTCAAGGCAGCGAGCAAGAACCCCACGCCGAGGGCGAGGCCCCGCACGCGGGCCGCGCGCCGCGAGCCGCTCATCGCGAGGGTTCAGTTTAGCGGCTCCAGGGCGCTATGGCATACAAGCAAACCTTTGGTATATTCGCCCCCCGGGCCGCAAGGCCCGGATCGGTACCGGCTCGGGCCTCGAGCCCCGCCGTCCCCCACCGGCGGGAGGGCCCGGGCCGGGCCGTTTTTCCGCCCGGAGGCCGGCACGCGAGGTCCGCGCCGAAAAGTCAGTGATCGCGCGGCTGAGAGCGCCACAAGGCGATGATCTGCATCGCCTTGGAGGTCTCGATCTCCACGAAACGCCGGTAGACCTTCCGCCGCTGCGGGTCGATCTGGTAGACGCGATCCTCCAACTGGAAGGTCACGATCGGCGGTGAAGTCTGCGCTTTGGACTTCGGCATGGCGCGGTTGCCCCTCGCTTGCCTAGCCTCGGCACTGGCACTGCCCTTCGCTCCAGAGCTCATGCCGCAACGCCACCCTGCGTTGTTTCGATAATCAAAGCGCGCGCCAAGGCGGTTGGAGGTGTCTCGAGCGAGGGATCTCGTTGAGACGCAAGATACTTGAGAAAGACTTCCCTGGCGCGGCGGTGCACTGCTCGCCCTTCCCGGCCAGTCTGGCCCTCTCAGGGATCGCTCTAGTCCGCCAACTTGACGCACTTAAAAGCTCTCATCTATCATGGCGCCATGGCCAAAGTCCACGGCGCGCGGGTCTTGCTCGTCGAATCCGAAAAAGACAGGAGCGGCCTTGCGGCCCACCTGCTCCGCAGCGGCTGCGACGTGGTGCGGACCCGGGGCCCGGCCGAGGCCCTGCGGAGCCTGGAAGAGCGAGTGCCCGATGCCGTGATCCTCAGCGTGGGCCCCGGCGCTGAAGGCGTTCTGGCGGCTGTCGAGCGCCTGAGGGCCGCCTGCCCGGGAGCCGCCTTGCTGATCCAGGTACCGGTCGCGGCGGCGGGCCTCGGCCGTCGCGCCTTGAGGCAGGGTGCCGACGACTACCTGCTGAGCCCGACGGATCGGCAAGAACTCGCCCTTCGGTTGAGCCGCCTGCTCGAACGGCGCGATCTGGATGACCGGCTCGCCACGCTCCAGGGCGAACTCTCCCGGGGGGAGGCAAAGACCCTCATCGGGCGCGCCCCCGCCATGCGCCGGGTCGTGGACCGGATCCTGCGCGTGGCGCCGCTGCGCACGACGGTGCTGATCTGCGGGGAAAGCGGGGTGGGCAAGGAGCTCGTGGCACGGTCCATCCATCTCAACTCCCCGCGGCGCCACAGGCCCTTCGTCGCCCTCAATTGCGCGGCCATGCCCGGCAACCTGATCGAGTCCGAGCTTTTCGGTCACGAGCGAGGCTCCTTCACGGGAGCCCACACGCGCGCGCGGGGGAAGTTCGAGCTCGCGGACGGGGGCACCCTCTTTCTCGACGAGATCGGCGAGATGGCTCCGCCCACGCAGGCCAAGCTCCTGCGAGTCCTCGAGGAACGCGAGTTCATGCGCGTGGGCGGCGACCGCAGTATCCGCGTGGACGTGCGGGTCCTCGCCGCCACGAACGCCGACCTCGAGGCCCTCGTCGCCTCCGGCCGTTTCCGCCGAGATCTGTACTATCGGCTCAAGGTGTTCACGATCCACGTGCCCCCGCTGCGCGAGCGCCGCTCGGATATCCCGGAGCTCGTGGAGACGCTGCTCGACGAGCTGGCCCGGGCCAACGCCGTCCCTCGCAAGCGCGTGACCCCGGACGCCCTGCGGGCCCTCGAGGCCTACAGCTGGCCGGGCAACGTGCGCGAGCTCAAGAACGCGCTCGAGAGTCTTCTCGTCTCCCTCCCGGGGCCTGAAATCCGCCTCGAGGATCTTCCCCCGCCGATCCGTGGCGCCGGCGCGGGCACCGGCGTACCCGAGTTCGAGCCGGGCGCAACGCTCGCGCAGGTGGAGCGGGAGTGGATCCGGCGCACGCTTCAGTTCACCGGTGGCAACCGCACCCACGCGGCGGAGCTTCTCGGCATCGGGGTGCGGACGCTTCAGCGCAAGATCCGGCTCTACGGGCTCGACATCCCCTCGAGGCGTCGCCGCCGGGCCGCCTCCCTTTCATGAAAGCCGTCGTCGCCGCCCACGGCGCCGTCAAAGTCGTCGACCGCCCGCGGCCTGTGCGGCCCGGCGAGGCCCTCGTCCGGGTGAGGCTCGCCGGCCTCTGCGGAACCGATCTCGAGATCGTCCGGGGCTACGCCGGCTTCCGCGGGATTCTCGGTCATGAGTTCGTGGGCGTCGTGGAGGAATCCGAATCCGCCACGTGGGTCGGTTGCCGCGTGGTGGGAGAGATCAACGTCGGCTGCGGCTCCTGCTCCTGGTGCCGGGGAGGGCTGGAGCGGCACTGCCCGGAGCGGACGGTCCTAGGCATCGTCGGCCGGGACGGGGCGTTCGCCGAGTGGCTCACGCTTCCCGAGCGCAACCTGCACGAGGTCCCGGAGGCCGTGCCGGACGAGGCCGCGGTGCTCACCGAGCCCCTGGCCGCGGCCTACGAGATCCTGGAGCAGACCCGTCCTGAGCCGGGCACGCGGGTGCTCGTGGTGGGGGACGGTCGCCTCGGGCAGTTGTGCGCGGCTGCGCTTCACCGGGCGGGTTGCCGCGTGACCGTGCGGGGCAAGCACCGGGCGAAGCTCGCCCGCCTGGAAAGGCTCGGGCTCGAGACGCGCATGATCGACGCCCGCAGCGAGCGCGCCTTCGACCTCGTCGTCGAGGCGACGGGACGGCCCGCGGGACTGCGCGACGCCCTAGCGCACTCCCGACCCCGGGGAACGATCGTCCTCAAGAGCACGTATCACGGCGAACACGGCGCCAACCTCACGGCACTGGTGGTGGACGAAGTGACGCTGGTGGGCTCCCGCTGCGGGCCCTTTCCGCCTGCGTTGCGGCACCTGACGGAGCATCCGGAAGACGTGGAGGGGCTCGTCAGCGCACGCTTCCCGCTGGAGCGGGCCACCGAGGCGTTCGCTGCAGCAATGCAACCGGGCTCGCTCAAGGTGCTGCTCGAACCCTGAACAGCCGATCGGCCTCGCCCGCGGGACGCACTTTCTTCTTGACAAGCTTCTCGCACTTTCTGATATTAGACAACGATGCATGCATCGCGTCGTAACCGACGACGGAAAGGAGGTGACGCGAGCATGGCGAAGCGAAGAAAAAAAGCGACGACGAAGAAAACAGCGAAGCGTAAAGGCCGCAAGAAGAAAGCCGCGAAGAAGTAAAACCCACCGAAGCGGAAGCCAATACAGACCAGGGGACGCTGCCGGCGGCGTCCCCGTTTTTTTTTGCCGGCGAGGGACGAGCCCGCGGGCGCGATGGCGCCGCAGCGACCCGGGCGCCGGGCCATCCCGGCGCCAGCCGCCGGTCAAAGGCGTTGTCCCGAGGCGGGCTTCCTGGGGCGTAGCTCGCGGACGGGGGGTTCGTACGGGCGCGGCTCGGGCAGGGGGGGTGGGTCTCCCACGCTGTGGATTCGGATCTGCTCGACCCGGATCTGCTCCAGCGGCTGGCCCGCGCTGTTCGTCCGGACCTCGCAGATCGCCTGAACCACGTCGCGTCCTCGGACGACCTCGCCGAAGCAGGGATGGCGCCCCGTGAGGTAGGGCTCGCCCACGGCCGTCACGAAAAACAGGACCCCGCTGATCCTCCCCAGACCCGAGCGCGTCATTCCCAGACGCCACGCCCTATCGAAGGTGAGAGGCCCCGCACCTTCCGGAGGAACGTAGATCAGGGGCGCGCCGCGGCCCGTGCCCGTGGGATCGCCCACTTCGAAGCGCTTCCCGAACGCCACCTTGTGCACGAGGAGTCCGTCGTAGTAGGGCTGCGCCTTGCGCTCGCCCGTGAGGGGATCGATCCAACCCATCCTGCCCTCGGCAAGGGCCGCGAAGTGCGCCACGGACTGCGGCGCCTGGTCCGGGAGCAAGCGTGCGAGGATGGTCCCCTTCGATGTCTCGATGCGCGCGTACCAGCCCTCCGGCAAAGAGGCGAACAGATAGGCCTCGCCCTCGGGCGGCGGGGGGGAGACCCGCGGCGCCTCGGCGGCGCCGGAGCCGAGAGCCAGCGCCGCGAGGACCAAACCCCGGGCGGCCCTCCGCCGCTCAGGGCTCGAGGACCGCCCGAACGATCCCATCGAGCTTGGGGAACTCCCGCTCGAGGTAGGCATTGCCTTCCTGGGCGATCCGAGCCTGGCTCGGACCCCGTCCTGCAGGGGGACCGTCCCCGTAACCGCCGAAGAGGGCTTCCACGACCTCCATGCCGGCGACCACGCGACCGAAGGGAGCGAAGCCCATGCTGTCAAGGCGCGTGTTGTCGCGAAGATTGATGAACACCTGCGTCGTGCGGCTGTTGGGGGCCTGGCTCTTGGCGAAGGTCACGTAGCCGGCGCGGTTGCTCTGGACGACCGGGTCGTCCGGGATCGTAGCCTTGGACCATGCCGCATCCACCGCGGGCTCGCCCTTCATGCCGAACTGGACGACGAACCCGGGGACGACGCGGAAAAACTTGGCTCCGTCGTAGAAACCAGCCTTGACCAGGTTGTAGAAACGGTCCGCACCGTGGGGCGTCCACTCCCGCTTCACCTCGACGACGAAATCTCCCCGGGTGGTGGTGAAGCGCACCCGAAACTGATCCGGAGCCGTCTCGGCCCAAGCCTGGGGATCGAGCAGCGAAGACCCCTCGGCAGCGGCCGTGCCGCCCGCACCCAGCGCCAGCCACGTTGCCGCCAGCGCGGCGACCGCGAACGCGTTCCGCATCGTGAGAACCTCCTTCGACCCTCCCCCGGGGCCCCCCGGATGCTACGGGAGCGGGACGCTTCGAGCAACTCGGCAGGGCCATGCAGCCCGGAGCGATAACGACTTTTCTCTTGACAAGCTAGCTGGCCCCTAGATATCGTGGTCCGGATCTGGACCGGGGCCAGATCTAGGGCCGCGCGCCGCGGTCTTATTCAGTGACCCGGAGAGGAGGGCTGTCATGGCCAAACGCAGGAAGAAGGCGACCAAGAAGAAAGCCGCGAAGAAAAAACGGCGCCGTCGCAAGAAAGCGGCGAAGAAGTAGGTCCGGGTCTCCGCGGGACAAACGAGGCCATCCTCGGGCCGGCGGCAGGTTGCCGCCGGCCTTTTTTTTTTGGGGGGCTCCGCACTCACCGGGTCCTGCGCAACGACCCTTCGTGTCGGGCCAGGACCGTGCGCCTCGCGGGCTTCCTCGCTGCCTCGAGCCGCGAGCCACGGCGAAAGGCGCGGCTCAGGATGGATGGGGCTCGCTGAGGTCCACGAGCTCGAGGCCCAGCTGGCGGGCGACCTCGATGCTCCGCTCGTCGCGGTAGAACTCCCCGTAGTAGATGCGGCGGATGCCCGCGTTGGCGATCAACTTGAAGCAGTTCCAGCACGGGGAAGCGGTGGTGTACATCTCCGCCCCCTCGATGCGCACCCCGTTCTTGGCCGCCTGGATGATGGCGTTGGCCTCGGCGTGGACGGTGGCCACGCAATGGCCGTTTTCCATCTGGTGGCCCACATCGTCGCAGTGCGGCATCCCGCGGATCGAGCCGTTGTAGCCGGTGGAGAGGATCGTGCGGTCCCGCACGATCACCGCCCCCACGTGCTTGCGATCGCAGGTGGAGCGGCTCGCCACCTGCCGGGCGATGTTCATGAAGTAGGTATGCCAGTCCACGCGTCTCATCTCCCCCTCCGGCCCCATTATGCCGCAAGGAAGCGAACCCGAACACCCGGCGCCCCGACCCGGCAGCAGGCCGCGTGCGCTCGCCCGGGTGGCATCAGGACATCCTGCGCGGCTCTGGCTACCGGGGCCCCGGACGAAGGCCAGCGCGCCCGAACCGCTCCGCGCGAGGCGGATGTCGGTCAGACGACGAGCTTGTTCTTCGTCCAGCGCGGGTACTTGATCTCGTACTTCTGGATCTTGTAGTTCATGACCCGCGACGAGATCCCCAGGAACTTCGCCGCATCCTTCTGCACCCAGTTGTTGATGCGCAGGGCCTCGAGGATGGCCTGGCGCTCGAGCTCCTCGAGGGGCATCCCGTTGGGCGGCAGCCGGAGGTTGAGGGAGCTGACGTTGTCTGCAGGATCGCGGCCCCCGAGCTGCAGATCGTCCACGTCGAGCTCCTCCCGCTCGCACATGAGCACGGCGCGTTCGATCGTGTTCTCCAGCTCGCGGATGTTACCCGGCCAGGTGTAGCGCTCGAGGGCCCGTACGGCTGCAGGGGTCAGCCCGCGCACCGGCTTCTTGAGTTCCGCCGCGAAGCGGTCGAGGAAGTGCCGGGCGAGCGGCACGATGTCTTCCCGGCGCTCCCGCAGCGGCGGCACCGTGAGCTCCACGACGTTCAGGCGGTAGTAGAGATCCTCGCGGAACTCCCCGCGCCCGATCGCCTCGAGCAGGTTGCGGTTCGTCGCCGCCACGAGCCGCACGTCCACCCGGATCGCCCGCGTGCCGCCCAGGCGCTCGAACTCTCGCTCCTGGAGGACCCGCAGCACCTTGGCCTGGGTGGAGAGGGACATGTTGCCGATCTCGTCCAGAAACAGCGTCCCTTCGTTCGCCAGCTCGAATCGGCCGATGCGCTGCCGGTCGGCACCGGTGAAGGCCCCCTTTTCGTGGCCGAAGAGCTCGGATTCCAACAGGTTCTCGTGGAGCGCGGCGCAGTTCATCTTGACGAACGCGCCCTTGCGGGCGGAGTTGACGTGGATCGCCTCCGCCACGAGCTCCTTGCCCACGCCCGTCTCGCCGAGGATCAAGACGGTGGCGTTCGAGCGCGCCACCTTTTCGATGGTCTTGAAGATGGCCTTCATCTGGGGACTCTCCCCCACAATCCGCTCGAACTTCGGGATCACCACCTCGCGGTCGTAGGCGTGCAGCCGCGACAGCATCCGCCGGTGCTGGAGCGCCCGTTCCACCTTGAGCTCGAGCTCCTCCAGCTCGAAGGGCTTGAGGATGTAATCGAGGGCGCCCGCTTTCATCGCCTCGACGGCGGACTCGACGGTCCCGTAGGCCGTCATCACCAGGACCTGGGTGTCCTCGTGAATCATCTTGGCCCGTTTGAGAATCTCGAGGCCGCTGGCCTCGGGCATTTTGTAGTCGGTGACGACGACGTCGAAGAGCTCTCGCTCGAGGGCGTCGAGGGCGGCCTTGCCATCGGCGGCCTCTGCCACGTGCCATCCCCGATCCCTGAAGGCCGCCGCGATGCCCTGCCGCAGGGTCGGTTCGTCCTCGGCGAGCAGAACCCGCTTCATCGCTCCTTCGCCTCCGTGGCGACCAACGGCAGGCGGACCCGGAACTCGGCTCCGCGGCCCGGAACGCTGCGCACATCGAGCAGTCCGCGGTGGCTGTCCACGATCTTCTTCGCCAGCGCGAGTCCGACCCCGGACCCACCCTTCTTGGTCGTGAAGAACGGATAGAACAACTTGTCCAGGTGTTCCGGCGCGATGCCGGGCCCCGTGTCCCGGACACGCACGACGACGAAGTGCGTGACTTCGCTCCACGGGTCCGGCCGCGCGCCCCGCGGCCGATAGGGCGTACATGCCGCAGCGGGAGCTGGTTCCAGCTCCGTCGTGATCGTCAAGCGCCCGCGGTTGTCCATGGCTTCGGCGGCGTTGAGGAAAAGGTTGACGAAGACTTGCCGCATCCGGTCCCGATCCATGAGGCACGGACCGAGCCCCTCGCGATACCGGCGCTCCACCTCAAGCTCGCGCGGCGCGCCCCGGCGGCGCCACGCGAGCTGGAGCGCTTCGTCGAGGAGCTCGTGAATCCGCACCGGCGCCAGCGTGAGCTTCACCGGCCGCACGTACTCGAGGCTCGAGGTGATCGTCGCGTTGAGGCGGCGGATTTCGCTATTGATCTTGTCCAGCAGGTCGGCCACGCCCTGGGGCGCTTCCCCCAAGCGGCGCCTGAGGAGGGCGCAAGACACTTCGATCGAGGCCAAAGGGTTGCGGATCTCGTGGGCCAAGTTCGCCGCCATCTGCCCCAGCGCCGCCAGCCGGTCCCGCAGGCGCTCCTGCTCTTCCTTGTGTTCCACGTGGGTGAGGTCCTTGAAGAAGAGGGCAGCTCCCGTAGCCGTCCCGTCGTCCCGGAGGATGTAGGAGAGCGTGAAGCCGATCGTCTTGCGGCGGCGATGACCGGTGGTGATCTCGAGCTCCGCCCGGTTCGGCAGATGGGCGAGGGTGAATGCCTCCGCCAGCACGGCTACGAGTTCGGGTTGGCCGGGGAGCGCCTCGAGCAGTGGCGTGCCCGGCGCGGGCTCGGTCTCGAGTTCGAGGATCTCTCGAGCGTGGGCGTTCAGCAGGAGGAGCTGCCCCTCGCGGTCGACCGCCAGGATACCGCAGCGCATGCCCCGCAGCAGGCCCTCGTAGAGGATCGCCGGGGTGCAGCGTCGGCCTGGGCCCGGCCGCGTCGGCGAGCCGCCCTCCTCGGCCTGCGCGGTTCCCCCTGCCCGTGAGGCGAGCACGCGCAACATCCATTCTCCTTCCGGCAACTCCCGCGGCCCCGGGGGGCCGCGCGACCCGGGAGCGGAGGGAGAATCTAGGTCCCGCTATCCGCACGAGCAATTTGGTTCTTTTAGTTATTCTAGCCGGGAACTCGATCCAGCTCGTCTCCTCGTCGTCGCAGTTCTCCGGGCCCTTCCACGATCCGAGGCGGCGACCGGCATTTTCTCTTTCGCGGCCCACGCGAGCGAGGAGCGGGTCGGCACGCGGTGGCGTCCAAGCGCTGTCCCAGACCATGCGGGCCGCAGTAATCTTCACGCGTGAGTCCGGACGGCAGTCTCGCCGATGGAACGTGGCGCTGGTTGGTCTTCCTCTGCCGCCGCGAGCCATCCCACCCCCCGGCGGGCCCGATGCCCCCCCTCGCCGACCTGCTCGCCCTCGCCGCACCTCAGGGCGTCGCGACGCTCGTCGCGTCGGCAGGCGCCGCTAAGCTCCGGACGCTCGGTTTCCCGATCCCGGAGCTGCCGCAAGAAGCGGTGCTCCAGCGGCGGCGCAATGCGGCACTGCTGCACATCCGCGACAAGCTCGCCGGCCTGCTGCAGGCTGCGGAGATTCCGCACGTGTTCCTGAAGGGTGCCGCTATCGCCGATCGCTACTACCCCGAGCCCGTCCTGCGCGACCTGCGCGACGTCGATGTCCTCGTGCCGCCCGATAAACTGAAGCTCACCGTGCGCCTGCTGGTCGCGCACGGCTTTCGAGTTCCGCCGGAGGTCCTCGCACGGTACCGGCGGCGACACTTCCACATCCCATTGCGCGCACCCCAGGGTGCCATCGTCGAGCTGCACTGGAGATTGGCCGCCAAGGATGCGTTGTTTTCGCTCTCCGCATCGGAAGTCTTGCAACGCGCCACCTCCATCCCCACACCGCACGGGCGCCTGCGGATCCCGTCGGCCGAGGACCTCGTCCTGCAGATCACGCTCCAGTGCGCCGCTGAGGGATTCTCCCGCGTGGCGAGGATCGTGGATCTCGACCGTATGCTCGCGCTGGCTGACAACCTGAACTGGGAACGCATCGAGCTCGGCGCGCAACAGGCGTCGCTCGGGAGCACGCTATGGTTGGCGTTGCGCCTGGCGCGCCGCATGTTCGACACGCCGCTTCCCCCCGGGGCGCCGGAGGGACTTGCGCCCCGGCGTGTGACGCGCTTCCACCTCGAGCTTTTGCGGCCGCGCCGGGAGCTGTTCGGACCCAACGACCGGAACGCTCACGCCCGCCGCAGACTCGTCACGTTGTGGCTCGTCCCGGGCTGGAGCCGCCGGTTCGCCTACCTGCTCCAACGCGTGGGACCCACCCGGGGCCGGCGCAGATCGGATCGGCTCCCGGTGATGGGGGCCCTCGTCTCCGCGCTCCGTGTGCTGTTCCTGCAAAGCCTATGTTACCTGAGAGGCCTCCGGGGTCCAGACGAGCGGGTCCTTCCTCTATGAGCGGCTTCGCTGCGTGGACCCAACCTCCAAGAAAAGACGGTCAAGTTCTATTAACTATAGCGTTGGTTTTCAGTGCTGACCATGATTCCCCTTGCATGCAACATCGCTGCTGCGTACTGTTAATGCTGATTTTCTGGGCGCGGTTATCTTCGAGACACGCAGGAGCGAGGGATGAAAGTGCAAGGCTCTCGACGGTGGATGGGATACACGCCCGCCGCTGCGCTCGGCATCTTGCTGGCGATCGCTGGGGTGGGCAACGCGCGAGCCCACGACTGCTCGCTGCACGAGGGGGGCGGTGCGTGCACGCGGCCGCTGGCGGACTGCCCCGACGCCGACCTGACGAGCACGAGCGTGGGCATCGGCGGCGAAGGCTCCGTCGACACGGAGCACGACTGCACGTGCTCCCCGGGGAGCGACAAATTCGGCAACATGGTGGAGGCCGACCTCACCTATACTTGGGACCGCGATAGCGCCACGGTCGGAACCCTCACGCTCAACGTGACGAACACGAGCCCCGCGTTCGACCCCAAGATCACGAAGATCTGGTTCAATCTTCCCCCGGATATCGGGAGCTGCTCTCTCGTCAGCGCCACGGTCGACGGCCAAGGGGTCACCTCGGGCTGGCAGGTGCTGTCCCCGGGCTCGGGGGAGGGTTGTCTCGGGGACTTCGACATCGAGCTGCGCACGACGAACGGCATCCACGGCTCGATCGCCAACGGGAAATCCGGGACGTTCGTCCTCAGCTGCACGGGAACCAACCTGGACCAGATGGACGCTTGTCAGATCGCGAACGCAAGCACGCTGACGAACACCGGTGAGCGCAGCGTCACCGCCGCCATGCATTTCCAGACGACCGACTCCCTCGGCGAGGAAAGCGACAAGGTCTCGACGTGCGCCGAGGAGCTTTTCGTCGAGCTGGGGTCCTTGGAAGCGGTGGCCGACGACGGGCGCGTCACGCTCTATTGGACGACGCTGCTGGAGATCGACAACGCGGGGTTCCGCGTGCTGCGTCATGACCTGGTCAAGGGCGAGATCGTCGAGCTCACCGAGGGTCTGATCCCTGCGGCGGGGGATCTCTTCGAAGGGGCATCCTACGAGTTCACCGACGGGACGGCGGTCAACGGGGTGCTCTACGAGTACGTGCTCGTGGATGTCGAGCTTTCCGGAAAGGAAACCTGGCACCGCGGCACGCTGGCCGTCGCCAACCCGCCGCGAGCGCCGATCCGTCTTGTCGCGCCTAGCTACGGCTCCGGCGAGTTGCGAGAAGGCAGTGCGACGACCTTCGCTTGGGAGACCTCCTCGCGCAGACCGAGCCTGTTGCTGATCTCGACGGATCCCACGTTCCAGGATAGCCGGCGCAGGTTGACGGTCTCGGCCGGCCTGAGCGAGAGCCTGACGCTCGCGCCGGGGGAGAGGGCTCGCCTGGAGCGCCTCGCGAGGACGCAGGGTGGCATCTTCTACTGGAAGGTCATCCAGCCCACGCTCGGCTCGCGAGTGCTGTCGAGCCCCACATTCCAGGCGGCGTACGGCGTGCTCCGAACGACACCGGACCGGCTGACGCCACCCGCCACGACCATCGAAACCACCGACCCACTCCCTTCGCGGCAGCGCCCGCAGCGGAGAACTCGATGACGGACCATGGCAGGCAGGAGGACCGGCGCATGGACGCGAGGTCGCGCCTCCCCTACGAAGCGCCGAGCATACGGTCGCTCACGGCTCGGCAGGTCGTCGAGGCGCTCGGTCACGCCTCCGCGCTGTACGGTGGCGAAGAATTTGGCGGTCGCTACGGCGAAGACTGAGGCACGATAGGCTGCGCCGCCACCGGGCGGGGCGGCGCAGCGGAACCTCGGGGGCGAGGAGCACCGGGGGCGTGAACCTTGATCTTCCCGGAAGGGGTGGTAGTGTCGCCGCGAGACGGCGGCTAGCACACCGAGAACCTGCAGCGGCAGTCGAACTCGCCGCCGGAGGAGGCGACCCCGGAGAAATCCGGGATCGTTCCCCCCATGCGCCAACGACCGCAACACCCGCCGCAACTGCTCCGAAGCGGACGCAGGCTCCACCTCCCGTGAGCGCGGTACGCTTCGGCTGGTTCGGTGCCGAAGTCACCGTCCGCTCGGCACTGCCCGCCTTGGCCTCGGCCCTGAGAGAGCTATGGGCGGCCCTTCCGCCTCCCGCCGGAGGAGCGGGGGAATCGCTGGAGTTCGCCGTGGAAAGGGTTTCCGCGGGCGGCTTCGTGCTCCACGAACCCCGCGGGCGAGTCCTGCTCGACGGGCGACGCCCCGTCCTGCACGCCTACAACCGGATCGTCGAAGCTCTGCTGGGCCGGCTGGACCACGTTTTCGCGCTGCACGCAACGACCGTGACCCGCGGCGACCGCGGGCTGATCCTCGCCGGACCGGCGGGCTCGGGGAAGAGCACGTTGGGCTGGGCCCTCGTGCAGGCGGGAGCGGCCCTGCTCGCGGACGACGTGACGGTGCTCGAGCGGCAAAGCGGCCTGCTCTTGCCCTTTCCCCGCATGCTACGGCCCCGACCGGCCCCAGCGACCGGCGCCGCCTCGCGCGCATTCCCGTTGGCCTTCGACGACGGCCCGCGCTTGCGGCCTGCGGACGTGCCCGTCCGGCGAGACCCTGTCCGCCCGGGTTGCGTGATCCTGCTGCACGCCGAGGGTGACGAGCCGGCGTCTCGCTTTCCCCTCTACGAGATCGCGGCGGTGGACAGGGAAGCCCGGGTGCTCGAGGGCTTGGCAGCGCTCCCCGGCGTGGAACGCTACGAGCGCCTCGATACCCACGGTCCGGCGTGCCGCCTGCACGTCACGGATTCGCAACCACTCCAAGCATGGCTCGCAGCCCATCGCGCGAGCCTCGTCTACGCCTTGAAGCTGCCCGCGCGGCGGCCCTCCTTCGCGGGTGCGCCGCGGGTGGAAGCGCTCGGGCGCTTCCGCACGGCGCTCGAGCTCTGCCAGGAAATGCTTAACCGGCACCCGGGAAGTGCGGTGGCGCGCGAGTTCGCGGGCCGCGAGCCCCAGCTTGTGGGCGAGGTGGCGAGCTTGCTCCGAGGGTCACGCTGCCTGAGCTTGGTTCCGGGAAGGCTGCCCGAGACGGCCGCTGTCCTCGAAGGGCTGCTGAAGGAGCTGGCGTGAGCATCCGGGCGTTGGGGCTCGTTCCCCTCGCGGGGCTTCTGGTCGGAGCGGGACAGGCTTCTCCGGTCGTCCGGCCTTTGGAGGAGGACCGGGAACACCTCGCCTTCGAGGTCGCCTTGCCGGCCGTTTCCGTGCGGGCGGTGCCCGGGCCCACGGGGATGTGGACATTGGCCACGGTGAGCGGTTTGGGACTCCGCGCCGAGGACGATCGCCCCCTCCTGCCCGAAGCCGTGTTCCTCGTGGCCGTGCCCTGGGGGACCCGGCCCACTCTGGAGGAGGTGCGCATCCTCGCCGAAGCCCCTCTGGAAAGTTCCTGGCCTCCGGGGGTCGTGCGCCTCGCTTCCGGCGGAGGCTCCGTACGGATCGAGCCGGACCGGGACACGCCGCTTCCTCCGCTCCTGGAGGTCGAGCTTGTCGGCGTCGTCCGCCACCTCCATCTTGCGCGCCTGCGCCTGGCCCCGGTGCGTTACGACCGCGCAACGGGCACGTGGCGCGCCGTGCGCCGGCTCGAAGTGCGCCTGCGGTTCGAGGACGGAGCATGGGATAGCCCGCAGCCCTCGATGCCTTCCCTGGAGCTCGATAGGACAGACGAGTTCTGGGCGGGTCAGGTGGTCAATCCCAGTACCGTCCCCCTGGCCATCGCGCCTGCCTCGAGCGCGCCGCAGCCCTCCACTTCGAGCATTTCTGAACCTCAACCCTCGGTCATGACGCCGGTCAAAATCCTCGTCCGGCGAACCGGAATCCACCGGGTGACCTATGCGGACCTCGCGGGGGCCGGCGTGGACCCGACGGGGATAGACCCGGCGACGTTCGTTCTCACGAACCGGGGCGTGGAGGTCCCCATCGAGGTCACAGGAGAAGAGGACGGGAGCTTCGACCCCGGGGACGCGATCCGCTTTTTCGGCGAAACCCTCGACAGCGAGGAGACTTGGGACAATGTTTACCGGCTCACCGGGGGTGTGCGCGCGGGTCTGCGGATGGAGGCGCGCGATGTCACCCCCGATCCATTGGCTCCCGTGCCCAACGACTTCCGCAATACCGCCTACCAGGAGACCGATGTCCTCTACTGGGCGAGCATCGTCGAGCCCGACAGCCCCTGGTACTGGGACAAGCTGGCGGTGACGACTCCGGGGACGCCGAGCTTCGTGGACTACAACTTCGACCTGCGCAACGTCTCTGCAGACGCCACCCTCGTGGGGCGCGTGGAGGTGCGCATCCGCAGCCGCAGGGAAACGCCGGGCCCGAGCCCCAACCACCACGTCCGCGTTTACTTCAACGGCAACCTCGTGGACGACCAACGCTGGACGGGCCTGCAGGCCAGGATCCTCGGAGGCGACATCCCGCAGGGCTGGATCGTCGAGGGCATCAACACCGTCCGGGTGGAAAACCCCGCCGATCTCGGCCTGACAACGCAGGAGGAATGGACGGACTGGGTGCGCGTCGAGTACTACGACCGCTTCGCGGCCGAATCGGACTACCTGGCCTTCGACGCCGCCACGACGGCGACCCAGAAAATCGAGGTCACGGCCTTCAGCGGCTCCGACATCGTAGGCTACGACGTTTCGGACCCTCTGGCCCCGCGACGCCTCGCGGGCTTCGAGGTCGTTCCCGACGGCACGGGCTTCCGCGTGCGGCTGTCGAACGCCCCCGGTACGGCTGCCGGCCCGTTCGTGCTGCTGCGGGAAGGGGCGGCCCTGGCGCCGTTCGGCCTCGTCGTGGACCGTCCGTCGGACCTGCGCGCCGAAGCATCGCGGGGTGCAGACTTGCTGATCGTCGTGCACGAGAACTTCCGGAATGCCATCCAGCCCCTGGCGGATCACCGGGAGGCGGGGGGATTGCGCGTCGTCGTCGCGCCGCTGACCGAGGTCTACGACGAGTTCAACGGCGGGATCGCGGAAACGCAAGGCATCCGCAACTTCGTCCAGTGGGCCTTCGAGAACTACGCCCCGCCGGCGCCGACCTACTTGCTGCTCGTCGGCGACGCGACGTTCGACCCCAAGGACCTCAAGGGCGAAGGGGACAACTACGTGCCGGCGTTTTTCTACTACCAGGACGGTGTCGGCTACGCGCCCTCCGACAGTTGGTATGGCGCGGTGAGCGGAGGCGATCTCGTGCCGGACCTGGCCGTCGGCCGGGTGAGCGCCAGGACCCCGACGGACGTGACCCGCTACGTGAACAACCTCATCGGTTACGAGAGTTCGCCCCCTGTGGCGGCGCTGAACTCGGGATTGCTCTACGTCGCCGACGACGACGACGCGAGCTTCGAGACGCTCCTCGAAGACCTGATCGCGAAGTTCCAGCCTCCTGCGATGCAGGCGCGGCGGGTCTACCTCAACGACTACCCGCAGACCGCGAGCGGCGTGGACCAGGCCACCCAGGCGATTCGCGACGCCCTCGACATTGGCTCGCTCGTGACGACCTACGCCGGTCACGGCGCACGGACGCAGTGGGCGGGGGAGAACCTTTGGGTCAACGGGGACGTGTCGACGCTCCAACCCACGGGTCACCTCAGCTTCGTTCTCGCGCTCAACTGCGTCAACGGACTGTTCACGGCTCTCGATGCCGAGCCTTACTCCCTCGGCGAAGAATGGGGCCGGCGTCCCGACCGCGGGGCGGTGGGCAATTGGGCGCCTTCCGCCACGGGGACCCTGTTGAACTACGACGTTTTGGCCGATCGTTTCTTCGAGCAGCTATTCCGAAACAAGAACACCCGCCTGGGCAACGCCACGTGGCAAGCCGTGCTCACGGCGCACCTCGTGGACGCGGTGCCCTTGATTTACGTGCAGCAGATGATCCACTTCGGCGACCCGGCGGCCCTCGCGCCGCTCGACTCGGACCGCGACGGCTTCCTCGATACGGACGAGCTCGCCGCCGGTACCGAGCCCGACGACGCGGACACGGACGACGACGGACTTCTGGACAACGAGGAACCTTCCTGGGACGCGGACAGCGACGGCGACGGGGCGGTCAACGCCGCGGACTACGACGCCGACGACGACGGTCTGCCGGACGGGCTCGAATCGGGTGTCACGACACCCCCGGCCGCCACGGACACCTCGGCGGGGCACTTCACCGCCGATGCGGACCCGGGCTCGACCACGAACCCCCGCGACCCGGACACCGACGGCGGTGGGGCCCCCGACGGCGCCGAGGACCGCGACGCCAACGGGGCCGTGGGGCCCGGAGAAACGGACGCCAACGACCCGCTCGACGACCCGGCCTGCGCCGCCACGGTGCCCCCGGAAGTCACCGGGCTCCTGCTCGCCAAGAGCGGCTCGGACGCCGTCTTGAGCTGGGACGATCTCGCGGGAAGCGATCCGTGCGTGCTCTACCGGGTGTACGTCGCGGAAGATCCGGGCCGGCCCGACAGCTTCGACAAGTTCCGCTACGCGGGGACCGTGGGCCCGGCGAACTGGGCCCATCGCGGGGGGCTGGCCGACGGCCGGGACGCCTACTACCTGGTGAGCGCTACCTCCCCCACCCACGGCGAGGGGGCCCTCGGCCACTACGGACTTTGAGGCGGCGGCGCGCGCGGGCCCATGCGGCCGGGCGCGCGGCTCGGTATATTGATCGCTTCGCCAAGGGGACGCGCGATGTCGAAACCCAAGCGCACGGGACGCTTCCAGGAGCGCGATCTGGAGGACGAGTACTTGTTCTTCGACGCCGAAGGGGACCGCGTCCACGTGCTCAACGAGACGGCGCGGCGGATCTACCTGCTGTGCGACGGCACCCGTACGGAAGAGGAGATCGCGCGAGTTCTCTGCGAAGAGTTCGAGGTCGAAGAAGCCACCGCGTCGGCCGACGTGGCGCGCACGGTCGAGGCATTGCGCGGCCTCGGGCTCGTCTCGGAAACATGACGGGCGCCCCGCGGCAGCCGGGGCGCGCGCATCCTGCGAAGCGAACCGGATCGAAAAGGAGTCGTCCGTGACCGAACATCTGATACCCCCGTATGGCGGCAAGCTCGTGGAACTGCTGGTTCCGGAGAGCCGTGCCGCGGCTCTCAAGCGCGAGGCGCGCGACTGGCCTTCGTGGGACCTGACGGAACGCCAGCTGTGCGACCTGGAGCTCTTGCTCCACGGCGCGTTCTCGCCGCTGACGAGCTTCCTCGGGCAGCGGGACTACGAATCGGTCTGCGAGCGGATGCGCCTGGCGGACGGCACGCTGTGGCCGATCCCCGTGGTCCTCGACATCCCCGGGGAGCTCGCTCGCCGCCTCGCCCCCGGGGCGAGCCTTGCCCTGCGCGATCCCGAAGGGGTGATGCTCGCCGCGCTTCACGTGGAGGAGATCTACGAGCCCGACCGGCGCGCGGAGGCCGAGCGCGTCTACGGCACCACCGACCCCCAACACCCCGGTGTGGCCTACCTGCTCGCCCGCACCCACCCGTTCTACGTCAGCGGCCGGCTCGAGGGGCTCGCACCGCCCCAGCACTACGACTTCAAGCTCCTGCGCCATACCCCGGCCGAGCTGCGGGCGGAGTTCGGGCGGCTGGGTTGGCGGCGCGTGGTGGCTTTCCAGACGCGCAACCCCATGCACCGGGCGCACGTGGAGCTCACGATGCGCGCGGCCGCCGAAGCCGGCGCCAACCTGCTCATCCATCCTGTCGTGGGCATGACGAAACCGGGCGACGTGGACCACTACACCCGCGTGCGCTGCTACCAGGCCGTGCTGCCGCGCTACCCCCAGCACACGGTCAAGCTGTCCCTCCTGCCGCTGGCGATGCGCATGGCGGGGCCCCGCGAGGCGTTGTGGCACGCCATCATCCGCCGCAACTACGGGTGCTCGCACCTCATCGTCGGGCGCGACCATGCGGGCCCCGGCAACGATGGCAACGGAAGGCCCTTCTACGGACCCTACGACGCCCAGCGGCTGCTCCGGGACCACGAACAGGAGATCGGCGTGCGCATGGTGCCCTTCCGGCAGATGGTCTACGTGGAGGATCTCGACAGCTACCTGCCCGAGGACGAGGTTCCGCAGCATGCCCGCGTGCTGACGATCTCGGGCACCGAGCTGCGGCGCCGGCTCGCCGAAGGGGCCGAACTCCCGGAATGGTTCACCTACCCCGAGGTCGCGCAGGAGCTGCGGCGCAGCTACCCCCCGCGGCGGCGCCAGGGATTCACGGTGTTTTTTACGGGGCTTTCGGGAGCGGGCAAGTCCACCGTCGCCAATGTCCTGCGGGTGAAGCTGCTGGAGATGGGCGGGCGGCCCGTGACACTTCTCGACGGAGACGTCGTGCGCAAGCACCTCTCGTCCGAACTAGGGTTCTCCAAGGAGCACCGCGATATCAACATCCGCCGCATCGGCTTCGTCGCCTCCGAGATCACGAAGAACGGTGGCATCGCCATCTGCGCGCCGATCGCCCCTTACGATGCCGTGCGCAAGGAAGTCCGTCGCATGATCGAGTCGGTGGGCGGGTTCATTCTGGTGCACGTGGCCACGCCCCTCGAAGTCTGCGAGGCGCGCGACCGCAAGGGCCTCTACGCCAAAGCCCGCGCGGGGGTGATCCGAGAGTTCACGGGGATCTCCGACCCCTACGAGACGCCCCAGGATGCGGACGTGGTGATCGACACGACCGATCTCACCCCGGAGGAAGCGGCCCAGGAGGTTTTTCTCCATCTGGAGCGGGAGGGCTACATCTGGACCCGACGGAAGCTCGCATGAGCGGGGCGACGCTGGATGAGATCCTCGCGCGCATCGCCCGCGGTCTCGAGGTGGCGCGCGAGATCCTGGACGGCTTCGCTCCCGGGAGCGTGACCGCCGAGGACAAGGGAGGCGGCGACCCGGTGACCGCCGCCGACCACGCCGTGGACGAAGCCCTCCGGCGCTTTCTGCCCCGCGAGGGCGAGGGCTGGCTCTCGGAGGAAACCGCCGACGACCGGGAGCGGCTCGCGTGCGAGCGGGTGTGGGTCGTGGACCCTCTCGATGGAACTCGCGAGTTCGTGGCGGGAATCCCCGAGTGGTGTGTTTCGATCGCCTACGTGGTCCGGGGCGAGCCTCTCGCGGGGGGCATTCTCAACCCCGCCACGGGAGAGCGGGTCGTGGGGGCTCGCGGTTCGGGGGTGGCCGCCGATGGCCGCCGAGTCAGGCTCGAGCGCCGGTCCACGCTGGAGGGCGCCCTCGTTCTCGCCAGTCGGAGCGAGGTGGGCCGCGGCGAATGGGCGCGTTACGCGAGCGCACCGTTCCGCATCGAGCCCACCGGGTCCGTGGCCTACAAGCTGGCCCGCGTGGCCGCCGGGCGCGCCGATGCCACCTGGACGCTCGTACCGAAGCACGAGTGGGACGTGGCGGCGGGGACCGCACTCGTGCTCGCGGCGGGCGGCGAGGTCTACACCCCCGGAGGCGGGACGCCGCGCTTCAACCAGGCCGTGCCGCGCGTGCCTGGCTTCGTCGCCCACCGGCCGGGCTTGCGGAGGGCCCTCGCACCTTATCTCCGCTCGGGCTCAGCCCGATAGGGCCGGCCGGCGTTCGGCCTCTTCGAGCAAGCGGGTCACCTCCAACCGGAAGTGCTCCAGGTCCAGAGGTTTGATGAGACAGAGATCGGCGCCGGCGTCGTACATCTGCTTCACCGTCTCCTTTTCGGGGAAGGCTGTGATGGCGAGGATTTTGATGCTCTGCGTCTGGGGGTTCTGGCGCACGGAGCGGCAGAGCGAAATGCCATCCACGCGCGGCATGCGCACGTCCAGGATGACCAAGTCAGGGCGCATGGCCCCGATCTTGATGCCCGCTTCGTAACCGTCGGTGGCTTCTTCGACCTCCAGATCCGGATCGAGCTCCCGCAGCACCCGGCGCACGATTTCGCGGATGTCCGCCTCGTCGTCCACGACGAGGACCGTACGCGGCCGTTGCGCCTCGCCTCCGAAGAAGGATTCGTCCACCGGGATCCCGTAACGCTCCAGGAATTCACGAAAGTCCTCGGCGGCGATCCGGTAGTGCCCGCCGGGCGTAGCGAAGGCGCGCAGCTTGCCGGCCTTGATCCACTTGAGAACCCCGTCGTTCGTGACGGCGCAGTAGCGCGCGACCTCCGAGGTCGTGAAGAACCGCTGACCCCTGTCCTCGTTTTGCTGACCCATACGTGCCTCCCACTGGGAGCTGGATTTTTCCTGGTTTTCCGCAGTTTCTTGGCAAATATAGGGCGAGGCCTGTGTCCAGGCAACTCCGAGGTTGCGGGAGCGCGAGGACTCGCCGCGTTGACACCCAATCGGTGCGGGTGATACCATCCGGCGGCCCCGGCCGGGGCGGCTCCGGATTCCGGGTGTCGAGAACGGACCGTAGCTCAGCTGGATAGAGCAACTGGCTACGAACCAGTAGGTCGGGGGTTCGAATCCCTCCGGTCCGACCAGCTCGATTGTCCGGCGGGTGCGCAGATGGACGAGCACGCCCACTTCATGGCCCAGGCCCTGGAACTCGCCGACGAGGCACGGCGCGCCGGAGAGGTTCCGGTGGGAGCCGTGGTCGTCCTGGAGGGACGCGTCGTGGGCCGGGGTCGCAACGCGTCGGTTTCCCTCGTGGACCCCACGGGGCACGCCGAGATCCTCGCCCTGCGCGACGCTGCCGCCCGGACCGGCAACTACCGCCTGGTGGGGGCCACGCTGTACTGCACGGTGGAGCCTTGCCTGATGTGCCTGGGGGCGGCGCTGCACGCCCGGGTAGCGCGGATCGTCTTCGGGGCCGCCGACGCTCGGGTGGGGGCCACGGGCCGGCTGAGGGCTCTCGAAGCCCAGGGTGCGGCGTTCAATCACCGCTTCGAGGTGACCGGAGGCGTCGAAGCCGAGCGGGCCGCAGAGTTGCTGCTCGATTTTTTTCGCGAACGGCGCCGCAGCGATGAGGCGCAGGCCCTGGCAGGGTAGCACGGAGCCCGCAACCGCCGGCGCGAGGCGTCGCGGAGAGGTACCGAAGTGGTCGTAACGGGGGCGCCTCGAAAGCGCTTTGTCACCGTGAGGTGGCACGTGGGTTCGAATCCCACCCTCTCCGCCAGCTCTACGGCCCCTGGAGCGGCAACGCGGGAGGGCGCCGAGACGGCAGAGGTGGGGTGTTCCTCCTGAGAGCATGCTGACCCGGAGAGATGACCGAGTGGCCGAAGGTGCACGCTTGGAAAGCGTGTGTGCGGGAAACCGCACCGTGGGTTCGAATCCCACTCTCTCCGCCAGTTCGCCGGGACTTCTCCCCCGTGGGGGGCTCGAGCCCTGTGCACTGCGGCCCCGCGAACCCCGCCAGGCCCGGAAGGGAGCAACGGTAAGCGGGTCGCCCCAGGTGCCGCAGGTCCCCTTGAGCCCCATCAAGCTTTCCTCGGGCCGCGCCCGCGACTCCCTTCGCCACCGCCACCGTTGAGGGGCCGATGTACCACGTTCTCGCCCGCAAGCTCCGGCCCCAGAGCTTCGAGCAGGTGGTGGGCCAGGAGCCGGTCGTCCGGGCCCTGCGCAACGCGGTCGCGGCCGGGCGCGTCGCCCACGCTTACGTCTTCGCCGGGGTGCGGGGCGTGGGCAAGACCACCACGGCCCGCATCCTGGCGAAGTGCCTGAACTGCGAGCGGGGGCCCGCGCCGGAGCCTTGCAACGTGTGCCTTCCCTGCCGGGAGATTACCGAGGGACGAGCCCTCGACGTGCTGGAGCTCGACGCGGCCTCCCGCACGGGCGTGGACGACATCCGCGAGCTCCAGCAAGTCGTCTCCTACGCCCCGGCGCGGGATCGTTACAAGGTGCTGATCATCGACGAAGCCCACATGCTCTCCAAATCTGCGTTCAACGCCCTGCTCAAGACGCTCGAGGAACCTCCGCCGCAGGTCGTCTTCGTGCTCGCCACCACGGAGCCCCATCGCATCCCGGCCACCATCCTCTCCCGCTGTCAAGTCTTCGACTTCCGCCGCGTGGCGCCGCGGCGCATCCGCGAGCATCTCCAGGAGGTGTGTGCCCGCGAGGGCCTGGTGCTGCCGGCGCGGGTGCTGGACTGGATCGCCCGGGCTTCCGAGGGATCGCTGCGCGACGCCCTTTCCGTGCTCGAGCGGGTCGTCGCGTTCTGCGGCGAGACCGTCTCCGAGGAAGACGCGCGGACGATTCTGGGTACGGTACGCAGCGAGGCCTTGGCCCGGATGGTTGCGGGCATGGCGCAGCGCGACGCGCCGGCCATGCTCCGCGAGCTCGACGCCCTGGTGGGGGAGGGAGTGGACCTGGTACAACTCTGGTCGGAACTCCTGGCGACCGTGCGCGACCTCCTGGTGGACCGGGCGGTTCCGCACCGTCCCGAACTCATCGGGCGAGCCGACGACGAGTGGGACGCGTTGCAGGCCGCGGGGCAGGCTTTGAGCCGGCAGGACCTGCTGCGCATCTTCCAGATCCTCGCGGATCTGGAATACCCCCTCAAGAGTTCGTCCCAGCCGCGCTACCTCTTCGAAGCGACGCTGATCCGCATCGCCGAGCTCGGCGTGCTGCAGCCGATCGAGAGCCTGCTCTCCGCCATCCAGCCGAGAAACCCTCCGGGAACTCCGGCCCAGACCTCGCCACGGAAAACGGAAAAAAAAAGCCCGCCTCTCGCTGACGCCGGCCCGCCGTCGGCTCGGGCGGCCTCCAGGTCTGCCGACCCAGACACGGGCCTGCGCGAGCGGCTCCGGGCCGCCGTCGCCGCTGCCAGGCCCGCCCTCGCTGCCGTCGTCGAGACCGTTCGGGATTTGCGGCTCGAGGGCGAGTGCCTGGTCATCGGCCTGGGGCCCGATCAGGCGGCGCTGGAGGCGCTGCTCCAGGACCGGGAGAACGCACGGGCGCTCCGGCAGGAGGCGGCGGCGATCGCGGGCGGTCCGGTGACCCTCGAAATCCGCCACCACGGAAGAGCGTCCGAGGCCAGGGGAACTTCGGGCGAACCAGGCCCGGAGGCTCCCCCCCGCAAGCAGCGGCCTCCAGCGTCCCCCGGGCCGGCCGCCGGCGAGCTGCTGGAGCGGGCAACCCGGGAGCCGGGCGTCCGGCGGCTTCTGGCCGAATTCGGCGCGGAGGTTGTCGAGATCCAACCCCTCGGCGTCGACCCCTTGTTGCCGGAGGCCGGGGAGGGAGAGGAAAACGAATGAACCTGACGAAGATGGTCCGGGAATTCAAGCAGATGCAGGGGCGCTTGCAGGAGGCGCTGGAAGGCGTCGAGGTGGAAGGTTCCTCGGGGGGAGGCGTCGTGTGCGCCCGGATGAACGGGCGCAAGCAGCTGCTCTCCGTGCGCTTCGCCCCGGAGGCGCTCACGCCCGAGGACCCTGGGCTGATGGCGGATCTCGTCGTCGCTGCGGTCAACGACGCCGGCCGCAAGGTGGACGAAGAGGTCGCGCGCATCACGCGCGAGCTGGTGGGCGGGCTGCCCATCCCGCCTGGCTTGTTGTGAGCCGGAGAGCGGTCGTGGCCTGCGCCGGGCCCCTCGCGAGGCAACGCCGGTTGCGCAGGACAGCTCGGCGCTGCTCGGACCGCGCGTAGGAGGTAGGGTGCCGAGTCTCGCTCCCCCGCTCGAGCGCGCCATCCAGGCCCTGAGCAAGCTCCCCGGCATCGGGCGCAAGAGCGCCCAACGCCTCGCCTTCCATCTCTTGCGCATGCCGCGCGAGGAGGTGCTGGACCTCGCGGCGGCGCTCGCCGATCTGCGGGAGAAGCTGCGCTTCTGCTCGGCCTGCTTCAATTTGGCGGTGGAGGCGCTGTGTCCGATCTGCACCGACCCGCGCCGCGACCGCTCGCTTCTCTGCGTCGTCGAGGAGCCCAGCAACGTCGCGGCTCTCGAGCGGACGACCTCGTACCGCGGGCTGTACCACGTTCTCGGCGGTGCGATCTCGCCCCTCAAGAACGTCGGTCCGGACGAGCTGCACGTGCGCGAGCTCGTGGAACGGGTGCGGCGGGAAGCTTTCCGCGAGGTCATCCTCGCCACCAATCCCACCGCGGAGGGCGAGGCCACAGCGGTCTATCTGGCCCGGCTGCTCAAACCGCTGGGGCCCAGCTTGACGCGCCTGGCCCAGGGTATCCCCGCCGGGGCCGACCTGGAGTACACGGACGAGCTGACGCTCCAGCGCGCCATGGAAGGCCGCCGCGAGTACTGACACCCGCGCGGGGCGACGCCCGCACCCGACGCCCCAGAGGCCGTCCCGCGCTGTCCCGCCCCGCGATGGAGGCTTGCCCTGCCGGCCGCGGGGGGCTTAGATTTGGCCCGGCGGCTCGGCCGCGAACCTGCGAGGCGCCCATGCGAAGCCCCGACTGGAGCCTCCGCGAGGAGGACCTCCGGCGCTTGCACGACATCCTGGAGCGTTTGCGTCGGGACTCGAACGCCAAGCTCGCGTTCCTGATCGACCGCAACGGCCAGCAGCTGGGTTTCGCCGGCGCCCTCGATGGGGCGGACCCGACGGCCCTCGCCTCGCTGGCCGCTGGCAATGTCGCCGCCACCGAAGGCCTGGCCAAGCTCATCGGCGAGGACGCGTTCGCCGTGCTGTTCCACGAGGGGGAACGGGAGCACTTGCACCTGAGCCTGGTGGGCCGGCGGGCGATCCTCCTCGTGCGTTTCGACGAGCGGTCCTCGCTGGGTCTCGTGCGCTTGCGCGTCCGCAAGGCGACGGCGGAGATCGAGGCGGCGTTCCGCGAACTCGAGGCCGCGGCGGCGGCGCGTCACGAGGCGGAGGCCTCGATTTTCGCCCAGATCACGGACGAGGATATCGACGCTCTCTTCGGTTGAACGGCCCCGGCGAGTCCGGGAAAGAACCGGCGATGAGCTTCATCAATTACGCGGCGCGGGAGATCAACTGCAAGCTCGTCTACTACGGCCCCGGCCTGGGGGGCAAAACGACCAACGTGCAGTATATCTACGAGCACGTGCACAACGGTGCGCGCGGCAAGCTGATCTCCCTCGCCACGGAAACGGAGCGTACGCTTTTTTTCGATTTTCTGCCCCTCGAGCTGGGGGCCATCCGGGGCTTCCGCACGCGCTTCCACCTGTACACGGTTCCGGGCCAGATCTTCTACGACGCCTCGCGCAAGCTGATCCTGCGCGGCGCCGACGGGGTCGCGTTCGTCGCCGACTCCCAGGACGCTCGCATGGACGCCAACGTCGAGTCGCTGCGCAACCTGCGCTCCCACTTGTGGGAACACGGGATGGAGCTCGAGAGCATCCCCTACGTGCTCCAGCTCAACAAGCGCGACCTGCCGTCCGCCGTAGCCGTGGAGACGATGGTGCGCGCGCTGCGCGTCAAAGACGAGCCGGTCTTCGAGGCCGTGGCGATCCAGGGTGTCGGCGTCTTCGAAACGCTGAAAGCCCTGATTCGGCTGGTGATGCTCGACCTGCGCCGCCGCTGACCGGGTCCGGTCAGAACAACGGGTAGAGGAACGGCGCCAGGGCACTGTTCGCCGTCAGGACGATCAACGCCCCGAGCAGCACCAGCGCCAGGACGAGCGGCAGGAGCCACAGCTTCTTGCGTTCCCGCAAGAATTGCCAAAACTCTTTGAGCAGGGTGATCTGTTCCATAGGTCGTCCCCCGACGCAGCTCAGAACCCTTTCTCGTAGCGCTCGAGCGAGGACTCCGGCGCCGTCTCGCGCTCCTTCCAGAAAGAAGGCTTCGGGTCGGGCCAGGCCAGGTCCAGTGGCCGCCGGCCCCCGAGACGCATCAGCAGGCCCACAGGCGTGAGCACGCCGTAGAAAAACAGCACGAGGATCACTCGCGTCACGATCCAGTTCAGCAGGGCACCGAAGGCCATCCAAGCCCGGAACAGGGCGTCCCACACGGCCGGCACGGCGAACGCACACAGCGGAGCAGCCGCAGCTGTGGCGGCGACCCACCACGAAGCCCCGCCATGCCCCCGCAGGCGCAAGACCAGAGACCCCACGAGCAGTAGCCCTGCCAGGGTCCACGCGAACCGCCTTGCCTTGCGCCGTTCGACCGCCTCGTGCCGCATCGCCGCGCCTCAGTCCGGGGGGATGTCCCGGCGCCAGCTCGTGTCCGGCTCCGGAATTCCGGCCGCCTCGCGCTCGATCAGATAGTCTCCCAACACCAGCACGTCCATGTGGGTGCGCCGGAAACAGCGCACGGCGTCTTCCGGCGTGCACACGATCGGCTCGCCCCGGACATTGAACGACGTGTTCACGAGCACCGGGCAACCCGTGCGCCGATGGAAGGCTCGCAGGAGAGAGTAGAAGCGGCGGTGCAGCTCCGCGTGCACGGTCTGGATTCGCGCGGAGTAGTCCACGTGAGTCACCGCGGGAATCTGGGAGCGGACGACTTTCAGTTTATCGAGCCCGCGGAAGCCGTCGTCGGAAACCGGCAGCCGTCGCTGCGCGTGCACGGGAGCGACCAGCAGCATGTACGGACTCGGCGCGTTCAGCTCGAAGTACTCCCCCGCGCGCTCGGCCAGCACCGCCGGGGCGAAGGGGCGAAAGGACTCGCGGAACTTGATCTTCAGGTTCATGCGACTCTGCATGTTCCGGTCGCGCGGGTCGCCGAGGATCGAGCGCGCGCCGAGGGCGCGGGGCCCGAACTCCATGCGGTCCTGGAACCAACCGACCACCTTGCCCTCCGCCAGCAGCCTCGCCACCTCCTCGACCAGTGCCGCTTCGTCCTCGAAGCGGCGCGCGGCGATCCCCTCGCGGCGCAACAGCGCTTCGATCGTCCCGTTGTCGAATGCCGGACCCAGCAGGCTGCCCTGTTGAGCGTCGCGCATGCCGTCGGCGGACCGCGTGGCTCCGAGCAGCTGATGGTGCACGAACAGGGCCGCCCCCAAGGCCCCGCCCGCGTCACCCGCGGCGGGCTGGATCCACAGCTCGCGGAAAGGACCCTCGCGGAGAATGCGCCCGTTGCCCACGCAGTTCAGCGCGACCCCTCCCGCCAGGACCAGATACGGCGCCCCGGTGACCTCGTGGGCGTGCCGGGCCATGCGGAGCATCACTTTCTCGGTGACCTTCTGGATCGAGGCCGCCAGGTCCATCTCCCGCTGCGTGATCGGCCCGTCCGGGGGTCGCGGCGGGCCCCCGAACAGCCGGGCGAACCGCCCATGGGTCATCTTCAGGCCGGCGCAGTAATCGAAATACCTCATGTTGAGCTTGAACGACCCATCGTCCCGGATGTGAATCAGCTTCTCCTCGATGAGATCGGCATAGCGCGGCTCCCCGTACGGGGCGAGGCCCATCAGCTTGTATTCGCCGCTGTTGACCTTGAAGCCGGTGAAGTACGTGAACGCGGAGTAGAGCAGTCCCAGGGAATGGGGGAAGTGGATTTCCTTCAGGATGCGGATCCGGTGACCCTCCCCGTAGCCGAGACTCGCCGTCGCCCACTCCCCCACGCCGTCCATGGTCAGGATCGCGGCGCGCTCGAACGGCGAGGGGAAGAACGCGCTGGCCGCGTGGGACTCGTGATGTTCCGTGAACAGCACGCGACCCCGATACCCGAGCTGCCGACGGATCTCCTCCCGCATCCACAGCTTGCGCTTGAGCCACAACGGCATGGCCTTGAGGAACGAGCGGATCCCCACCGGGGCATAAGCCAGATACGTCTCCAGGAGCCGCTCGAACTTGACGATCGGCTTGTCGTAGAAGACCACGTAGTCGAGCGCCTCGGCGGAGGCCAGCCCTCCCTGCGCCAGGCAGAAGCGGGCGGCGTGGATGGGAAACTCGAAGTCGTGCTTGCGGCGCGTGAAGCGTTCCTCCTGCGCCGCAGCGACGACACGGCCCCCCACAACGAGGCACGCAGCGCTGTCGTGATAGAAGGCGGAGAGGCCCAGGATTTTGGGACCGTCCATGGAGTGTCGCCTCACTGGGGCCGCGACGGTGGACAACCCCTGCGCCCCGCAGCTTCAATATACGCGAAGACGCGGCACGGGAACGACAGGGCGGGCCGCGGGGAAGGTCGAGCCTTGACGCTCGCGCAGGGGGCCTCTATGATGGGGGCGATGTACGCGATCATTCGCAGCGGCGGCAAGCAGTTACGGGTGACGCCCGGGGAGGTCGTCCGCGTGGAGCGGCTGGCGGCCGAGCCGGGGACGCCGGTCGTCTTCGACGAAGTCCTCCTGGTACACGACGGCGGGGGCCTGCGGGTGGGTCGGCCCACGGTCGCGGGTTGCCGGGTCCGCGGCACCGCCCTCGCGCAAGGTCGGGGCGAGAAGCTTCTCATCTACACCTACAAGCGCCGGCAGAACTCCAACCGCCGGCGGCGAGGGCACCGGCAGGCCTATACCGCAGTGCGGATCGAAAGCATCGAGGGCTAGCGATGGCACACAAGAAAGCCGGGGGAAGCTCCAGGAACGGCCGCGACTCCCACGGCCAGCGGCTCGGCGTCAAGCGCTTCGGCGGGCAGCGCGTCCAGGCCGGTACGATTCTCGTCCGCCAGCGCGGCACGCCCATCCGCCCCGGACTCAACGTGGGCCGCGGCAAGGACGATACCCTGTTCGCCCTCGTCACGGGGGTCGTCGAGTTTCGCGACCGGGGAAGGCTCGGCCGCTACGTGAACGTGTTGCCCAGCGAGTGAGCGATCCCGGGCGCCGCGGCGCCCTTGCGCTACCTTCTCCCCCCCACCCTCGCCGCCCGCGGTGCTCGTCCGGCTTCCCCGCCGCAAGCTCGCGCAGGAGGCACACCTCCGATGTTCGTCGATGAAGCGTGGATCACCGTGGCGGGCGGAGCCGGCGGCAACGGTTGCGTATCGTTCCGCCGGGAGAAGTACGTCCCGCGGGGGGGGCCCGACGGAGGCGACGGCGGCCGCGGCGGTCATGTCGTGCTGGTAGCGGACCGCAACACGTCCACGCTTCTCGCCTTCCGCTACCAGGAACACTACGTCGCACCCCGTGGCCGTCATGGCGAGGGATCGAATCGCAGCGGCCGCTCGGGCGAGGACCTCGAGATCCCCGTGCCCGTGGGGACCCTGGTCTACGACGCCGATTCGGGGGAGTTGCTCGGCGACCTGCGGCAGGCGGGGATGCGGCTCGTCGCCGCACGGGGAGGCCGTGGAGGGCGCGGCAACGCGAGGTTCGCCACCCCCACCCGGAGGGCGCCGACCCAGAGCGAGCCCGGGGAGCCGGGAGAGGTGCGCCGCCTACGCCTGGAGCTGAAGCTCCTGGCTGACGTGGGCCTCGTCGGTTTGCCCAACGCGGGCAAGTCCACACTGCTGTCCCGCATTTCCGCCGCCCGCCCGCGCATCGCGCCCTACCCCTTCACGACCCTCACGCCTCACCTCGGTGTCGTGGACGCGGGCGAGCTCGGCTCGTTCGTGGCCGCGGACATCCCGGGACTGATCGAGGGTGCCCACCGCGGGGCAGGCCTCGGGCACCGGTTTCTCCGGCACATCGAACGCTGCCGCTTGCTGTGGCTGCTGGTGGATCCCTCGGACCCAGAACACGAGCCGACCGAGGCCGCGGAGATCGTCGCGCGGGAGCTCGAGGCGTATCGGGGCGAGCTCGCCTCTCGCACGCGCGTGCTGGTGATCACCAAGATGGACACCTCGCCCCCTGCGGAGCGGCTGGCACGCCTCGAGGCCTACGCGCGCGCGCGGGACCTGGCTTGTTACCGGGTGTCGGCGGTGACCGGCCAGGGCCTGCAGCGCCTCGTGCAGGAGGCTGCCGCCCTCTTGCACGAAACACCCCTCTCGCCCGCGGTCGAAGCGGGCGAGAGGCTCGGTTCATGAGCCGCGGCGCGCGGCGAGTCGTGGGTGTGCTCGGGGGCACGTTCGACCCCGTCCACGCGGGACACCTGCACGCGGCGCGGGCGGTGCGGCGTGCCTTCGCGCTCCCGCGCCTGCTGCTCGTCCCGTGCGCGGTTCCGCCCCACAAACCCGCGGGCACCGTCAGCGACGCTGCCCATCGGGTGGCGATGCTGCGCCTCGCGCTGGAGCACGAACCGGGACTGGAGCTCGATACCCGTGAAGTGGCGCGCGGGGGCATCTCCTACACCATCGAGACCCTGGAATCCCTCGCCCGCGAGGGCCACGCACCTCTGTGGGTGCTGGGAGCGGACGAACTCGCGCAGCTCCACACCTGGCACCGGTTCGAGACGCTCGTGCGCGAGTTCGATCTGGTCGCCGTGGAGCGGCCGATGCCTCGGTGTCCGCTGGAGCACCCGGCCCTGCGCCGACACGTCGTGCCCCGCCTCCTCGTCCTCGCATCCGCACCCCCGGGAGCGAGCCTGCCGGGACCCCCTCTGGGAGCCGGCGGGAGAATCTTCTGTCTGCGCACCGGCTCTCCCGCAATCTCAGCCAGCGAGATCCGCGAGCGCGCGCGGCTCGGCCTGCCCCTCGATGCGCTTGTACCCGAGACCGTAGCTCGTTATATTCGTGATCACGGGCTGTACCGGGGTCGCGTCGGCTCGACGGGCCCGGAGGAGGACGGCCGCTGAAGAAAATCCTCGCGGCTTGCGTCCGCGCGGCGCAGGAAAAAAAGGCGGAAGAAATCGTCGTCCTCGACCTGCGGCGGCTGAGCGACATCACGGACTACTTCGTCATCTGCCACGGCGCGTCCCACCGTCAGGTGGCGGCCATCGCCGATGCCATCGAAGAGCGACTCTCGCGCGAGGCGGGCCTCGCCCCGGCGCACGTCGAGGGCCAGCGACTCGGCGAGTGGGTTCTGCTGGACTACCTGGACTTCGTCGTCCACGTGTTCACCGAAGACAAGCGCACCTTCTACGGCCTCGAACGGTTGTGGGGCGACGCGCCGCACCTCGCGCTGCCGGGAACGGAGCGCCCGGCTCGCGCGGTCCGTCGCCGTTCGGGCCGGCCGGCGATCACGCGCGGCTGAGTCGAGGCGGAGGTGAGGCCACGAGGCGTGCCCTACACGCGGTGCCGCATGGGCCGCTCGCGACGGCCTGCGCCACCGTCTGCCGCGCGGCGTCGCCGTCGCGCTTCGTGAAGGCGGACCACGATGTCCCCCGAGGAACCTGAGTTCCACACGCGGCACCCGGGCTTCATCCAGTTGCTCGAGCGCGCGGCCCGGGCGGCACGCACGGACGCCGCCATCCTCATTCGCGGGGAGTCGGGAACGGGCAAGAACCGCCTCGCGCGCTGGATTCACCTGCGCAGCCCGAGACGCGCCGGGCCGTTCGTAGAGGTGGCGTGCCCCAATCTACCGGCGGAGTTGCTGGAGAGCGAGCTCTTCGGTCACCTCCGCGGAGCTTTCACCGGCGCCCACGCGGAGCGCTCGGGACGGTTCGAGCAGGCGGACGGGGGCACGCTGTTCCTCGACGAGCTCCAGGAGCTCGCGCCCGAGCTCCAAGCGAAAATTCTGCGCGCCATCGAGGAGCGGCGCTTCGAGCGCCTGGGCGGCGGTCCCACCCGGCAGGTGGACGTGCGGATCATCGCCTCGACGGGCGAAGATCCCGAGAAGCTCGTGCGTCAGGGGCGCCTGCGGGAGGATCTCTATTACCGGTTGAACGTGGTCAGCCTCGAGCTGCCCCCGCTCCGAGCGCGGGAGGAAGACATCATGCCCCTGGCGCAGCGCTTCCTCGAGGAAGCCCAGCGGAGGCACCGGCTCGCGCCGCGGCATCTGTCCCCGGAGGTGGCGCAGCGATTCGGCCTCTACCCGTGGCCGGGGAACGTGCGCGAGCTGTGGCATGTCATCGAATCGGCCGCGATCCTCGCCGAGGGGGACACGATCGGGCTGGAGCACCTGCCGCCGGCGCTGCGGCTCGACCAGCCCGCGCTGCTGCGCCGCGCGGCGGAACGGGACTGGACGCTGCGGGAGCTCGAGCAGGCCTACATCCGCGAGGTCCTCTCTCGCACGCGGGGCAACAAGAGCGCGGCGGCGCGGATCCTCGGCGTGCACCGCAAGACGCTCCACGAGAAGCTGCGCGCCGCTGCGGAACCGTCGCGCGGGTCGTCGCGCGATGCCGCCAAGGGATGACGCTGACGCTCATCGGCGTCGGCCGCCCCCGGGATCGAACGCTGGCCCGCGCCCACGACGCCTACGCGCAGCGTCTGGCCAGGCTGCGGGTGCGCTACGAGGCGGTGTACGTGCCCGACGTGCCGGCGCGCACCGCGAGCGCAGGCCCGCAGGCCCTGGCTCGGGAAGCCGAGCACCTGCGCCGGCGTCTCGGACCCCGGGCGCGCTACGTGCTCCTCGACCGCCGGGGCGAGCTCTGGTCGAGCCCGGAGCTCGCACGGCGGCTCGAGCGCTGGGCCTCCGAGGAAACGGCGTTCGTCATCGGAGGTCCCCTCGGACTTCACTCGAGCCTGTTCGACGCCGCCACCGCCGTCTGGTCCCTCTCGCCCCTCACCTTTCCCCACGAGCTCGCACGCGTGCTCGTGGTCGAGCAGCTCTACCGGGCGGTGACGATCCTGCGGGGTATCCCCTACCACAGGTGAGCCGCCGCGCTTGACGGAACCGCGGGCCTTCACTAGTCTTGCCGCAGGCGACGCGGGCGCGCCTGCGCCGGGTCGGACGCCCGTCGGGGGCCCGTCCTGCCGCCCCCGCGGAACCGCGAGGTCGAACCGATGCGCCTGCGCACGTTCTTGTCCATCCTGCTCATGGTGGGCCTGACATACGCGATCGCGGACCTCGCCGTGCGCAACCGGCAGGTGCTCCAGCATGAGGTCCAGCTGTGGGGCGAGGTTTCCCTGAGGGTGGCAACGCTCCTGCTCCTGGCCGTGCTGGCAGGCATCGTCAGCACCGTCATCTTCGGCATCTCGCGCGAAATCGGTCGCTTGATGGAGGCGTGGCGCTCGTGGCGCGAGCGGCGCCGTACCGAGGAGATCGAGGAGGAATACTCCCGGGGCCTCATCGCGCAGCTCGAAGGCCGGGACGAGGAAGCGCTGGCGCATTTCCGCGCGGTCCTGGAACGCGACTCCCGGCACTTCAACACGCTCTTGAAGCTCGGGGAGCTGCTGCGGCAGCAGGGTCGCTTCCGGGACGCCGTCGAGTACCACGAAAAGGCGCGTCATCTTCGCGAGGACGACATGCGCCCGCTCTACGCCCTCTGCGAGGACCACGAGGCGATGGGCGACCTCGCCCGAGCCCGGAAGATGCTCGACCAGATCTTGGCCCGCCACAGGCAGTCCCCGGCGGCGTGGCGGAGGCTGAGGGACCTGAACGTCAAGGCGGGCGAGTGGGAGGCGGCCCTGCGGGCCCAGCAGCAGTTGGAGAAGCTCCTGGGGGCTCGCGGCGCGAGCGGCGCCGACCTGGGCACAGCCCAGGGGATCCGCTACGAGCTCGCCAAGCAGCGGCTCGAGGCCGGGCGCGGCCGCGATGCTGTGCAGATGCTCAAGCGGTTGCTGCGCCAGGATGCCCGCTTCATCCCGGCCCATGTGCTCCTGGGAGAGGCCCATTTGCGGGACGGCGACGAAACGCGCGCGCTCGAGGCGTGGCAACGGGGATTCGAGAGCACGGGTTCGCCGATCTTTCTCACCCTGCTCGAGGAGCATTACCTCGCTCGAGACAACCCCCTCGGCGCCATCGAAGCCCTCAAGCGCTGCGCCGCCGCGGTGCGCAAGGACACGCTCGCGAAGTTCTACCTGGGGAAGCTCTATTTCCGCCTGGAGATGCTCGACGACGCGCAACAGGTGCTCGGCTCCCTCGAGGGGCGCGCCCGCTATGCCCCCATGTTGCACTATCTGCTGGGACGGATCCACGAGCGGCGCAAGAACTTCGCCCAGGCGGCGGCGGAATATCGCAAGGTGATCCGCGAGGTGGAACCCGTGGAACTGGAGTACCGCTGCCAGGGCTGCCGGAGCAACTTCTCCGAGTGGCAGGATCGTTGTCCCGACTGCGGACGCTGGAACACGGTGGAGGTGAACTTCCGGGAGGAGATCCCGCTCGAAGAGCTGGGGGTCGCCCCCGCACCCGTTTACGCGCAGCCCGATTCTCCACGCTCCCCCTAGCGAGGTCCCCCGCCTCCATCGGCCCCGCCCGTGAAAGCCGGACGGCTCGGTTCCGCCCTTCGGCGCCTGGGGTTTCCCGCGCTGGACCTCGTTCTGCCGGCGGACTGTTTTTGCTGCCGTGCACCCCTCGGCCTGCACGCGGCGCTCGGGGCGTGCAGCGCCTGCTGGAACAGCTTCGAGACGCTGCGACCGCCCCTGTGTTCGCGCTGCGCGCTGCCGCTTGTGCGCGCCACCGACCTCGCGGGAAAGGGCGCCCCCCCCTGCCCGCATTGCGCGCGCAGGCCTCTGCCCTTTGTGGCAGCCGTGGCCTGCGTCGCCTATGGCGACACAGCCCGCGCGTTCGTCCTGCGGGCCAAGGAGGGCGACCGCCCGGAGCTGCTCTGGGCCCTCGGTGCCCAGCTCCTGCGTCGGCTCGAGGCGCAGCACTCGACCCAAGACTGGGATCTGGTGCTGCCGATCCCATCGCACCCCTGGGGTCGTCTGCGGCGCGGCTTCGAGCCCGCCGCCGAGCTGGCCCGCCCCCTGCGGAAGGCAGGGTTGCCGGTTCGGGTCCGCGGTCTGAGGCGGCGGTGGTGGCCATGGGCAAGCGCGAAGGGGATGCAGCAGGCCGCCCGGCGCCGGGCCCTCGGACAGGCTTTCGAGGTCCGCAGTCCCGTTCACGGGCAGCGCGTGCTGCTGGTGGACGATGTGATGACCACCGGGGCCTCGGGCGAGGCGTGCGCGCTCCGCCTGCTCGCTCGGGGCGCCCGGGCCGTGGGGCTCGCCGTGTGGGCCCGCACGCTGCCTCCCGGGCAAGGTGCGTGAGCGGTTGCTCGAGGGGAGGTGGCCCCCTATAATGCCTCGCCTGCACGGACGGACTGCCGACTCGACACGTTCACCCGAGGTGACCATGCGCGCGGCGCGTACATTCGTCTCCCTTCTGGCGATGCTCGCCGCCGGAGGTCTCGCCGCAGCACGCGCGCAGGGACCCGCGGCTCCCGCGCCCTCCGAGGGCCCGGTCAAGGCGATTCTGGAGCTCAGCCAGCAGTTCTACTACGCCGGCGACCCGTTCTACATTCGCGTGAGCATCGGCAACGACTCGGAGCAACCCGTGGACAACCCCGTGCGCACGCCGCTGGGCAAGGGGTTCCACCTGCGCCTCGAGGGCCAGGAGCTCCCACGCGTCGAGACCCCCGTCGAGGAGCCGGAGCGGCCCGCGAAGCTTGCGCCGCGCCACTTCTACGGGGCGGTGATCGAGCTGAGCAAGCTGTTCCCGCAGTTGCTCGAGCCCGGCCGCTACGAGATTCAGTGGGCGGCCGACGGCATCGCCTCCAATACGATCCTCGTGCACCTGCTGCAAAAGTTCGACCCCACGAAGGACTACCGCGCGGTCCTCGAGACGGAGCACGGGAACATCGTGCTCGATCTCTTTCCGCGAGCCTCGCCGTTCGCAGTCAAGAATTTCGTGGACCTAGCGCGGGCAGGCTTCTACGACGGCTCGATTTTCCACGAGGTGCGCCCGGAGCGCTTCATCGTCGGCGGGGATCCCACGGGCACGGGGGCGGGGGACGCGGGCTACCGCTACCCGGCGGACAACTCCAACCTCCCGACGGTCGCCGGGACGGTGCTGATGAAACCCGTGAGCCCGTCTCCTCCCGCGAACAGCTCGCAGTTCATCATCCTCCTGCGGCCCGAGCCGACCTGGACCGGGCAGCTCACGGTGCTGGGACAGGTCGTGGAAGGGCTGGACGTGGCTCGCAAGATCTCCCTCGTCCCGAGCACCCAGCGCAGCCAACATCCCTTCTACAAGCCGCTGAAGGACGTGGTGATCCGGCGCGTGACGATCGAGGAGAGGGAGCGTGAGGCAAGCCCGGAGTCTCTCGGCCCTGGCCCGGACGGGGGCCCGGAGCAGAGTCCACGCGGGAATGGCGGTTGACTGTCCGTGGGGTTCGCCGTATAGGTTGGCGCGGGCTGGGCCTGAGGGTAGCCCTGCAAAGAGCGAATGTTGGGCGAAAGCCTTGAAAAAGGGGTGGGTCCGGAGCCGAAGGACCGCTTGACCGATGGGCGGATGGCCGTATAAGTAGGTCGTTTCGCCCGTCATGGACGAGGCTAACGAGGAGGTCCCGGAGCGGGGAGGTCAATCCATGAGGATGGCAAGGAAAGTCGGTAGGGTAGCGGCGCTGCTGGTGGGAGTCGCCGCATGGGTCGCGGTACCAGCGTCCGCGGCAACGAAGGTGACGGTCGGCGATTTTCTCGTCCGTCTCGCGCAGGCCAAGCAGCTCAACGTCACCACACCCCAGGACGCCTTGCAGGCGCTGCGGGCCGCGGGGATCAATCTGCCGCGGCTCGACCTCGGGGCGACGTTGACCGAGGGAACCGTGGTGGCTATCTCGAACAGCGCCGGCATCCGCGTCAGGACGAGCAGCCCCGACGCGGAGGTCTCGGTGGATCAGGTGGACAGCTACTTCGCCGCGTTCGGCGACGATCTTGGCACGGGCAAACAGCCGCCCGAGCCCGACCCGGACCCAGAAACGCACAAGCCGGGGCACGGCACCGATCCCTTGCAGAAGGGCAAGGGCAAGAAGAAGGGTCTGCGCAGTCCGGCGGATCCGCTCTGACGCAGCCCGCGCGCCAGAAGATTTTCATGGAGCCGCCGCCGCCCTATCGCGGCGGCGGCTTTATCGTGTCAGGACGTTCGAGGAGGGAGACGAAGATGGGGGGGCAGGAGCGTCGAATCCGTTGGTCAGTTCGCTTGACGATCGGGCTTCTCGCGGGGCTGGTGGTTCCCGCCGCATCCGCCCAGGACACCGGTACCAGGCCCGCGACGCTGGGTGCCTTGGCCCAGGCGCTTTCGGAGGTGCGCGGTGCGCCTGCCCGAGACGCCGCGGCGGCGCTCCAGGCCCTGCGCGAGGCAGGTGTCGATCTGCCCGCCTCGGCGCGGCCCGAGACACCGCTCACCGAGGGCCTCGTGGTCCGCATCGCGAACCGGCTGGGCCTGCGGCTCGCGACGCGAAACCACGAGCGGGAGCTCAGCCAGGAAGAGTTGGATCGGCTCGTCCAAGTCTTGGGATCCGAGCTCGCCACGGGAAAGAACCCGCCCGAGCCAGCCGCGCAGCCCGAGCACCACAAAGACGACCACGGAACGGACCCGCTCACCAAGGGCAAGGGCAAGAAGAAAGGGCTCCGCTCGCCCGCCGACCCCTAGTAGCCGGTCCCGCACCGGTTGCTCTCGTGGCGGCGCACGCCCCGCGGGGGCGGGGGGTGGTTTGCCGCCCGGGAGCGCGCCGGAGCGATTATTAGAAGCGTGCCCTCTTCCCCCCGCCCGTCAGGACGGTCGCTCGCGCCCCTGTGCGCGCTTTTCTTCCTTTCGGGCGCGACAGCTCTCGTCTACGAGGTCGTGTGGCTGCGGCTGCTGATCCTCGTCTTCGGCGCGACGCTCTTCGCCACGAGCGCGATCCTCTCCACCTTCATGGCGGGCCTCGCCGCGGGCGCATACCTCGGGGGACGCCTGATGGACCGCGCGGAGCGGGTGCACCCGCTCCGCGCCTACGGCTGGATCGAACTCGGGATCGCGGCCTACGCGGCAGCGGTTCCGTGGCTGCTCGAGCTCTGGACGCCCGTGTACGGCCTGCTTTGGCAGGCGGGTGCGCAGGAGCGGTTCGTGCTCTTCAGCGTGGCCAAGTTCGCCGGAGCGGCCCTCGTGCTCCTGCCACCGACGATGCTCATGGGGGCGAGCCTCCCGGTGCTCGCGCGGCAGGTGACGGACGATCCCGCGGGTATCGGCGCCCGCGTGGGGACCCTTTACGCGGCCAACACGTTCGGTGCCGTGGCCGGAACGTGCCTGGCGGGTTTTTTCCTGCTGCCGCACCTGGGACTACAGCGCTCGCTCCACGTGACCCTCGCCGTCAACGCCGCCGTGGGGCTCGCCGCCCTGGGACTCGCGCGTCGGGTGGCGCCCGCGCCTGGTTGGGGCACGCCGGAGGCGCGCGTCGCTCCTCCCCCCGGGCGCCACGATCTCCTGGCGCGGTGGGGCGTCGTGGCCTTCGGCCTTTCGGGTTTCGTCGCCATGGCGCTCGAGGTGGCGTGGACCCGAGGGCTCGCGCTCGTCTTCGGAAGCTCCGTCTACGCGTTCTCCTTGATGCTCGTGGTGTTTCTCGTGGGACTGGCCGCGGGCAGCGCCTTCGCGGCGGCCTGGTTGCGCCGCGCCCCGGTGGAGCGCGCGCGGCGCTGCCTGATCGGAGCCCTCGCCACAGCGGGACTCGCGGCCTACGCCACGAGCTTCGTCTTCGAAGTGCTGCCCCGACTCTTCGCTCAAGCCTACTTCGCCTGGCAGCCGGGGCCGACTGCCTGGTGGCTGATCCAACTGGGTCTGGCGGGCCTCGTGATGCTCCCCGCCACCCTCGCCTTCGGCACCGTCTTTCCCGCCGTGCTGCAGATCTACGGGCGGGATCTCGACCGCGTCTCCGGTTCGGTGGGAACGGTGTACGCGGCGAACACCGTGGGCACGATCGCCGGCGCTGCGGCGTCGGGGTTCGTGCTGATCCCCGCCATCGGGGTGCGGGACACGCTGGTGGCCGTCGCAGCGCTCGAGGTCGCGCTAGGGCTCGTTCTGCTTCTCGTCGCGCCACCGGCGCGCTCCAGGCGGCTCTCCACTCCGGCCGTAGCGCTCGCCGCAGCGCTGGCGTGCGTGCTCCTGGTGCGCCCCCCGTGGAATCCGCTCCTGATGAACAGCGGCGTGTACATGAATCTCCAGGACCTGCCCGAGGGCTCCGGCTGGGAGGACTTCCGGAGCTACACGATGGAGAGCACGGTGCCGGTCTACGTGCGGGACGGGCTCACGGCGACGGTGTTCGTGGGGGACCAACCCGCGTACGACAACCGCTTTCTATCCGTGAACGGGAAGGTCGAGGCCTCGACCCGGGCCGACATGGAGACCCAGCTCCTGTGCGCCCACCTCCCGTTGCTGCTCGTCCCGAACCCGCGAGACGTGATGATCGTGGGCCTCGCGAGCGGCATCACGGCCGGCGCGGCGGCGACCCATCCCGTAGAAACGATCCGCGTCGTCGAGATCGAGCCGGCCGTGATCCCCGCCGCGCGGCTGTTCGCGAAGCACAACGGCAACGTCCTCGAGGATCCGCGGGTCACGGTTTCGGTCAACGATGCGCGCAACGAATTGCAGTTCTCCCCTCGCACCTACGACGCGATCGTCTCCGAACCCTCCAACCCCTGGATGACGGTGGCCGCCAACCTGTTCACCGAGGAATTTTTCCGGCTCAGCCGGGCGCGGTTGCGTCCGGGAGGCATCCACTCGCAGTGGGTGCAGACCTACTACCTTCCGCCGGAGGACCTGCGCTCGGTCGTCGCCGCGTTCCGAGCGGCCTATCCCCACGTCTTCGCCTTCTCCACCATGGACGGCGTGGACCTGTTGTTGCTGGGCTCGGACCGGCCGTTCCTGCTCGATCTCGAGCGCATGCGCAGGCGCATGCAGGAGCTGCGGGTGCGGCTGGATCTGGCGCGGATCGGCGTGCGCAAGCCCGAGGACCTGCTGCCTCTGCTCGCCCTCGGACCCGACGGGGTGGACCGGCTCGTGGCCGGGGCCGAGCGGAACACGGACGACAGCGCGAAGGTCGAGTTCTCCGCCGCGCGGGCCATCTACACGGACACGGTGGAGCTCAATCGGGCCTTCCTGCAACGGTTCCGTGGCGACCCGTTGCGCTGGGCCAGCGCTGCGGCGGGTCCCGCGGCGCTGAGGCTCGAGCTCGCCCGCGGGCTCCTCGCTCGGGAAAGGGAGGCCGAGGCCCGGCAAGTCCTGGAGCCGCTGCTCCAGGGGGAGGTGGGCGAACAGGCCCGGGCGTTACTCGAAAAACTCCGGTTTGCCACGACACCATAGCCGAGATCGCCTCTCCGCCCGAACCCTGACCTGCCGCTTGCCTTTGGGAGCGGTTCCGCGTAAAAGTAGCCCGGGCCGGGCGACGGAGGGGGCCCTCCCGCAGAGAGGAGCGATGGGGGAGCGAACCCCAGGCCGGAAGGTGTTTCTCGCCTCCCTCGTGCTTGCGGTCGGAGCGGCCGCGGCGTCGCTGACGCAGGCGCAGCAACAAGTCTACGTGGACGACGACAACTGTCCCGGGCCCGGCTCGGGAACCCCGACGGACCCTTACTGCAGGATCCAGGACGCCATCTGCGCGATCAAGGACACCGGGGGCGGCACGGTGTGGGTCCTGCCCGGAACGTACAACGAGGCGGTGCGCATGTTCGCGGGCGTCAGCGTCGTCTCGACGGAGGGGCCCGCCGTGACCACGATCGACGCCACCGGCAAGCCCTGTATCCGTAGCGATTGCACCGCCTCCACGGTGACCCCCTGCGCCGTGGTCTACTTCCCCACAGGCTCCGCCACGAACGCCCAGCGCCTGGAGGGCTTCACGCTCACGGGCGGCGGCGGGATCCACCAGACGTGCGGTGGCGCCTGCGACATCCAGGCGGGCGGTGCCATCTACATCCTCAACAGTTCGCCGACCATCACCAACAACGAGATCGTGGGCAACAGCCTGCAGGGAAGCTCCAAGGTCTTTCTCGGCGGGGCCATCTATGCCCATGCGGGGCGGAGCGGGTCGCCCGCGCGGCCCGTGATCACCTACAACTTGATCGAGAACAACGTGGCCGACTCGAGTCCCGGGCAGAACCAGAACAACGTCGCCTACTCCCTGGGAGGCGGGATCTACGTGGGTTACCACGCCGCCCCCACGATCAAGGGGAACACGATCCGCGGCAACCGCGCCGGAAGCAACAAAAACTTTCAACTGGCCGCCGGTGCCGCCGTCGCCCTGTACACCGCGTACGACGCGGGGGCCCGCCCCGTGATCTCGAGCAACCTGATCGACACGAACAGCGCCTGGGACATCGGGGGCGGGATCGCCTCGAACTACTCGAGCTTTTATGCCACGAGCGACGCCCTGGTGGAGAACAACATCGTCCAGTACAACGACGCCGGTATCGGCGGCGGCGTGGCCGTGCGGTACAGCCGGGCGGTGTTCCGCAGCAACACCATCGTGGACAACGCGGCGGACTACGGCGGCGGCTTCGCTGCGGGACTGACCCGGGGCCCCGCCGATCAGGCGACCCTGGCGAACAACATCATCGCCTTCAACTCCGCCGCCATCGCCGGCGGCGGCCTCTACGTCTGGTACGCGAACCCCGTGGTGCGCTACGAGGATCTCTACGGCAACACGCCGCAGAACGTCGGCGGCGAGAAGACCGACGCGGACTACATCGGCGTTTCGGGCAACCTTTCCGTGGATCCGGGGTTCGTCAGCCGCGACCCCGCCACGCGGGATCTCCATCTCCAGCCGGGAAGTCCCGTGACCGACGCCGGCGACGATGCCCAGGCCCCCGCCGAGGACTTCGAAGGGGCCCCGCGGATCCAGGACGCCGACGACGACGGCACGAGCCGCATCGATCTCGGGGCCTACGAGTTCTCGCCCGACTTCGACGCCGACGGAGACCCGAACTGGTCCGATCCCGACGACGACGGCGACGGCGTCCCCGACACGCAGGACTGCGCCGCGCGCGCCAAGGGAGTTTCCTCTCCCCCGGGCAAGACGATGATGCTGCGCGTGGAGAAATCGCCCCAGGGGGCCAAGATCAAGTGGTTCCGCGGCCGCGAGGGGCACACGTCGAACGTCTACCGCGGCACGATCGTGCCCGGCGAGCCGTTCGGCTACAACGAAACGTGCTTGCTCAACGAAGAGCCGGGGACGAGCGCGACCGACGCCGAGGTGCCGCCCGCTGGCACGGCCTACTACTACATCGTGAGCGCCAAGAACAGTTGCGGGGAGAGCCCGGCGCACGCGGACAGCGCCGGCAACGACCACACTCCCGCGATCACCTGCGAGGAGGCGAACCGAGACACCGATGCCGACGGCTTGCCCGATCTGAAGGACAACTGCCCGCTCCAGGCCAACGCGAGTCAGGCCGATGCGGACCTCGATTTCGTGGGCGATGGGTGCGACAACTGTCAAGGAATCGAGAACCCCAGCCAGGAGGACCTGGACGAGGACAGCGTCGGAGACTTCTGCGACAACTGCCCGCTCCGGGCGAACGCGGATCAGCTCGACGACGACGGCGACGCGCTCGGCAACGCCTGCGACAATTGCGTCTCGGTGGCTAACGCGGATCAGACCGACACCGACCTCGATGGTCTGGGCAACGCCTGCGACGACGACGACGACAACGACGGCGTCTTCGACACCGCGGACAACTGCCCGCTGAGCGACAACGCGGACCAGACGAACAGCGACGGCGACGGTTTCGGCGACGCCTGCGACAACTGCGCGTTCACGACCAACCCGGGTCAGGAGGACGCGGACGCAGACACGGTGGGCGACGCCTGCGACAACTGCGTCAGCGACCCGAACCCCGCTCAGCTCGACGCCGACAGCGACGGGCTCGGGGACCTGTGCGACCTCTGCCCGGCCGACCCTGACAACGACCGCGATGGCGACGGGGTGTGCGGCAACGTGGACAACTGCCCGAGCTCGGCGAATTCCGGCCAGGAGGACTTCGACGCCGACGGCGCGGGCGACGCCTGCGACGACGACGACGACAACGACGGGGCACTCGACATCGGCGACTGCGCGCCGCTCGACCCGAGCGCCTCGAGTGCGCCGGTGGAGGTCACGGGGCTGGGCGTGAACAGAACCGGCACGACGACCGTTTCCTGGACCGGCCAGGGCAGCGGCTTCCGCTACGATGTGGCCGGAGGGGATGTCTCGACGCTGCGCAGCGAGGGCGGGGTGCAGAGCGCCGCGTGTCTGCAGGACGACACCCTCGGCACCTCGTGGGACGACACGCGCCCCGACCCGGCGGCCGGCGACGGCTACTACTACCTGGTGCGCGCGCAGAACGCGTGCGGCGAGGGAACCTACGGGCAGAACAGCTCCGGCGGCGAGCGCAGCCCGGCGGCCGCCTGCCCGTGACGGCGAGTCCCAGCCTGCGGGGGGCAGTGGCCCACCGCTGTTGTTTCACCGCAGCAATTCCGTTATAGTGGCCGCTCCCTGGCCCCGCGCGCGGTACGTTGCGGGATCGAGACGGAATGCTCTCTCCTCGGCGATCAGTGGTTCGCCGAGGATGGGGAGGAGCGGAATGCGTGTGGCACGCGGTCTGGGATTGGCGGCGCTCGTCGCGTCGGGGCTCCTGTCGGGCGGCTGCCCCGACACCGCCGTGATCGAGACACCCTTGGGCAACATCCAGCTCGAGATCGAGGTCAACCCCCCGGCGACCGACCGGTTCGAGATCGCCACCCTACAACTCACGGCAATGCGTTTCGTGCCCGCGGATCCCGCCACCGCCGCCGCCGCACAGGGGAAGAGCTTCGGCTTCACGGACCGCCCGGTCAGCCTCGATCTCAACACAGCGAGCACGATCACGGTCGCGTCGGTCTCCCTGCCGCCCGGGACCTACAAGTTCACCGAACTGGCGCTCGTGGAGTTCCACCTCGAGGACAGGACCGTGCCCCTACCGCCGAGTTCCGTGTGCATCGACCAGGTGCGGGCGCTGTCGGACCAGTTTTCCGAGCGCGAGGCCCCGCAAAACGTCAAACAGACCTTAACCCCCCCGCTGGTGGTCCTCCTCGAGTCGGGCCCCGTGAGCGTGACCCGAGACGGCCTCCAGACGTTTCGCGTGAAGGTGAACGGACAGGCCTTCATCGACGTCGTGAAACGTCACTTCACGGGGTGCCGAACCACCGGAACGTGCACCGCGAACCTCACGCGCTCCGCGCCGTGTCTGAACCTCTTTCTTCCCAACACGAACACCGTCGACCGGGCACTGATGCAGCAGGAGATGGCGAGCGAGGTCTTTTCCATCACGCCGGCGCCGTGATGTCTCGCGAAATTCGGCGCGCCGTCCCCTCGTACCTCCTGCCGCTGCTGATCCTGCTCGTGGGCGCGTGCAGCCGTACCGACATTCTCTTTCCCGACACGGCGAGCCTGGGCGTTTCGCTCGCCGACCGGGGCGTCACGGCCCAGCTCGAAGAGGGCTTCAACGCCGTCGCCTGGGAGGTCGAGTCGCTCGTCGTCGAGCTGGACGAACCTTTGACCTACGTCTCGAATCCCTGCGTGCACGTGCAGCTCGGGCTCGTCCTGCCGGGGCTAGCGCTCCCGCTACGCTGCGATGTGCCCTCCTTCGTCGCTCCCGCCGGCCGCCACGCGGGCGTCATCGTTCGCCTGCGGCTGGCACGTCTGGAGCTGCGCCGGGCGGGACGCCCCGACCTGCCGCCGGAAGGCGACTTCGACGGCGACGGGGTAATCAACGCGGACGACGTCTGCCCGCTTTTGCCCGACCCGGACCAGCAAGACACGAACGCGGACGGCGTGGGGGACGCCTGCTCCCTGCCGGACAGCCTGGGAGTTCCCACGCTGCCCGATCGGGACGGCGACGGTGTCGCGGACGGCTTCGACAACTGCCTGTGGGTGCCGAACCCGGACCAGACGGACACGCCGGACCTCCAGGGTACGGGGGGCACCCTGTTGGCCGACCGGATCGGGGACGCCTGCGCACCGACGATCGTCGGTTTCGGTCCCCAAGAGCTCACCCTCGGCCCCTTCGAGCCGACCTTCGAGGCTGGGCAGTTTCAGTTCGTGGATCTCGACTTCGCGGGCAGCGTGAGCTGCGATCCCGCGCTCGCGCAGTGCAGCTTCGACCCGGCGGCGGTGATCCTCGGCGTGCTGTGACGCGCCGGAGGCGAGTTCAGCTCTTGGCGCTCTGGCGGCGGCGCCCCCGCGCGGCTTTGGGTTGGAACAGCTCGTCCAGCATCGCGCCGATGGCGGAGGGTTCCACCGGCTTCGCCAGGCAGCGCAGCGCGCCGCACTCCAGGATGCGGGCCTCCATCTCGGACGTGTAGAAACCGGTCATGGCGATCACGATCGTCGCGGCGGTCTCCGGGGAGGCCTTGATGGCGCGGCAGACGTGGAAGCCGTCCAGGCCGGGCATGCGCAAGTCGAGCAAAACCACGTCGGGCCTGAACGTGGCCACCAGCCTGCCGGCCTCGAAACCATCGGCAGCCGTCGCGATCTCGTAGGGCTTCTGCCGCGTTCGCAGGTGCTCCGCCAGCACATCCCGCACGTAGGCGTCATCGTCCACCACCAGAACCCGCGGACGGCCGCTACTCTCCCGCAGGTCCTCGGGCAGCGGGATCCCGTTCTCCCGCATGAAGCGCACGAGGTCCTCGCGCCGGATGCGGCGGTGTCCCCCCGGCGTGCGGAACGCCGGAAGGCGGCCGGCGTTGACCCAGTTGATGATCGAAAGCGGGGACACATGGCAGAGCTTGGCCGCCTCGAACGTGGTAAAAACGCTCTTGTCTTTCATGGACCTAACCTAAAGAATCATAAGTATTCAAACATCCCAGCGCCCATAATGGGCCCCCGGTATGGAGATGTCAAGAGGTAGGGTGGAGGGGTCCCGATCCGGAAGGTTCCCGGTAGAGCCCAGCTCCGGCAGGACCCCCGCCGCGCAACTTTCCTGCTGCGTCCCATGGGATCGTTGGACTCCCGACGCCCGTCAGCGTGGTCGCGGGACACGCGCGGCGCTTCTCGGGGAAGACCCTCTCGGCATGGGCCTCTATTGCGAGCGGCAGAGGGGCGCCTTTTTGAGTTTTTCGAGCGAGCGCATGCCGGTGTCTCGTCGGCGTCGGCGGTCCCCGCACTGGCGAGTCTGCGGCGCGGGCTTCACCTCCTCCTGCAAGACGACCTCGTGGGGAAGGTTCTGGAGACGTTCGCCACAAGGGTCGTCCTGCTGTGCCTCGGGGTGGTGGCGGTTGTCTGGATCGCTCGTCTCCTCGGACCCGGGGGGCGCGGATGGTTCGCGGTCGCCGGCACCATAGCAGCGCTCGGCGTCCAGTTCGGCAATCTGGGCCTGCACAGCGCGAACACCTATGCCGTGGCGCGCCATCCGCAGCGTCTGGGGGCTTTGCTGGGCGACTCGCTCGTCCTAGGCCTGGGACTCGGCGGAGCCCTCGCCCTCGGGGGGCGCTGGGCCTGCCAGCTCGAGCTTGGGATGGTGCCCTCTCGACGGCGTGCTGCTCGGCCTCGCGCTGGCGGCGATTCCTCTGAGCCTGACCTACCTTCTGGCCCTGAACCTCTTGCTCGGCATCCAGGCCGTGCGGGCGTACAACCGCGTGGAGCTCGGCAGCCGTTTGCTGGGCCTGGCTCTGCTGTCGGGACTGGTGCTCTGCGGACGAACGGAGCCGACCTGGGTCTTCGCCGCCACGCTCGTGGGCGCGGCGTGCAACCTGGCTTGGGCGTTGTGGACGCTGTCGAAGCACCTGGACCGGTTCCTCACCCTGTCCTAGAGGCTGTGGAGCGCCTGCGCGCGCTACGGATGGCGGTGGTACCTCGCCTGCCTCTTTTTCGTTCCTGGTCGTGCGCTTCGACTTGCTGATGGTGCAGAAGCTTCGCGGCGCCGAGGCCGCCGGGCACTATTCCATCGCGGTCCCTATGGCCGACATGCTCTACCTGCTGCCCGCCACGGTGGGCGCGATTCTCTTCCCGAAGCTCGCGGTCATGCCCCCGGAGAACGCTGGGGCTACCACGCGCCGCACGGCCTGGGGAGTCGCCTGCCTGATGGTCCCGCTGGCGAGCGGGGCGATCCTGCTCGCGAGGCCGGCCATCGCGCTCGTCTTCGGGGAGCCCTTCGCGCCGGCCGCCCCCGCCTTTATGGTACTGGTGCTAGGGACGGTCGCTCTGGGAGTGACGACGATCTTCTCGCAGCACCTCGCGGCCCTCGGTTTCCCATGGTTCTGCGTCGGTGCGTGGCTGGCCGCGGCGGCGGCGAACGTAGCCCTGAACCTGTGGTGGATCCCGCGCTACGGCATCGCCGGCGCGGCCTGGGCCTCTCTCGTCTGCTACCTCGGGGCGGGACTCGCTTTGGGCCTCTACGCCTACCTTCGCCGGCGGGAAGCGAGCCTCACGGGCGCGTCGGGGCTGTAGTTTTCGCCCCGAACGCGGAATACTGCGCTCGCAGGACACCACGCCTGCCCTGCAGCAACCCGTTCCACGGAGGGATGACGACCGAAAGGTCGCCGTGAACCACGCACTGGCAGGCGAGCCGCACCGGGGGATGGGGCTCTGCCGGGTCGACCCTGTGGACATACCCGAAGTGCTCCAGTTGCCGCGCTTCGTAGGTCTCGATGGGAGAGACTCGCTCGCGGCCCCCGAGGATTCCGATCCAGCACGTACCGCACTGGCCGCTGCGGCACTGCACGGGGATAGGGCCCTCGACGCGTCGCGGGTCGAGGTCGCGGTACGCGCGCCGGTCTTGCGCGGCAGCCATGGTCAGATTCTGGCCCTCGAGGGCCGGGAAACTCCGCCGTCCAGGCTCGCTCTCGTCCCAGACGACGCGATGCCGGCGCGCAAGCAGGCTCCAGAACCGTCGCCCACCTCGCCGCATTCGCAACACCTCCTGGGGGCTACCGTAGCGGCTCAGGCGGGCGGGAACTCGCCGCGGCTCGGCCAGCCGCTCCAGCCCCACTTGCTGTGCGGCGACGACCGCCGCGAGGGACACGCCCACGACGAGGTCTTCCGCCAAGCGGGCCTCCCGCGCGACTGCCGCAGCGATCTCTCGGGCGGACGCTGCGGGCGAGCGCCCTTCCTGCTTCAGGACGCGTAGGGCGTGTCGGCGGACCGCGTCCCAGTACCGGGCGCCGTAAAAGAAACCCAGGCTCTCTTCGAGCGCCTGCTCCAGGCGGTATTGTCCCTCGAGCTTGAAGCGGCGCGCGACCTCCCCCGGCTCGCGCGCAGCGCGCAGCTCCATCTGGAGCTTCGCCGGCCAGAAGGCGAGCCAGACACGCGTCGCCTCCCGGTCCACGGGATGGATCCCGGGGCCGAGCTCGGCCAGCGCCTGCTCCCACGCCTCCTCGCGAGCATCCTCCGCAGCGATCCGCAGCTGCAGCGTCTGCGATGCGTCCATATCCCCCTCCGCACCCCGGAGTCGGCTCGACCGCGATGCACGCCGCCGAAGCGGTCCCCGCGCGCGGTGGCGCCGCAAGCTCACCCGCTCAAAGCAGCGCCACGAGGTAGACGACCCACGACTCGGAGTTCTCGAAGCGCACGCGGCGGCGGTAGATCCCGTTGCCCTCTCCTGTCTCCTCGTCCCAGCCCTCGGCGTACACCTCGGTTCGGCGAAAGCCCGCTTCCCGGCACAGCTCGCGCAGCTCCGGCAACGTCCACAGCCTCCAGTCGTAGCGGAAGGCCCGCTCCATGCGCGTTCCATCGGGAAGCTCGAAATGGATGTAGCACACCATTTCGTGGGTGATGGGGTTGAAGCGGGCCTGCTCCCATTCGTAGACGAACGAAGGTATCCGCTTTTGGTCCCAGTCCCGCGACGCCGCGATGCGCTTGCGATCCCGAGCCTCGGCCATCGTCTCCGTGCCGCCCCAAGCGTCGAGGAAAAGGATCCCCCCGCGACGCAACCCTTCCCGCGCACGGAGCAGATACCGCAAAAGCGTCCGGCGCTCCTTGAACACCGAATAGGAAAAATTGAGCGCGGCGATCACGTCCACCCGCGGACCGCGGTACCGCAGTACGTCGGCGCAACGCAGGTGCACGCGTCGCGCCGCGCGACCGAGGTGGACCCTGCGGTGGCGGCGGCCCCATTCGAGGGTCGGCCGGTGCCGATCCAGAGCCCACGCCTCGTGGTCCCGCCCTCGCTGCACCCAGCGGCAGGCCAGCGCCGCGGTGCCGCAAAAATCCTCGCGCAGCAGGCGGAAGCGCCGTCCGCGGTGGCGGCGGTAGATGCGCTCGAAGAAATCCAGGTCGCAGTCCGGGCTCTGGACCGCCGCCTCGTAAAGCACGTGCCGATGGAGCTGGGGGCGTCCCATCCCCTACCACCTCCCCACGCGAAAGGGCGCACACGATAGCGAAGGGCGGGGGGCGTTTCCACGACACGCGCCGCTCCTCCAGCGCAGCGCGGCGAGGTCTGCTACGATCCCGCCATGGCCGATGCACGGCGCCCGGACCGCTCCCTGGCTCAGCTCGTGATCGGCCTCGCTTTCGGTTTGCTCGTGGGCTTCGGCATCTACCGGGCCACGGCGGAGCGCCTGCCGCCCGCGCCAGCGGCGAGCCCCCAGGGTTCGGCCTTCCAGACCCTGATGCAGGAGCTCGAGCCGCTGCGCGAGCGCCTGGAACGCGACCCCAACGATGCCGAGGCGCGCATCCGCATCGGCGATCGGCTGTTTCAGGCAGGGTTGTGGTCCCAGGCGCTCGAGTTCTACGAGCAGGCCCGGCGCAGCCGCCCCGCCGACCCCGATCTGCTGACGGTCATCGGCCTTTGCCAGCGGGAGCTCGGGCTTCTCGAAGCGGCTCGGGAGAGCTTCAGCCGGGCGCTGGAGCTCGCGCCCGATCACTGGGCGGCGCGTTACAACACGGCGGTCGTGCACCTCGATCGCGGTGAGCTGGAGCAGGCGGAGGCGCTCGTGCAGGCCCTGGAGTCCGCGAGCCCGGGCGACGCGCGCCTGGAACCGCTCCGGCGCGCGCTCGCGCAGGCCCGCGCGCAACGCCCTTAATCCCGGGTAGGGAGCACGGCGAGAAACTGCGTAGCCTCGGCCGGCAAGCGCGGCACGCGGTGCGCGAACAGGATCGCCTCCGGCGACACGGCCGCGCCATAGAAGCCCCGAATCGCCTTCTCCGCGGCGTTGAGGCGTGCACCCTCGATCGACAGGCCCGCGAACAACCCCCTGGACTTGGCGTAGGCGTAGATCTCGGCGTCGAGCTTGATGTCCGTCGAGCCCTCGGCGCTTCGCCCCACCGGCCCGGCGGCGGCTGCGGCCGCACCGCCCAGGGTGAACTCGCTCTGCACCAAGGACCGGGCGCCCTTCTCCCCCATGATGAACAAGACGAGGTCGGTACGATCCACACCGATCTGCAGGCCGAAGCTCCCGCCCGAGATGTTGACGAAGGACGGGGGGCTCCACCGCCCGGCGTCGTCGCGGCAGGAGACGATGCCGCGCCCGTGTCTTCCGCCCCAACCGAGCGCGGCCTTGATCACCCCCGGGATCACCACGATGCAGCGGCACCGGCGCAGCAAGGCGCGGGGCATCTCGTCATCGGGCATCGCCAGCAGCTCCTCGACGACTCGTCTCGCCCGCACGAGCCGTTCGCCGTATTTCTCGCCCTTCCCCTCGGCCCGAGCCCAGGCGAAGCTCGCGGCCAGTGCGATACCCAATCCCGCCGCAGCGAGGAAGCGACATCGTTTCACGGCTTGCCCTCCTGCTCGCGTCCGCGCACCGGACGAGCCCATCCTGCCCAGGCTAGCACGACGGCGGTCACGCACGTCAGCGCCACGAAGCCCCAGGTCCCGTGGCGGATGGCGATGCGCCCTCCCCAGGGCAGCTCGACGGCCCGCGGCGAGCCCCACAGCGCCACCGGCAGCAGGCCCACCGCCCGTACCGCCACCACGACCGCCAGCACCCGCACGAAAGCGAGATAGAGCCCGCCCCGCGTACCCCGCGCGATGAGCCAGGGGAAAAGCACGAGGAAGATCGCCCCCAGCACGAACCACAGGAAGCTCGGCGCGCGCGTGTCCATCCCGCGCGGTCCCAGGCCTTGCCGGACGAGGTGAACCGCGCCTGCGAGATAGAGGATGCCGTAGAGGAAATAGACCGCCGCCGCGATGCGGAAGCGCTGCGCGGCTCGGGTCCCGGAAAGCCTCACACCCAGTCTCGCGGTTGGAGAAACTCTCCCAGCCGCGCCTCCGCCGTGCCGGGCGCCGGCTGCCAGTCGTAGTGCCATCGCACCTCGGGCGGCAGGGAGGCGAGGATGGATTCCACCCGGCCGCCCGTTTGCAGGCCGAAGCGCGTTCCGCGGTCGTAGAGCAGGTTGAACTCCACGTAGCGCCCGCGCCGGTAGAGCAAGAAGTTCCGCTCCCTCGCCCCGTAGGGAGCGCTCTTGCGCCGCTGCACGATCGGCAGATACGCGGGCAGGAAGCGATCGCCGACGCCGCGGACGAACTCGAAGCACCGGGCGAAGCCCCACCAGTCGAGATCGTCGAAAAACAACCCCCCCACCCCCCGCGCCTCGCGCCGGTGAGGCAGATAGAAATAGCGGTCGCACCACTCCTTGAGGCGGCGGTAGAGATCCTCCCCGAAAGGGGCGCAGGCCTCCAGGCACACGCGGTGCCAGTGGCGGACGTCCTCCTCGAAGGGATAGACGGGCGTGAGGTCCATTCCCCCTCCGAACCACCAGGCCTGCGGCCCCCCGGAGCTATCTCGGGCGACAAAAAAGCGAAGGTTGGCGTGGGAGGTAGGCACGTAGGGGTTGCGCGGATGGATGATCACCGAAAGCCCGACCGCCTCGAAGCGGCAGCCCGCGAGCTCTGGACGCCGCTCGGTGGCCGGCTGGGGAAGCCGCTCGCCTTGCACCCGCGAGAAGTTGACGGCAGCGCGCTCGAAGACTTCTCCGTCCGCGAGCACGCAGGTCAGCCCGCCGCTGTCCTGCGCCGCCCAAGGGTCTCGCCGGAGGATGCCCGCTCCGGGAGCCTCCTCCCCCTGAAGGGCCGCCAGGATCCGCTTCTGCAACCCCCGGAGAAAACGCTCCACGGGAGCCGCTCGAGGGGCGTCCATCCCGTCCCTCCCCGCCTCCGCAGGACTGCAGTATAAGGGACACGAATTCTCGGTTGGGATAGACTAGCCGCCGACAGAGGCTTCCGGAATTCAGGGAGGTGATCATGGCATCCTACGCGCACCCAGAGGTTTTGGTCTCGACGGACTGGGTGTCCGAGCATCTGCGCGATCGGGAGGTCCGCCTCGTGGAGGTGGACGTGGACACGGCGGCCTACGACGAGGGCCACATTCCTGGCGCGGTGGCCTGGTCCTGGAAGGACCAGCTCTGCGACACCGTGCGGCGCGACATCGCGCCCAAGGAGCAGATGGAACGGCTCCTGGGGGAGTCGGGCATCGGGAACGATACGACGATCGTCCTTTACGGCGACAACAACAACTGGTTCGCCTGCTGGGCGTTCTGGCAGCTCAAGATCTACGGGCACGAGGACGCGCGGGTGATGAACGGCGGTCGCAAAAAGTGGCTCGCCGAGGGCCGCGAGCTGACGCGCGAGGTTCCGCACTACCCGCCGCGGACCTACAGGGCCAAGGATCCGGACTTTTCCCTGCGGGCCTTCCTGCCGGACGTGCAGCGCGTGGTCGAGCGGGGCGGGGCCGACCTGATCGACGTCCGCAGCCCGCAGGAATTCACGGGCGAGATCCTCGCCCCGCCGGGGCTTCCGGAGACCTGCCAGCGCGGCGGCCACATTCCGGGGGCGTACAACGTGACCTGGTCGCTCAACTGCAACGAGGACGGCACGTTCAAGAGCCCCGAGGCTCTGCGCGAGCTCTACGGGAGGCTGGGGGTGGACGGCTCCAGGCCCGTGATCGCTTACTGCCGCATCGGGGAGCGCTCGAGCCTGACGTGGTTCACGCTCAAGTACCTGCTCGGCTACCGCGACGTCCGCAACTACGACGGCAGCTGGACCGAGTGGGGCAACCTGGTCCGCGCCCCCGTCGAACGATGAAGCCCGAAGCGTACCGCGAGTCGCGCCGGGAACTCGCGGGCTGGCCGGTGCGCGTGACGAGCTACCGTCTCGGGGAGCGATACCTGGCCCGGGTGGACAACGTCGAGCCAGGAGCCACGATCGCCCGGGCCGAGGGGCCGACGCGCGAGCAGGCGGAGGCGGAGGCGTGTGCGGAGGCCGAGCGCCGGCTGGCCAGGACGAGGCGACGGCCCTAGCTCGCTAGCTCGCGCTAGCCGACGGCGCAGCGGTTGGGCCCCCCTTCGAGATCGAGGGGATCCAGCGTCCCCGGCGCCAGGCGGCCCTCGTTGAGGGCGAGGATCGTCTCCACGTTGGGCGGCTTGGGACCCAGTGTCTCGAGCACGGTGTCCACGAACGCGTTCTCGTCGAGTCCCAGCAGCGGCAGCCTTGCCGCCACGTCCCTCATCGGCGCGGCGATGGGGACCCCGTCGAAATCGATCGGCGATCCGTGATGGCAGGGCAGGAGCAGGCAATGGCCGAACTCCCGCCGCAGGCGCTCCAGGCTGCGATAAAGCTCGCGCGCCGCCCCGGGCGCTCCCGCATCCCCCCGCTCGAGGTCGGGGCGGCCCACGCTGTCGACGAACAGCGTGTCGCCCGAGAACAGGAAGCCATCGAGGGCGTAGCACACGCTCTCTCCCGTATGGCCCGGCGTCGCCACGACGCGCAGCGCTCGTCCTCCGACCTCGATCCTGTCCCCCTCGGCGACTGCGACGTGGGGATAGGCGACGCGCTGGTTGCGAGGCAGAACGAGCGCGGCGCCAGTGGCCGCGCAGAGCGCGCGTGCTCGCGAGACGTGATCGGCGTGCACGTGCGTTTCCACGACGCGCGCGAGGCGCAGCCCATGCTCCGCGAGCAGGCCCTCGTACACCGCCGGGTCCAACGCAGGATCCACGACGAGCGCTTGGCCCTCGCGCCCCACGATATAAGAGAGGCAGCCTTTACCATTGCGGCGCACCTGGAGCAGCACCCCCCCATCCCACTCCAGGCGCGCGACGCTCCAGGCAGCGCTCCAGGCGCGGATTCCGCCTCGCAGGCTGCGCACATCGAAGCCGCGCGCGGCCAGCAGGTCCGCCGCGCGGCGCGACATGATCCCCAGACGGCACACCGTCAGCACCGGCCGCTCCCGCGGCAGCTGCGCGAGGCGCGCCGCAGGCGCCTCGGTTTCGCCGGAACGAAGCGCCTCGTAGACGGGAAGGTTGAGGCTTCCCGGGATGTGCCAGAAGGCATATTCTTCGGCTTCGCGGATATCCACGATCGTCAGGCGAGCGCCGGTCTCGAGCGCCGCCTTGAGCTCCTCGACGGTCATCTCGGGTGGGTTCATCGCGGTCCCTCCGCCGCCATTGTACTGCCACGAACGGCCGCCGCGGCGGGCCGGCTTTCGCGTACCCGAAAGTCGGCTTTTGTCGTAGGATGTCCGGGCGGGGAGGCCCGGACCCCGGGGGGAGGTGTCCAGCGATGCAGCGGCTCGCGGATTTGACCGTGGACCTCGAGCGGGTCGCGGCCCAGGAGGCCCGCATCGTCGCGCCCCGGGTGCAGCACCTGCTCGAATCCTGGATCCGGACCGGGGTGCCAGCCCTGCCGCAGCGCTACCAGCGCACGCTGCCGGATACCTATGCGCGCCGGCTCCTGCACCGGGACCCGGGGGGCCGTTTCACGATGGTCCTCATGACCTGGGGGCCCGGCCAGGGCACCCCGCTCCACGACCACGCCGGAACCTGGTGCGTCGAGGCCGTGCTCCAGGGCGAGATGGAAGTCACCCAGTACGATCTCGTCGAGCAGGACGGCTTGCGTTACCGGTTCGTGCAGCGCTCGGCGACGCGTGCCGGCGTGGGCACCTCGGGATGCCTCATCCCCCCGTTCGAATACCACGTGCTGCGCAATGCGCTGCCCGAGGCCATCTCGATCACGCTGCATGTCTACGGGGGCGAGATGCTGCGCTGCGCCGCGTTCGTGCCCCAGGGCGAAGGCTGGTTTCTCCGCACCGAGCGCGCCCTGACCTATCACGACTGACACCCGCGAGGAGATCCGGCGATGCTGCACGACGACGACCGAGCCCTGCACGTCGACACCAAGCTGATTCACGCCGGAGAGTGGCGGCCGCGCATCGAAGGCGCGGTGGTCATGCCGATCTTCCAGTCCGCGAGCTTCCAAACGAGGGAGGCGGCGGACTACCACGACATCCATTACCTGCGGCTGAGCAACACGCCGAACCACGTCGTCCTTCACCGCAAGCTCGCGGCCCTCGAGGGCGCCGAGGCCGCCGTGGTCGCTGCGAGCGGCATGGCGGCGATCACCACGGCCCTGCTCAGCGTGCTGCGCCGCGGTGACCACCTGCTCGTGCAGCGCTGCCTCTACGGGGGCACCCACGCCTTCGTCACCCGGGACCTTCCCGAGCTCGGCATCGAGCACGACTGGATCGACGCGGGGGACCCGGCCTCTTGGGAGCGCCAACTACGACCCAACACCAGGGCGATCTACGTGGAGACGCTGACCAATCCCCTGCTCGAGCTGGGGGACCTGCCCGCCGTCGCCCGCTTCGCCCGCGCCCACGGTCTGGTCTCGCTCGTGGACAATACCTTCGCCACGCCCCTCGGCTTTTGCCCGGCGGCTCACGGGTTCGACCTCTCGTTGCACAGCGCGACCAAGTACCTCAACGGGCACAGCGACCTCGTGGCCGGGGCGGTCATCGGACGCGCGGAGCTGCTGGAGCGCATCAAACACCGGCTCGACCACCTCGGGGGCTGCCTCGACGCACACGCCTGCGCGCTGCTGCACCGGGGCCTGAAGACGCTTGCGCTGCGCGTGCGCCGGCAATGGGAGAACGCACAGCGCCTTGCCGAGTTCCTCGAGAGCCACCCGGCCGTGGCGCGCGTCCATTACCCGGGCCTGGAAAGCCACCCCCAGCACCGGCTGGCCCGAGAGCTGCTCCAGGGGTTCGGCGGCATGCTGAGCTTCGTCTTGCGGGACGGCCTCGAAGGCGCCAGGCGCCTCGTCGGACGCCTGCGGCTGGCGGTGTTCGCCCCGAGCCTGGGCGGGGTGGAGACACTGGTGACCCTGCCCGCGATGACCTCCCATGCGTCGCTTTCGCCGCAGGAGCGAGCTCGCGCCGGCATCGACGATGCGCTCGTGCGCGTCTCCGTCGGGATCGAGGCCCCGGAGGACCTGCTGGAGGACTTCAGGCAGGCGCTAGCCTGACGCGATGTTGCCAGGGCGGGAAATCGGCGTACAACCGGGGTAAAAGGAGGGCCGATCGTGGCTGCGAACCGTACGGGAAAATCGCTTCTGCTTTCCATCGCGCTGCTCGCCGGCTCCGGCGCGGCGACGCAACCGCGCGCGGCCGGGCCAGAATCGGTTTGCCCCGCCCTCGTCGGCGCGGAGGTGCCCGCCGTGAGCGTGCGCGACGCGAACGGCGCCGCGGTGAGGCTCCGGGAGCTCGTCGCGCGCGGCCCGACGGTGCTGATCTTCTATCGCGGCGGCTGGTGACCGTACTGCTCCAGGCAGTTGGGTCAACTGCAAGAAATCCACGGGGAGCTGAGAAAGCTGGGCTATCAGATCGTCGCCCTCAGCCCGGATCGTCCCGAGCGGGTGCGCGAGCTCCAGGCCACGAAAGGCTTCGACTACGTGCTCCTGTCCGACAGCGACCTCGAGGCGGCGGCCGCCTTCGGTGTGGCCTACGAGGTCGATGCCGCGACCCTCGAAGCGTACCGGGGTTTCGGGATCGATCTCGAAGCCGCCTCGGGGAAAACCCACCACCGCCTTCCCGTGCCCTCGGTCTTCCTCGCGGACCGGGACGGCCGCATCCGCTTCAGCTACGCCGATCCCGACTACCGCAGGCGCATCCCGCCCGGGCTCCTCCTCGCCGCGGCGCGGGCTCTCGCCGAGGATTGACCGCACGAGAGTCCGGACTGCACGAGGCGCCGGACCGGGAGGCGCCGCGCGGCGGGGGACCGGGTAGTAGAATCCGGGCGTGCCACGCGCCGGACCGAGAAACACCCTGCCCCGACTCTGGTTGCTGGCCGCGACGGGTGCGGCTTCGCTCGGCGTCGCCGGCGTCGTCGCTGCACCCGCGATGGCCGCCCTCGGCTGGGGCGCCGGGGAGGAGTGGGTGCGCGCGCTCTACGCGCCGCTGTGCCACCAGCGGGCGGATCGCTCGCTCGCCTTGTGGGACGTACCCCTGGCCGTGTGCGGCCGCTGCACGGGGGCTTATCTCGGGGCCTGGCTGGGGCTGGTTCTGGTGGCCCTGCGCGGACGGCCGTGGCTGAGGCGGGGCGCCCTGGCGCTGGCCCTCGCGGCCCTGCCCAACCTGCTGGATCTCGCTGGGGGGACCGTCCTGGGCCTGGGGCTGGCCACCGGCCCGCGCGCGGTGGTGGCGTTTCCCCTGGGGGTGGTGCTGGGCGGGCTGCTGGGCGACGCCTTGCTCGAACTCGCCCTGCGCCGCTCGCTGCGCCGCGCGCCGCCCCAGTCCAGTCCCGACCGCGGGATGCATCCCTCATGGGAAAGATGAACGTGGAGTTCGTGAGACGGATGCGCGGTGCAAAGGAGGTGGGTCGTGCAGTCGCGTGCTCCTAGTCTCTGGACGCCGGCGCTGATCGGCGGCGCGGTGTTCGGTTTTCTCGCGGCCGTGCCCGTGGTGAATATGCTCAACTGCCTGTGCTGCGCACTGATCCTCGGGGCGGGATTCACGGCGGGGGCCCTGCTGGCGAATGCTTCGAAGACGGCCGGTGTGGCCTTCGGTGCTGCCGAAGGGACCAAGGTGGGCGTGCTGGCCGGGTTGATGTACGCCGTGTTTACCTCGGTCTTCCAGTGGATCCTGTCCTTCGTCGTCCCCCACCCCGATCCTGCAGCAATGCTGGAGATGATCGACCAGTTCGGCGGGGAAATCCCGCCCGCAGCGAGGCAGTGGATAGAGCAGATCGCGAGCGGCGAGTTGTCGACCTGGATGTTCCTCGTGGGCTTTTTCTTCAGCCTGGCCTTCGGGCTCGTGTTCGCCACCCTCGGGGGCCTGATCGCCGGGGCGGCGTTCCGCCACCGGCCGACGCCCCCGGAGGTTCCGGCGAGCCCGCCGCCCAGTGCGGGACAGCCACCGCTGGGGACGCCGCACAGCTGATCGGGGACCGGCGATGTACGCCACCGTCAATCCCGCGACGGGGGAGACGCTCCAGCGCTACCCGCCGGCGGACGAGACTCGGATCGAGCTCGCCCTGGAGCGGGCGTGGCACGCCTTCGGCGAGTGGCGCACTCGGAGCTTCCGGCAGCGCGCCCGCCCGATGCTGCGCGCGGCGGAGCTTCTCGAAGCGCAGGCGGCGGAGCTCGCCCGCTGGATGGCCACGGAGATGGGGAAACCCCTGGCCCAGGGCGAGGCGGAGGCGCGCAAGTGCGCCTGGGGCTGCCGCTACTTCGCGGAGCACGCCGAGGCCATGCTCCAGAACGAGCGCCGGGACTCCGACGCCGACGAAAGCCACGTCCGCTTCGATCCGCTGGGGCCGATCCTGGCGATCATGCCCTGGAATTTCCCCTTCTGGCAGTTCTATCGCTTCGCCGCCCCGGCGCTCATGGCGGGCAACGTGGTGCTGCTCAAGCACGCGCCGAACACGCCCGGCTGCGCCGAGCGGATCGAACGGCTCATGCTCGAAGCCGGCTTCCCCGAAGGGGTCGTGCAGAACCTGTTCCTGACGAACGCGCAGGCATCGCGCGTCATCGCCGATCCCCGCGTGCGGGGCGTGACGCTTACGGGGAGCACGCGGGCGGGCAGCGAGGTGGGCGAAATCGCAGGGCGGCACCGCAAGCCGATCGTGCTCGAGCTCGGCGGAAGCGATCCCTTCATCGTCTTCGCGGACGCCGATCTCGACGAGGCGGTGCACGCCGGTGTCGAGTCCCGGTGCCAGAACAGCGGCCAGAGTTGCATCGCCGCCAAGCGCTTCTTGGTCGAGCGAGGTGTCTACGAAACCTTCCGCGGCCGCTTCGTCGAGGCCATGACCGCCAAGCAGGTCGGGGATCCGCTCGACCCCCGGACCGAGATCGGCCCGCTGGCCCGCGCGGACCTGCGGGACCGGCTGGCGGAGCAGGTGCGCCGCTGCCTCGAGGCGGGGGCGAGGCTCGCGGGCCAGGGACGCGCTCCCGGCGGCCCTGGCTTCTACTACCCTCCATTGGTGCTCGAGGGGGCGCCGCAAGGCTCCCCCGCGGCCTGCGAAGAACTGTTCGGCCCCGTGGCGGTCCTGGAGGTGTTCGCGGACGAGGCCGAAGCGGTGCGCCTCGCCAACAGCACGCCTTACGGCCTCGGCGCGAGCCTCTGGACGCGCGACGAGAAGCGCGTGGCGCGCCTGGTCCCGCGGATCGAGGCGGGCTCCATCTTCGTCAACGGCATGGTCAAGAGCGACCCCCGCTTGCCCTTCGGTGGGGTGAAAGATTCGGGCTACGGCCGAGAGCTCGGCCGCGAAGGGATCCGCGAGTTCGTCGACGTGAAAACGGTCTGGATCCGCCGCTGCGGATAAATGGCACGCCTGAGGCTCCTCGGCACTGGAACCTGCCAGCTCCGGGACGCCCGCGCGGCTTCGTCCGTGCTCGTCGAGCGCGGCGACCTGCGAGTGGTCTTCGATTTCGGCCGCGGCGTCGCCCGCCGGCTGGCGGAGCTGGAGCTACGGCAGGATGACATCGAGCACGTGGTCCTCTCGCATTTCCATCCCGACCACGTCTCGGACCTCGTCCCCTTCCTGCACGCGGCCTGCTGGTCCCGGGAGGACCCGCGCACCCGCGCGCTGCACCTCTACGGCCCCCGCGGCTTGCGGCGGCTCGTGGAGGGCCTGCTGGAGCTCTTCGGCGAGGGCTCGCTCCACCGGCCCGAGCGCTTCGCGCTCCATCTGCACGAGCTCGAGGAGGGTGCCTTCGAGATCGAAGGCCAGCGCTTCGAGTTCCGCGCCCTGCCCCCGGCTGGCAACCACGGCCTGGCGTTCTCCACGGCGGCGGGCCGCTGCGCCCTGACGGGGGACGCGCACTTCCACGACGGGCTGCTGGCGTTCGTGCGCGACGCGGCCCTGGCCGTCGTCGATGCCGGACACCTGACGGACGAAGAACTCGTGGCCCTCGCGGCCCGCGCCCAGCCGCAGACGCTCGTCTGCTCGCACCTCTACCGGGAGCTCGACGCCGCGGCCCTCCAGGAGCGGGCGGCCACCGCGGGCTACCGCGGATCGTGGATCGTCGGCCGGGACGGCCTCGCGTTCGAGCTGTGATCATCCCGCGCGCGATCGAGCGCCATGCAAGAGAACTCGGGACCGGTTCGCGCCCGGGTGACCCCCCGCCCTCGGGCCTGAAGGACCAGGGAGGGGGTCACAGCAGCGCCCATCGCAGAAGCGCCGCGACCAGCGCCGCCAGAGCGAAGGTCGCGGGCAACGTGACGATCCACGCCGCGACGATATCGCGCACGATGCGCACGTCCAGCGCCGCGAGTCCCCGCGCCAGCCCTACACCGATGACGCACCCCACCAGGGTGTGCGTCGTCGAGATGGGAATCCCGAGCTTGGAGCACAGGAGCACGGTCGTGGCGGCGGCGAATTCGGCCGAGAATCCGCGCGAGGGCGTGAGTTCGGTGATCCGCCGACCGATCGTCTCGATCACACGGTAGCCCCACGTCGCGAGCCCGAAGACGATACCGAACCCCCCGAGGGCGAGGATCCACACGGGCACCGCCGCCTGGCGCGCCACCTCCCCGTAACGGTAGCTGGCCCAGATCCCGGCGAGCGGGCCCACGGCGTTCGCCACGTCGTTGGCGCCGTGGGCGAAGGCGACGTAACAGGCCGTCACGACCTGCAACCAGCGAAACTGGCGCTCCACATAGCCGAAGGGGCCGTTCGCCGCCAGGGCCGGCGAACGGCGCCGCACGACCCATGCGCAGCCGAGGCCACCCGCGAGGCCGGCGGCCGCGGCCAACGGCAGCGCGTGGCGCAGGGGAAGATTGAGGTGCAGGTTTTTCAAGCCTTTGTAGATCACGGAAAGGCAGAGGACCAGGAACACGATCCCCGCGAGCCCGGGAGCGATCCGTCGCACGCGCACGCGCGGTGTCCGGCTTTGAAGCACGACGCGGGCCACGAAACGAAACAGCGCGAAAGCCAGAAGCCCGCCGAAAAGCGGCGAGAGAACCCAGACCACGCCGATGCCGACCACGAGCTGCCAGTCCACGCTCTGCCAACCGGCCACGGCCGCCCCCGCACCGGCCACGCCGCCGACGATGCTGTGGGTCGTGGACACCGGAAGCCCCTTCCACGACGCGATCTGAAGCCACAACCCCGCGCCCAGCAACGCCGCGAGCATCGCGACCATGAACGACTCCGTACCGGGCATCCGTTCGAACTTCAGAATCCCGTTCTTCACCGTCTCCGTGACGTGGCCGCCGACGAGAACCGAGCCCACGAACTCGAACACCGCCGCGACGAGCAACGCCTGAGCCAAGGTGAGAGCCCGAGAGCCGACGGAAGTTCCCATCGCATTGGCGACATCGTTGGCGCCGATGTTCCAAGCCATGTACAGGCCGAAGACGACCCCTCCGGCCAGGATCAGCAGCAGGATCACGGTCCCTCCGACGGATCGTGGGTCAGCGATAGAGCATGAGACGCAAATCGTCGCCGATCCCTTCCGCGCGATTGGCGAGGTCGCCCAGCAGTTGCAGGATCTTCTGCCACAGCATCAGCGCCACGGGACCGAGCGTTTCCTCGTGGCGGAACAGCTCGCGGGCGAAGCTGTAGATGCTCTTGTCCACTTCGTACTCGAGCTGGCCGATGCGCCGGATCATCTCCAGCACCCGCTCCGCCTCCGGTCCGCCGAACGAGGCCTCGACGAGCCCGTCGAGCTGGCCGATCAGCTCGCGCGCGGCCGCGCAGGCATCGAGCGCCTGATCCACGATGCGCAGCAATCCCGGCTGCAGGGTCTCGGGCAGCGAGAGCTGCTCCCGCAACGACGCGACGACGACGATGTCCTCGCACAAATCCGCGAGCGAGTCCTGCTCGTGGAGCAGGGCGAGCAGGTCGCGGCGGTCCACCATCAAGAACAGCGAGCGCGGAAGATGATCGCGGATGTCGTTTTTCACGAGGTCGGCTTCGTGCTCCAGTTTGAGCACGATTTTGCGGATCTCGCGACAGCGCTCCCCGCGGCCGGCGAGAAAGGCCTCGAAGAACGGGCGCAGATGCGCCCAGGTTTCGGCGACCTTCTCCATGTGTTGTTTCAGCGGCCCGAAGGGACTGCGGCCGAACAGAGGCCCGATCGTGCGCATGGCTTCCTCCGCGCCTGGATCCTATGGCCCGGCCTTCGAAAGACGCCAACCCCACAGGTTTACGATTCGCGACAAGCGCGACGGGCAGCGGGCGATCTGCCGGCCGCCCCGACACGTGTTAGCCACGGTCGGACGGGGCCCAGGGCGGCAGTGGCATCTGCCGCGGCCCGGGCTGATCGTGGCCGAGGACCGGATGGGGGACGTAGGGAGCCTCGAGCTTGCGGATCTCCTCCTCGCTCAGGACCATCTCGCAGGCAGCGAGGGCGTCCTCGATGTGCTCGGGGCGCGTGGCCCCCACGATGGGAGCGACGACCCCTGGCACGGAGAGCAGCCAGCCCAGCGCCACCCGCGCTGGCGGCTCGCCCCGCGCGCGGCTCACCTCGAGCAGCGCGTCGAGGACGCGGAAGTCTTCTTCCCGGTAGTAGAGCCGGTCCGCGAATTCGTCCGCCTGCGCGCGCACGGTCGGGCGCGGCTGCTCCCGCGTGCGATGGCCGCCGAGAAAGCCCCGCGCCAGGGGGCTCCAGGGCAGCACCCCCACGCCCTGGTCGAGACACAACGGGATCATCTCGCGCTCTTCCTCGCGGTAGACGAGGTTGTAGTGGTTCTGCATGGAGACGAAGCGGTGCCAGCCGTGCCGGTCCGCGAGAAAAAGCGCCTTGGCGAACTGCCAGGCCGCCATGCTGCTCGCACCGAGGTAACGCACCTTGCCGTCTCGCACGAGCCGATCCAGGGCCTCGAGGGTCTCCTCGACGGGCGTGTGGGGATCGTGGCGGTGGATCTGGTAGAGGTCGACGTACTCGGTGCCGAGCCGCCTCAGGCTCGCCTCGCAGGCGGCGAGGATGTGCTTGCGCGACAGGCCCCGCCGGTTGGGCCCGGGTGCGACGGGGAAGTAGAGCTTGGTGGCGAGGACGTAGTCCTCGCGCGCGGCGAGCTCGCGCAGGATCTTGCCCGTCACTTCCTCGCTCCGGCCTCTGGAGTACATATCGGCGGTGTCGAAGAAGTTGATGCCGCCCTCCCAGGCGCGGCGGAAGTGCTCCCGGGCCGCCGTCTCGTCCAGGACCCAGGGCCGCCATGCGGGATCGCCGTACGTCATGCAACCGAGGGCCACGCGCGAGACCTCGAGACCCGAGCGACCCAGCCTCGCGTACCTCATCCGAGCCTCCGCCGCAAGATCTCCTCGAGTTCCTCGTCCGTGAGCTCGATGGGGTTGGTCCGCATGCTCCCGCCGCGGCTCGCCGCCACGATGCGCGGGAGGTGCTCTTCCCGCACACCGAACTGGCCGAGGCGCGGCATGCGGAAGCGCTCGGTCCAATCCTCGAGGGTCGCGAGCAGCGCCTCCCGTGCGTCCTCGTCCGGCAGGCACGGACGCCCCCGCAACCACCGGCCCAACTCGGCGTATTTCGCGAGGGCAGGGTGGCCCGGCGCCCGGCCCTGGAGGGCGCGGAGGTTGACCGCCGTCGTGGCCGCGAGAAGCGTCCCGCACGCCACGCCGTGGGACATGGGAAAGAAGGCCCCCAAGGGCGAGGCCAACCCGTGCACGGCACCGAGACCCGCCTGCGCCAGGGCGATCCCCGAGACGAGCGCCGCGTAGGCCATGCACCGCCGGCCCTGCGCGGCGCGCGGACCATCCTCGTACCACCAGAGCAACGCGGGCCAGCCCGCTTCGAGACCGCTCCGGACCAGAGCGTCGGTGAAGGCGTTCGCGCGGGCGGAAACGTAGGACTCGACGAGCTGGGTGAGCGCGTCGAGCCCGCTCGCGGCGATCCGCTCCGGGGTGCAGCCCGCGCAAAGCTCGGGATCCACGATGGCCCACTGGGGCACGAGGCGCTCGTCGCGGAAGGACTTCTTGAATCCCGCTTCCGGATCGCGCCGGCTGATGACGGCATTCTTCGTGGCCTCGCTGCCCGTGCCGGCGGTGGTGGGCACGGCGATCATCGGCAGCGCCGGCCCCTCGTAGGGCACGCCCTGGCCCACCCCCTCGAGATGATCGAGCACGGAGCGCCCCGTGCGCAGCAGGCCGGCGATGGCCTTGGCCGCATCGAGCACGCTCCCGCCCCCGATGCCGATGACGACCTCGATCCCGCTTTCCCCGAAGCGGGCCACCGCCTCGTCCACCGCCTCGGGCGAGGGCTCGCCCGACACCGTCCAGTGCTCCCCACGGACGCCCGCGCGGCGCAAGCCTTCGACGAGCCGTTGCCAGCGAAGCGAGCGCGCGAACGACGCCGCTCCCGTGACGATCAGAGCCCGCGAACCGAAGGAGGCGGCCCGCTCGGGGATGCGCGCCGCGGCGCCCTCGCCGAAATCGATCCGCGGCAGGCGGGAAACCTCGAACGCGCTCAAGCGCATCCGCTCTCGGGATAGACGCCACGGTAGACGACACCGCGGCGCGGCTCGGCCATCCAGGGCTCGACCGCCTCGCGCCACTTCTTGTAATGCGCCGTCTCCTTGTGCGCCCGGGCGTCGGCCTCCGTGGCGTAAGCCTCGTAGAGGACGACCTCGGTGGGGTCCTCCACGGATTGCAACACGTCGAAACGCAAATTCCCCCGCTCGCGCACGGAGCCCAGGTGGTTTTCCCGCGTGGCCCGCAGGAAATCCTCGACGTGCTCCGGTTTGACGCGGACATGAACGATCGTGACGTGCATCGCGCGACCCCGTTCGAGCGGCGGAGGCCGCCTTGCCCTCGCGACGACCCCGCGCGGAGGCAATGCTACCATGAAGGCGCGGGAGCGATCCCGATGCCCGCGAACCTCACGCCCGACTACCGGGAGGCGGAGCGCCAGTACCGGCAGGCCCGCGGCCCCGAGGAAAAGCTGGCCGCGTTGCGGCGGATGCTGGCGACGATACCCAAGCACAAGGGCACGGAAAAACTTCAAGCCGACATCAAGCAGCGCATCTCGCGCCTGAACGAGGCCCTGCAGCGCCAGGCGCACCGCAAGGGCTTCGCGGTGCGCGTGGAACGCGAGGGGGCGGGACAGGTGGTGGTGGTGGGCCCGCCCAACGCGGGCAAATCGTCGCTCGTGCGGGCGCTCACGGGCGTGGAGACGGAAGTCGCCGACTACCCCTACACCACGCGCAAGCCCGTGCCCGCGATGATGCCCTATCGCGACGTGCGGGTGCAGCTCGTGGACATGCCGCCTGTGTCCTCGGCCCACGTCGAAGACTGGATCCCGAACCTCGTGCGCACCTGCGACGCCGCGCTGCTCGTGGCGGATCTCGGGACGGACGAGGTGCTGGAGCAGGTGGAGGACTGCCTCGCGGCGCTCGAGGCGCGCAAGATCCGCCTCGTCGGCGCCGTGAGCGAACCCGATCCGTGGGCCAGCATCGCGGAGAAGCGGGCCCGCCTCGTGGCGGCCAAGGCGGATGCTGCCGGGGCGCGCGAGCGCTGGGACGCCCTGGCGGCGCTCTACGCGGAGCGGCTGCCCGCGCTGGCGGTCTCGGCCGCCACCGCTCAAGGTCTCGAGGCGCTCCGGGAAGAGATTTTCGCGTTGCTCGACCGCATTCGCGTCTACTCCAAGCGGCCAGGACACACCGCCGAGAGGGAGCCCTTCGTTTTGCCCCGCGGCAGCACGGTCCTCGATTTCGCCCGGGAGGTCCACGGCGAGCTGGCGGAGCGCCTCGCCTACGCCCGCATCTGGGGCGAGGGCAAGTTCGACGGGCAGCGCGTTCAAAAAGACCATGTTCTCGGCGACGGGGACATCGTCGAGCTCCACGCGGGCTGAGCGGTCATGAAGCGCACGCCGCCGAAATCCTCCCCCGGCGGAACGCAAGCTGCCGCGCCGCAGCCCCTGGGGGCGCTGCGCGATGTGGTGGCCACGGTACGGGGCCGCCCGCTGCCGGCCCCCGCGTTCCATGCCGACGCGCACCTGGAGCGCGACCTCGGCCTCGATTCGCTCGCCCGCATGGAGCTTTTTTCCCGTCTCGAAGAGCGCTTCGGCGTGAAAATCGGCACGGCGCGGGCGGCGCGCATCGAAACGGTGCGCGAACTCCTCGAGGCCCTCGCGCAACCGGACGCGCCCGCCGGCGAGACATTCCGCGGCAGCCTGGAGTTGCCGGAACCCTCGGCTTGCGCGGCCCCGCCGAGCGCGCAGACGCTGATCGAGGTGTTGGACTGGCACGCCCGCCACCAGGGCGAGCGGCTGCATCTGCGCGTGCTGGCCGACGACACGGCGGCCATCGACGTGACCTATGCCCGGCTGTGGAACGGGGCCCGGCGCGTGGCCTCGCAGCTCGTGATGCGCGGCGTGCGGCCCGGCTCGGCCGTGGCGCTGATGCTGCCCACCGCCGTCGAGTATTTCCCGGTGTTCTTCGGCGCCATGCTCGCGGGCGGGTTCGCGGTACCCCTCTACCCTCCCGTGCGTTCGTCCCAGATCGAGGAGCACCTGCGGCGCCAGAGATCGATCCTGCGCAACTGCGAGGCCCGCGTGCTCGTGGCGAGCCCCGAGGTGCGCCGGGCGGCGCTGTGGCTGCGCGACGCCGTGCCGTCCCTGGAGTTGTTGACGGACCCGCGGACGCTCCTGCAGGACGCTCCGGAGGCGGGACTCCCGGCCCCACCCCGCGCGGACGATCTGGCGATGCTCCAGTACACCTCGGGGAGCACCGGCGAGCCGAAGGGCGTGGAGCTCACGCACCGCAACCTGCTGGCGAACATCCGCGCCATGGCCGCCTCCGTCGGCGCCTCCCCTTCGGATGTCATGGTGAGCTGGCTTCCCCTCTACCACGACATGGGGCTCATCGGCGCCTGGTTCGGCAGCCTCTGCCAAGCCGTTCCCTTCGTGGTGATGTCCCCCCTGGCGTTTCTCGGACGACCCTCCCGCTGGCTGTGGGCCATCCACCACCACCGCGGCACCCTCTCCGCGGGCCCCAACTTCGCTTTCGAGCTGTGCCTGCGGCGCGTCACCGACGGCGAGATCGAAGGTCTCGATCTGTCGTCGCTGCGCATGCTCTTCAACGGCGCGGAGCCCGTCCTTCCCTCGACGCTGGAGCGCTTCCATGCGCGGTTCGCGCGCTACGGGTTGCGGCGCGAGGCGCTCGCGCCGGTCTACGGGCTGGCGGAGTGTTGCGTGGGGTTGTCGTTCCCGCCGCCGGGCCGCGGGCCCGTGCTCGACCGGGTACGCCGCGAATCCCTGGAGCGCCACGGACGCGCCGAACCGGCGCCGGAGGACACCCCCCGCGCAGCGGTCTTCGTCGGCTGTGGCCGACCCCTGCCGGGTCACGAGATCCGCATCGTGGACGGCCGGGGCCGGGAGGTTCCGGAGCGGACGGAGGGACGCATCCAGTTTCGCGGGCCGTCGTGCACCCGGGGCTACTACCGCAACCCGGAAGCCACACGGGCCCTCTTCGACGGCGCGTGGCTGGAGTCGGGCGACCGCGGTTACGTGGCGGGGGGCGAGCTGTTCGTCACGGGCCGCGCAAAGGATCTCGTGATCCGCGCCGGCCGCAACATCCATCCCCAGGAGATCGAGGACGTGGTGGGGGAGCTGCCGGGCCTGCGCAAGGGCTGCGTCGTCGCGTTCGGCGTGCTGGACGAGGCGGAAGGCACGGAGAAGCTGGTCGTCGTGGCGGAGACGCGCGAAACGGACCCGGTGGCCCTCGAGGGATTGCGGGAGGCGGTGGCGCGCGCCGTGGCGGCACGCCTCGAACTTCCGCCGGACGAGGTGGTGCTCGTGCCTCCCCACAGCGTGCTCAAGACCTCGAGCGGGAAGCTCCGGCGCGATGCGACGCGCCGGCTCTATCTCGAAGGGACCCTCGGCCGGGCGCGCTCCGTGCGGGCCCAGCTCTTGCGCCTGGCGCTGGCGTCCGCTGGCAGCGGCTTGCGTCGCCGGCTACGGGAGGCTGCCGCCACCGCCTGGGGGCTCTGGGCCTGGGGCTGGTTCGGTGTCCTGGCGCTGCCAGTCGGGCTTTCGGCGTTCCTGGTCCCCACCGAGCGGGCACGGCGGCGCGTGCTGCGGGCCGCATTCGCCGCCTTCCGCGCCGTCACGGGTCTGCGCGTCGCGCTGAGCTGCCCGAACCGTCCGCCGGACTCCAGCCGCCCCTGCGTTTTCGTGGCGAACCACGCGAGCTACGCCGACGGGATCGTCTTGGCCGGCATGCTTCCCTGGCCCTTCGCCTTCGTCGCAAAAACGGAGCTGCGCGACGCGCCCTTCGTGGGACGGATGCTCGAGCGCATCGGCACGATCTTCGTGGAGCGCAGGGGGAACGACGCGGCCCGGGCCAGAGAAGAAGCGGTGGCAGCGCTCCGGCAGGGACGCTCGCTTCTCTTTTTCCCGGAAGGCACCTTCGATCGCGCCCCGGAGCTCTTGCCGTTCCGCATGGGAGCGTTTCTCGCGGCAGCGGAGGTGGGCGTGCCTGTGGTGCCCGTGGCCGTGCGGGGAACGCGGGACCTGCTGCGGGCCTACGACTGGCTCCTGCGGCGCACGCCCATCGCGGTGACGGTCGGCCCGCCTCTCGAGCCTGCTGGCGGCGGCGACACCTGGTCCCGTGCCCTCCAGCTCCGCGACTGCGCCCGGGCCTGGATCGCCAGCCAGTAGGCGAACATTCCGCTTTTCCCGGCCGTGCCGCTCGCGCTCGCCCGCGCCGTTTCGCGCGGGCGAGGGCCCCTCGCCCCGGCAAGCGCGACCCGGTGGCGGCTACGGGACCGGAGCCGAAGGACCGGGGGACGGCCCCTCACGGCTCGCAACTTCCCGGACCCGCGATCCGCTCCGCGCCGTTCGAGGCTCGATCCCACGAACCCGGCCCGAAGTTCGACCCCGCGCTGCCGCGGTAGAGGTGCTGAAGGGTCTGCGCGAGGCTCGGTCAGCAGTCGAGAGCGAGCGACGAGACGGAGGCAAGGATAGAAACAGCGAAAGTCCTGAGGAGTGACGAGCATGGGCGGCGCGATGTACGAGCCCGTCTTTCGTCACGGGCAGAACCGTAAAGGCTCACACCCCGCACGGCGCTATGGCTCGTCATGAGGGCCACCTCCGGACCGAAGTCACAGACGATCACGTTGGATGCAGGCGAAGGTCGAGCAGATCTGTTGACCGGTTTCGTCGATGCCACACCTCTGGATGACACTGGGCGGGTTGAAGTCCGTCCACTCTGCTCCACCATGCCTCCATGCGACGGCTTCTGCTGTCGACGAGATGATGTTGGTGCAAAAAGGATTGGTGCAGTCTGTGTTATCGCACGTCGTGCAGGTGGGGCTTGCAACCCCGCAATTCGGCATGAAGCAGACGGCACGCGCCTGGGTGCCGGGTGCGATTTCCAATGTTCGATTGATGATGCATTGACACGAGGTCCCGTCGCTGCAGTTAAGGCCAGAGCACCGGGACGGGCCTGCCCCATTGCCGACGCGGATGTTGAGGCGTATGCGGTACCAGTCCGGAGAGTTGTTGATGACCAGCGCCCCTGCCTCGAAGAAGGAGCACGGCCCGGGCGCAGAGTGGGCGCTACAGATCCTGACTTCGCCGTTGGGGTCGGCAGGGTTGTCCGCCACTGTCGGCGGTGAGATCAACAGAAGAAACGAAACGACGCCGAACCGCAGCAAGCGGGCGAGTGCGCCTTGTCTTGGGGCCTTCTGTGTGTGTGCGTGTGTGTGTGTGTGTGTGTGTCATGAATGCCTCCCTACATGGACATGGCCCAATGGTTGGGGGGAGCAGCCGACAAGACCGCAAGCTTTCCGGGGCGGAGATCCCCGCGCCGTCAATCGCCGTGTTCGGGCCCCTCATTTCCACACCGGCAAGCTCGACCGACGCTCGACTGCATGGACAATCGACCTTGGCCCTCACACAGTCAAGAAGGTCTCGCGGTCCGCGTCTTCAGAAGAGCGTCAGCTGGGGAGGATAGGTGTTTCCATCCACGCAACCCAGGCCGCTGGACCGCCCCGAGTCTCGGCTCCCGTTCGTGACGCCCCGATCCTACCCCTTCCCCCCTCCAGGGGGAAGCCAAGCGCGCGTCGAAGCAGGGGAGCTCGAGAAACTCCCCCTGCTTCGTAAAGGCGCCGTCGATCGCGAGCAGGCGCAGATGGGGGTGGAAGGCGGCCGCGCAGGCGCCGAAGGTGTGGATGGACACGACCAGCCCCGGTAGGGAATCTTGCCGGTCGAGGATCGCGCGGAAGCTCTCGAGGAGGGCGTCCCGGGCCGCTCGGGCGAGCAGGCCCGGCAGCCTCCGCTCCCTCCGGAACAGTCCCCGCAGCCCCCGCGAAATCGTCAGCACGACGTGGCGGTGCGGGACGGGCTCGAGGACCTCCTGGACCAGCTTCTCGGCGAAGGCGGCCGACCGCTTCGCCTGGCAACTCGGGCAGAACTGCCTCGTGCGGCAGCTGAAGGCGAGCAGGTGCTCGGCCCGGCACGAGGGGGGGCAGCGGATGCGAACGAAGCCTCCCTCGGGCCGCCCGCAGGCGAGGTAGGCCTCCACGGCCGCGGGGACCACCCGCCGCAGCGGCCCCTGCCGCGGCTCATAGCGCTCCTCGTACTCCCGCACGTACCGCTCGAAGTGCTCCTCGAACAGCCGGTAGAAGGCGGTGAGCTCGGGGTGGCGGGGCCGGTAGACCCCGACGGCCTCGGTGGGGCCCATCCCTCCAGGGGTGCGGGAGGCGACCCGGGACCCTCGCGAGGAGGCTCCTCGTCATGATGCGCCCCGGAAGTCGGGCTCCCCACCGGTGGCTACGGCCGAGAGTCGGCGACGCGGGCCCGGTAGAGATCCACGCACCACGGGATGCAGATCCCGAGCTCCGGGCTCCAGGAGGGCGCTGCGCGATCCCGAGCGTGACCGGAATCACCTGGCCCTCGGCCATGTGGGTTACGGCAGCCAGCCGCTGCTCCTGTCCGGCCTTTCCCACCGGGAGGGGCTCCGGGCCGCTTCCCGCGCGCGTGAGCTAGACTGTCCGGTGCCTCGAAAAGCCAGGAGGTTCACCGTGGCCGGACCGCGTTCTGCTTGCCTTCGTCCCGTATCCTTCCTGCTCCTCGTTCTCACCGGGCTTCTGCTCGCGGGGCCGATCCCTTCCGAGCTTTTCAGGGCGGGCGCGGGGGCGGCATCCAGGGCGCCGTCCCCGCAGCGATTGCACGTCGAGACGAGCCGCGGCACCCTCGAACTTCGCGTCTACGCCCCCGCCTCTTCCGACGAAGGCGAGCCCCCGGTGCTTTTCCTCTCGGGCGAGGGAGGCTGGCGGCGGTTCGATGAGGGCCTCGCCGCCCACGCGCGCGCCGCGGGGTTCTGGGTCGGCGGCTTCGACTGCTGGAGCTACTTCTGGAAGCCTCAGGACGATCGGGACGCCCTCGCCCGGGACATCCGCGCTTGCGCTGACGCCCTGGCTCGGGCTGCCGGCCGGCCCCCGGGAGCTCCCTTCATCCTCGCCGGCTACTCCTTCGGCGCGGATCTTGTCCCGTGGATCGCCGGAGGGGCGGACTGGGGCGGCCGCCTCCGCGGTCTCTTGATGATCGGCCCGGATCTCACGGGAAGCCTCGAGGTCCGCATCAGCGAGCTCCTCGGTTTTCGCCCCTCGACCCACGTCTTCTCCGTCTCCGACGCCCTGCGAAGCGCGGCGGGAGTGCCCGTCGTCCTCGTGCACGCCTCGAAGGACGACTCCTCCGACGCACCGGCTCTCGCTGCCGTGGCTTCCGACCCGAAGAAGCTGATCGTGGTCGAGGGCGGAAGCCACCACTTTTCGGGCGCGGAGCGCGGTTTGGAGGAGGCCGTCGCCGGAGGTCTCGGATGGCTCCTGGCGACCGGTCGTTGACGGGAGGCGACCCGGGGCCCGTCCCATCGCCTCCTGTCGGGCGTCCTTCGGAGGCGGCGGACAGCCGCCGTCTTCTGGTCTCGCTTGTTCTCGTGCGGCTCCGCCCGCTCTGGCCGTGGATCGTCCTCGCGCTGCTCGTCCTTGCCGGCTGGGACGAGCTGCGGGGTGTCGATCTCGGAAAAGTGCGCCAGCTCTTGCGGGACACCGATCCCGCCCTGCTCCTCGCCCTTCTTGCCTCGACGTTTCTCAACCTTTCCGTGGCCGGCTTCTACGATGTCGCGGCCCTCGGACCCCCGGGCCGGGCGCCGGGCGCGACCTTGCGCTGGCCCGTCGGGGTGCTGAGCTTCGCCTGGAGCAACTTTTTCACGATCGGTCCTCTCGCTGGTCCGGCGCTTCGCCTCTGGCTTTACAAGCCCCTCGGTGTGGACTCCGTTCGAGCCCTCGCCGGGGTGAGCTCGATCCAGGCGACGTTCTGGCTCACGCTCCTCGGCTGGTGCGCCGCGGTCTCGCTGCCGTTGCCTCGGGGCCTCGATGGACCCGTACCCCGCATCCTCGCGGCCGTTCCGCTGCTGCTGCTCGTCGCCCTCGCCCTTCGAGCGATCCCGAAGCTCGGCCGGCTGCCCGAAGCGGTGCGCGTCTGGGAGGGAAGCCCCTGGGCGCTCGCGGCGATCGGGGGCGGCGACTGGCTGCTCGCGTGGATCGTCTTTCACCTCGCCCTCGGCGGCTTCGAGGGAAGCGTTCCTCCCGCCCTGTCGCTGCGCGCCTTCTTCCTCGGCCAGCTCGTGGGCCTCCTGAGCCTGATCCCGGGCGGCCTCGGCAGCGCGGACCTGTTCTGGGGGGTCGTGCTCGCCGGAGCGGTGGGGGGCCGCGACCGCCTGATCGCGGGGCTGCTCCTCTACCGCTTCGTCTACTACGTCCTGCCGTGGGCCTTCGCGACGGTCGCGATCGCGGGCCGGCTGCTCCGGACCGGCCCCCGCTTTGCCGCCTTCGTCCGCTCGGCAGTGGCCTCCTACGCGGTCATTTCCGGGTCCGTCCTGCTCGCGAGCGCCGCGTCCCCTGCGCTCGCCACCCGCGCGGCGTTTCTTCACCGCACGGTTCCCCTCGTGGTCGTCGAGATCTCCCACGGGCTTTCGGTCCTCTTCGGCTTCCTGCTGCTACTGATCTCGCGGGGCCTCGCCCACGGGTACCGGTCGAGCCAGCGCCTCGCGGTGGCGCTATTTCTTGCGGGAGGGCTCGCGAGCTTTCTCAAGGGTCTCGATTACGAAGAAGCGGTCCTGGCCCTGTCCGTCGCGGCCGTGCTCCTCGTGTTCCAGGGGTCGTTCACCCGGCAGGGAACCCTTCACCCCTCGCTCGAGTTCGCGTTGTCGGTCGGCGCGTGCTCGATCGTGCTGTTCGGCGCGGTCGGGCTCGGTTCCTATGGCGCCCTTCCCGAGCTGGCTTCGATCTTCACGCGGTTCGGGGCCCACGCCCAACCGGAGCGCTTCCTCCGGGGATTGGCGATCCTGTCGGCGATCGTCGTGATGGTCGCCATCCACCTGGCGCAGCGGACTCGGGCGGTGGAGCGCCTGCCCGACCCGGAGGACGTCGAGCGGGCGCTCGAAGAAGCTCGCCTCCTGGCCCGCACCACGAATCCGCTTCTCGTCGCCTCGGCCGACAAGGCGATCTTCCGGACCGGCCTGGCCCCCGAGGAAGAGGGCGAGCTGCGGCGCAAGGCGGTGCCGGGCTTCATCGCCTACCGGGCCTCCGGCCCCTTCCTCGTCGCGTACTCGGATCCGGTCTGCCCGCGAGGGGCCGAGCGAGACCTCCTGGCCGCCTTCCTCGATTTCGCCGAGGAGCAGGATCGGGACGTGGTCCTCTACCAGATCTCGCCCGCCCTGATTCCCGTCGCCCACGACTTCGGCTTTACCTTCTTCAAGCTCGGCGAGGAGGCCCTCGTGGACCTGTCGACCTTCACGCTGCGGGGAGATCGCTGGAAACATTTCCGCAACGTCGTCAATCGCATGGAGAAGGCCGGGGGTCGCTTCGAGATCCTCGAAGGGGAAACGATTCGGGCCGCGCTGCCGGAGCTGCGGCAGGTGTCGGACGCCTGGCTTCGGGCGAAGGGGGCTTTCGAGAAGCAGTTCTCGATCGGCAGGTTCCAGCAAGCCTACCTGTTGCGCTTTCCCTGCGCCGTCGTGCGGGACGGGACGGGCCGCGCTCTCGCGTTCGCCAACGTTCTCGAGGGAGCGCGCGGGGAAGAGATCTCCGTCGACCTGATGCGGTACCGCAGCGAGGACGTCATGGACTACCTGTTCGTCCGGCTCGCGGAGTGGGGGCGCGAGCGAGGCTTCCGCCGGCTGAATCTGGGCATGGCCCCTCTGGCTGCGGTGGGGGAGGGCCGGTGGGCGCGTCCGTTCGAGCGGCTCGCGCGGTTGCTGTTCCGCCACGGGGAGCAGTGGTACAACTACCAGGGGCTTCGCCGGTACAAGGAAAAGTTCCATCCGGCCTGGGAGCCGCGCTACATGGCCTACCGGAAGCCCTGGCAGTGGCCGCTCGCGGTCGTCCATGTGGCGGTGTTGATCGCAGGCGGCTGGAAAGCGGCGATCCTCCCTCGAAAGGCCGCTCGATGAAACGGAGCGGCGGCTGGCTCCTCGTTCTTCTCTCCGGAATCGCGCTCGGCTCCGGTGGCGCTGGCTCTGCCCCTGTGCTGCGACCGAGACGGGGGGAGGATTCCTCCTTCGGGACCGGAGCGATCGTGGAGAAAACGGTCGGGGTCCCTTTCCTGGGCGCCGTGAGGGCGTACTGCCCCGCGAGCCTCGCCCGGGCCCGAGGAGTCGTGCTGTTTCTTTCGGGCGACGGCGGGTGGAACCTGGGCGTCGTGGACATGGCGCGCCGGATCGCGCCGTGGGCCGTCGTCCTCGGCATCCCGCTGCCCGCCTATCGCAGGCTCGCCGAGAAGGAGCCGGGCCGGTGCTGGTATCCGGCCGGGGAGCTCGAGGCGGTCGCCCGGGCGGCCGAGAAGGCGCTCGGCTTCCCCCGATACCTCGAGCCTGTCCTCGCCGGCTACTCGTCGGGCGCCACCCTCGCCTACGGAGTCCTCGCCCAGGCTCCCGCAGAAACCTTCGCGGGGGCTGTGAGCCTCGGCTTCTGTCCCGATCTCGACGTGGCGCGGCCCCTCTGCGGCCGCGAGGGGTGGCGGCCCCGTTACGATCCGAAGAAAAGAACGAGTCTCCTGCCGCCCCGGGCCGATCTCGGGAAGGGTCCCGGCGGCGCTCCGCGCTGGATCGTCCTCCAGGGGACCGTGGACCAGGTCTGCGCCCCCGAGAGCACGGCACGGTTCGTCCGGGACATTCCCGGGGCGAAGATCGTCTCGCTCCCGAAGGTCGGGCACGGTTTTTCGGTTCCGCGCAACTGGGCCGGCGCTTTCGATGAAGCGGTGGGGGAGCTCCTGCGCGAGGCGATGGAGCCGGGAGCGGAAAGGGCGTCGCCCGGCTTCTCGAGCCCGGCGGAAGGTGCTGCCGCTTCCCTCGAGCGGAGGCTCCAGAGGCTCGATCTACCTCTCGAGGTCCTGTGGCCTGCCGAGCCCCGGCGCGTTCTCGTCTTCGTTTCGGGCGACGGCGGCTGGGCCGAGATCGACCGGGCCGTCGCCGCGCGGCTCGGGGCGAGCCGGACGGCGGTCGTCGGCTGGAACGCGCTCCGCTACTTCTGGCAGGAGAAAACGCCCGAGCGGTTCCTCGCGGACCTCGCCCGGCTGCTCGACGCGCTGCCTCAAACGGCGCCGGTGTTCGCGGGCGGTTACTCCTTCGGAGCGGAGGTGCTGGCGGTGAGCTTCAGGGGCGGGTGGGCGAGCGGCCTCCCGGCGCTGCGGCGCATCCGGGGCCTGGTGCTCCTCGCGCCGGGGCCGTACGCAAGCTTCGAGGTGAGCCCTCTCGACTGGTTCCGGCGGGGTTCGAAGCCGACGGGCTTCTGCGTGAGCGATGCGGTCGAAAGGGCGCCCCTTCCCGTGCTCTGCCTCGAGCCTTCCGGCGACAGGGAGACGGGCTGCCCGGCGGGGGCCGCCCCGCACGTCGAGCGGGCCCGCGTCGCCGGGGGGCACCACTTCGGCGGAGACTTCGACGGGGTCGCCGCCCGGATGCTCGCATTCATGGAAGCTCGGGAAGAAAACACCACCCGGTAGCACGAGTGCGCCCTCGCGTCCTTCTCTCCTTCGGGTTCGCGGGCTTCGCGATCCCGGGCCCCTGCGGGCCGGGGCCGGTCTTCAAGCAGGCTGCGAGGAGGGAGGCCGCGGCCGAAACATCTTCGGGGTCGGCATGCGGGAGCGGACCTCCTCGAGCACGTCCACCGTGACGCGGCCGATGCCGCGCTCGCGGCAGTACGCCTCGACCGAGCGGACCACCATGCCGCGCACGAAGGCGGGCACCTGCCCGACCCTCTCGCCGGGCCTCGGGCTCCCTGTCGAGATCCTGAACGAGGCGCTCGCCGTAGCGACGGCGGGCCGGAGAATCTCGCCGGCATCGGGGAACGTGCCGGGAACGTGCGTGCACAGGGGGTCTTCGGCGAGGAAGTCTCCCGTCATCCCGTACGCCCGGGCGCGGCAGCCGCCGCAGGCGCCTCGCAGCTCGCACGCGCCGCAGCGGCCGCCGAGCCCGCCCCGCTCCCGGATCTTCACGAACGGCTCGGACCGCTCCCAGATCTCGCGCAGTCCGCGGCTTGTCAGGTTCCCTCCGAAGACGGGAAGGTACGGGCAGGGCGTCACGTCCCCGTTCGGCCGGATCCCCATGTAGTGGGTTCCCGCCGGGCAGCCGCCCGCCCCTCCCGCGTACGCCTTGAGGAAGCCGGATGCCGGCTCGCGCTCGAACAGGGTCCGCACGTAGTGCGGGGCGCACTTGGCGTTGACGAGCATCCGGCCGGCGAACCGTTTCTGGATCCCGTAGAGCTCGAGGGGCACCCGGTCGTAGTCGGCCGGGCTCATGTCCGAAACGAACTCGCCGCGCCCGGTCGGGACGAGGAAGTAGAGGTTCTACACCCGCACCCCGAGCTCCTCGCACGCGAACCGGGCGACCGCCGCGAGCTCGGAGACGTTGTGCCGGCCGACGGTCGTCTGCACGATAAAGGGAAAGCCGGCCTCGCGCAGGATCCTCGCCCCCTCGACCGTGTTCCGGAACGCCCCGCGGACGCGGCGGAAGGCGTCGTGGCGCTCCTCGTCCAGGGCGTCGAGGGAGAGGGCGAAGCCGCGGACTCCCGCTTCCCCGAGAACCCGGGCGAGGTGCTCGGTGATCTTCACCCCGTTCGTGCCCACGACGACCCAGAGGCCCCGCCCGCGGGCGTGCCGGATGATCTCGAGGAGGTCGCGCCGCAGGAGGGGCTCGCCCCCGGTGAGGATCACGAGGCAGTCGGGGGCGAACCGGGCGATCTCGTCCACGATGGCGAGGCAGTCCGCGGTGCCGAGCTCGCTGCGGTCGGCAAAGGCCTCCCGCACGGCGTGCGCTTGCGGGCCTGCGTCCAGGTAGCAGTGCTCTCAGGCGAAGTTGCAGCGGTACGTGAGGTTCCAGGAGATCACGTACGGGCGGTCGAGGGCCGCCTTGTCGATGGCGGGAGGGGATGGCTCCTTCACACTCCGAAAAACCCTCGAGCTTCCTCGAGCACCTTCTCGTCCATCCGTTCGTAGCCTCGCTCCCGCGCGAACCGCTCGATTCCGGCCCGCGCCATCGGCCGGACGAACTCCGGGACCCGTTCGAGACGGCTCGCCGCTTCCGGGGCCCACGGGATCTCTCCCGGCGAGCTCGCCGCCATCGCCTGGGCGACCTCGGCGAAGGGGCAGCCGGAGCTCGGCGGCTTCGGCCCGGGCTCCTCGGCCGGCGGCCCGATCCGCACGCCGAGCGACTGGACGAGCTGGGTTTCGTGAGGATTCGTGAGCAACGCGATCCGGGTCGAGCAGGAGGATAAGAGGAGAGGAGAGAGGATAGGTGTTTCCATCCACGCAACCCAGGCCACTGGACCGCCCCGGGCCTCGGCTCCCGTCCGGAACGCCCCGATCCTACCCCCTTCTGCGCCTCGAGGGGGGAACCCCCGGGACCCTGTTCGAGCGCCCATCCGCATCCGGAAAATCTGCCACGAGCTGTCCCCATGGCCTCCCGTGAAGTCCGCCCGCGAGGTAAACGCGATCAGGGTGCCGTCGGAGGAGACATCCGGAAGCGACGAAGGCCGGCTCCCGCTGTGCGTCCGTTGCCTCAGACCCGTCCCGCGCGTTCCAGAGCGAGCGGGCAAGCCCGGCGCCCGCCACCCGAGACGAGCCGGCGGGCGCCGTTCGAGACGTCAGCGGCAGGTCTTCCGTCCGGAGGGCCCCTTGCACTTGCCGGAGCAGCACTCGCTGTCGAAGGTGCAAGCTGCCCCGGAAGGCAACAGCGTGCACGCGCACGCCGGATCGGTGCCGCAGTCCGCGTCGTCGCAATCGGCGAGGCCGTCGCAGTCCTCGTCGAGACCATCGGTGCAGGAGACCTCGTTCGCCGGGGCCGGGCCGCAGTCGCCCGGGCAACTGCAGGAATTCTCGCCCGGGTCGCAGACGGCGTTGCCGCAGTCGGGCGGCGCGCCGCAGTCGATCTCGCAGTTGCCGGTCGTCTCGTCGCCCTCGCACGCACCGTCGCCGCAGCAAGAAGCAGGCGCAGGGAGGTTCGTGCAGCGGAAACCTCCGCTCGTGCAGCGGCCGTCGGAGCATGTCACGGGGTTCTGGCCGGAGGTGCCGTCGCCGCAGCAGAAGCGGCCACCGGGCTTGCCCGCCTGCTGTCCGTTGCAGTCCGCCGGGCAGCTCAGGCAGTCCTCGCCGTCCGCCGTCTCGCAGATACCGTTGCCGCACGCGGCCGTCGTGCCGCTGCGGCAGTCGCCGGGGCAGCTCGCGCAGTCCTCGAAGGCCTCGCACACGCCGTCGTCGTCGCACGTGGGGCAGCCCGTACAGCTCGCGAAGTCGAAGGTGCAATCCGGGTTGCACGCCAGGGTTCCGCCGCTGCAGCCCTCGCTAGCGCACGTGGCACCGCCGAGATCCGTCCCGTCGCAATCCTCCCGGCCCTCGCGCACGCCGTTGCCGCAGACACCGGCGTCGAGCACCGCCCCCGTCACCACCAGGGCGAACGCCACGTCGTCCTCCGGCGTGTCGAGATGCGCGTCCTGGTTCACCTCGGCGGCCGAGACCTTGACCCTCCACACGCCCGCTTCCGGGGAGGCGACGAACACGTTCTCCACCGTGTCCACGCGGTTGGGCGCGCCGCCGGGCACGGAATAGTTCCCCGCGTCGAGGCCCACGTTGCCGTGGTAGACGGTCCCCGAGGGCGAGGTCACCTGGAGGTCGAGGTCGTTGATGCGGTGCAGGCTGGATGAGGTCGTCCCCGGTGGGTCCGGGTAGACCATCGTCACCTTCAGCTCGCTCTCCGCCGCCTCGACGACGACGTCGTAGGTCACGGTCTCGCCGAGGACGAGCGGTTCCTCCTCGTCCACGACGAAGCTGCGCGGCGCGCGCTCCTGTGCGACGCGCACGCTCGGGCGCCCCCACCCCTGGTGCGTGCGGGTCAGGTCGTGGTTGGTGCCCTGGAAGGGATACTGCTGCGCGTGGTTGATCAACAGCGCCTTGATCGTGGAAAAATGGGGCTGCTTCTCGAAAACCGTGTTTCCCTGCGGATCCGTGCCCCACACGTTGTCGGCCCACATCTGTACCATCAGCCCCAGCACGCCGGCCACCTCGGGCGTGGCGGCGGAAGTACCGCCGAAGGTGCTCGTGTAACCGTTGCCCGTCGTGGTCGTGTAGATGCTGTCGTACCAGTAGTGGAGGTCCGGCTTGATCCGCCCGTCCTCCGCAGGACCGATGGAGGCACCGAAGTTCCACGCATCGTCGGAGGTGTCCAGCGTGTCGAAGTGGCGGATCCCGCCGACGGAAATGACGTTCTTGGCCCACGCCTCGGGCCGGCTGTCCTGGTTGCCCGCGTTCGACTGCGACTGCGTGATCGCGATGTCGAGCCGCCAGATGATGTCGTCCATCTCGAAGGAGAAAGAGTTGTAGCTTCGGGTGCGCGCGCTGCCCCAGGAGTTCGTCTGGAACGAGGCGAAGTAAGGCGCGCCCTTCAGCTCCTGAGTGTGGGCGAAGCGGTCGACCACGTTGTCGAAATCCGCGAAGATCCCCTGGGCTCCGGGGCAGGGCATGTGGCCCGTGCCCTTGGCGTCGCCGTCGCCGTCACGCGCGCCGTTGCCGAAGACGATGCCGTAGGTGCTCGTCCCGTGGCTCGCGACGCTGGCCGGGGTGTGCATGAGGATGCCGTCGAAGTCCTGGTGCGTCTGCTCGATCCCGCTGTCCATCACCTCGCCGCGCACGCCCTGACCGCAGCGGCCGAAGCTGGTCTCGAGCCAGTTCGCGCCCGAGTCCTCGCGCACGAGATCCATGTCCGTCTCGGGCGGGCTCCAACGATCCACCCACAGCACGTCGTCGTGCGCCGCGACGGCCCCGAGTTGTCCCGGCGTCAGCCACAGCTCGAGGACGTGCCCGCTGGGCCACAGCGCCGCCACACGGCCGCCGAGCGCCAGGGCCGCCGCCGCGATCCGCTCCTTCGCTTCGGGGCCCCACTCGAGAGCCACGACGCGCAGGCGCTTGACCTCCGCCGGATCGCCCCGCGCGATCCAATCGAGCAGCTCCGGCTCGAGGCGGTACGCCGGATGGTAGGGCTCGACGCGCTCGACGAAGTCCAGAGCGCGGACCCGCTCGAGCCGCGAGGGATCGAGACGCACGATGTGCGCGTTGTAGGGCACGTAAACGTGGACCTCCGCGCCCGCCTCGCGCAGGGCCTGGCGCCACTCGGGCAGGCCGATCGTCTTGAACTGGACGATGAACAGCCGCCCCCCGGCTGGAAGGGCGAGGCCCTCGGACACCTCGGGAGAAGGCGCCCCCGGCCGAAGCGGCCCGTAGCGCAATCGCACGGTTCCCTCGAAGGCACGGGCCTCGGACCACGAGCGACCGCCCTCGCGCCCGTACGCGAACCAGGCGCCGTGGCCCTCCTCGAGCCACCGGGCGAACGCGGCTCGCCCCGCGGGATCCCAACCCGCGTCGAGGGGCATCAACTTCCGGGAGCTCTCGCGCAGCAGGACGCGGGCCGGGGGCGGTCCCGCGAGTTCGACCCAAAGTCGGTGGGTCCCCTGCTCCTCTTCCACCACGAGCCTCGGCGGTTCGGACGCCTCGGCCGCGGACACCCCGAGGCTCCAGGACAACACGATGGCAAGAGTCGCGACGCGGAACGGACGGAGTTTCATAGCCCCCCCTTTTCGGCGCGGTCGCCCGCGGCCGGATTGTACGGTTGGGATGGGGGAGCGACAAGGCCGAACTCGAGCGCCGCCGCGCGCGCGGGCGAGAACGGCCCGATCTCTCAGGGAGCGCAGAGATCGGCACCCGCGCGGCAGCCCCAGCCACTTGCCAGGATCGCGAGATCGTCCCCCGTGACGCATCCGTCGCGGTCGTAGTCCACGGGGGCCCACCACGCGCTCGCAGGGGCGGGGCTGCACGCCCCGAAGGCTCTCCCGATCCAGGCCAGCTCGGCTCCGTCCACGCGGCCGTCCCCTGTGGCGTCCAGATCCTCGCAGCGCGCCTCGTCGGCGAGGCTGTCGCAGTCGTTGTCGAGACCGTCGCAAATGTCGAAGGCGCCCGGATAGACCGAGGGCTGGTTGGGCGCGCAGTCCCCGCAGGGCAAGCCGGGCGTGCAACCGCTCGCGCAGCGCGCCACGCCATCGCCGTCCGGGTCGGCGCAGTCTTCGGCGCAGTCGGCATCCCCCGCATCCGCCGCGCCGTCGCAGTCGTTGTCTTGCCCGTCCCCGCACGTCCGGCCCTCGTCCGAGGCCTCGCGCGAGTCGCCGGTCGCGTCGGAGCAAGTCTGCAAGCCCGCCGCGCAGGCATAGACTCCCTCGGCACAGGCATCGCTGTCCGCACCGTCGCAGGCGGCGCCGAACCAGCTCTCCGCTGTGCCGTCGGCGGTCGCCTCGTCGCAGTCGTCGTCGGCGCCGTTGCAGGCCTCGAGCGCTCCGGGATGGCGCGACCCGTGCGCGTCGTCGCAGTCCCCGCACGCGGCGCCCGCCGGCGGCGTGCAGGCGCCATCGCAGACGGCGAAGCCGTCCGCGTCCGCATCGGGGCAGAGGTTCGACGGCACCCACCGGCGCACGACGACGGTCACCGGCGAAGCCTCCCGCGCGACGAGGGCCTCGGCGTCGGCCGCCTGCTCGTCGGGCGGAGCGTACTGCAGCAGGCGCGTCGCTTGGAACACGTGCAGATCGCCGGCCGTACCGGGGTCGGTGTTCGGGATCGGCCCGTTGCGCCAGGGGCCGCTCGCCGCGTACTCGTGGGCGTCGCCCGTGCACTGCGTCACCTCGGGGATCTCGCGGTCGGAGTAGTAATGCGTGAAGCTCGGATCCGGAATGTCCGTCACGATCCGGTGCACGTGGACGATCGTTCCCGGCGCCCCCGTGATCATCTCCCACGCGACCTCCCCCGCCACGAGCGCGTCCTGCACGCCGTCCACCGGGACGCCCTGGAGGTTGAGCGCGTCGGCGTAGCGCATGCCCAGCGCCTGAGGGGAGTAATCGAAGTAGTCCACCACGCCCGGGATCTCGTGCACCCGAAGATCCGTGACGACGACCTCCCGCGTGGAATAGAAGAGGTGCGTGCGTTGCGTGAACGGACCGCTGTTCGCGCCGATGTAGCTGCGGATGGCACGCAGGGGGCCGGCGCGGTTCGTCACGAACGCACCCTCGCCGAGGCTGAAGGTGTCCTCCGTGCGCTGGCACAATCCCGGGCCGAAGCCGGACTTGTGCCGGTCGAGAACGTCCACGCCAGCGGCGCCGCCGAGCGTCACCGCGGTGGCGTCGCGGATCCAGCGGTCCGCGAAGTGCACGCGGTAGGCGGTCGTCACGACCTCCGTGTCCTCCGGGTTGGGGCCTCGATCGAGCTTGTAGGTCGTCTTGTAATCGCCGGAGAGCAAGCGGAATGCGTACTGCACGCGCGCCTCGCCAGCCGAGGGATCGAGACTTCCGTCGCTCGCGAACAGGTAGATCCACGCCGTGCCGCCCGTGAGGGGATCGGCGAGCTCGAGCTCGATGCCACTACCCGAGGCGGTGCCCGGGGGCGCGGGGCTCTCCGGGGCGGCGCGGCCGCCGGCATCGCGCGCCATGACCACGAGCTCGTCGTCGGCGTCGAAGGTCGCATCCGGGTCGGCGCCGGTGAAGGTTCCCGGATCGCTGTAGGCGAGCACGGTGTGGCCGAAGGGAGCCGAGTTGTAGATGGTGCCGAAATCCACCCACGCCCGTTCGTCCACCTGGACGGGGATCTGGATCCAGCCCGACTCGTACCGGAACCCTACGATCCGTTGCGGACGTTCGCCGAGGAAGGAGGGCAGCGCGGCTCCCGCGAGGACGAGCGGTTCGTCCTCGCGGCCGACGAGCGCCGCCGCGGCGGGAGCGGCGGCGAGCAGGACACCCAGCAGGACCAGCCCGCGCGCGATCTCGATCTCCAAGCGGCTCGCCTCCGCCCGCACCCCGCTTCGCACGCGCTGAACCCCCACGCTGCGGCCCCGACGCACCGCCACCGAATATAGGCGCGGGGCAAAGGCGCCGCCACGCGCGAGCTGCCCGCGGCGCCTCAGCGCTCGGGGCCGCGATCCGCGAAAGCGTCGTAGACGGACACGGCCCACAGGGCGGCGGCCGCCGCACCGCGCCAGGCGGGGGCAGCGAGCATCTCCCATGCGGCGGGCCGGTCGAGCCGCAGCTCCTGCAGCAGCCTCGCGAACGGGGCCGAGGCGACAAACCACAACCCGGCGAGCGCCCACAGACCCGCCAGCAGCACCGCGCCGCGCACGATGCGCCCCCGTGCCCATGCACCCCATCCGGGAACGATCGCGGACACGAGCGCAGCCAGCGCCGGCGACACGTATCCTCCGCGGCGCCGGCGCGCTTCGACCACGCAGCTCCCGACGTGCACGGCAGCCCCCAGGGTCCCGCAGGTGAGCCACACCCAGAGGATCGGTGCCGCCGACACGCCGAACAGCTCCAGCGTGGCGGCCAACCGCTCGCGGGTCTCCCACACCGCCCAGGCGAGCGCCGCCAGAAACGCGAGCCACACGGAAGGCAGCAGCCCGGCGGCGACTTCGCTGGCACGGAGGCGGCCCGAGCGGGGGAACAGGAGCATCGCGCCCGACGCCAGGACTCTCCCCAAACCTTCCACCGGATGGCGCGTTGCGGGCGCGGGGATGTCCTGGACCTGCGCGGGTCGGACCGCGGGCCTCGGGGATCGCGGCACGGGCGTGCGCCCCGCTCGCGCGTCGAGGTCCCCGAGATCGTAAACGTGCGTCTCCATCGCCGCCTCGGCTCCGGGGAGCGCACGAGCGAGCAAACGCTGCGCCGGCCGAGGGGGCGCACGGACGCGCCCGGGCGCGCCGGGGATGACGAAACCGTTATCGCGGCGGCGGCGTTGTCGGACGAGCCGTGCCCGCGCGCCGCCGGGCACCGAGCGCGTGCGCCAGGAGGCCGACGGCCAGCCCCACAAGAAAGCCCTGGGGCAGCGCAAAGGCCAGCGCACCCACGAGCAGCGCCAGAAACATCTCCGAGCGCACTTGGGCCACGTCGCGCAGGAGGACCATCAGCGCCAGCCCCTCGAAAAGCAACACCACGCCGAGCACCGGCAGCGGGAAGATCTCCACCACCTGATGCGCGACCCCGCTGAGAAACAAGCCGATCAGCAGGTAGAGGGCCCCGTAGATGACGGCCGATCCGCCCGTGCGAGCGCCGAAGGTGTAATGACCCGCCAGGCCGCCGCACCCGTGGCACACCGGAACGCCGCCGAAGAACGGGTTGATCAGATTGGCTAGGGCGTAAGTCCAGCCGATGCGTCCGACGCGGATCCTCCGCTCGGGAAACAAATCCCGCAGCAACCGGTGGGTCGCGATGACGGAGTTGGAAAGCGAAAGCGGCAACTGGGGCAGCGCCAGCACGAAAAACCCGCTCGCCACGGCCTCCCAGGAAGGCACGCGGACCTTCGGGAGGTGCAGGCCCACGCCCTCCGCGATCGTTCCCATCTCGAGCCGGAACGACACCGCGTAGAGCGCGCCCACGCCGATGACGAACAGGGCCGGCGGCAGGCGCCGGTTGCCCAGGAGCGCGAGGGTCAGCGCGAAGCCAAGTGCCGCGAGGACGTAGCCGGCCGTCCCCATGGCGTGGACGTAGTCCCCCAGAGCGAGCGAAGCGAGCTTCAGGCCGAGGCCGAACTGGATGCCGCGCACGACCGCGTGAGGGATCAGGCGCGCGAGCCGCTCGAGCGAGCCCGTGGCGGCGAGCGCCAGCATGGCCCCCCCGATCGCCAGCCCGCCGCCGTACAGCACCTCCGCGCCGAGGTGCTGCGTGATGACGAGTACCGCCATCGCCTTCAGGGGTTGCATGGGCATGGGCAGCCCGTAGGCGAGCCCGGTGAGGATCTGCATCAGGCCGAACATGCAGAAAACGCTGGCCGTGTCGAGTCCCGCCGCCGGGATCATCGCCGCCAGCAGAGGCAGGTCGGTGCCGATGTCCCCGAAGCTCCCGGCCAGCTCGTTGCGGTCGAAGCGCACGCGCCGCCCGAGCCACGCGCGCAGCCATCCTCGCGGCCGGTGTTTCCCGTCCTGTGGAGCTCGCGGACGCACGCCGCCTATCCTGGCCGCGGCGGCGGGGCTGTCAAGGGAGCGCTGGAGCGAGGCTCAGCGCCGCGCGAGGCGGCGGCGCAAGCGGCGCCAGTGCGCCGCGGCCGGCCGGGCGAAGCCGCGCTTGACCCACGCCTCCTCCGGGAGGAGCGCCCGGTGGCGGGAAGGCTGGACCTTGCGGTAGACCTCGCGCGGCGGCCGGGGCCGGCCGTCCACTTCCAGCAAGCGCGCCACGGGAATGCCGAACCAGCGCGCGTTCTTCTCCAAGCAGGGAAGCATCGCCTGCCAGTCGCCCTCGCCGAGCGGCACGATCTCGCCTCCGTTGAGCTGATCTTCGCCCACGGTCCCGTACGGGTCGCGCACGTAGATCGCACCCCCCGAGGCGAGCGAGAAGAGGTTGCCCCCCGGGTAGGGCGTGGGAAGCTCGACGATGCGGCCGTCGTCGTCGAAAGCGATCCCGTTGAGAATGACGAAGCCACCCCCGTTGAGCGGATCGCCGGCCATGAACGACTCGGCGAGGTAGTCGAGGCAGGTGCCGTTGATCACCACGCGCGGGCTGCCCACGGCGTTGATCAGCGGGCGGCCCGCCGCGTTGCCCAGGATGAACACCTCCCCTCCCTTGCCCGCGTACATGAACGTCTGGCCTACGTCGCCGTGAACCACCAGCGTGCCCCGGCGCATGATCTGCGCCATCTGATCCTGCCCCGAGGCATGGACGACGACCTCGGCGCCGTCGAGCCCCGAGGCCAGGTAGTCCCCCGGCGAGCCGTAGATCTCGAGGCGCACACCCGAAGACTCGGGGCCGAGACCGCAGCCGATGAAGCGCTGTCCCCGCGTGCGGGCCACGACCATCCGGCGGAAACCGCGCCGGTACTGCCGCACGATGGCCCGTGCCAGGCTTTCGGGGCCCTCGGGCGGAAAGCCGCGTGCATCCACCACGAGCGTCGTCTCGGCGTCACCCGGGGCGGGGGGCTCGGGCTCGCCCCAGCCGTACCAGCGCCAGCTCCCGTTCGGCGCGCGGCGCACGCCGTCCCACACCCGGCCCAATGCCTCCTCCACGAGCGCCAGCACGCCGCTGCGCTTCATCGAACCGGTCCCGTAGCGCCGGTCGAGCAGCCGCGTGAGGATCTCCACCACCGCGGCGCGCTCCCGCCCCGCAGCCCGCTCCACCAGCAGCTCGAGCGCACCCGCCAGCGTCTCGTAGTCCCAGTGCGGCACCCGTTCCACGAGCGCGGCGAAAACCTCCTCCGGCGGCCCCTCCCCCAGGCTCGGCGGCGCGTCCGTCGCCGCGACGCCCCGTCGAATCGCCCAGCGCGGCGGCCGCCGCGCGGGGTCCGGCTCGATGAGGCGGCCGAACTTGTCCGTGCAGGCGAGCTGAGGCGCGCCGCCGTTCTCGCGCGCCACCGTGAACAGGAACGCCCCGCCGTCGGTATGGCTTCCGCCGCGGGCGTTCCAGTAGAGATCGGCCCGCGGCCAAAAGCGCGGATCGTCCGCGCTCAGGCTCTCGAGGGCGGCGTCGATGGCCTGCTTCTCCGAGGCGGCGAAGCCCACGGCCACCTCGCCGCGCTGCAGCGCGAAGACTTGAGGCCGCAGCATGGAGGTGTCCGTGATTCCCATCAGCCGCACCACCTCGCGGGCAGGAAGGGACTGCGCGAGCAGGAAGAACCACGGCCCGTCGGGGGAGCCGCGCATGTGCAGCGCTTGCAGCCAGCCGTAGATCTCCCGGCGCGAAGCGGGAAGCATGCAGTAGTCCCGCTCCGTGGTGGGCGCCATGGCCTCGATGACGTACTCCGAAGGGTAGCCGTAGACGCGGTGCAGCAGGTCGTAAACCAGGACGGCCACCTCGGTGTCCGTGAGAAACAGGGGATAGATGCGCCGCTGCGCCAGGTACGCGCAGATGGAGGCGTAGTTGGCGAAGTCGCCGTTGTGCACGAGCGCCTCGTGCATGCCCGCGAAGGGGTGCGCCCCCCCGGGGTGCCAGACTTTGCCTTTCGTCGGGTAGCGGTGGTGGCCGATCCACACGTGGGCGCGCAGATCCTCGAGACGGTAATAGCGCACGACATCGTCGCCGTAGCCCACCATCTTGAGGATCAGCAGATCCTTGCCATGGGAGAGGACGAAGGCGCGCTTGTCGCCCGTCGCCGCGTAGAACGCGCGGTTGAGGCCGTAGGTATTCTGATAGACGATCTCGTCCTCGGCGGCGCTGCCCTCGGGCAGCCCGTGCCGCTCGCAGAAGGCGCGGCGCACGTCGGGTCGCACGCGCGCGAAATAGCCGACGACCGCGGGCGGCGTCACGTCGAGACCGGGGATCGCTTCCCGGGCACCGAGGGTGGGAAACTCGAAGACCGCGTCCACCTCGAAGGTGGGCTCGATGGCCGTCCGTTCCACCTCGGGCCGGCACGCGGGATCGAGATAGGCCACCGCCAGCAGGTAGTCCTGGCGCAACCACGTCGGGGCAACGCCGAAGAACTCGGGATCGAGGCCCGCCGCGGCGATGCCGCCGCCCTTGCCGTTGCCGCGGTTGCGCATCTGCCGCAGGGCCTGGAGCAGGTGCCGGCCCGCCAGGGGCGTCTCGCAGGCGATGCCGATCACGCCGCAGCCGCCTTCGGCGTCGAGCTTGCGGCGCGCAATCTCCGCCGGCGCCGGCAGCTCGCGCCGCGACAGCAGCAGCCGTGTTGCGAGGTCCGCGCTCATGCCGCCTCCCTGCGGTAACGCAACAGATCGCGCCTTCCCCGCAGCTCGCGCAGGCTGCGCAGGCCCAAGCCCCGCAAGATATCCCGCAGCCGCGCCGCCAGCGCCTCGTACAGGCGGCCGAGCCGCTCGGCGGCCCACTCGGGTTCCACGAGGAGCGAGAGTTCGGGGTCCGTGGTGGTCAACCCGAAGGGACAGCCCCGACCGGCCTCGCAGTTGGCGCAGCGCGTGCATCCGAGCGCTGCGAGCTCCACCGTCCCCAGGACCACGCCGTCGGCGCCGAGGGCGACGATCTTGGCGATGTCGTCCGCCGTGCGGATGCCGCCGCTCGCGAGGATCACGATCTCGTCGCGGATTCCCTCGGCTTCGAGAAACCGGTGCACCTTCGGGATCGCGAGCTCGATAGGCATGGCGATGTTCTTCTTGGCGATCTCCGGAGCTGCGCCCGTGCCGCCGTAGCTGCCGTCGACTTGGAGGATGTGCGCCCCGGCGTAGTAGGACCCCACGGCCACCATGTCCACGTCGGTCGGGGTCGAGACCTTGACCGAAACGAGCGCCTCGGGCTGGATGGCCTTGATCCAGTCGATGTGCTTCTTGTGATCCTCCACCGAATACACGCTATGGAACGGAAAGGGCGAAAAGAGGCTCACCCACGGCAGGCTCTCGCGCATCTTGGCCACGGTCATCGTCGTCTTGTTGCCCAGGAGGTGGCCTCCGAGCCCGGGTTTGGCTCCCTGGGCGTACTTGAACTCCACGATCCGCGCCCGCTGGATCGTTTCCTCCCGCACGCCGAACATGCCCGTCGCCACCTGCGTGATCACGTGATCCTTGTAGGGGAGGAGCGAGTCGGGATAGCCGCCCTCGCCGGTGGAGGTGAAGGTGCCCCAGGCCTGGGCGGCCATGGCGCGGCCGAGCATCACCTGCTCGCTGATCGAGCCGAAGGACATGCCCCCGCCGTACCAAGGGACGGGAATCTCGATGCGCGGATCGCAGGGGCGCCGGTTGAGAGGGATGGAGAGCTCGACGGGCTCGCTTTCCGCGAGCCTGCCGTCCTCCGGCAAAAAGCGGAACTCGAGCCGGTCGAATCCCCCGCCGGAGGCGCCCACGCGAGACTCGAGGCCCTCCGCGGGAAAACGACCCGTCTCGGCGGCGACCCAGGTGGCAAGGATCAGGTCCGCCGTCCAGCGCGGATCCCCCATCGCCGGCGGCCGGCCGAGGCGCGGCCAGCGGCGGTAGCCCTCGCGCAGCGCGTGGCGATGCTTGGCCACCACGCGCGGATCGGGGACGATGTCCGGGCTATCCCTCATAGCCTTCGATCCCCGCAAACGCCTCGCGCTCCAGATCGCGCTGGAACATGCAGCGCCCCACCTCCCCCCGCAGCCGGCGCACTTCGCGCAGTCCCATCGCTCCGAGCACCTCCAGCAACTGATCGCGCCACGCGGCGGCGAGATTCTTCAACCGCTGCACAGCCCACGCGGGCTCGAAATCCGGAAAGCGCACCCGCGCCTGCGCCCGCTCGCGGCACGGGCCCTCGAAACGGGCCTGCAGCGCCGCCCATAGCGCCGTGTCGAGCGCCACGGCATCCAGACCGCAGAGGATCGCCTTTGGCACGTGCTCCGCCATGACGATTCCGCCGCCGCCGAGAAGGGTCACCTGTTCGCGCACGCCAGCCTCGACGAGGCTGCGGTGAGCCTCCTGGATGGTCTCCATGGCGAACCGGCCGCCCGAGCGACCGTGATAGTCCGCTTCCAGAAAGAACACCCGCACCCCCGCCTCGAACAGCGGCGGCAACGCGGTGCCCGAGGGGACCCGGACGCAGATCAGGCTCTCGGGGAAGATCTCGCCGAGCCGGCGGAAGGCGCCCTCGTCCCAGCCCTCGAGCTGCACCATGGCAGGCGGCGGGTCCGCTGCTCGGGGCGGCACGATCGCGGCGGCAGCGAAGGAAGCGACGACATGCGCTCCGCGCAGGGCGGGATCCTCGCGCGCCCCGGCGGGAAGGAAGGCCAGCGTTTCGATGGCGCGCGCCGCCTCGGCGAGCGCGTGCCTCACCGGAGCCGGTGCTTCGGGGGGAGGCGCATCGAAGACAAAGGGCACCTGCACCGTGACGACCCGCGGCGGCTCCCCGGCGGGCGTGCCGTCGGGCGCGAAGGCGAGATGGTCCGGGCGCGCCCCCAGGTCCACCGCCGTGGAGATCCACTCCCGGCCGTGAATCCCGTCGCGGGTGGGGCGCACGATCTCGGACATGTCGGTCCACATGCCGTCCCAGCCTTCCCCGCCGAAGCGCCCGCGGTAGCCTGCGCCGCGCACGGGGACGCGGCCTGTGCGCGCCTCGTAGAGGATCGTCTCCACCGCCGAACCGAGGTAAGCGTCGCCCAGGCGTGCCCGCTCCGGGTTGCGGTGGATCTGGACTACCTCCGGATGCTGCACCGTGCAGCGCAAGCACCCCACGCAGAGTTCCTCGCGCGGCGCGAGGCCGCCGACCTTGCGCGAGAAGACGCCGTAGACGCAGGGTCGGCTGAGGGCCACACGCAGGGCACCCCGGAACTGGATCAGCTCCCGCAGCACCATCGCCAAGAGTCTGTCGCGTCGGACGCGCACCCGAAAGCGCGGGGGCACCGGTCGGATCTCGGGACAGAGTTCGGTGTCGATACGGTAGCGGCGATAGAGGCGCGCCGGCCCTTCACCGGCCGCCGCCTCAGGAACCTGCCGCGCTCGCGGGGTGGTGAGGAGAGGATTCATCGACGCCTGGGGGGACAGCCCGCACCTCGAGTGCACATGCAACGGCGGCACGCACGCGATACGAGAAACGAAGTTGGTGAGAGCGTCGCTCGACTCCCCTCGTGCCCGGGCCTGCCGAGAACGGCGACCTCCGCCCGCGGCACGAATGGGCGATTGAATCTACGGCTAACGGAGCCCACCTGTCAAGATTCCGAGCGGCGCGAAGAACAATGCAGCCGGGGCGGCTGCGCTCGTCGCGGCGCGGCGGCCAGACCATGCTGCCGGCGCCCCCGGCCGACTCAGGCACCCGGGCCCGAGGGCCACGGACGCGGGCGCCGCGCTCGGGGGCGCTCCCGCACCCTGCTTGGCGGGAGGTTCGCCCGCGCCCGGCCCGTCCCGATGGGCGGCGACGCGGTCGCCGCGCCGGCTGGCGCCACCGCGAAAACCCCCGAAAGCGTCGCGAGCCCTGGCGCACGGCTAGGGCGGACCGAAACTGCCGGGCGCCCCGCCCGCGCCGGGCCCTCGGATTCGAAGGCCTACGCGCGTCTCGCTACCGGTCGGGCGCCCCTCAGCGGACCACGCCGTGGCGGCGGCCCACGGTGGTGAAGGCCTCGAGCGCCCGGTCGAGGTGTTCGCGCGCGTGGGCCGCCGAGACCTGGACCCGGATGCGCGCTTCGCCCTTCGGCACGACCGGGTACGAGAAGCCGATGACGTAGATCCCCTCGTCGAGCAAATCGTCGGCCATGCGTTGCGCCAGGAGCGCGTCGTAGAGCATGATCGGGACGATCGGGTGCCATCCCGACTTGATCTCGAACCCGGCGGCGCGCATTCCCTCGCGGAAGTACCTGGTGTTGGACTCGAGGCGGTCCCTCAGTTCCGTCGTTTCGCTCAGCCGGTCGAGGACCGCGATCGAGGCCCCCACGACCATGGGCGCGAGGGTGTTGGAGAAAAGATAGGGCCGGGAGCGCTGCCGCATCAGGTCCACGACCTCCTGGTGGGAGGCGATGAACCCTCCCGAGGCACCGCCCAGCGCCTTGCCCAGTGTGCTCGTGACGATGTCCACGCGATGCTGGACGCCCCAGTGCTCCGGGCTGCCCCGTCCGGTGGGACCGACGAAGCCGGTGGCGTGCGAGTCGTCCACCATCACCAGGGCGCCGTAGCGCTCCGCCAGATCGCAGATCGCGGGAAGCGGCGCCAGATCTCCGTCCATGGAAAACACGCCGTCGGTGGCGATCAGCTTCCTGCGGGCCGAAGCTGCTTCCTTCAGCTTCGCCTCCAGATCCTCCATGTCCGCGTGGTCGAAGATGAAGCGCCGGGCCTTGCACAGGCGAATGCCGTCGATGATCGAGGCGTGGTTCAGGCGGTCGGTGATGATCGCGTCCTGCTCGTCGAGCAGCGGCTCGAAGAGCGCCCCGTTGGCGTCGAAACAGGCGGCGTAGAGGATGGCGTCGTCGGTACCGAGGAATCGCGCGAGCTTGCGCTCGAGCTCCCGGTGGATGTCCTGGGTGCCGCAGATGAAGCGCACCGAGGACATCCCGTAGCCGCGGCGCTGGAGGGTGGCGATGGCGGCTTCTCGCAACCAGTCCGCCCCGGAGAGTCCGAGGTAGTTGTTGGCGCAGAAGTTGAGCACCCGCCGTCCGTCGGCGAGGGTGATCTCCGGGCCCTGGTGGCTGGCGATGATGCGCTCCGCCTTCCACAACCCCGATTGCCGAATCTCGGCCAGCTCTCGGGAGAGTTCTTCCTTCAACGAGCCGTACATCGCGACCTCCGGCGCCGACCCGTCCGACCGGCCGTTCCTCGCGCGCGGATTATACACGCGGCGCGCGGCGCAGCTGCACCGCCCAGGCGACGGCCGCGGCGAAAAGCCACGCGCCGCACCACTGGTGCAGCGTCGCGAGCGTCACGGCCACGGCGCCCTCGCGCCGGCTCTCCAGAAGCGCCCCCGTGGCGACGAGAGTCGCGAGGCCCAGCACGAGTTGCAGGACGGTGAGTTCCGCGAGCAGGTGGCCGGCCCAGCGAGCGCCGCGATGCGCCCCGTACAATCCCCGAGCGCGCGCCCCGAGAGCGACCGCCGCCACGGCGACGACGGCGGCCCAGGCTACATGGGCCATCAGGCCCCACGCCAGATGGCGCTGCACGGCGCCCAGCGCGATCTGGATCCCCAGCAAGACGACCAGGAGCGCGCTGCCCGCGCGGTCGAACGTCCGCCCCGCGAGCGGCTCGGATCGGCGCGGGGCGAGGCACATCGCGAGCGCCACGAGCCAGCCCAAGACCAGGTGCGCCAGCACGCCGTGGACGGCAGCCAAGACCACCTTCGGCGAGGGCGGCGCCTCGGGGGCGAACCAGGGCCAACGCCCCACCACGCGCAGCCCGCCGAGGACCCCCTGCACGACGACGAGCGCGAGCGCACCCCAGGCGGCGCCCCGCAGCGCTCGGTCGGGCACATGGCGCTGCACCAGCAGGGCCAGCACGAGCGTCGCCAGTCCCACGAGCGCGCCGAACAGGCGGTGCGCGTGCTCGTAGTAGACGCCCCCGGTCATGCGGGAGAGAGGAAAAAGGAACATGTTGTAGCCGTAGCTCCGCGGCCAGTCGGGGACGGCCAGGCCGGCACCGTGGCTCGTCACGAGCCCTCCCACGGCCAGCAGCAGGAGCGTCGCCGCTACCGCGACCCAGGCGAAGCGCGCGACCCACGCTCGCGGCTCGAGCGGCGCGCGCTCTCGCCTGGGCACTGCCGCGCCGCCCGCGGCCCCCGCGGCAGCGGAAAGCGCGACCGATCCCGGAAGCCACAGGGCTGCCGCGCTCGCCGTGGCCGCGCCGGATCCCTCCGAAAGCAGCCCCCCGAGAACGAGGAGGTTGACGATTCCCGCGAGCCCGCCCGCTCGCGCTCCCGCCAGCGGGCCGGCCCCGGTCGTCCAGGCGGCGAGGGCGCCGCCCGCGGCGAGCACCGCCACCAGGACGGGCAGCAGCGCGGGCGGCGGCAGGTTCACCGCAGGAAGCCGCGCCAGGTAGCCCGCCGTCCACATCGCGACCGCCGTCGCGAAACCGGTGGCGAGCCAGGCGGCGAGAGGCGCGCGACGGTTCATCGGACGGCGGTCCCGCCCGCGGCCCATGCGACGATCGCGAGAACGAGCCCCCACATCGCCGCGAGGAAATGCCAGCAGACGGCCGCGTGGCGCACGGGCATCGGGGCCGCCCAGTGCACGCGGCGGCGGCGCACCGAGCGCACAACCCACCCCGTATAGGCGAGCAATCCCGCGATATGCGCGGCGTGCAGCCCCACGAGCAACCCCACGCCGAAGGCGCGCAGGCGGCCCACCTCGGCCCATGCCTGCACGAGGCGGACGCCGTTGAGCGATTGGATCGCGAAAAAGCCGAGGCCGAAGAGAAAGGTCAGGAGAGACCAGCGGCGCAAGGACCTCTGCCGCCCGCTGCGCACAGCCCGACGGGCAGCTTCGGCGGCGACGCTCGCGCCCGCGAGCCACGCCGTCGCCCACCACCACGCGGCGGGCACGGCCCCCCGTCCGGCACCTCGCGCTCGGAGCCCGTAGAGCACCGCCACGGCCGCCGCCAAGAAAAAGACTGTCAGCGAGACGAGGAACAGGCCGAGGCCGAGCCGGCCCACCGCCTCGCGCAGCGCGCGCGGGCGACGCGGCGGGGCGGCGTCGAAGCGCCTCGGCTGCGGTTGCGGGATCATCCCGCGGGCTCGGACGATCCGCTCATCGTGCGGACAGCATCGCCACCGTGCTACGCGCGTGCCTCGGCCATCTGGGGTAGGCCGGGGACGTAGCCCGGCAGGCGCTCGGGCCGATAGTGGACGGAGTCCATCAACGCCAGCCCCAGGAAGAGCACGACGAACAGCACGGCCCCGACGAAGAAGATGGCGTTGAGCCGGCTGTCCCAGCGCAGATGCATGAAGTAGAGCGCCACGAGCGAGGATTTGAGGGCGGCGATGCCGAGGGCGAGCCACAAATTCCAGACCCCGAGATCCAGATGCGTCGCCCCGACCGTGACCCACGTCAGCAGGAGCAGCGTCCCGAGCACTCCCAGCAAGCATCGGAACGGAACGACGTGCCCCAGCGCCTCCGCCTGCGCTGCGAGCGCGGTCCTCCCCCGCGGCGTCGTCACGTCCGAGCCTCCCGGCGCACGTAGCCGCCAGCCGCGTCGTCGTAGACCCAGGCCGTCAAGTCGTACGGGTCGCGCACCTCGGGCAGATCGCGGAAATTGTCCACGGGCGGCGGCGAGCTCGTCTGCCACTCGAAGGAGCCCGCGCCCCAGGGGTTGGCCGGAGCCTCCCGGCCGCGCCACAGCGCCTGCAGCAGATAGAACGCGATCCAGACGAAGGCCGCGGCCATCAGGTAGGCGCCCACCGTGGAGGCCCGGTGATAGGGCCGGAAAACCTCCAGGTAGTTGTAGTACCGCCGCGGCATCCCCAGGGAACCCAGGATGAACTGGGTGAAGAAAGTCAAATTGAAGCCGAGGAACAACAACAGCCAGGCCCCGCGGCCCATGCGCTCGTCGTACATGCGGCCGAACATCTTGGGCCACCAGTAGTGCAGGCCGCCGAGAAACGCCATCACCACGCCGCCCATCATCGTGTAATGGAAGTGCGCTACCACGAAGTACGTGTCGTGGAGGTGGACGTCGGCGGCCAGAGCCCCGAGGAACAGCCCGGTCAAGCCGCCGATCGTGAACAGGAACAGAAACGACAGCCCGTAGAGCATCGGCGTGCGCAGGCGAATCGAGCCGCGGTACATCGTGGCCAGCCAATTGAAGACCTTGATCGCCGAGGGGATGCCCACGCTGAAGGTGAGGGCGCTGAAGATCGTGCTCGCCAGCGCCGACTGTCCCGCGACGAACATGTGATGGCCCCACACCAGGAAACCGAAGAGGGCGATGGCCACGCTGCTGAAGGCGACGAACTTGTAACCGAAAATGTGCTTGCGGCTGAAGGTCGAGATCAGCTCGCTCTCCACGCCCATGGCGGGGAGGATCATGATGTAGACCGCGGGGTGCGAGTAGAACCAGAAGAAGTGCTGGAAGAGCACGGGATCCCCTCCCAGCGCCGGATCGAAGATGCCGATCCCGAGCGTCCGCTCCGCGATGAGCAGCAGCAACGTGATCCCCAGGACCGGCGTGGCCAGGATCTGGATCAGCCCCGTGGCGTACAGGGCCCAGACAAACAGCGGCAGGTCGAAGAAGCCCATTCCCGGGGCACGCAACTTGTGCACGGTGACGAGGAAATTGAGTCCGGTGAAGATCGAGCTGAAGCCGAGGATGAAAGCCCCGAGCGTGATCAACACGACCTGCGTGCCCGTGGAGATGCTGTAGGGCGTGTAGAAGGTCCACCCGGTGTCCACCCCGCCGAGGACGATGGCACCCACCGCCAGCGACGCCCCGAGGACGTAAAGCCACCAGCTCGCCAGGTTGAGCCGCGGGAAGGCCACGTCGCGCGCCCCGATCATCAGCGGCAGGGCGAAGTTGCCCAGCGCGGCGGGAATACCGGGAATGATGAAGAGGAAGATCATGATCGCCCCGTGGAGCGTAAAAGCCTGGTTGTAAGCGTCGGCGCTCATGATCGTGGGTCCGGGTGTCCACAGCTCCGTGCGCAGCAGGATCGCGAACACGCCTCCGAGAGCGAACGACACGACCAGCGACACGAGGTACAGGACGCCGATGCGCTTGTGGTCGAGCGTGAACAGCCAGGCCCTCAGCCCTGGGGTCTCGTTCAGGTAGTGGCGCTGGGGCCGGGCCACCTCGGCGGGCCGAACCACGCCTGCGGGACCGCTCATCGGCTGCCCCCCAGGGTCTTGAGGTACTCGACGAGGGCCGTGATCTCCCGGTCGTTCAGGCGCCCCCGGTAGGTGGGCATGACCGGCTCGTAGCCCGCGACCACCTTGGCGGTAGGCTCGAGCAGCGACTCGCGCAGGTAGTCTTCGTCGGCCACGACCGTCGTGCCGTCGGCGAGCCGCTGCGCGTGGCCGAAGATTCCCGCCAGACTCGGCCCCGTTCCCGGCGTGCCGTCCACGGAATGGCACTGCGCGCAGCCGCGCGTGCGGAACAGCAGCGCCCCCGCCTCGGCGGGGCCCATGCGGTTCAGGAAATCGGAGGCCTCCCGCAACCAGGCGTCGAAGTCTTCCGGGCGATGCACGACGACCTTGGCCAGCATATCGGAGTGGCTCGTGCCGCAGTACTCGGCGCAGAACACCTGGTGCTCGCCCGGCTGGGGGGCGACGAACCACAGCTTGGTGTAGCGCCCGGGGATCACGTCCTGCTTGACGCGGAAGTCCGGCACGAAAAAGCTGTGGATCACGTCCTCGGAAGACATGACGAGCCGCACGGTGCGGTCGGCGGGGACGTGGAGATTCTGGTCCACGTACCCGTTGGGGTAGGTGAACAGCCACGTCCACTTCTGTCCCGTCACGAGGATCTCGTAGGCGTCGCGGGGCGGGGTGGCCATGTCGACGAAAACCTCGAACCCCACCCAGAAGATCCAAACCACGAGCAGCAGCGGCACGACGGTCCAGGCGATCTCGAGCGGGAGGTTGCCGCTCGGCGCCGCGCCCGGCTGGGGCTGGCGACGTTCCCGGTAGCGCCAGACGAAGATCGCGCCCAGCACGGTGACGAGCAGCAGGAAGAACGCCGAGATCCCGAGGACCACGTAGAGCACGCGGTCGACTTCGGCGGCCACCGTCGAGGCCTGGGGCGGCAACCACGTCAAGGCCGGCAGGGCCGCGCCTCTCATGCACCGCCTCCGCGCCGGCCGCGCCGGAGTTCGCGGCGCCAGAACACGGTGAGGGTGAGGCCGAGCACGAGCATGGTCGCCAGCGCCCCCAACCGCATGATGCGCCACGCCGCGGGCACGTAACGGCTCTCCGCCGCGTCGTAGTGGAAGCAGTAGAGGATGAAGCGGTCGAGGCTCGTGCCGATGCGACCCTCCCCGGCCTCGACGAGGGCGAGCCGCAGCGTGTCGGGGCTCCAGCGCACGCCGTACAGGTAGCGCGCCACCCGGCCGTCCGCCGTCAACGCCACGACCACCGCCGGGTGGGCGTACTGCTCGCTCTCGGCGACGTAGCGGTAGCGGAAGCCCACCGCGTCGGCCAGCGCGTGCACCTCCTCCTCCCGGGCCGTGACGAACTGCCATCCCTCGGGCGGGATCTCGCGGCCGTACTGCGCGAGAACCTCGGCGCGCTTGCGCCGCGCTTCGATCGGGCCCTCGCGCGGGTCGATGCTCACGCTGAGCACGCGGAACTGTTCGCCGGGAGTCCATTCCAGACCTGCCAGCCCTCCGGCGAGACCGGTGAAGACCACGTCGCACAGCATGGGGCAGCGGTAGTAGCCCAAGGTGAGCAGCACCGGTCCCCCGCCGCCCAAAAAACTCGACAGCGGTCGCGCGCGGCCCGTCTCGTCGCGCAGCTCGATGGCGCCAGGCACGCGCTCCCCGAGACGCTCCTGCACGTCCACGCCCTGGAGCGCCGGCGGGGCCGGCTCTGCCCGCCCGGCGGCCTCCCCGGCCCCGAGGCAAAGGCCGAGTGCCGCGAACGCGGCCAGCCGCGCGGCGGGCCGCCGCTCCAGGCTCAACGCCGCCCCCGAGGGGCTTCCAGGCTCTGCTCGCGCATCACGAGTTCCATCGCACGCTCGATGGGAATCGCCACCAGGCCCTGCTCCCGGTCCACCCACCGGTACCCCTCGAGTCGGGCCTGCTGCGCTTGCCACAGCTCCCTGAGCTCCCGCGGCGGGCCCCCGCCGAGCTTCCCCGCGAGCGCCCGTTGCTCCATACGGTAGTACAGGGCCTGGAGGCCCACCACGAGGACGATCAGCCACACGACCCCCACGGCCAGCACGAGCGCCAACCGTCCCGCGGGCACCTCGCGGCGCGAGCCGCCCTCGACCTCAGGCATGTTCCGCCTCCAGCGACTCCCCGAGCCGCGGATCCCCCACGGGCACGAGCGCGCGCCCGCGCAGGTGGACGAGCACCGTCGCCGCGTAGAGCCCCGCGAACCCCACGAGCAGGGCCGCATCCACCCCCTGCACGGCGGCCCGCTCGGGCTCGAACTCGGGCATGACCAGCCAGTAGATATCGAGCCAGTGAAAGACGAGCGCCCACAGCGCCGCCGCGAACAGCGCGGCGGGACGGCGCTTGGGGTGCCGGGACATCAGCCACAGGAAGGGCACGAAGAAGTGCCCGAAGATCAGCGCCAGCGAGACCCACAGCCATCCGTGGCGCTGGCGCACGTAGTACCAGACCGTTTCCTCGGGCAGATTCGCGTACCAGATCAGCATGTACTGAGAGAACGCGATGTACGCCCAGAACACGATGAAGCCGAAGAGGAACTTGCCCAAATCGTGGTAGTGCTCGAGGGTGACCCACCCTTGGAGGCGACCGCTGCGCTGGAAGAGGTAGCTCGCGACGATGAGCAGCGCGAAGGCGCCCACCGCGCAGCCCGCGAAGTAGTACACGCCGAAGATCGTGCTGTACCAGTGGGGCCTGAGGGACATGAGCCAATCGAAGGCGGCGAAGGTGACGGTGAGGCCGAAGGCGACCAGCCCCGGGGCGCTCGCCGCTTCCATCTCCAGCGTGCGGCGCGGATCCGCGTCCCGATCCTGCTGCGAGGAACGCCAGAGGAAGTAGCGCGAAAGGCCGATCCAGACCGCGAAGTAGATCAGCAGCCGCGCGAGGAAAAACGAGGGGTCGAGGTAGGCCGCCTTGTGCGCGAGGAGCGGATCGCGGGCGAGGCGCGCGGCATGGCTCCACTCGTAGAGCTCGTGGCGCGCCAGGATCACCGGCAGCGCGAGCACGCCCAGCAGCGCCAGGGGTGTCGCGGCGACCTCCGCCATGCGGCGCAGCGTCACGCTCCAGCCAGCGCGCGAGAGGTGGGTGACCATGACGAAGAACAGCCCCCCCAAGGCGAGGCTGAGGAAGAAGGCGAGCTGCACGAGATAGGCAGGCCACAGGCGCGCCCGGGCCGAGGGATCGGTGGTGGCCATCCAGGCCGCGGCGGCGAAGCCCGCCAGACCCACGGCCGCCAGGGTTCCGGCGAGTCTCCAGGCGCGCCCGCCCAGGGGCGCGACACCGGTCGGATCCGGTGCGTCGGCTCGGGTCTCGATCACGGTTGCGCCTCGAGTTCGGCCCGGGCCTCGGCGGGCACGTCCGCCAGGCTCGCGCGCTGGCTGCGCTGCAGGGCGCGCAGATAGGCCACGATGGCCCAGCGGTCCTGCAGAGGGATGCGCGGCCCGTAGGCGGGCATGGTGCGGATGCCGCGGCTGATCGTGTTGAACAGGTGACCCACGGGACGCGATCTCACGGGCTCGTCGTGAAAGGACGGCGGCGGCACCCACGAAGCCTCCTGGCGCTGCTCCGCCCGGCGGGAGACGGGACCGTCTCCGTAACCGGCGAGGCCGTGGCAGGGAGCGCAGTGGATCGCGTAGCGCTCCCGGCCCCGCTCCAGCAGCTCTCGATCGACAGGCAGCGGGAAGCGCTCGGCCCACGCGCCGTCCACGAGACCCGTGGCGCGAACCGGGTCCTCCTGGAGCTCGCCCTGGGCGATCGTGCCCTCCACGGGCGGCCGCATGGCCCGTCCGTCGGCGAAGAGCGGATTGGCCTTCTGCGGGCCGTAGCGCGGCTGGCGGTCCATGTCCGAGAACACGTGGATGCGAAGCGCGGGCGAGGGCGCGGAGCGGGAGCGCGCGATACAGGCGAAGGGCAGCACCGCCAGCCCGAGCACGAGAGCGAGCCACCAGCGGAGACGGTCCGACACGCCTCAGCCCTCCAGGGGTTCGACGGCTGCCGCTCCCCACTGCACGAGCAGCGCTGCCGAGCCTTTCGGATCGAAGCGCGGATCCGCCGCATCGAGAAACAGGAAAAAGCGATCCGCCGTGGCGCGCCGGAAACGCTCGTGCCGGAACCACGGCCGGTGGTAGCGGGGCAGGCCGTTGCCGATCAGAAGTCCCGCCACCGTGGCCAGCGCCGCGCAGAGGACCGTCAGCTCGAAGGCGACCGGGATGTTCGCCGGCAAGCTGAAGAACGGTTTGCCGCTGATGATCAGCGGATAGTCCACGGCGTTCGTCCACCACTGAAGCCACAACCCGCCCAGGCATCCCAGCACGCCGCCCGCGAGGGTCCACCACGGCAGCCGGCTGTCGGGCAGGCCCATGGCGCGGTCCATGCCCTCGACGGGAAACGGCGTGAAGGCCTCGAAGTGGGAAAAGCCCGCCTCTCTCGCCCTCCGCGCCGCTTCCCGCAGCGCCCCGGGACCCGCGAACTCGCCGAGGAGTCCTGCGAGCGAGCCCGACTCGCCCCTGCGCGGGACCGCTTGCAGGGGCGGTGCGGGCGCCGGGGCGGGCTCCGCGCGGGGCATGACGACCTTGACCTCCGCCATGGCGATGATGGGCGCGAAGCGCAAGAACAGCAGGAACAACGCGAGGAACAACCCGAAGCTGCCCGCGAGCATCCCCCAATCCACCCAGGTGGGCACGTAGTAGCCCCAGCTCGAGGGCAAAAAGTCCCGCTGGAGCGAGGTCACGACGATCACGAAGCGCTCGAACCACATGCCGACGTTGACGAAGAGCACGATGAGGAAGGTGACGAGCGGGTTCTTGCGGATGCGCTTGGACCAGAACAACTGCGGCGTGATCACGTTGCAGGTGACCATGATCCAGTACGCCCAACCATAGGGGCCGAGCGAGCGGTTGAGGAAGGTGAAGTGCTCGAAGCGGTTGCCGCTGTACCAGGCGATGAAAAACTCGACGAAGTACGCGTAGCCCACCATGGTGCCCGTGGCGAGGAGGATCTTCGACATGTTCTCCAGGTGGCGCAGGGTCATGATGTCCTGCAGTCCGAACCACCACCGCACCGGAATGGCGAGCAACAGCACCATGGCGAAACCGCTGAAGATCGCGCCGGCTACGAAGTAGGGCGGCATGATCGTCGCGTGCCAGCCGGGCAGGCTCGACACCGCGAAATCGAAGCTCACCACGGAATGGACGGAGAGCACCAGGGGCGTGGCCAGCGCGGCGAGCATCAGGTAGGCGCGCTCGTAGTCGCGCCAGTCGCGCTGCGAACCGCACCAGCCCAGGCTGAGCAACCCGTAGACGATGGCCCGCCCGCGGGAGGTGGCCCGGTCGCGCAGGGTGGCGAGGTCGGGCACCATCCCCAAGTACCAGAAGAGGAGCGAAACCGTGAAGTACGTGCTCACGGCGAAGACGTCCCACACGAGCGGGCTGCGGAAGTTGGGCCACATGAGCATCTGGTTGGGCACCGGGAACAGCCAGTAGGCGAACCAGATGCGGCCCACGTGGATCGCGGGGAAAATGCCGGCGCAAATCACCGCGAACACCGTCATCGCCTCGGCGAAGCGGTTGATCCCGGTGCGCCAGGGTTGCCGGAACAGATAGAGGATCGCGGAGATGAGGGTCCCCGCATGGCCGATCCCGACCCAGAACACGAAGTTGATGATGGCGAAGCCCCAGGCCACGGGCACCTGGACCCCCCAGACGCCGATGCCCCGGCCGATCAGGTAACCGATGAGCACGAAGAACATCAGGGCCAGGGCCGCCGAGAGGAGGAACACGGGCCACCAGCCGCGCGGTGCCCGGGGCCGCTCCGCGAGCCCGCAGATCTTGTCCGTGAGGGTGGTGTCCGTGTGACCCCCGAGCACGAGCGGCGCCCGGCGCCGGGGATCCGAGCCCGTGTTGTCGAGCAGCACGGGCGGTGTCGCCACCGCGTGGCTCATCCCTCGGCGCGCCTCCCTGTGCGGTGGAGCAGCCGGGCCAGGTAGCGCAGGCGGGGCCGCACGTTCTGCTCCTCGAGCAGCGCGTACGCCCGAGCGTCGTCGAACGCGGCGCGCACGCGGCTTCCCGGGTCGTTCAGATCGCCGAAGACGATGGCCTGCGCGGGGCAGGCCTGGGCGCAGGCGGGCACGACATCGCCGTCCCGGAGCTCCCGGCCCTCGCGCCGGGCGGCGATCCGCGCCGACTGAATGCGCTGCACGCAGAAGGTGCACTTCTCCATCACCCCGCGGCTGCGCACCGTGACCTCCGGGTTGAACACCATCGCCTCGAGGTGGCCCGTCTTCTTCGTGTAGTGGAACCAGTTGAAGCGCCGGACCTTGTAGGGGCAGTTGTTGGAGCAGTAGCGCGTGCCGATGCAGCGGTTGTAGACCATGACGTTCAGGCCTTCGCTGTCGTGCACGGTCGCCGCCACCGGGCAGACGCTCTCGCAGGGCGCGTTCTCGCAGTGGTGGCAGGTGACGGGCTGGTGGTGCACCGAGGGGGCCTCGGGGTCGCCGGAGAAGTAGCGGTCGACGCGGATCCAGTGCATCTCGTGGCCCCGCAGCACCTCCCGCTTGCCCACGACCGGCACGTTGTTCTCCGCCTGGCAGGCGACCACGCACGCCCCGCAACCCACGCAGGCGTCGAGATCGATCGCCATCGCCCAGCGGTGGCCCGGGTAGGTGTGCTCGCGCCACAGCGCCACGGGGTGGAACTCGCCCTCGCCGCGCACCGCACGGTGGGGATCCGCGAGAAAGTCGCGCAGCTCCACCTGGCGGGCGAACCGCCGAGCCCGCAGCTCCCGCTCCGCCGCCCCGAGACGGTCCATCGTCCAGTGATCCTGGGTGCAGGCCAGCTCGCGGCGCGCGCCGGTCCGCTCGAGACGCACCTCAGCCACGAGCCGCCCGTCGGCGGGGCGCAGCGTTTGCACCTCCGCACCGACGCCGCCGCCCACGGCCCCCGCGGCGCGCCGCCCATAGCCGAGCGCCACGCTCGCCGAACCGGGCGCTTGCCCGGGAAGGACGAGCGCGGGCAGCTCGAGCGCCCGTTCGGCCGCCTGCACGCGCACGAGATCCCCGTCGGTCACGCCCAGGCGCTGCGCATCCCGCGGAGCGAGAAGCAGCGCGTTGTCCCAGGTGAGCTTCGTCATCGGATCGGGAAGCTCCTGCAGCCACGCGTTGTTGGCGAAGCGCCCGTCGTAGACCTTCGCGTCGAGACAGAAGACGAGCTCCCATCCCTCCCGGCGTGCGGCCGAAGCTCCCGCCTGAGCGAACGCCGCGTCCCACCACTCCCCGCGCGCGACGGGCAGCATCACCTCGCGCCACGCCGTGCCTTCCACGAGGCCCTCGTGCAGCGCCTGCCGCCAGCCGTCCTCGACAGCGCCCGGGCCGAACGCGTCGCGGAAGGTCTCGCGCACCAGCGCGTAGGCCCGCTGCGGCGCCTGTTCCACGCAGAGGGAGAGCAACTCGGCCGCCGTGCGCCCCTCCCACAGCGGCTCGATCAGCGGTTGGACGATGCTCCACGTGCCGTCCCACGCGCGCGCGTCGCCCCACGACTCCAGGTAGTGCGCGAGGGGCAAGTGCCACGCGCACAGGCGGGCCGTCTCGTCGCGGTAGGGGCCGACGTGGATCGCGGTCTTGGCTTTCTCGAGGCGCCGCGCGAACTCCAGGTCCGCCGGGGCGTCGAAGGCGGGGTTGACGTCGAGCAACAGCAGCGTGTCCACGCGGCCTGCCTCGAGCCGGTCCGCCAGGCGGCGGATGGCCTCGGCGTGGGCCGCCCGCGAAGGCTCGGGCGCCTCCGTATAGGTCACGGCGCGCCCCGCGCTGCCCAGCGCATGGTTGAGCAGATAGACGAGCGCATGGATCTCGGGGGCGACCCTCGGGCCGGCGAGGATCAGCGCGTCGCCGCGCGCGCTCCAGAGATCCCGAGCCAGCGCCCCCAGCAGGTCGTCCGCACGCCCACCGCCGCGCCACGCTTCGAGCGCGCGCACCTCCCCGAAACCAGCCGGGGGCGCGAGCCCCAGGCCGAGGAACAGTTGCGCCGCGAGCCGTACGGCGAAGTCCGCAAGCTCGCTCGGGCGCAGCGGCAGGCGATGGTCCGCCAGACTGCCGCTCAAGCTGTGCGCCGCCTCGACGGCCCAGACCCGAGGTCGCGCCTCGGCCGGTCCCCGCCGCGCCTGGCTGAAGTCGTGGATGTAACGGACGGCGGCGGGGTGCGCGAGCCAAGGATCCGCATCGAGGAGCAGGACCACCCGCGCGCGGTCGAACCGCGGGTGGACGCGCAGGGGCTGGCCGCAGGCCAGGCGCGTGCCCTCGCGCTCGGCGTCCTCGTGGGAGAAGGGTTCGTACTCGAGCCACTCGGCCCGCGGCTCCTGCTCGAGGAGCCTCGCTCGCAGCCGGCCGAGGGTCGGCGACGACGACGCGGCGGCCAGGACGTACAGGCCCCGGCCCTCCCGCGCGGCGAGCTGCGCGAACTGCCCCCGGAGGAACGCCGCGGCAGCTTCCCAGCTTGCGCGCGACTCGTCCTGGCCGGCGCGCTGCACGGGATGGCGGCTGCGGTCCGGGTCGTAGAGGCCGAGCAGGCTCGCCTGATGCCAAGCGCTCGTGCCGCCCAGGCTGTAAGGGTGCCGGGGGTTGCCCTCGATCTTGATCGGCCGCCCGTCGTAGCTCGTCACGAGCAGGCCCGTGGCCGCGCCCGCCAGTTCCATCGCCGTGGCGTAGCGCTTGGGTGCTCCCGGAACGTAGCCCTCGGGCCGATGGGCGAACGGGACGATCGGCTCCGCGGGCCAGCGGCAGCGCGCGGCTCCCAGCATCGCCAGCGAGGCGCCCATCAGTTTCAGGAACTCGCGCCGATCGGGCCCGCCTCCGCCGAAGAAGCCTTCGGGAAACTCCCCCTCGCGCCAGATCCGCAGCTCGGACCGCCCCTCGCGGTCCCCGAGACTGCGCCACTGGGCGGGCCGCTCGCGCTTCAGCGGTGACATGCGCTGCAATCCTCCCGAGGGGCGATCCGCAAGGCCGCCCGCAGGGCGGCACCGCTCTCGCGCGGGTCGCTTGGCGGATGCCAGTCCATGCGCGTTGCCAGCTCCGGCGGCCGCAGGTGCGGCTCGGGGTCGCGGTGGCAGCCGAGGCACCACCCCATGCTGAGGGGCGCCCACTGGTAGACGACCTCCATGCGGTCCACCGGGCCGTGGCATTCGGCGCAGCCCACGCCGCGCCGCACGTGCGCGCTGTGATCGAAGTACGCATAGTCGGGCAAGTCGTGCACGCGTACCCAGCGTATGGGAAGCCCCGTGGCGTAGCTCTCGCGCAGGGCCGCGAGCTTGGGCGAGTCGGGCGCGATGGCGGCGTGGCAACCCATGCAGGTGTCCGTGGGCGGGATCGCAGCGGCGGCCGCGAACTCGACCGTGTTGTGGCAGTAGCGGCAGTCGAGACCCAGATCCCCCGCATGCAGCGCGTGGCTGAAAGGCACGGGCTGCACCGGCGCGTAGCCCACGTCCGTCGTTTTCGGGGAACCCCCGTACCAGAAAAGAAGCACGAGATAGACTGGCAGCGCCCCGAAGAGCGAGACCGCCACCCAGGGCCGCGCGCGGTCGAGCCACACCGGGAGCACATAGGGGTAGCGGTCGCGCGGTGCGGCTCGCTCCGGCATGAGAGGCGCGCACTCCTAAGCCCGGGCGAGGCGTGGAGGAGCCGCGGCGGCAGGGTGCGCCCCCGGCGATCGTCCGGCCTGCTCCGGGCGTTTGCCAGGCTGGACAGTGGCGCGCATGATAGCGGCCGCCCGACAGGCCCTGCAACCGCGACTCCGCAAGATGGAGGAGAGGATCGCGAGTCGGCCGGCAGGCGATGCACGAAGGCCGCAGCGGGTGAGACTCCCGGCCGAAGCGGGTGTGGCGTGCGCCGCGGCGGGGAATGGATAGACTGGTCCGTGCCGGCCCGCCGCGCGGGCCGCACGGAGGGCCACGGATGACTCGCACGCTCCCGATCCCTCGCCGCCTCGCGATACTCGGCGCGCTGCTGACGACCCTCGCCTTCGCCGGAGCGGATGCACCGGGAAGGGTCGAGGTCAGCCTCGACGCGGCTGCCGTGAGCGACCTTCTCGCCGCCGCCGTGCCCCCCTCGCTCGGCGTCGCCCTGCCGGGAGGGCTTTCCGCGACGCTGCGCTTCGAAGAAGTGCGGGTGGTCGGATTCGAGCCCGGCGCCGGCCGCGACGGGGGTGGCCTGGTGCACACGTGGGCGCGGGTGTCCATTCCGGAGCTCGGCTGGAGCGCGACCGTCGAGCCCCGCATCGCGGTGTCCGCCGAGAAGAGCGGGGAGGGGCGGCGTTGCCGGCTACGCTTCGAGCAGCTCGAAGTGCCGCTGCCGCTCGTCGGGACGCGGGACATCGGGCCGTGGCTTCCGCCCCTGGGTTTCCCCGCCGAACAGGTTTCCTCGTTCCACACCGCGCGGGGCGACTACGAGATCGAAACGCAGCTCGCCGACATCGCCCTGGGAACGCGCGCGCTGCGCCTCGGTTTCGAGGTCAGGATCAGGCCGAGGGGCCGAGCTGCGGGCGGCGCTTCGCAGTAACCTGGCCCTTTCTCCGCGACCGGCGGCGTAGAATGCGCTGGATGGGAAAGCGGCGTGCGACCGGCCGGAGGCGGATGGTCCTGGCCGCTCTGGTTGCCGGAGGGGGCTGCCTTCTGCCGGCCGGCTGCAGCCCCGAAGAGCAGCGGATGGCGGATCTCGTGCTGCGGGGCGGGCGCGTCGTGACTCTCGACCCCGCCCGCCCCGAGGCGGAGGCCCTGGCGATCGAGGGCGACCGCATCGTCGCCGTCGGTCGCGACGACGAGATCGCGCCGTGGATCGGAAAGCGGACGCGGATCCTGGACCTGCGAGGTGGCCTCGCGGTGCCCGGTCTCACCGAGGGACACGCGCATCTGCTGAACCTGGGGCGGCTGCGGCTGCACCTGGACCTGAGCGATTGCCGTTCCATGGACGACCTCGTGGCGCGGGTGCGGGAGGCTGCGGCGCGCACGCCGCGAGGGCAGTGGATCTACGGCCGCGGCTGGCATCAGGAAAAATGGTCGCCGCCTCCCGTGCCTTCCGTCGAAGGCTTCCCGGTCCACCATGTTCTGAGCGCGGCGGTTGCGGAACATCCGGTGCTGCTGACCCACGCCAGCGGGCACGCGAGCCTCGTCAATGCCCAGGCGATGGCGCGCGCCGGCATCGACGCGGCGACGCCCGATCCGCCGGGGGGCCGCATCCTGCGCGACGCGCGGGGCCAGCCCACGGGCGTGCTGATCGAAACCGCGGAAGCGCTCGCCGAGAGCGCCTACGAGCGAGACCAGGCGGCACGGCCCGCGGAGGCGATCGCGCGGGAACGGGAGCGGATGCTCGAGCTCGCGATGGAGGAGTGCGTGCGCAAGGGTCTCACGGCCTTCCACGACGCGGGCTCCGGCGTGGAGACGATCGGGCTTCTCCGGCGCATGGCCGACGAGGGGCGCCTGCGACTGCGACTCTACGTCATGGTGCGGGAGCCGAATCATGTCCTGGAAGCCGAGCTGCCGCGCCTGCGGATGGTCGGCTACGGCGGCGGCTTTCTCACGGTGCGGGCCATCAAGAAGGCCGCCGACGGCGCCTTGGGCGCGCGGGGCGCGTGGCTCCTGGAGCCGTACGCCGACGCCCCCGGCACGCACGGCGAGAACACCGAGTCCCTGGATTCGATCGAGCGCGCGGGGCGGCTCGCCATCGAGCACGGCTTCCAGCTTTGCGTCCACGCCATCGGCGACCGCGCGAACCGCGAGGTGCTCGACCTCTACGAGCGGCTGTCGACGGAGCATCCGGAAGCGCGCGAGCTGCGCTGGAGGATCGAGCACGCGCAGCACCTGCATCCGGAGGACATCCCGCGCTTCGGCCGCCTGGGCGTCATCGCTTCCGTGCAGACCGTCCACTGCACCTCGGACGGGCCGTGGGCCATCGGCCGCATCGGCGAGCGCCGCGCGCGCGAGGGCGCCTATGCCTGGCGCGCGCTCCTCGACAGCGGCGCGCGCCTGATCAACGGCACCGACGCCCCGGTCGAGGACGTGGACCCGATCCGCAATTTCTACGCCGCCGTGACGCGCCGGATGGCCGACGGCCGAGCGTTTTTCCCCGAACAGCGCCTGGGACGGGAGGAGGCCTTGCGGGCCGCGACGACCGATGCCGCCTACGCCGCCTTCGAGGAGGATCGCCGCGGCAGCCTCGCCCCCGGCAAGTGGGCAGATATCACCGTGCTCTCGCAGGATATCCTGACCGTCCCCGAGGAGGTGCTGCTACGCACCGAGGTCCTGTACACGATCGTCGGCGGCCGTGTCGCCTACGCGCGGGACTGACCCGCGAGGGCGGTCCCAGGCTCGCCAGAACGTTTTCGCTCGAGGCTCCACGACTCGCTGGCCCCGCATCCGAAACATCCGAAAGGAGGACGTGCTCGGGGGCGTGCGAAGCCCGGGCTGCCCTCGACCGCGCGCCGGGATTCTGCTATAGAACGCCGGCAGGCCGTCTGCCCCCAGAAGGGGTGAGCGCGAGTCCCGGGGGTTCCTGAGCCCGCCGACCTGTTGCGAGGGGATACCCCGCGGGGGGAGCCGGCGGCTCGGATGGATCGAGGAAAAACGACACGAGGCCGATGCCCCGTTCGCCGCAACCTTCGTCGGGTGCCCGCGGTGGATCTGTGGTGCATGAAGCTCGAACCGCCGATAACCGGTGGTGACCCGGTGGGTTCGGCCTGGAGGCCGCACCCGTATTACACGGAACGGCGTATCCCCATACACCGTTCTGTCGAAGTATAGTTAGCCAGACGAGGTGAATGACTCGAGGGATGCGCATGAAAGAGAGTCTAAAGAGGTGGCACACTATGTGGCGCACGATCAGCAGTGTTGTGGTCTTGGCCGTCCTCGTTCTTCTCACACCGAGCTTCGTTGAGGCGCAACAAGCGCCGGCAACGCGAACCCTCATCCACATGAAGACGTCGCTAACCCTGGACGATGCGCAGATCTGTGCGGTCCCCAACGTGGCGTGGGCGTTGGTTAAGGCCGGGCACAAGGTGACGATCCTGGTGGATGCAAGCGCCGTGACCTCGGTCACCAAGGGCTTCGGCTGGTTCAACCGGTTCTTCCGAGCGGACAGCACCGCGCTGGATCGCGCAGCGCTACCCGAGCGGGAGCGGAAAAGTCTGTCGGAGCAGATGAGCCTGCCACTGGAGCAGGTGCCGCACAATTATGGCGAGTACTTCGACTTCCTGAAGAAACTGGACATTGAGATCTACGGCAACCGGACGATGATGCTACTGTACAACATCGATCCGGCTCGGGTTGCTTCGGCGGTCACGCCTATTCCGTTGGACCGCATGGTGCAGCTCTTCAGCGAGGCCGACCGGGTTGTGGTGTACTGAACGCAGGCGGATCGCATCCGGATGCCGCAGTAACAGCGCGGTGCAGCTCATCCTGACGCGCATGCAGACATAAGGGATCTGGGGCACCCCGTGCGAGACAGGTTTTCGGAGCAGGCGCGGGGTGAAGGCCTAGGAAGTTGAGGTGTGAGGCTGGCTAACAACCGGCTGAAGCTGCCGGCGCGCGCAGGGTCCGGGTCCAGCGTGCGGTTGCGTTCGCGCGCCGCAGCTTAGCCGGGGCGTTGGACAGCCGTTTGAGCTTGGACACCGCGAGGTAGACGGCCTATGAAAGCGATCGACGTTCGGGTTCGGAGAGTACGGGAATGAATGGGAAGAGATTTGCCCTCGCGCTCGTGGTCGCCTTCGTGGCCGCCACGCTGTTCGACATCATCCTGAACGGCATTGTCCTGCGTAGCGCCTTCGAGGCCGGAGCCCAGTATTGGCGACCCCCTGAAGAACTGAATCGCCTCATCCCGTTCGGGTGGTTGTCCATGCTCATCATGTTCCTGTTCTTCGGGCTTTTGTTCGTCCGCGTCCGATTGAGAGGGGTGCGCCAAGGGCTGGAGTTCGGCTGTTGGCTCGCGCTGGCTGCTGTCGCCGGAGTCGCGGGGATGGCGACACTTGTCCCATGGCCCGGACAGGTGCTAGTGGGGATGGCCGTTCAGCAGGCCGGAAATGCTGTTCTGCTCGGCATCTGCTTCGGGTGGCTGTATCGAGAGTGAACTTCGGGACCTGAAGGTTGACTTGGAAACTGGCTGTCCAACAACGGGTTGCAGCCGACGTTGCTCCGCTGCGCTTCGCAACGCGGCTGAACCCGACCGTTGGACAGCACTCAGCGAACTATGGACAAAGTAACACCTGTGACGATTGTGAACGTTGGTTACCGCTCAACCAACTACTGGGTTATAAGTGCGGGCACTTCTCGCTTGCTCGTCGATATCGGCTGGCCAGGGACCCTCGGAACCATGAAGGCGAACCTCAAGAAGATGGGGATACCTCTCCGCGAGATTCGCTACGCCCTCGCCACCCACTATCACATCGACCATGCGGGGCTTGCAGAAGAATTAAAGAGGGAAGGCGTTCCTCTCCTCGTACTTGATGTTCAGGTTGACGCCATCCCCATCATGAAGACCTGGACCAAGCCAGCCGACCACTACGTGGATGTCACAGCGGAGGGCAACGTCGTCATCTCCTGCGAGCAGAGCCGTCAAATCCTCAGCCAGATCGGAATTGCTGGAGAAATCGTGCATACACCCGGCCACTCCGATCATTGTGTCTCGCTTCTCCTTGATGATGGATCAGCCTTTACCGGGGATCTCCCGCCAGAAGCCTACGCCTTCGATAACCCTGTCGCTCTGGCAAGCTGGAGACTCCTACGAGAAAAGGGGGTTACCCGAGTGTATCCCGCGCACGGTCCTATAAGGTCAATAGACGAAACGCCAGATGAACAATTACCCGAATGATGTCCTTCGCATCTGTGCTGCCCAACAACGACATGAACCCGACGCGCTCCGCGCGCGGGTTCATGCCGACCGTTAGGTGACGATCGTGTAACAGTGGAGAGGCTCATGCTCAGATACCAGCCTTTACAGTTGTGGAGGTGCATTGTCTGGCTGACGATCGCTCCGGTCGCTCTCGCGGCCTGTATCCAAAGGAGGCCCGCCGCGCCCGTTGGGGTCGTGGTGCCTTTCGATCTCGTGCGCGAGGTGCCGATTGTTCGCGGGAGTATGAACGGTGCTGGCCCCTACAACTTCATTCTCGACACAGGGGCTAACCCCTCAGCAGTCGACCTCGGTGCGGCTCGCGCTGCTGGGGTGTTCGTCGATGAGAGCCGCGCCGGGGAAGCAGCCGGGGCAGGTAGCGGCCGCGTTCCAATCTTTGCGGCACGGATCGATCAACTCAAGGTGGGCGACTACGCAATCGATAGTCTCGATGCGGTCGCCGTCGATCTTTCGGCGATTGCTCAACGTCTCGGCCTCCCTCTGCATGGCGTATTGGGCTACAGTTTCCTTGCGGGTCGAGTCGTCCAGATTGACTATCCGCGGCGTACCATTTCGTTTCTCGAACCAGGTTACCGAGGGCCCCGCGCCTCCGCCGCCTCGTCAGACCGGCAGGTGACGCTACGGTTTGAGTTCCCTGAAGATGAGACGATTCCGTTGCTTGCGACTTTCCAGGTGAACGGCCACGCGCTCCCGGTCACTCTTGATACGGGATCGAGCCTTACCCTAGAGGTTTCCCCCGCCGACGCAGCCGCCGTTGGGCTCCGTCAGTCAGCTGCTGCGGAGGACAGCACGACCGCTGTTGGTGCGCGTGGTGACGTGACCCTGACCTCGGTCATGGCGGACTCTATCGGCATCGGCTCGCTGCGCGTTAAGGATGTGGTGGTCTATGTGTCGCCACGCCTGAGCGAGGCCTCGTACCGGCACGGCAACCTGGGCAACGGCTTTCTGAAGCACTTCGTTCTAACGCTTGACTACTCTCTCAAGGAACTGACCCTTCAGATGCCGCGCGCAGATCGCTGAAGCGAACATGATAGTCGATTATGCGTCACCTAACACCGGCATGCAGCGGACGGCGGTGCGCGTCGCCGCTGATGCCGACCGTTAGCAGCACACGAGCGATACGTTCATGAAAGCCCAGACCGATGTGCAGAGGCTCCTCGCGAGATACCCTCATGAAGTTCAAGAACTCGCGCAGGAGCTGCGCAAACTCGTGATGGAGGCGGTACCTGGTTGTCTGGAGATGGTGGACAGGTCGGCCAAGGTGATCGGGTACGGGTATGGTGCCGGCTACAAGGACCTCATCTGTACGATCATGCCGAGCAAAGGCGGCGTGAAACTGGGGGTCGTCCGTGGGGCGGATCTCCCCGACCCCAAACAATTGCTCGAGGGCCAGGGCAAGGTTCACCGGCACGTGGAGTTCAAGGATTCGAACGATCTTCGGAAGCCTGGCATAAAGCCGCTTCTCAAGGCGGCGGTCGCGGCATGGAAGCGAAGAACGGCGGCCGGCGGCTAACAACCTATCTGGACTCCTCCCGCAAGTGAGCTCTGATTCGGTTCTTCCCTCCTTGCCTCCTGTCCTGGGGTCTCGCCTCAGGCGATCGGGTCCGACTGCAGTCGTATCTCCGGCCTCCGGGTGGAGCTCCTGTCGCTTTGGGCCATGATGGAATCCGCGCGCGGG
>JBBIHH010000002.1:0-234808 GCA_037447115.1 Acidobacteriota bacterium
CGTGTGCTCTTCCGATCTCACGACCCGCAGCGCCACCGCCAGCGCCTGCGCGGCGAGGTCCCGCAGCGACCGCCCCCCGGCGCGGCCTTCGAGGCCCTCGCGGGCCGCCGCCTCCATGGCCTGGCACCATGCGGTATGGCTGGCGTATGGCGCGCCGATCTCGAGCGCCTGCGCCAGCGCCTGTTCGTCGTAGAACATCGCGCTCCAGAACGCCGGGACGGCGAGAATGCGGTCGTCGGGTTGCAGATCCGCGCTGCGCAGCTCGAGGTAGGTGTAGGAGCGGACCTCGGTGAAGATGGCCGAGAGGTGGAGCCTCCAGTCTTCCATCGTGAGCGGGTGGCAACAGCCCGTCTCCATGAGGCGGCGGAACGGCACGCCGCCGGCGGGTACGAGCCCGCCGTCGCGGTAGAGAAAGATCGCCGGCCGCTCCAGCACCCATTCCAGCCAAGCCTCGAGGCTGAAGCCCGGCGCGAACACCACCGGCGGAAGGCCGCAACGGTCGGGATCCGTCTCGCGCCAGATGCGCTGCCGGTAGGAGCGATAGCCGGTGGGGCGCCCCTCGGCTTCGGGCGAGTTGGCGAAGAGGGCCACGGCGATCGGCGCCAGCAGGGCCCCAGCGCGGAACTTCCGCGCCCAGTCCTCGGGCGACGCGTAGTCGTAGGTGCACTGGATGCTGGCGGTGAGGGTCATCATGTAGTGCGCCAGCCGGCCCCGCTCGCGAAGGTAGGGCGCGAGGATCTTGTAGCGGGCCTTGGGAACCCAGGGGACGTCGGCGAGTCGCGTGCGCGAATCCACGGCCCGCTCCAGCCAGCGCACGCCGCACGCCTGCCCCACGTCGCGAAGCACGCCCAGGTGAGCCTCCAGCTCGCGGGCGAGTTGCGCGAGGTCGCTGCAGGGCCGCGACGACCACTCCACCTGCCCGCCCGGCTCCAGCGAGAGGATCCCCCACTCGCCCTCCCCTCCGATCAGGTGCTCCCCCTCGTAGACCGGGTGGCCGCCGCGGCGCTCCAGATACGCCTGGAGCACCGAGCGGACCGAGGCACGGGCGCCGTCGTAGGGGATGCGCCGCCCCGTGGCGGCGTCCACCCCCATCTTTTCGAGCTCCATGCCGATCTGCCAGCGCTCGCGGGGCCGCGCTCCCCGCAGGAAGTAGCGCAGCAGGTCGTCGCGGGCGACGGATTCGCGGGGGTTCACGGCCGCCATTGTAGGCCGAAACCCGGGGCCGGGCACCGGCCGCGGCCCGAGCGGCACCGCGCGCCTAGCCGCGAATCACGCTCTCAGTCGGCAGGGTCTCCCGGGTCTGCCGAGCCCCAGGCGATGGAAGGGTTGTCGAGGCCGATGTCCCACACCTGGAAGATATAGAACAGCTCGGGATCCCCCACGAAGAAGCGCAGCTGGTCCACGTCCTCGATCACGAGGTTCCAGCCCTCCTCGCCCGTGCGGTTGCCGCACTCCCTCACCTGCCAGCCCGGCGGCAGCGTCGAGGAACGGGACGGGACCCGGAAGCGGTAGCGATTCCACCGCCCGTCCGGACGGGGGCCCGGCTTTCCTCCTACCCGGTACACCTGGCAGTCGTCGCTCGGGTCGTCGGGTGTTCCCGCATCGCTGTAAAGGATCACCGTCACGGGACGGCCTTCGGCGCTGAAGTCCACGCGAAAAAGCGCGAGATCGGCTTCCACGACAGAGACGCCGCGCTCCCGGTAGTTGCCGACGAAGGGCGACGCCACGCCCGGGGTCGTTCGCGCCGAAGGTGCGAAGGTGTCGAGGAAGTCATTGCGCAGGAAAGGGCCCGGGTTGCCTCCCGCGGGCTCGATCGTCTCGTTGGCGAGATTGCCGAAGGTCCAGCCCCCGACGTTGCTCCCGCCGTCGAAAGTTTCGCTGAACGTCGTGAGGCCCGGCGGCGCAGCCAGCGCCGACCCGACGAGCAGGCTACCGCAGGCGGCGAGCGCCAGTCCTGCGACACGAGCGCGCATCTTGCATCCCATACCCCACCTCCGCTGCTGACCGGGCCGCGCGAGCAGCTCCGGGATCGGGAAATATACGCTGGGCTCGCGGGGGAGCGCCCCGCCGGCTTGGCTCTCTCCCTCGCCACGAGCACCGGCAGTCCCCGCGCCCGCAGGCTAGACTGCCCGCAGCGATGCGACCGCAGGATCGCGCCTCAGCGGGGTTTTCCGGGCAAGACCGCCGCGATCGTCTTCGAGTGGCCATCGGAGGCTGGTGCCTGGAGGTCGCGTGCTTCGAAGAAGCCCTTGCGGCAGCCCTGCGAAGCCGCTGGGGCAGTTTCGCTGCGGCCCGGGGTACGAACGCGCCGGCGGGAGCCCTGCTGCTGCTCGAACGGGCCCATCGCGCAGAGGTGCTCGGGGGGTGGGGCGAGGGCGGCCATTACCGCATCGAGGCCCGGCGCGACGGGGAGGCGCTCGAGGTGCTCAGCCACCATTTCCGGCTGCGGCGCTCGCCAGGCGAAGAGGGGCTGTGGCGCCTTCGCCTCCTGGCGCAGGAGCAGGAGCCTGCCGAGCGGATCGTGGAGAACGCGCTGCGCTACGTCGTGGCGCATCTGGCTTGGCAGGAGGGCGGCCTGGCGCTCCATGCGGCCGGTGTGGTGCGAGGGAGCGCGGCGTACGTCTTCGCCGGCCCGTCGCGATCGGGGAAGACGACCCTCGTCGGTTTGTCGCGGCCCTGCACGAGCCTGGGGGATGACTTCGCCGTGCTGCTGCCCGCAGGTCGAGGCGCTTGGCGCACGACGGCCGTACCCTTCGACAACTCGGAACGTGCGCCGGACGCGGAGCCGGGAGCGTTCTTCCCCGTCCGCGGGCTGTGGCGCATTTTCCCTGCCGCGCGCCACAGGTTGGAGCGGCTCGAACCGCTGCGGGCGGCGGCGTCCCTCCTGGGTTGCGTGACCTTCGCGGGGGCTTTGCCGGGCTTCGAAGGCGCTCTGGCCGAGCGGGTGGAGCGCGTGGCGCGCGAGACGGGCTTCGCGCACCTGCATTTCGCCCGGGATCCGGGGTTCTGGGAGTGGCTCGCCGGCGACTGACGGGGCAAGGCGCGAGCGACATATCGGCCGCCCCAGGCGAAAGTGTCGCTCGTGGGTCGCGCCATCCGGTCGCGGAGATGCCGCAAGCCTCGGCGCCCGACGCCACCGAGCTTGTGCGGCGCCCTCGCATCGGCTGCCCGCCGGAGGCCAAAGGCGGCCCGCTCGCGGGCGCGCTGGCGCAGCGCGACTCCACGCCTCGCCCGCGAGTGTCTGAAGCCCTAGGTGCCGTCCTGGCGCGTGGCCGGTTTTTTGCGGCCGGCGGGGCCGTGTGCTATCTCGGCTCTAGCCCCCGGGCACGGGCCCGTGCGCTCGGGGAGTCCATCCTAGGAGGGAGCGAGCGATGCTCAGGCGACATGAATCGGGAGTTTCGCGGCTCGCCGCCGTGGCCTTGCTCGTGGCCGGTGTCGCGGCCGGCGCGGGCCTGCACGCGGTCCTCCCGCACGGCGCGACCCCCGAGGGGCCGCGGGCTGAACCGGCGGTGCTCGCGGCGCCTGCGGCCGCCCCGGCGCAAGCGGCGGCGGCGCTCGCCGCCTCGGGAGCGATTTCCTTCGAAGAAGGCTTCGCGCCCATCGTGCGCCAGGCGGCGCCGGCGGTGGTCAACATCTCGGCGTCGCGGGTGGAGCGCATCGAGGGCCGGACGATGTCGCCCTTCTTCGACGATCCGATCTTCCGCCGCTTCTTCGAGCAATTCTTTCCGGACATCCCCCGCGAGCGCCGGGAAAACAGCCTCGGCTCCGGCGTGATCGTCCGGCCCGACGGCTACATCCTCACCAACCATCACGTCGTGGAGCATGCGCAGAAAATCAAGGTCACGCTCGATGGAAACCGCGTCCTCGACGCCGAGGTCGTCGGCACGGACCCGCGCACGGACGTCGCGGTGCTCAAGGTCAACGCCACGGATCTACCGAGTGTACCTCTGGGCGATCCGGCGCAACTCGAGGTGGGTCACTTCGTCCTGGCCATCGGCAACCCCTTCGGGCTGGGCAAGACGGTGACGCTGGGCATCGTCAGCGCCACGGGCCGCGGCGGCCTCGGCATCGAGGCCTACGAGGACTTCATCCAGACCGATGCGGCGATCAACCCGGGCAACTCCGGCGGCGCGCTGGTGGACGTTCGCGGCCGGCTCGTGGGCATCAACACGGCCATTTTCTCGCCCAACATGCGGGGCAACGTGGGAATCGGCTTCGCCATCCCCGTGGACATGGCCCAGCACGTGATGCAGCAGATCCTCGAGCACGGCAGGGTGATCCGCGGCTACCTGGGTGTGAGGATCCAGGCCGTGACGGCGGAGATGGCCCGGGCTCTCGGTTTGCCGGAGCCGCGGGGTGCGCTCGTCGCCGCCGTCGAGGAGGGCACCCCGGCGGCGGAGGCGGGCTTGAAGCGCGAGGACGTGATCGTGGAGCTCGACGGCGAGCCGGTGCGCGATTCGCGCGACCTCCAGCTCAAAATCGCCCGGCTCGCGCCGGGGACGCGCGTCAAGCTCGGGGTCGTGCGCCAGGGGGAGCGCAAGACGATCGCGGTCAAGTTGGGCGAGCTTCCCGAGGAGGAGGCAGAGGCACCGGCGGGCGGCGACGAGGGAGGCGAGGCTCCCCGGGGCATCGCGGTACAGACCCTCACGCCCGAGCTGGCCGAGCGGTTGCGCTTGCCCGCCGACACCGAGGGTGTCGTCGTCACCGAGGTGGAGCCGGGAAGCCCGTGGGAGGAGGCGGGGCTGCGCCGGGGCGACGCCGTGCTCGAAGTCAACCGCGCCCCCGTCAGGAGCGCCCGCGAGTTCCGCCAGGCGGTGCGGGGTGCCCGAGGTCCCCTGCTCTTGCTGATCTCGCGCGGCGGGAGGACGCTCTACCTGGCGGTGGATCTCGACTGAGCCGGCGGTTCGAGCCGCAGGGTGCGGGCGGGGGGACCCGGCAAGAAGGGGGTCGGCTCTCCCGCGGCCCAGGCCCGATGCCAGTCGCGGTAATGCGGCGAGAGGGGATGGCCGCTCTGCCCGCAGGGCATGTGAAAGATGCCGTGCTCCTCGCGGCCGGGGGCGACGACCATGCGCATGCTCGCGCCCTCGTAGGGCGTTTGCACGCGCGGCATGTGCAGATCGCCCGGCAATGCGAGCGCCGGCATGTCGAGCCAGCCCCGGAGAAAACCGGGTAGCGCGCCGCTCAGCGGGTGGCGCACCTCGATCCGGTTGCGGCTTCCCCAGGTCCAGTCCGCGATCCGCGCCGCGTCCTCGCCGGGCACGCTGCGCAGCACCTCGTCCGCGGCTTCGAGCAGCAGCGCGCGCCAGCTCCCGTGAGCGGGGGAGAGCAGGTGCGCGGGCCGCTCCTGCACCAGAGCCCAGACGGGGCCCTCGACGCGCGGCAGGCGCGGACGGAATTCGGGGTCCACGGCGCGGCAGCGCGCGAGAAACGGTTCGAGCACGCGCTGCACGACGGCATCGCGGAACTCGCGGACGAGACGGTACGCCACGGCGCCCACCTCCGCGCGGCCCTCCCAGCGCCGCTCCACCAGCTCGCGCATCCGGCGGCGGTCGGGGCGGCCGGCGAGGGCTTCCTCGTCGAGGGTTTCGAGCAGCAACTGCCGCCAGCGTTCGAGAAAGCGCGCCGCGTCGTCGAGCTGGATCTCGAGAAACGCCTTCTCGTCGAAGTGCTCCCGCGCGAAGAGCCGGTCCCGGATTTGGCGGGCCCGCGCCCCCAGGGACCAGCCGCCGTCGCCGATCAGCGCCGCCGCCGCGCCGCTGACGACCCGGTTGTTCGCCGTCCACAGGCGCGCGGTTCCCGCGAGGAGGATCCGGGGATACGCGTCGGGCGGCACCCAGCCCCTCCAACCGCGCGTCCCGTCGGCCCACGAAGCGGGAAGGCGTCCCTCGAACCCGAAGCGGCGCGGGATGCGCCCCAGGATGGTCCAGCCCACCCGCCCGAAACGATCGGCCACGACCAGGTTCTGCGCGGGAGCGCCGCACTCGGGCGCGATCGCCAGGGCTTCCTCGACGGTGCGCGCCGTGGCCAGCCGGATCAAGCGAAAGTTCGTGGCCTCCGGCTCGTGGGCCACCCAGCGCAGGGCCAGACCCCGGCCCCGGTGATCGCGGCTCACGAGCGGGCCCCAGAGGGTCCAGGCGTAGCGGACGGTGCGGGGCTCGCCGTCGCGGACTTGGAGCGTTTCTTCGTACCACGCGTAGGGGCGAGTGCCCTCCGGGGTGAGGTAGGCATCGGGCCGGCCGGGCATTTCCTCCACCAGCACGAGATCCGACCAGTCCCCGTAGCTGTTGGTGAAGCCCCAGGCGATGGCTCCGTTGCTGCCGGCGATGACGCCGGGCACGCCCGGAAGCGTCACCCCCGCGACCCAGCGCGGGCCCTCGGGTCCTTCCCAGACGAGGCGCGCGTAGTACCAGGGGTTGGGCACGGCGAGGCCGAGGTGCATGTCGTTGGCCAGCAGCGCCCCGCCGTGCTCGGTCAGGTCCCCGGCCACGGCCCAGTTGTTGCTCCCCGCGGCGGCCGCCGTCTCGAGTTCCATGGGCCGCGCGGCGCTCGATGGGGAAGGGGAAGCGGGCGCCGTGCGGAGGTCGAAGACCTCCGCGCCCGGCACGGGCGGCAGCGCCTCCATCCCGCCGTCCACCGGCGTATCCCACGAGGTGGCGCGGGGTGCGAGGAAGTCGAACAGCGGCGGCGGGAAGACCTCGTGCATGGTGCCGAGGGCTCGCTCGGCCCGGCCGTCCTCGTCCTGCAGCTGCACGTACATGGCGAGGGCCACGAGCACGCAGTCCTCGGGCTGCCAGGGCTCGGGTGTCGCGCGCAGCAGCAGGTATTCCGGCGGCGGCACGGGCAGGTCGGCGAGCCCGCGCCGAGCCGCTTCGGCATAGGCTTCGACGGCCCGGCGCTCTTCGACGCTCGCGCGCTCCAGGACCCTCCGGGCCACCTCGCGGAAGCGGTGCGGCCGCAGCCTGCGGTCCGTGGCGAGCGCGCGCTCGCCGAGGAGAGCCGCCAGCTCTCCGGCGGCAAACCGTCGTGCGAGGTCCATCTGGAAGAAACGCTCCTGCGCGTGGACGTAGCCCAGCGCGCGCGAGGCGTCCTCGAACGAGCGCGCCCGGATCGTCGCGCGCCCCAGCGCGTCGCGTTCCACGCGCACGGGAGCGTCGAGCCCCTCGAGCGCTACCGTTCCCTCCAGACGCGGGAGGCTGGCCACGAGGCGGCTGTGGAACCAAAGCGCCACGCCGGCGAGCGAAACGGTCAGCGTACCGAGCACGAGGGTCGCGATGACCGCGATGCCGCGCACGCCTCGGGCGGCTACCATCAACCGTCGTTCCTCGGTCGCGTGCCGCGCGCCATGCTAGCATGGGCGCGCGATGACGCCGCCCCAGGACGACCGCGGCCGATGGTTCGCGGGCCGCCCCATCGCGCCGGAACCGCTGCGTTCGGGCATGCGCGCGAGCGAACTGATCGAAGGCACCTTCCTCGCCTTCAACGCCCAGCGCTTGCACCGGGCGGCGCGGCTCTTCGCCGAGCGCATGCTCTCGCCGGACACGGTCGTGGGTCTCACGCTCGCGGGTGCCCTGACTCCCGCGGGCCTGGGCCGCTCGGTGATCATCCCCTTGATCCGTGCGGGCTTCGTGGACTGGATCGTTTCCACCGGCGCCAACCTTTACCACGACATGCACTTCGGCCTGGGGTTCTCCATGCATCAGGGGGACTCCGAAGCCGACGATCGCGTGCTGCGTCGGGAAGGGGTCGTCCGCATCTACGACATCTTCTTCGACTACGATGTGCTGCTGCAGACGGACCGCTTCGTGCGGGAGGTTCTGGCCGGGGAGGAGTTCCAGCGCCCCATGTCCACGGCCGAGCTGCACCACGGTCTCGGCCGCTACTTGGCAGCGCGCGAAGATGCCTTGGGGATGGAAGACACGTGCGTGCTGGCGACGGCGTACCGCTGCGGGGTGCCGTGTTACGTGTCCTCGCCGGGGGACTCGTCCATCGGGATGAACTGCGCGGCCCTCGCGCTCGAGGGGCGCGGGCCTCGCGTGGATGTCTCGCGGGATGTGAACGAGACGGCGGCGATCGTCTACGACGTCAAGCGCTCCGGGGGGCGCTCGGGGTTGTTGATCCTCGGCGGGGGTTCACCCAAGAACTTCGCCCTGCAGACCGAACCGCATCTGCAGGAGGTCCTCGGTCTCGAAGAGCGGGGGCACGACTACTTCGTGCAGATCACCGACGCCCGTCCCGACACGGGGGGGCTTTCGGGAGCGACCCCGGGGGAAGCGGTCTCCTGGGGCAAGATCGACCCGGAGCGCCTGCCCGATTCGGTCGTGGTCTACGGGGACTCGACGATCCTGGCCCCGCTGTTGGCCGCCTTCGCGCTCGACAGGGTCCAGCCCCGGCCGTGGCGCAGGCTCTACGATCGGCGCGAAGAGATGCTGGAGCGCCTCCACCGCGCCGCCCGTCGAGGCTAGCTGCGGGTCGCTGGCGCTCAGCCGACCGCGAGACGCGGGCGCGCTACGGCCGCACCTCCCAGAGGTCGCCGGAGTAGATGAGCTGGCGCAGGTCGCCGGGCCCGCGCTCCTGGCGGACGCGCTCGAGCTGCTCGTGGACGGCGGCGTCGAAGCAGGGCGCCTCGACGCGCCTGAGGATCCCCAACGGGACAGGGAAGTCGGGCGGACCCATCTCGGCCAGCGACATGGCATAGGAGAGGGAACCGCGCTCGTCGTGCACGAGGAGGTGCTGTTCCGTGATCCCCGCGCCGAGCGCGACGACCTCGGGCTTGCCCTGTGGCCCCAGGCGGATGCCACGGTCTCGGTTCTTGCCGAACACCAGCGGCTCGCCGTGGCGCAGCAACAGCACGTGGTCGTCGCGCAGGCTCTTTTCCCGCAAATCGTGGAAGGCACCGTCGTTGAAGATGTTGCAGTTCTGGAAAATATGGACGAAGGACGTGCCCTTGTGGGCGTGGGCCTCCACCAGGATCTCTTTGAGGTGGGGGGTGAAGACGTCGACGCTGCGCGCGATGAACGTGGCGCCGGCGCCCAGCGCCAGCGCGATCGGGTTGAAGGGTCGGTCGAGCGAGCCGTAGGGAGTGGATTTCGTGCGCTTGCCGAACTCGGAGGTCGGCGAGTACTGACCCTTCGTCAGCCCGTAGATGCGGTTGTCGAACAGCAGCACGTTGACGTCCACGTTGCGGCGCATGAGATGGATGATGTGGTTGCCGCCGATCGACAGCGCGTCGCCGTCGCCCGTCACGACCCACACCGAAAGCTCGGGCCGGGCGACCTTGAGGCCCGTGGCCACCGCGGGCGCACGGCCGTGGATCGTGTGGAACCCGTAGGTGTTCACGTAGTAGGGGAAGCGGCTCGAGCAACCGATCCCGGAGACGATGACGAAGTTCTCCCGCGGAATGCCCAGGGTCGGGAACACCTGCTGCGCGGCGCTGAGGATGGCGTAGTCGCCGCAGCCGGGACACCAGCGGACCTCTTGGTCGCTCTCGAAATCCTTCTTCGTCAGCTCGACGAGGCTCATCTCAGACCCCGCGCGGGACCTCGAGCCGCTCCAGGATCTCGCCGACGCGGAACGGCTGGCCCCGAACCTTGTTCAGCGGCTCCACCTGGCGCAGGAAGCGGCCTTGAATGAGCAGCGCCAACTGGCCCGTGTTGTTCTCCGGCACGAGGACGCGCGCGTAGCGATCCAGGATCTCCCGCACGCCGCGGGGCAGGGGATGGAGGTACCGCAGGTGCAGGTGCCCCACGCGCCGTCCGGTCGCGCGCGCGCGCCGCACGGCCTCTTTGATGGCCCCGTAAGTGGAGCCCCAGCCCACGACGAGCACCTCGCCCTCGGGATCGCCCTCGACCTCCGCGGGCGGGATGTCGTCGGCCACCCGCGCGACCTTCTCCGCCCGCAGGCGCACCATTTTCTCGTGATTCAGCGGGTCGTAGGAGACATCGCCCGTCACGTCCTCCTTCTCCAGTCCTCCGATGCGATGCTCGAACCCCGCCGTTCCCGGCACGACCCACGGGCGCGCGAGCGTCCGCGGGTCCCGCAGGTAGGGCTCGAAGCCTCGGGAGTCGGTCGGTCGTCGAGGCTCGATCGGGGCCAGGGCGTCCAGCTCCGGAAGGCGCCAGGGCTCGGAGCTGTTGGCCAGGAAGCCGTCGCTGAGCACGATCACCGGCGTCATGTGCGTCACCGCCAGTCGCGCGGCCTCGTAGGCGATCTCGAAGCAGTCCGCGGGCGAGCGGGGCGCGAGCACGACCACCGGGGCGTCGCCGTGCCTGCCGAACAGTGCCATCAAGAGATCGGATTGTTCCGTCTTCGTCGGCATGCCGGTGGAGGGGCCGGCGCGCTGGATGTCGACGACCACCACCGGCAGCTCCGCCATCACCGCCAGCCCCAGGAACTCGGTCTTCAGCGACATGCCTGGCCCGCTCGTGGTGGTGAGGGCCAGGCAGCCGCCGAAGGCCGCCCCCAGCGCCGCCCCCAGGGCCCCGATCTCGTCCTCGGCCTGGAACGTGATGACGCCGAAGTTCTTGTACAGCGAGAGCTGGTGCAGGACATCGGAGGCCGGGGTGATCGGGTAGGAGCCCTGGAACAGCCGCAGGCCGCTCTTCACCGAAGCGGCGACGAAGCCGAGCGCGAGCGCCTGGTTTCCGCTGAGGTTGCGGTATTTCCCGGGAGCGAGCCGTGCCGGAGGCACCTCGTAGGTCACCGGGAAGATCTCCGTCGCTTCGCAGTAGGCGTAGCCGGCCTTGAGCGCGGCCTGGTTGGCCGCGACCAGCTCGGGGCGGGCGGCGAATTTCCGCTCGATCCACTGCAGCGAGGGCTCGAGGGGCCGGTGATACAGGTAGTAGGTCATGCCGAGGGCGAAAAAGTTCTTGCAGCGGTCCACGACCCGCGTGGGCAGCCCCGTCTCCTGCAGGGCAGCCCGCGTCAGGCGGGTGAGCTCCACCTTGTAGAGCTGGTAGCCGTCGAGGCTCCCGTCCTCGAGCGGGTTCGTGACGTAGCCGGCCTTTTTCAGGTCTTGGTCGCGGAAGCTGTCGACGTTGACGATCAGGATCCCGCCGGGACGCAAATCGCCGATGTTCACCCTGAGCGCCGCCGGATTCATCGCCACCAGCACGTCCGGCGTGTCGCCCGGGGTGAAGATGTCGTCCGCCGCGAAGTGGATCTGGAAGCCGGAAACGCCCGGGAGCGTGCCCGCCGGCGCCCGGATCTCCGCGGGGTAGTCGGGCAGCGTCGCGAGGTCATTGCCCACCACCGCCGTGGTGGTCGTGAACTGGCTGCCCGTCAGTTGCATGCCGTCGCCGGAGTCCCCGGAGAAACGGATGACGACGTGGTCCCGGCGCTCGATCTTGCCCTTCGGCTTGGGGGGTGCAGGAGCCTCCATCCGGACCGCCTTTCGCGGGTAGGTTACCGCAGGCGGGCCTTCAGTGCACGTCCAGCAGGCGGCGCCGCAGCCAGGCGATGCGTCCCCGGACCGCCGCCGCATCGGGGGCGTCCGGCATGCGCTCCAGGTAGCCTTCCAGGGCCTCGAGCGCCGCGCTCGGCCGGTCGAGGTGGGCGAGCAGAAACCCGCGGTCGCGCAGCTCGGTCGGTTCCTCCGGATCGATGAGCAGCAGCCGCTCCACCGCGCCGAGAGCTCGCCGGTAGTCCTGCCGCGCGAGGTAGATGCGCTTCAGGTTGCGCAACAGCCGCCCCAGGATCTCCCGCGGGCTCGCGCCGGCCAGCAGGCCGCGGTGGAACAGCTCCGGCTGGCCCGTGGCGCGCCGGACCAGCTCCCGGCAGTCCTCTTCGCTGATCAGCGCTCCCCGGTGGAACGGGTCGAGCAAAAGCGCCCGTCCCGCGTAGTCGAAGCGCACGACGAAGTGCCCGGGCAGCGCGACTCCCCGCGTCTCGAAACCTGCCGCCCGCCCCGCTTCGAGATAGACGAGCGCCAGCGTGAGCGGGATGCCCACGCGCCGCTCGAGCACCTCGTTCAAGAAGCAGTTGCGCGCGTCGTAGTAATCCTCCGTGTCGCCGCGGAAGCCGAGCTCTTCCGCCAGGAGCGTGCGCACCGCGTCGAGACGCGCGAAGGGGTTCTCCAGCCCCGCGGCACGCCGCGCGGCCTCGCCGGCGATCAGCGCCACGCGCGCACGCTCGCGCGCGATGTCCAGATCCGGGTACTCCTCCGCCGCGACGAGCAGGGCCGCCTCGACGATATCCATCGCGCCTCGCTCGCGCAGCATGAACGCGAGGCGCGCGCGCGCCCGGCGGGCGTGATCCACGAGCGGAACTCTCGACGCCATGGCCTCCTATCTTACGGCGACCCCGAGCCGCGAACCACAGGGATTCTCCACGGTTCCGCTCCCTGCGCGCGCGTGTTGGAGACCGCCCGGGGCCCCGAGGCGGGGTCGAGATGCGCTAGTTCCGGTCCTGGGGCGCGGGCGATTCTGCGCTGTCGGGGTCTGCGGCAATCCAGCCGGAAAACCCGCGCTCCGCTCCCAGGTTCTCGGCCGGAGGCGTCACCGGCTGGCCCGCGTCGAGCGCGTCGGGCGTTTCCGCCGCCGCGGTCTTTTTCTTCCGCCGCCGCCGGCGCCGCCGTTTCTTGCCGGGTGCGGCATCGGCCGCTGAGGCCTGAGCCGCGAGCGGCAGGGCGGCCTCGCCCGGCCGCGCCGCTGTGGGCGCCGGGACGGTCGCCTCGGCCTCGGCTTCGGCCTTGGCTTCCTTCTTCTTTCGCCGCCGCCGGCGCCGCTTGCGCGCTAGGGTGACCTCCGGTTCCGCCTCGGGCGCGGCCCCGGCGGGCAGCTCCGCCGCCGCGCCCAGGTCCGCCGCCTCCAGGCTCGTCACGTCGGGCGGTACGGGCGGCTGGGGCCGGTCGGGACGCACGCGCGCCAGCGGTTCTTCCACGCGCGGCTGCGGGAGGGTTTCGATCTCGGCCTGGTGGCGCAGCAGCGTCGCGTCGCCCACGATCGAGATCGTCACCGCGTGCCGCCGCTCGAGCTCGTACAACTCCCCGCGTTTGTGGTTGAGCAGCCATGCGGCGACGTCCGGAGGCACGCGCAGGCGCACCTCGCCCGGCCCGGCCCGCAGCACCCGTGTCTGGAGCTTGCGCAGCGCCGCCAGCGCCGCGGTCTCCATTTTCTTGACCAGGCCGAAACCCTCGCACATCGGGCATGCGGTGTAGGACACCGACAGCTTTTCCCCGCGCAGGCGCTGGCGTGACAGCTCCATCAGGCCCAGCTTGGAAATGCGGGTGACGTCGTAGCGCGCCTTGTCGGCGCGCAACGCCTCGCGCATCGCCTGCTCCACCTTGCGCCGGTTGCGCGGCGAGGCCATGTCGATGAAATCCACGACGATCAACCCGCCGAGGTCCCGCAGCCGCAGCTGGCGCGCGATCTCTGCGGCGGCCTCGAGGTTCGTGCGCAGCGCCGCTTCTTCCGCGTCCCCCTTGCCGGTGGCGCGGGCGGAGTTGACGTCGATCGCGGTCAAAGCTTCCGTGCCGTCGATGATGATCTGGCCCCCGGAGGGCAGCGGGACCTTGCGCTTGTAGATGCTCTCGATCTGCTCCTCCAGGTTGAACTTGTTGAACAACGGCCGCTCTCCCGTGTAGAGGCGCAACGCCTTGGCCTTGTTCGGCATCACGTCGCGCATGAAGGCCAGCGCGCGCTCGTAGGTGTCCTTGCTGTCGACCCAGACCTCTTGAATGTCCGGTGTCAGGTGATCGCGGATCGTGCGGATCACGAGGTCCCGTTCCTGGTACACGAGGCCGGGGAATTCCGTCTCGCGCGACGAGCGCTGGATCGAGTCCCACAACCGGAGCAGGTAGCGCAGGTCGCGCTGGAGCTCCGACTTGGGCTGGTCCATCCCGGCGGTGCGAAGGATCACGCCGAAGCCTTCGGGAACCGGCAGCTCCGCGAGCAGCCGCCGCAGAGCCTCGCGCCGCTCCGGATCCTCGATCTTGCGGGAAACCCCGGAGTCGTCCACGCCGGGCATCAGCACCAGATAGCGTCCCGGAAGCGAGAAATAGGTGCTCACGGTGGGAGGCTTGTCGCTGTAAGGCGCGCGCACCACCTGGACGATCAGGCGCTGGCCCGGATGCAGGTGCTGGGCGATCCTGCCGCGCCCGCGTTCGGTGCGCGCCGGCAGCAACTTGAAGTTCACCTCGTCGAGCGGCAGGAAGCCCTTGAGCTCGCCTCCCAGCCGCACGAAGGCGGCTTCGATGGAGGGGAGCACGTTGTCCACCACGGCGTTGTAGATGTTGCCGATGATGTGGGCACGGTCGATGGTTTCGACCTCATAGGCTTGCAGCACGCCGTTCTCGACGATCGCCACGCGGGATTCCTCCACGTGCGTGACGTTGACCAGCATGATCTTGCTCATGGTCCGTGCGCTCCTGGACGGGGGACGTGTCGGGGGCCGTGGCTTCGGTCCGGCCCGGACGGTCCGCCCGCGGTGCCAAAGGGGGAGGGGGGCCAGAAAGCCACGCCGTCAGCGGCTACGACGGGGGACCTCCAGGTCGCCCGTTGGCCCGGACGGTCCGTTGGGGGTTCCGGGCTTTCCTCCTGTACCGGCGCTCCCACGAGCGCTCAAACGCATGATAGCACGGGAGCTGCGGCCCGCAGCGGACCTCTGCTGCCGCGCTTGACGCGGCGCGTGCGGGCACCGAGATTTGCCCGAGGCGGACGAGGGAGGTCATCCCATGCCTCGGATCGCGGACCCGAGCCGCGGCTTTGCCGCGGCGCTGCTCGGGCTCGCCTTGTGCTGCGGGGGCTGTGCCGGAGAGGCGGCAGTATCGGCGCAGCAAGCCCCCCAGCCCGGGCGGGGCGGTGTCCTGCGCTTGATCCAAGAGGCTCCCCGCAGCCTCGACCCGCTCATGGTCAGCTCGGCTTACGAATCGTTTCCGGTGGCGCAGATCTTCGACGGCCTCGTGGCGCTCGATGCGAGCCTGAACGTCGTGCCGGCGCTGGCGCAAAGCTGGCGGGTCTCCCGCGACGGCCGCCTCTACACCTTTCACCTGCGGCCCGACGTGCGCTTCCACGACGGCTCGCCCTTGACCGCGCAGGACGTGGTGTTCACCTTGCGGCGGGTTCTCGAGCCCGGGCGCGCGGAGCGGAGCCTGCCCTTCGGTTACCTCACCGTCGTGCAAGGCGCACGGGAGTTCGCCGCCGGGTTGCGTCCCGATCTTCCCGGCCTCCAGGCCGTGGATGCGCGGACCGTGCGCATCGCGCTCGATCAGCCTTACCCTTCCTTTCTCGAAGTGCTGGCGATGGACGGGCTGCGCATCGTACCGGCGGCGGCTGTCGCAGCCATGGGCGAGGAGGCCTTCGCCCGCCGACCCGTCGGCACCGGCCCCTTTCGCCTCGTGCAGTGGGCCGACACGCACCTCGAACTCGCCCCTTACCCGGACTACTTCGGGGGGCCCCCGTATCTCGAGGGCGTGCGCATCTTTTTCTTGAGCTCCGGCGAGACGGACGGGGGGTTCGCGCGCTTCGCGCGCGGGGAGCTCGACCTGCTCGAACCGCTGCCCACGGCCTTGCAGGAGTTGCGCGGCGATCCGGGCGTGCGCCTGCACCGCTATCAGGAATTGACGCTCTCGTTCCTGGGCCTCAACGTCCGGACGCCGCCGCTCGACGATCTTCGGGTGCGGCAGGCCATCGCGCGGGCGCTCGACCGGGAAGCCATCGTCGCCCTTTCTCCCGAAACGCGGCGGCTGGCCCTGGGCATCCTGCCTCCCGGCCTTCCGGCCTACTCGCCGCAACCCAAGACGCTGCCCTTCGATCCCGAGGAGGCCCGCCGCCTGCTCGCCGCGGCCGGCCACCCGGAGGGAAAGGGTTTGCCCCCGATCGCCTTCTACACGACGGGCCGCAGCCCTGCCGCGCGCCAGATCCAGCAGCGGCTCGTGGAGGACCTGCGCCGCGTGGGGATCATCGTCGAGCCCCGCGAGGTCGAGTGGGTCGAGCTGGCGCAGCGCATCGAGCAGGGGCAGGCTCCCCTGTTCTCGCTGGGCTGGATCGCCGATCTACCGGATCCGGATTCCTTCCTGCGAACCCTGTTCGAAACCGGGGGTGTCGGCAACTACTTCAGGTTCTCCGATCGCCAGGTGGATGCGTCTCTCGCGCGCGGCGCGGCGGAGCTGAACCCCGTGGAGCGTGCCCGCATCTACCGCGAGGCGGAGCGGCGGATCCTGGAGTGCGTGCCCATCGTGCCCCTCTACTACCCCGTGGGACTCGTGGCGACGCGCGCCGAGCTCCGGGGCGTCGAACCCTCTCCCATGGGGCTCTCCAGTCTGGCCCTGGAGCGGGTGTGGTTCGCGCGGTCGGGGAGCTGAACCGTGGGGTTTCGCCTGTACCGCAGCGCACGCCTCGAGCACAGCTTCGCCCTTTCGACGGCCCTGCTGGTGCTCGTGCTCACCGGTGCCACGATGTTCCTGGTCCATAGCCGCCTGGCCGGCACGCTGCGCGCCGGGCTGCAGGCGCGCGGGTTCTCCATCGCCCGCGCCATCGGTGCGGTCGCCGCCCCGGCGCTTCTCGCCTACAACTATCCGGCGCTGCAGATCGCGGCCGAGGCGGCCTGCCAGGACGAGGGCGTCGTCTACGCGGTGATCCACGACAAGGAGGGTAACGTGGCGGGCGCCGCCGGCGACCGGGCGGCGCTGCCCGGCCGGGCGGTACCCCTGGGCGAGCTGCCGAGCGCACGGGGCAGCCGGGAGGTGGCGGTCGGCCGCGCGGACGGGCATTGGGGCACGGCGCTGGAGCTGGTGTCCCCCGTGTTCGTGGAGGGAGTCGCCGAGCCGTGGGGCATCGTGCGCCTCGGCATGGCCTACGAGCCCGTGCGGCGCGAGCTGCAGCGCATCGATCTCTCCCTGCTCGTGCTCGGCGCGGCGCTGGCCACCGGGGCGGTGGCCTGCGGGCGGTGGATGGCGCGGCGCATCACGGCGCCCCTGCGCCAGCTGGCGGAGGCCTCCGAGGCGCTCGCGCAGGGGGACCTCTCGCGCCGCATCCCGGTGCAGGGCGCCCAGGAGCTGGCCGATCTCGCGCGCAGCTTCAATGTCATGATCGAGCGCTTGGACGCCAAGGCCCGCGAATCGCAGGCCTTCCAGCGGGCACTGGAGGAACTCAACGCCACGCTCGAGCAGCAAGTGCGCGAGCGGACCCGTGCCCTCGAGGAATCGGAGGCCCAGTACAAGACGCTGGTCGAGCACTCCCCCGATTCCATCCTCATCGTGCAGCGCGGGCAGGTGCGATTCGTCAACTCCGCCTTCCTCGAGACCTTCGGCCTTTCGCCGCAAGAGGTGTTCAGCCCTACCTTCGATCTCTCGCAAATCTTCGACGCCTCCTCGGCGGCCCTGGCCCGCGGGCGCATCGCGGCCTGGGAGCGCGGGGAGCCCGCGGGCACGCTCGAGGTGCTCGGGCGCGACCGCGCAGGCGGGGTCCGCCACCTGGAGCTGCGAGGCAGTCAGATCGATTACCGGGGGGAGCCCGCGGCCGAGTGCCTGCTGGTGGACATGACCGAGGCGCGCCGCCTGCGCGAGCGTCTGGCCGACACGGAAAAACTCCGCGCACTGGGCGAACTCGCCGGCGGTGTGGCTCACGATTTCAACAACCTGCTCAGCGCCATCCTGGGCCGGGTGCAGCTGTTGCGCCGGCGGACCTTCGACGCCGAAACGGACCGCGCCCTGGAGGTCATCGAGAAGGCGGCCCGCGACGGCCGCGAGACGGTGCTGCGGATCCAGGAATTCTCGCGCGTGCGGCGGGACCGCCCCTTCGCACCCGTGGACATGGGCGAGGTGCTGCGCGACAGCGTGGAGATCACGCGCAGCGCCTGGCAGACCGAGGCGCAGCGGCGCAACGTGAGCATCGCCATGCACCTCGACCTGCAGGAGCCCGTCCCCAAGGTGGCGGGCAACGCCGCCGAGCTGCGCGAAGTGTTCACCAACCTGATCCTCAACGCCGTGGATGCCATGCCGCAGGGGGGAAGCATCCGCATCGCGTGCCGCGCCGAGGGCGAGCGGGTCCAGGTGGAGGTGCGCGACACCGGCGTGGGGATGACCGAAGAGGTCCGCCGCCATGTCTTCGACCCCTTCTTCACTACCAAGGGCCAATCGGGGGTCGGATTGGGCCTGAGCGTGGTCTACGGCATCGTTACCCGCCACGGAGGGACGATCGACGTGGAGACGGCTCTCGGCCAGGGGACCGCTTTCAAGCTCGAGTTCCCGGTCGCGGGCGACGTCCAGGTGGCGGAGATCTCCACGAGCGAGCCGCAGCGGCCCGCGCCGGGACGGGTGCTCGTGATCGACGACGAGCGGGAGGTGGCCGAGGTCCTGCGGGATCTGCTGGCGGCCGAGGGACACGCGGTGCACACCGCCACGCGCGGGGCCGAAGGCGTGCGCCTGGCCCGCACGAGCGGCTACGACCTCATCTTCACCGACCTGGGCATGCCCGATCTCTCCGGGTGGGAGGTGGCGCGGCAGATCCGCGAGCACGCGCCCGAAGTACCCATCGTACTCGTCACCGGCTGGGGCGCGAGTCTGGAGCAGAGCCAGGTGCGCGAGGCGGGGATCGCGGCGGTGATCCACAAGCCGTTCGATCTGGACGAGGTGCTGCGGCTCGTGGCTCGCCTGGTCGACAGCCAGCGCGCGCGCCCGGCCGGGCCCTCCGATCGTCGCACCGGCGCTTCGCTATAATCGCTTCTCGGACAGCCCGCAGGCGAAGGGCCGGGAGGTCCCGTGTCGAGTCGTGGCGTGCTGCGTGTAGCCAACGGCCAGGGATTCTGGGGCGACTCCGTGGACGCGCCCCTGCGTCTCGTGCAGGAAGGGCCTCTGGATGTGCTCACCCTGGACTACCTGGCCGAGGTCACGATGTCCATCCTGCAGAAGCAGCGGGAGCGCGATCGGCGCCGAGGCTACGCGACGGACTTCGTCGAGCTGCTGCGGCGCCTGCTGCCGGAGCTCGTGGAGCGAGACATCCGTGTGGTGGCCAACGCGGGAGGGGTCAACCCGCCCGCGTGCCGCGAGGCCGTGCTGGAGGTGGCGCGGGAGGCTGGCCTGCGGGGCCTGAAGATCGCCACCGTCACCGGCGACGATATCCTGGATCGCCTCGACGAGCTTCTCGCCCGGGGTGTGGAGTTGCGGCACATGGAAACCGGCCGGCCGCTGCGGGAGATCCGCGAGCGGGTGCGTGCCGCCAACGTCTACCTCAGTTCCTTCCCGCTGGCCGAGGCGCTTCGGCGGGGCGCGCGTATCGTCGTCTGTGGCCGCTGCACGGATCCGGGGCTCGTGCTCGCGCCGCTGATCGCCGAGTTCGGCTGGGGCGCCGACGACTGGGACCGGCTGGCGGCAGGAACGGTCGCGGGGCATATCGTCGAGTGCGGGGCGCAGTGCACGGGGGGCAACTTCTCGCGTTGGTGGGAGGTGGAGGGCTGGGATCACCTGGGTTACCCGGTGCTGGAGGTGCGCGAGGACGGAGAGTTCGCCGTGACGAAGCACGAGGGTACCGGTGGCCTCGTCACCGTGGACACCGTGGCGGAGCAGCTCGTCTACGAGATGGGCGACCCGCGGCGCTACGTCACCCCCGACTGTGTCGTGGATTTCACGACCATCCGTCTCGAGCAAGAAGGGCCGGACCGGGTGCGCGTGTATGGCGTGCGCGGCGCCCCGCCGACGGACACCTACAAGGTTTCCGTCGTCTATCTCGAGGGCTACCGCGCCGTCGGCCAGCTCACGATCTCGGGCCCCGACGCGGTGGCCAAGGCGCGGGTCTGCGCCGAGGCGCTGTGGGGCCGCCTGCGCCGCGCCGGCTACAGCTTCGAGGAGACCATCACGGAGTTCGTGGGGCTCGACGCCTGCCACGGTCCCATCGCGCCGCGCCCGCCGATCGTCAACGAGGTCGTGCTGCGGGTGGGCGTCAAGGATCGCGACCAGGCGAAGGTGGAGCGCTTCGGCAAGGAACTCGCGCCGCTCGTCACCTCCGGTCCCCCCGGGGTGACGGGGTTCGCCGGCGGTCGCCCCAAGCCCGCCGAGGTCTTGGGCTTCTGGCCGGCGCTGATCCCCAAAAGGCTCGTGCACGCCGAGGTGAGCGTGGAGGAGGTCGCGTGAAGCGCATCCCGCTCTACGCCATGGCTCACGCCCGTTCGGGAGACAAGGCCGAGGGCTCCAACGTCGGCGTGCTGGCCTACGACGGGCGGGGCTACGAGATCCTCCGGGCATGGCTCACGCCGGAGCGGGTGAAGGCTCACTTCGGCCCGCTCGTGCGCGGTGCGGTCGAACGCTACGAGCTGCCGAATCTGCGCGGGCTGAACTTCGTCCTCCACGACTCGCTCGGAGGCACGGGCTCCTCGAGCCTGCGCACCGACGCGCAGGGCAAGACCCACGCCCTGGCGCTGCTGCGGATGCTCGTGGAGGTCCCCGACGACTACGAGCCGCCGCGAGTGGGCCGCTGCGGACCGCTGCCCGAGGAGGGAGAGCTCGCCCGGCAGGGGGAAGGGTGACCCCGTACCGCCACCTGCGCCTCGAGGCGGCGGGCGAGCCCGAAGAGGGGATCCGCCTGCTCACCCTCGACCGGCCGCCCGTCAACGCCCTGGGGTGGGAGCTCGTGGAGGATCTCGCCGCGGCCTGCGACAGTTTGCAGGCCGAGCCCGTGCGCTGCCTGATCGTGCGCTCCGCCGGGACCCACTTCTGCGCCGGCGCCGACCTCAAGGAACGGCAGGGCATGAGCGAGGAGGATGTGCGCCGCTTCGTGGGACACCTCTCCGAGACGTTCCAGCGTCTGGCCGCACTTCCCTTCCCCACGATCGCCGCCGTGCGCGGCGCGGCCGTGGGCGGCGGTTGCGAGCTCGCCCTGGCGTGCGATCTGCGTGTACTGGCCGAGGACACTCGCATCGGCTTGCGCGAGACGGCCCTCGCCATCCTGCCCGGGGCGGGGGGCACCCAGCGCCTGGCGCGCCTGGTGGGGCCGGCGCGCGCCAAGCGCTGGATCTTCACCGCCCGCCTGCACGATGCCCGCGAAGCCCTCTCCGACGGCGTGGCGGACCGCGTCGTGCCAGTGGCCGCGCTCGACGAGGCGGCGCTTCGCCTGGCGCAGGAGATCGCCGCCAACGGGCCTCTGGCCGTGCGCCTCGCCAAACGCGCGATCGACCTCGGCCTGGAGCGGCCCCTCGCCGAAGCGCTGCGCCTGGAATGGGAGTGCTACGCGCAGACGCTCGGCACGGAGGACCGCCTCGAGGCGCTGCGCGCCTTCGCCGAGAAGCGCGCTCCCAAGTTCCGCGGGCGATGAGCCGCGCCGGACGCTCCGAGCTCCGGCTCGGCCGCGTTGGCTACAATGACCGCGATGGTTTCTTACGGCGCGCTGCGGATCGCCCCTCCGCTCGTGCTCGCCCCCATGGCGGGCGTGACGGATCGCCAGTTCCGCCTCCTGCTCCGGCGGCTCGGCGGCGTCGGGCTCGTGACCATGGAGTTCATCTCTTCGGAGGGCTTGACCCGGGGCGATCCCCGCGCGCGGCGCCTGATGCAGTTCGCCGAGGAGGAGCGGCCGCTCTCGATCCAGATCTACGGTTCGGATCCCGAGCGGATGGCGCAGGCGGCACGCCTAGTCGAGGACAGCGGCGCCGACGCCTGTGACATCAACATGGGCTGCCCTGCCAACCGGGTGCTGCGGGGGTGCGCGGGCTGCGCCCTGATGGGCGATCTCGCCTTGGCCGCCCGCATCGTGCGCGCCGTGCGGCGCGCGATCCGCATCCCCCTCACGGTCAAGTTTCGCGCGGGCTTGCGCGAGGAGGCCCTCGCCTACGTCGAGCTGGGCCGGATCTGCGAAGGCGAAGGGGCGGACGCCGTGGCGCTGCACCCGCGAACGGCGCAACAGATGTTCCGGGGCCGGGCGCCGTGGGAGCGAATCGCTCGGCTCAAGCAGGTCCTCTCCATCCCGGTCGTGGGCAACGGCGACGTGCAGTGCGCCGCCGACGCGGTGCGCATGATGCGCCAGACAGGCTGCGACGCCGTGATGATCGGCCGCGCCTCGCTGAAGCAACCCTGGATCTATCGGCAGACCGCGGCGCTTCTCGCAGGCCGCGAGGGCCGCGAACCGACGCTGGAGGAGCGGCGGCAGTGGATCCTGGAGCATTTCCGTCTTCTGGAGGAGGAAGAGGAGCCGAAGTTCGCGCTGCACACGATGCGGACCTTCACCGGCTGGTACACCCACGGGCTTGCAGGAGGCAAGCGGCTGCGGGCGCGGATCCAGTCGCTCCAGAGCGCGGAGGCCTTCTTCGATGCCATCGACGCGTTCTTCGAGGAAGAGCGGCGAAGCGCGGCCTGACGGTCAGCCGCGGTCCCGGGCTCCGGGGGCGGAAGAGAGCGATGAAACTCTCCAAGAAAGGCGAGTACGGGCTGCGGGCCCTGTGCCATCTCGCGGAACGGCACGGGCAGGGCGTGATCCATATCGGCGACATCGCCCGCGGCGAAGAGATCCCGGGGAAGTTCCTGGAGGGCATCCTGCTCCAGCTCAAGCGGGCTGGTATCGTCCGCAGCCGGCGCGGGGTCGAGGGAGGATACGCCCTGGCACGCCCCCCGGAGGCCATCTTTCTGGGCGAGGTGATTCGGATCCTCGACGGGCCCCTGGCTCCCTTGGGGAGCGCCCAGGAGCTGCGGGAGATGATGGAGGCCAATCCGCGGCAGGCGGGACTCTACGCCATCCTGATGGAGGTGCGGGACGCGGCCGCGGCGATCCTGGATCACACGAGCCTGGCGGATGTCGTCGCCCGCAACCGGGCCCTCCGCGAAAGCCACGAGCGGGGCTGAGGCGCGCCGTCCTCGCGCGGGGCCCACGCTCCCTTGACACCCGCGGGTGCGGCGTGTACGGTCCGAGCTTCCGCGGGTCGGCACGAGGAGAGGAATGGATCTCGAGGCGATCCAGCAGGCCCTCCAGCAACGCGGGCTCGACGGCTGGCTGTTCTGCGATTTTCACCACCGCGACCCGATCGCCTACCGCATTCTCGGCCTTCCCATGACCTCGATGGCGACGCGCCGCTGGTTCTACTACGTTCCCGCGCGCGGGACGCCGCGGAAGCTCGCCCACGTGGTGGAGCCGCGCAAGCTCGACCCGCTGCCGGGCGAGGGGAGCCTCTACCTTTCCTGGCGCGAGCTGCACGAGAAGCTGCGCGAGATCTTGGGCCGGCCGGGCAAGATCGCCATGCAGTACGCCCCCCTCAACCACCTGCCCACCGTCTCCCTCGTCGACGCGGGGACGGTGGAGCTCGTGCGCTCGTTCGGTCACGAGGTCGTCTCCTCCGCGGAACTCGTGCAGCTCTTCGAGGCCGTCTTCGGCGAGGAGGACTTCCGCAGCCACGTGGAAGCGGGGCAGAAAGTCCAGCGCATCAAGGACGACGCCTTCGCGCTGATGGACCGCGCGCTGCGCGAAGCCCGGGCCTTGACCGAGAACGACGTGAAGGAGTTCATCCTCGCGCGCTTCGAAGAGGAAGGGCTCACGAGCGACGGCGACCGCCCCATCGTGGGTTTCAACGACCACCCCGTGGACCCGCATTTCGAGCCCACCGCCGAGAATGCCTATACGCTGCACCACGGCGACACGATCCTGGTGGATCTGTGGGCCCGCCGGCGGGAGCCGGCGGGGGTCTACTACGACATCACCTGGTGCGGCTTCGCCGGCCAGCAGCCCCCGGCGCTGTACCAGGAGATCTTCCGCATCGTGTGCCAGGCGCGCGATGCGGCGCTCGATTTCGTCCGCCGCCAGCTCGAGGCGGGCGCGGTGGTGCGGGGCTGCGAGGTGGACGATGTCTGCCGCGACGTGGTCCGCCGTGCGGGCTTCGCCGAGCACTTCCTCCACCGCACGGGCCACAGCATCGGCCGCACGGTTCACGGCAACGGCGTCAACCTGGACAACCTCGAGACCCGCGACGACCGTCCCATCGTCCCGGGTGTGTGCTTCTCCATCGAGCCCGGCATCTATTTGCCGGGGCAGATGGCCGTGCGCAGCGAGATCGACGTCTTCGTCACGCCCGGCGGGCGGGCCGAGGTCGTGGGGGTCGTGCAGCAGGAGCTGCTGCTGGTGGGCTGAGAGGCGGGCTCAAAGGCCCTGCCTCCGCCAGCGCTGGACGATCTCGGCGACGCGAAGTCCCGCCTCCCGCGCGCGTCCCGTGAACAGGTGATCGGCGCCCGGGACGACGACGAGCTGCGCCTTCGCTCCGGTGCGCTCCAGCAGCGCACGCACCTGCGGCGGCGAGCCGAGCTCGTCGCCCTCGCCCTGAACCACGGCCCAGGGCGCGCGCAGCCCCCCGAGGATCCCCTCCCACGCGTACGTGCGGACGGGCAGGCCCAACGTGACGAGCCCCGCGGGTGTCTGCCGCTGCGCCGCCAAGCGCGCGGCGCACCAGGCTCCGAACGAGTAACCCACGAGGAACGCAGGCGAGGGGCCAGCCAGCCCGCGCAGCCAGCGCCATGCCGCCTCCAGGTCCTCGAGCTCCCCGCGCCCCTCGTCGAAGCGACCGTCGCTCGCGCCGACGCCGCGGAAGTGGATGCGCAGGGTGACGAGCCCCGAGCGGTTGAGCTCCCGGTCGGCGTGGAACAGCACCGGGTTATGGAGCGTGCCGCCGTAGAGCGGGTGGGGGTGCGCCAGCAACACCGCCCCCGCCGAGGCAGGCGCCAGGCGCAGCATGCCCTCCAGCCGGCCCGCCGGTCCTTCGATCCACAGGCGACGCGCCTCGCCCATCCTCGTCTTCGTTGCGCCCGCGGGCGATCGGCGCCATTCTAACCGGCGGTCCCCACGCGTCCTCCCGAACGCGCGCCCATGGGGCTGCGTTGGTGGCGCCGGCTGCGCGGGGTCGCGCGCGTCGGCGGGTGGGCCTTCTTGCTGGGCACGCTTCACGCGCCCTGGCCGGATCTGTGGGACCTTCACGGCCGCACGTGGATCTGGGGTTGCAGCGCGGCCCTGTGGCTGCCGCTCGGCGTGGGCTACGCGGCCGGGGACGCGGGCCGGGTCTGGATGGCTGCGGGCTCGGGGCGCCGGCCCCTCGACGTGTGGCGCCGGGCCCTCTACCCGCTGCTCGGAGCCGCGGCCAGCGTGCTGCCGCCCCTCGCGCTCGCCGGTGCGCCGGAGCCCGCCGTCCACGTCGTCGTCATGACCGTCTGTGCCTACTGGGCGGGGCTCGACCTGGCCCTCGCCGCTCAGGCACTGTTGCGCGGCGAACCCTACGGCCTCGCGCGCCCGCCAGGGCCAGCACTGGAGCGCGAGCGGGCCGCGGCGGGTTGGATTCCGCCCTGGGAGCGGGCGTAGCGCGCCGGAGCCGGCGCGCGGCGCAGGATCTTGCGCGTGGCGCCGGAGACGGCGTGGTCGTCGAGCGCTTCTGCCCGCACCCAGCGCAGCGACCCGGCAGACGAGGGTCGGGGAGCCTCGAGGGCGCAGAGGTAGACCTCCAGCCGCATCCGCCGCGCCGTCACGGTGTGCGCCACGTGCGTCAGGAGCGCGAGCGGCCGGACGCGCAGGCCGCAGCGGCGGGCGAGAACCGCGGCCAGTGTCTGCTGCGCGGGGTCGGTGTCCGTGAGCGCCACGGCGGGCAAGTCCCACATCCCTCGCAGCGGGCTTCCCGTACCTGTGCGCTCGAGCAGCACACGCCCGTCCCGCTCGATCCACGCCACCGCGACGCGCAGCGACTGCGGCCGCGGCCGGCGGAGCTTGCGCGGGTAGCGCTCGGGCGCTCCCCGCGCCCGGGCCCGGCACGCGCCCCTGACAGGACAGGCGTTGCAGGACGGGCTCCGCGGTGTGCACACGGTCGCGCCGAGCTCCATCAGGGCCTGGTTGAGTTCGCCCGGCCGCGGTCCCGCGACCAGGCGAGCCGCGAGCGCCCACAGGGACGCCTCCCGCGGCCGTCTCTGCCCGCACAGCCGCGCCAGAACGCGGCGCACGTTGCCGTCCACCGCCGGCACGGGGACGCCGAAGGCCATGCTGGCGATGGCCCCCGCGGTGTAGCGGCCCACCCCCGGCAGCGCGGCCAGAAGTTCGGGATCGCGAGGCAGCCGCCCTCCGTGGGCCTCGACCAGCGCCTGAGCGGCCTGGCGCAGCAGCCGCGCGCGGCGGTAGTAGCCGAGACCGCTCCACAGGGCCAGGACCTCTTCCTCGCTCGCCCGCGCCAGGCTCTGCAGGTCGGGCAAGCGCCTGAGAAATCGCCGGTAGTACGGAAGCACCGTCGCGACCTGCGTCTGCTGCAACATCACCTCCGCCACCCAGATGCGGTACGGGTCTCGCGTGCGCCTCCAGGGAAGGGCCCGCCGGTGCCGCTCGTACCAGCGCAGCAAGCGGCCCCGCGTATCCGGAACGTCCAGGCTCATCGCTCGGGATCGCCCGCGGCGCGGCGCGATCCCATCAGCAGCCGCACCACGGGCCTTCCGTTCACGATGTGGCTTTCGAAGATCTCCTCGGCATCCTCGGGCCGGACGCCGCCGTACCAGACGCCTTCAGGGTAGACGACCACCGTGATCCCGCGGGCGCACTGGTCGAGACAACCCGAGAGATTGACGCGCACCCGGTCTTTGAGCCCCGCGGCCTGCACGAGCGCCTTGAGCCGGTCGCGCAAAGCCCGTCCCCCCTTGGCGGCGCAACAGCCCTTGGGGTGCGCGGGCGGGCGCTCGTTGACGCACACGAAGATGTGGCGCTCGTAGGGCGGTGGCACCGAGCCATTCTATCAAGTTCGGCGTGCTAGCATGGGCAGCTCTTGCGGGGGTCGCGATGGCCAAACCGAACCCGGAGACACTGAAGGAACAGGCGCGGCGCCTGCGCCGCCGCCTTGCCGAGCAGGCGGAGGGGCTCGACCCGGCCGAGCGGCGGCGGCTCAAACGGCGCATCCGCCGCCTGCTGCGCAAGCGCCGGCGCTTGCTCGCGCTGCAAGCCAAACGCGAGGGGCGGTCCTCGCAGGCGCCTGCGGCGGGTTCCTCGTGAAGCCCCCGGGCCAGGAGAGTGGCCTGGCGCCGCGCGCGCCATGGGGAGGTCCTGTGGAAGCCTGGCGGCGGCTCGAGCGGGAGCGCATCCTGGGCTGCCGGGTTTTCGACGTGGAGCGCGTGCGCTTGGAGCGACCCCGGGACCGTGCGGCGCGAGAGTTCTATGTTCTCGCGGCGCCCGAATGGGTCAACGTGATCCCGCTGACTCCCGAGAGGGAAGTGATCCTCGTCCGGCAGTTCCGTGTCGGCATCGGTGAGGTGACGCTGGAGATCCCGGGCGGGATGTGCGATCCGGGAGAGGCGCCCGAGGAAGCGGCGCGGCGCGAGCTTCTGGAAGAGGCAGGCTGCGAGGCGGCGCGCTGGGAGCCCCTCGGTGCGGTGCACCCCAATCCGGCCCTGCAGGGCAACCGCTGTCACACGTTTCTGGCCCGGGAGGTCCGCCCCGCTCGCGGCCGCGCGATCCAGGCCGACCCCGACGAAGCCTTCGAGCTCGTGCGCTGCCCGTTGCGGGAGGTGCCGCGCTGGATCGCCGAAGGCCGGATCACCCATGCGCTGGTGGTCGCGGCGTTCCAGCTGTTGGCGGCACGGGGCGAAGACTAGGCGCGGGCTAGTCGGGACGCGCGCTCGGCTGGCTGCGGTGGCGCAGAGGGGGGCGCGCGTGGATCGTCGGCCGCTCGTTGAAGAACGCGCGCAGGGGCGGGGTCGGACGCAGGCGGGGTCCGGGAGGCTCGAACCCAGCCGGCGCCGGCGGAGTCGCCCTCCTGCCGGAACCAGGAAAAGGATGCGCGAGGAAGAGCGGGTGGCCTCCCACGAGCGGCGGGAGCAGCAGGACGCCCCTCCGGCGCTCCTGCTCTGGGCGCTGCCGCTCGTGCAGGAGCCGCAGGCGCTCCAGCTCTTGCTGGGCTCGTGCGTCGAGAAGCGCGTGCTCCCACTCGATGAAGGCCTGGACGCGCTCCCAAAGTTCGGCCGAGACGGCGGCGGGCGGGGCCTCCCCCACCGCTCGGGCCGGAGGGCCGAAAAGCCGCAGCAGATCCTCGTTGGTGTAGAGGGGAACTTCGGTGTCCGGAGGGGACTCGCAGGGGCCGCTCCCTGGGGCGGGGAGGGCCAGGAGCAGGATCGCGAGCGCAAGCGGGACCCGCTTCATCGGGGCTTCTCCCGGCACCACTTTACGGGCACCTGCACCGGCCGGGCAAGGGAATTGTGGAAAACATCGCCCTCCTCCCGGAGGGCCGCGGCGAGCGGGGTCGAGCCCTGGGCCGGTGCAACCCGCTTTGGTTGAAGGGCTTATGGCGGCGCCGAGCTAGCCAAGAGCCGGGGCGCTAGAGCCGGAAAAACCTCCACACGTTTTCCACACCCCCCGGCCGGGCCGGTGCGCGCGGCAGGTTTTCCGCAAGAAATGGACGGCCCCCTGGCCCCGCCCCCTCGGGTTCCGTATGTTTTCGCCCTCGGTCGCCGGAAGGGTGCCCTGATGAATATCTTCGAGCTTCGGCGCGCGTACCACGACTCGCTGGCCAACATCCGCAGCTGGTTTTCCGACTCCAGCCTGTCCGGCCACATGACGGTGCTCGATCGGTTGGCTTTCCTCGACGCCTGGCGTCAAGAGATGGTGGAATACTTCGAGCGACACGGGTATTGTTTGGCTTGCAGTCGCCGACTCGAGCGCTGCCTCTGCCGGGGGCGGCGAACGTGACTTGTCTCCCGAGCCTCCGCCACGATGCCGGAACTCGCCGTCGCCGATCCGCGCCAGCTCGAGTTCGTCTACCGGCAAACCCACGGGCTGTGGGGAGCCGGGCTCGAGTATGAGGCCTACCGCAGTTTCTGGCTCGACCTGAGCCGCACGGCCTGGGCCTGCGAGCACCTGGCCCACCTGGTTTGGCACGAGCAGGGCCGCGTGCTCGCGAGCATGAAGCTCTACCAGCCTGCCGTGCAGTGGTACGGGCGCCCCGGCACCGTCGCGGGTATCGGGGCGGTTTTCACGGTGCCCGAGCACCGGGGGCAGGGCCACGCCAGCGCGATGCTGCGGGCCGCGTTGGCACTGTCGCGCGCGCGGGGCGACCGGGGCGCGCTGCTGTTCAGCGACATCGGTGCGGATTTCTACGTGCGTCTCGGGTTCCGCGCGCTCGCGGCGGAGGAGGCCTGGGGGAAGCTCGTGGCCCCGCAGGGCACGGCGGGAGGGTGGAGACTGCGGCCCCTGACGCCCGACGACCTGCCGCTCGTGGCCAGGTTTTTCCAGGATGCCGTGCGGCAGCGGCTCTTTTCCATCGTCCGCAACGTCGAGTACTGGCGCTACCTCGTGGAGCGTTCCGAGGGGTACTTCCGCCGGCTCCATGGCTCGGATCTTTCGCAGCGCTTCCAGATCGCCGTCCGCGACGGGGAGACCCGCGGCTACCTGATCAGCATGGATGTGGGCGACGTGTGGATCGTGCGCGAGGCGGTGGTCGTGCCGGACGACGACGAGGCCCTGGCGGGCCTGCTGCGGGCGGGCGCGGCGGCGGCCTGGCGGCGGGGGCTGCGACGCGTCCACGGATGGCTGTCCCGCCGGGTGGGCCGCTCGGTGCCCGAATGGCGCCTGGTGTTCGTACCGCGCCGGCGGGCGTTGCCCATGCTCGCCGCCTATGCGCCCGAGGACGACCCGCAGCGCCTGGATACCGTGGACGCCGCCTTCATTCCGTATCTCGATCAGTTCTAGCTCGCGTGCGCACGCGCCCCTGAGCCACGTCCCGTCTGCTACACTGCGCGCTCGGCTTGACGAGGGACGGGGTGCGGCGGCCGCTCGGTTTCGCTCTCGCGCTCTTGGCGGTCTTCAGCAGCGATGCTCTCCAGGCTGCGCCCCAGCCCCCCGCGGAACCCAGGATCTATCGCCTGCCCGCCGGTGTGGAAGTCGTGGCGGAGCGGATCCAGCGCGGCGGGGACGGTTCGCTCGTGCTCGAAGGGGCTCCCACGCTACGCTGGCAGAACGCCCGCTTCCAGGCGGACCGCATGGTGCTCCACGAAGGCAAGCGGCTCGAGGCGGAGGGCAATGTCCTCGTGGTCTGGGGCGGCAACCGCATCTCGGGCCGCCGCCTGACCTACGATCTCGAACAGGACCTGGGCACCATCGAGGACGCCATCGGCGTCGTGGAGCCGGAGTTCTACTTCAGTGCCGATCGCGTGCAGAAGGTCGGGGAGGACCGCTTGTTCCTCGAGTCGGCCACGGTCACGACCTGCACCCAGCCCGTGCCCTACTGGTCGTTCTCCGTCTCGAGCGCCCGCGTGAAGGTGGACCGCTACGCCCACTTGCGCAACCTGCGTCTCAACGTGCGCGGTGCCCCGGTGTTCTATCTCCCGTACATGGTGTGGCCGGTCAGGCCGGAGCGTTCCGCGGGGCTGCTGTTTCCGAACCTGGGGACCACCGAGCGCCGCGGCCGCGTCGTCACGCAGCCGCTGTTCTTGCCCCTCGGCCGCAGCGCCGACCTGACCCTCGTCGCCGAGTACTACACCGAAGCCGGTCTCGGCGGGGGCACGGAGCTGCGCTTCGTGCCGAATCCCAAGGGCCACGGCGTGTTCAACGGTTTCTTCATCCGCGACCGGGTGGTGGGGGCTGACCGCTGGCGCATTTCCTACAACCAGACGCAGCAGTTTCGCAACGGCTTTCGCATGGTGGCGGACATCAACCAGGTGAGCGACTTCAACTACTTCACCGATTTCGAACGGGACCTGCGCCTGGTCTCGTCGCCGATGATGCTGGCCCGGGTGGAATTCGCGCGCAACGGGCGCTGGACGAGCGTCAACGTACGCGAGCTGCGGCGCGAGCAGCTCGTGGCGGGAGGCTCGCTCGTGCAGCAAACGCTGCCCGAGCTCGAGTTCCGCGGCCGCAACCGGCGCCTGGGACGCTCGCCCTTCTACTTCGCCTATGAATCGTCCTTCACCTCCATCGCGCAGCAGGGCGTCACCCTCCGCGCCGACTACCTGCGAGGGGATTTCTTCCCCACGTTCTCGCTGCCCGTCTCCCCGCTGCCGTGGCTCGACGTGACGCCCCGCGCTTCCTACCGGTTGACCTACTACACGCAGCGCCGCGATCCGGTGACGGGGACGATCGTGGACGCGGGATTGCTGCGGGGCGTCGCCGGCGCAGGCATCGACATCGTGGGCCCCAAGTTCTTCCGCATCTTCGAGCGCGGCCGGGCCGAACGGCGTGCGAAGTTCAAGCATCAGTTCGAGCCGCGTGTGGGCTACACCTTCCGCGACCGTTTCGAGCGCGAGGCGGAAGTGATCCGCTTCGACGAGGTGGACCTGAGCCTGGCCCGCAATCTTCTGAATTACGGGTTGCGCAGCCGCCTGTTCGTCAAGCGTCCGCGCGCCGAAGCCCCGCCGGTGGACGAAGTCTCGGCAGTGATCCTTCCGGAAGCGACCCATCCGCTCGCCCTGGGCGGCCCCGGCCAGCTCGGCCGCGAGAGGCTGCCGCCCCCCCCGGCTTCGGGGGTGGGGGCACCCAGCGTGGAGCCGCTCGAGATCGCCACCCTGGAGATCACCCAGAATCGCTCCTTCGACGATCGGCTCACCTGCGCGGACCTCGACGGGGATGGGATCGCCGAGCGCACCAGTCATGTCTCGGAGATTTCGGTCGTCGGGCGTTTCAATCCGAGCCCGGCGACGAACTTCGACCTGCGGGGCCTCTATCACCCGCTCTATCGGCAGATCCAGGACGTGAGTCTTTCCGGCAACGTGCGGCAGCGGACGGCCGCCGTGGGTTTCTCGGTGGTGCGGCGCAACGGACGCAGCTGCAGTCTCTTCGGCGCTCGGGCTTTCCCGGTCGTGCGCGAGGACGACACGCAGCTGCGGCTGAACAGCGCCTTCTCCGCCTTCGGCGGCAAGCTGCGCTTCGCCTTCGATGGATCGTTCAACGCCAACCCCCCCCCGGGGGCGAACCGAGTCCCTGACCGGCGCTTCCAGATCGAGTACTACACCCAATGCTGCGGCGTCCTGATCGAATATCTGGCGCGGGACTTCGCGGTGGCGAGCCGCCAGGAGTTGCGCTTCACCGTGGATCTGAGGGGGATCGGCAAGTTCCTCGATCTCCACCACGGGGAGGACCGGTGAGCGGGCGTGCTCCGGTACTGGTGCTCGGCGGGAGCGGGCTGCTCGGCCGCGCCGTGGTCGAAACTTTCGCCCGCCGGGGGCTCGACCCCGTCGCGCCGCCGCACTCCGCGCTGGATCTCGAGCGTTCGGAAGCCATGGCCGCGGGCTTCGAGGCCTACGCGCCGCGCGCCGTGGTCAACCTCGCGGCCTTCACCGACGTGGACGCGGCCGAGCGTCCCGAGCAGCGCGAGCGCCTGTACCGCGTCAACCGCGACGCGCCGGCGCAACTCGCCAGGCTGTGTGCGCAGCGGCAGATTCCCTTCGTGCACGTCTCCACGGATTACGTCTTCGACGGCCACGCCGTGCGACCGTATGGCGAGGAGGATGCGCCGCGGCCGATCCAGGAGTACGGCCGCTCCAAGCTGGCGGGCGAGCAGGCGGTGCTCGAGGCTTATCCCGCAGCGCTCGTGGTGCGCACCTCGTCGCTCTTCGGACCCCCGCCGCCGGGCCGCCGCACGTTCGTCGACACCGTGTGGAGTCGCGCGCGCGCCGGGCAGGAGGTGTGGTCCGTGGAAGCACCCGAGGCCTCCCCCACGTTCACCCGAGACCTGGCGCAGGCGCTGGCGGACCTGCTCCAGCGGGAGGTTGGCGGCGTCCTGCACGTGACGAACGGCGGATCGTGCACGCGGATCGAGCTCGCCCGGGCGGTCGTGGCGCTGGCGGGTTTGTCGGACCGCATCTCGGTCGAACCCAGGGCTTACCCCCCGGGCAGCGCGGCGCGGCCGCGTTACTGCGCCCTGGATAGCTCGCGCCTGGCGGGCCTGCTGGGAGCGCCGCTGCGTCCCTGGCGCGAGGCGCTGGCCGCCTACCTGGGGTCGGGCGGCCGGTGAGCCCGGAACCGCACGCTGCAGGATGGGTGGCTGCGGGGCTCGCGGTGGCCGCGCTTGCCGCCTGGTGGCTGCACCTCGTGAAGCCCTCCGGGGCGCTCGCCGGGTGGGGGATGGGGCTCGTCTTCTGGCTGTGGCGCGGCAGTGGAGCGCTCGCCGTCTTCGCGGTTTTCGCGGGGCTGGGGCTGCTCGCCACGCGGCTACCCCAGGGAGTAGTGCCGGCGGCGGCGGAGCACCCGGCGCGCGGCGCCTCCCATGCGATCGCCAATGGCGCCGTCGGGCTCTGCTGCGCGCTCCTCGGCTGGTGGAGGGGCGAGCCCGCGGCCTCCCGCGCGGACGCGGCACTCGTGGCGGCCTTCGCTGCGGCCTGCGCGGACACGCTGGGGACGGAAGTCGGGTCGCGCTGGGGCCGGCGGGCCTGTGCCCTGGTACCGTGGCCCGAACCCGTCGCTCCGGGCACCGCCGGCGCGCTGTCTTGGGCAGGGACGCTCGCCGGGCTCGCCGGTGCCGCCTGCGTGGGTGTCGTCGGCGCGGCGTTCTCGCTGGTGAAGTTGGAGGCGCTCGCGCTGGTGGCGATCGCGGCCTTGGGGGGTACGCTGCTGGATGCCGCGCTGGGGCGGCTGCTCGCGCACGGGGGCGCCCCGATCCATCACGGGCGCAACCTCGCCGGAACCGCGGTGGCTGCGATCGCCGTTTGGATCGCGGGCGGATAGATGCGGGTCGTGAAGCTGCGCGGAGTTCGGCACCGAGCCCGAGGAGGAATTCCATGGGTCGTGTTCTTGGGGGAGGATGGCTCGCTGCCGCCGCCCGGTTGCTCGCGGGACGTGTCGGATCTCGCGCGCGCGGGGTTGGAGGTGCGGCGTGCGGTGCCGAACGCGGACGGGAAAACCGGGGTCTTTTTCCTCGGACCTTGAGGCCGGGGCGGCAGGAGCGATGAAACTCCAGCCCGATCTCGAGCAGGTGCGGCGCGCCCGGGAGGTGCTCCGTTCGGTGGCGGTGCGGACGCCGCTCGTCGGGGCGCCCCAGCCGGGCGAGATGCCCGTGTACCTCAAGCCCGAGGTCCTCCAGCCGACGGCGTCGTTCAAGATCCGCGGCGTCTACAACGCCGTGGCGCAGCTCAGCCCCGAGCGCCGGCAGGCGGGCGTGATGACGGTGAGCGCCGGCAACACGGCCCGCGCGCTCGCCTGGGCGGCGCGCCGCTTCGGGGTGCGCGCCCGCAGCCTCATGCCCGAAACGGCTCCCCGCGCGAAAATCGAGGCCCTGCGTGCCCTGGGCGGGGAACCCGTGCTCGTGCCCGGGGAGGCCCTGTTCCGCTTCCTGCGCGAGCGCGGCTGGGAGAAAGAGCCCGACGCGTTCGTGCACCCCTGGACGGATGCCGCCCTCATCGCGGGGCACGGCACCCTGGCGCTCGAGATCCTCGAGGATCTTCCGACCGTGGAGGCGGTGTTCGTTCCCGTGGGGGGCGGGGGATTGATGCAGGGCGTGGGCGGGGTGCTGCGCCAGCTCCGCCCCGGCGTGCGACTCGTGGGGGTGGAGCCGGAGGGCTGCGCCGCTCTCGCGGCGAGCCTGGAGGCGGGCCGGCCGGTCGAGGTCCCGTGCCGCACGATCTGCGACGGCGTGGCGGTGCCTTACGTCGCGGAGGAGGTGTTCCCCGCGCTCCAGGCTCTGGTGGACGAGGTGGTGCTCGTGAGCGAGCGCGAGGTCGAGCGAGCCGTGCGCCAACTGGCTCTCGAATGGAAGCTCGTGGCCGAGCCCGCCGGGGCTCTGGCCTACGCGGCGGCGCTGCGTACCTTGCCGGATCGAGCACCCGCACCCGCCGTCTGCCTCGTCACGGGAGGCAACGTGGAGCCGGCCCTGCTCTCATCTTGCCTCGGCGGGGAAGGGCCGGGGGGCGTCGCGACCTGAAGCTCGCGCCAGAGCGCGGACCTCGAGAGCCCGAGACGCGGCTCAGGCGGGGCGCTCGTAGCGGGCGACGACCACCTGCGCCGCGCGCAGGATGTGGTCCCCCAGGCGGTAGCCGGGACGCACGGTTTCCACGACGCTGCTGTCGCGCTCGGGGTCGCCCGCAGGCTCGGTGCGCACCGCTTCGGCCGTGTGCGGATCGAACGGCTCGCCCGGCGCCGGCTCGATGCGCTGGATCCCGCTCTTTTCCAGCGTGGCGAGGAACCGGTCGCGCGCGAGCTTGAGCCCTTCGAGTAGCGGTGCCGCCTCGGCTATCGAGGCGCCATGCTGGAGGGCGAGGTCGAAGTCATCCACGATCACGAGCAGCTCGCGCACGAGCTCGGCGAAGCGCAGATCCACGCGCCGGTCGCAATCGCGCTCCAGCCGCGCGCGCAAGGCCTCCTGCTCCGCCCGCGCTTCTTTGAAGGCTTGGATATAGTCCTGGAGCCTCTGCTCCGCCGCCTCGGCCCTCCGGCGATACTCCTCGACCACCGTGGGTCGCGTGGAGGGCACCTCGAGTTCCGGCCCTTCGTCCTGCGCGCCGCTCGGCCGCGGTCGCGCCCAGTGGCGGCGGTCTTCGACCTTGAAGGGGTGCGCTTTTTCCGTTTCCTCCGCGGCAAGTCTTTCGGAAGCCTCTGGGGTCGGCTCCAGCTCCCGCGTTCGCGCGTTTCCGGGTGTCTTCGGTGTTTCTTCTCGCGCTTCGGTCATGGCTCGCCCTCCTTGTCTGAGCATCTCGCTCGCGGGGCACGGGCGACCCGCCGGCGGCGCCCACGGTAGCCGATCGCGGGCGCCAAGGCCGTCGGCGGCCCGCGTCCCTGTCATGTTGGCCGGACGACCAGCCGGGGCCCGCCCGCCTCCGCCGTGGGCCGTCGCGGTTCAGCGGCCCAGAAGCCGGCGGATGCGCTCCTCGATCGGCGGGTGCGTGCTGAACAGCGCTCCCAGCCCCGATCCCGCCAGCGGGGCCACGATGAACATGTGGCTCGTGGCCGGCGAGGTGTCGAGGGGGATTCGCTTGGCGAGCTTGCCCAGCTTTTCCAGGGCCCTGGCGAGCCCGTAGGGGTTGCCGGCGATGCGCGCCCCGGTCGCGTCCGCCGCGTACTCGCGCGAGCGCGAGATGGCGAGCTGGATGACGAGCGCGGCGATGGGAGCCACGATGGCCATCGCCAGCACCGCCAGAGGGCTGCCGTTGCGGTTGTCCCGCCCGCCGTAACCGAAGATCGCCGCCCAGCGGGCCATGCTCGCCAGCATCGTGACCGCGCCGGCGATCGTGGCCGCGATGGAGCTGATGAGGATGTCGCGGTTCTTGATGTGCGCCAGCTCGTGGGCGATGACACCCTCGAGCTCCTCGTCGTCCATCGTCTCCAGCAGCCCCGCCGTGACCGCCACCGCGGCGTGGCGCGGGTTGCGCCCCGTGGCGAAGGCGTTGGGCGCCGCCTGCGGCAGCACGTAGAGCCGCGGCTTGGGCAGGCCGGCCCGGGCCACGAGCCCATCCACGATCCCGTGCAACCTCGGCGCCTGGGCCGGGCTTACGGGCTGAGCGCGGTGCATGGCGAGAACGATCTTGTCCGAGAACCAGTAGGCCCCGAAGTTCATCAGCGCCGCAAGACCCAGAGCGAATACCATCCCTCCCTGACCGCCGAACAGGTTGCCGAACGCGACGATCAGCCCCGTCAGCAAAGCCAGGAGAATCCCCGTGCGAAAATAGTTTTTCGTGCTCATAAGCCTCCCGTCGCTGCCGTGCTCACGGCTCCCCGGCGGGATCCTCTACCGGGGTCCCGCCGCTTCGTTCGGTCATGACATTCATGATGGCCTAGCGCGCGCTCGAGCGCCAGGCTCACTCGACGGGGACCTTCGTGCGTCCCGCCGCCTCCGGCGCGCGCTTCGGCAGCACCACCTCGAGCACGCCGTCCCGGTGGCTCGCCCTCGCCCCCTGGGTGTCCACCGAAGGGGGCAGCGAAATCTGCAAGGCGAACCTGCCCCGAGACCGCTCCCGGCGCAGGTAGGCCTCCTCGGGAATCGCCGGGTCGGCCTGGCGCTCGCCGCGCAGCACGAGCGTACCCTCCTCGATATGCAGTTCCAGCTCCCGCGCCGGGACTCCGGGAACATCCGCCCGCACCAGGTAGCGATCCGGCAGTTCGATCACGTCGAGCGGGGGCTTCCACCCGGTGCGGGTCAGCGTTTCGATGCCGCCCCCGTGGCGCTGGAGCACTTCGTCGAACAGGCGATCGATCTCCTCCCGCATCCGCATCAGTTCCCGCAGCGGCTCCCAGCGCTCCAGTGCCACGGCTAGCCTCGCTCCTCCGTCGCCGGGAAAGGTACGCCGTCCCGCGCCTCTGTGCCCGCCTCAGGCCTGGGCCGCGCCCACCCCCGCCCGGCGCAGCACGAGGCCTTCGCCGCGCTCGTCCACGTCCACCATCACGGTGTCGCCGGGCCCGTACCTCGCGTCCAGAATCTCCAGGGCCAAAGGATCGAGGATCCGCTTCTGCAGCACCCGCCGCAGGGGCCGCGCGCCGTAGGCCGGATCGTAGCCCAGCTCGGCGAGCTTGCGCCGCGCCGCGTCGCTGACCTCGAGCGCGAGGCCGCGCTCCGCGAGGCGCGCGGCGACGTGCGCGATCTGCAGATCCACGATCCGCAGCAGATCCTCTTGCGTGAGCGCGTCGAAGATGATCACGTCGTCCACGCGGTTGAGGAACTCGGGGCGGAAGACCCGGTGCAGCTCGCGCTCCACGTGCCGGCGCAGATTCTCCCGGCTCTCGCCCGCGTGTTCCAGGATGTAGTCGGAGGCGATGTTGGACGTCATGATCAGGATCGTGTTGCGCATGTCCACGGTGCGGCCCTTGCCGTCCGTGAGTCGGCCGTCCTCCAGCACCTGGAGCAGCACGTGGAACACCTCGGCGTGCGCCTTTTCGATCTCGTCCAGCAACACCACCGTATAGGGCCGCCGCCGCACCGCCTCGGTGAGCTGGCCGCCCTCTTCGTAGCCGACGTATCCGGGCGGCGCGCCGATCATGCGGGCCACGGCGTGCCGCTCCATGTACTCCGACATGTCGAGGCGGATCATCGCGCGCTCGTCGTCGAACAGGTATTGCGCCAGCGACCGGGCCAGCTCGGTCTTGCCCACCCCCGTGGGCCCGAGGAAGATGAAGGAGCCGATGGGCCGGTTGGGGTCCTTGAGGCCCGCGCGGGCGCGCCGGACGGCGGCCGCCACCGCCCGCACCGCCTCTTCCTGGCCCACGATCCGCCGGTGCAGTTCCTCCTCCAGGCGCACGAGCTTCTGGGCCTCGCTCTCGAGCATGCGCGCCACGGGGATTCCCGTCCACTTGGAGACGATGGCCGCCACGTCCTCGTCGGTCACTTCCTCCTTGAGCATGGCCCCGTCCTTCTGGATCTCCGCGAGCTTCAGGTTGAGCGCGTCGAGCTGGCGCTGCAGCTCGGGGATCTTGCCGTAACGCAGCTCCGAGGCTCGCGCGTAGGCCGCGGCGCGTTCGGCCCGCTCCGCCTCGGCACGGGTGGACTCGATCTGCTCCTTGGTCTCGCGGATCTTCTGGATCAGCTCCTTCTCCGCCTGCCAGCGGGCGGTCTTGCGGGAGATCTCCTCCCGGAGCGTCGCGACCTCCTGCTCGATCTTCTTGCATCGCTCGATCGAGCTCGGGTCCGTCTCCCGCGTGAGAGCCTGCCGCTCCACCTCGAGGCGCGCCAGGCGGCGCTCGAGCTCGTCGATCTCCGCCGGCTTGGAGTCGATCTCCATGCGCAAGCGTGCGGCCGCTTCGTCGATGAGGTCGATCGCTTTGTCCGGCAGGAAGCGATCGCTGATGTAGCGCTGCGAGAGCAACGCCGCGGCCACCAGCGCCGCGTCCTGGATGCGCACGCCGTGGTGGACCTCGTAGCGCTCCTTCAGCCCGCGCAAGATCGAGATCGCATCCTCGAGCGAGGGCTCCCCCACGTAGACCGGCTGAAAGCGCCGCTCGAGGGCCGGGTCCTTTTCGATGTGTTTGCGGTACTCGCCGAGCGTGGTGGCTCCGACGCAACGCAGCGTCCCCCGCGCGAGCGCCGGCTTGAGCAGGTTCGCCGCGTCGACGGCGCCCTCGGCGGCGCCGGCGCCCACGAGCGTGTGGACCTCGTCGATGAACAGCACGATGCGGCCCGCGGAGGCCTCGATCTCGCGCAGGACCGCCTTGAGCCGGTCCTCGAACTCGCCGCGGTACTTCGTTCCCGCGATCAGCGCGCCCAAATCGAGCGCCACCACCGAACGGTCCTTGAGGGTTTCGGGCACGTCCCCGTTGGCGATGCGCTGCGCCAGGCCTTCGACGATGGCCGTCTTGCCCACGCCGGGATCGCCGATCAGTACGGGGTTGTTCTTCGTACGCCGGCAGAGCACCTGCATCACCCGGCGGATCTCCTCGTCGCGGCCGATGACGGGATCGAGCTTACCCTGGCGGGCGAGTTCCGTGAGATCCCGCGCGTAGCGCTTGAGCGCCTGGTATTTCTCCTCCGCGTGCGGGTCGGTCACGCGGGAGGTGCCGCGCACCTTCTGCAGGGCCGCGAGAATCCCCTCCGGCGTGGCCCCGTAACGGGCGAGCAGCCGGCCCGCCTCGCCGCCGCTGCGAGCGAGGGCGAGCAGCAGGTGCTCGGTGGAGACGTACTCGTCCTGCAGCTCCCGCGCGATGCCCTGCGCCTGCTGGAGGAGCTGCACCAGCGCGCGCGAGAAACCGAGCTCGGCCGCCCCCTCCACCGTCGCGATCCCCTCCAGGGCGCGCTCCACGGCGGTGCGGATCGCCCGCGGGTCGGCCCCGAGTTGCTGGAGGAGGGGTTGCGCGATGCCCTCCTGCTGCCCGAGCAGCGCCGCGAGCAGGTGCAGCGGGCCGATCTCCGGGTGCTGGTGCTCCGCGGCGCAGCGCTGGGCTTCCTCGAGGGCTTCCTGCGATTTGATGGTGAAGCGATCGAACCTCATGAGCACTCCTGCCCGGCTCGGGCGTCGCCGCCGCGCCGCGTTCAGTTCTTGGGACCGCGCGCAGGCCTTGTCAAGGTAGGGGCTCGAAACGGCACGGCACGAGGAGACCGGGCGTCGTCTCCCCGGGAAAGGCCACGGCCCGCAACTCCCGCGCGCGCAACAGATCGAAAACGTTGCCCGCCAGGGTGCCCCGGACCCGCCCCGCCCCCTCCGCTCCGGGTGGAGCGAGACACTGCGGCGCGGAGAGGGAGAAGTCGCCGCTCGCGGGGTCCAGCGTGTGCACGCCGAGCACGGCCAGCACGACCACCGCCGCCTGCCCGCGAGCCTCTTCCAGGGGGACGGTTTCGCCCACCTCGAGGCGCAGCGTGTCGAACTCGGCCGGAAGGGGGGTGGGGGCGAGCCCCAGGCGCCGCGCATACTTGAGATCGAGGATGGGGGTGCACAGGCGTCCGCCCTCGATGAAGCGCACCCGTGTCGCGGGGAGCCCTTCGGCGGTGAAGCGGTAGGAGCCGGCGCGCAGCGGCTGGAGAGGATCGAGCTCGAGCGTGATGTCCTCGCGCAGGACGCGCGCGCGCTTCGCGAATTGTTCGCGCGCGAACGCGGCTTCGCCGTGCGCCACGGCGGCGCCGTCGAGGTTGGCGAGCAGCGTGCCGAGCACGAGCTCCTCCACGACGTGCGGGTGGAGCAGCACCGGGAGCCGGCCTCCTTCCGGCACTTCCCCGGGCCGCTTCAACTGCGCCGCCGTCCGCGCCAGCCGCTCCAGGCGCTCCCACAGCAGCGGCAGCGGCTCGAGGGCCCGGGCCTGATAGCCGTCGCCCCATTCCCCGTCGAAGCTCGCGGACCAGGCATAGTGCGTGCCCTGCGCCGTCACGTCGAGCCCGCGCGAGGTCCGAATGCGCGTGCGCTCGTGCGTCGCGCGCAGGGCCCCGCTCCAGAGGCGAAACCCCTGCGCGCGCTGGAGCTCCTGCGCCTTTTCCAGCCATTCGCCCGCCCGGTGGAGGTGCTCGCCGCGGGCGAGCGCTGCGGTGGCGGGGTCTTCCAGCTCGACTCGGGGGAACTCGCTGGGCCCGAGCACCTGAGCGGCGTCCGGGTCGTCGTAGGAGGCGGTGCGCGCTTCGGCGACGCTTCGCTCAAGACCCTGCGCGAGCTGGCCGCGCTCGAAGACACCGCGGCTGACGCGCCCGTCGTCCCACACGAGCAGGTAGCGCGCCGAGGCGGTCTCGGCGATCTCGGGGGGCGCGTAGGCGCCGCCCACCATCCCGTCGCGCACGCCGAGGGCGAAGCGCGTCTGCTCCGCCACGCACAGGGACCAGGCGGCGACCGCCGCACCTGCGGGTCGCGCCCGCGCCAGGGTCCCCTCGAGCCGCTCCAGATCCATCAGTTGCCGCCCAGGCGAAAGGAGGGATGGGGGTCGAGAACGAGGAAGTAGTGGCTTCCGCCGCTCGAAGGCACCCGCTGGCCCCATTTCCCGCACGTGCCGATGGCGTCCAGGCACAGCGGCCCGAAGGCTTCGCGGATCGCCTCCAGGGCGCCGAACATCGAGCCCGCGAAGATCGCGGGTTTGAACAGACGCACTCCCCGCTGCGAGAGTTCGTAGATCGCCTTGCACTGAAAGACGAAGTCGCCGCGCGTCGTGTTGACCTGCCCGCCGCTGTAGCCCGAGAGGAATGCGAGCCGCGGGTGGCGGCGCAGGATGCCCTCCGCGGCGAGCCGTTCGCGCAGGGCCTCGGCGTCGTAGTCCTCGAAGTCGCCCGGAGCGGGCAGAGGTGTCGCGACCTCGATGCGAATGTTCGACATGCGCGGCAGCGGCGGGCAGCGGTAGGACTCGGCACGCTCCGCACCCGTGTTCTCCACGCCCGCCGCGGCTGCCGACCAGGCATCGGCCAGCGCCTGCCGCAGCCGGCCCCGTTCCACGATCACCGTCCGCCGCCGCCGCACGCCGTTGGGACTGAAGGGTTGCCAGGCGTGATCGCCCTCGAGGGGCTCGTCCACGATCGAGACGTGTTCCGCTCCCACGCGATCGCCGACGCGGAAACGGCCCTCGCGGGCCAGCACCGAGGAGCGCAGGCCGTCGGCTTCCGCCGCGTGGCCGAAGGCCTCGTGCGCCAGACCCTTGGCCAGCGCGTAGTCGATGACGGTGGGAAACACACCCGCAGGGTGGTGCGGCGCGTCGGGAAGCGCTTGGGCCAGCGCGACCGCGTGGCGCGCGCGGCGGAAAAAAAGGTCGAGCGCCTGGTCCTGCCACAGAAGTCCAGGATCGGGACTGGCCACGGCCGCCCCCACGCTGTGCTTGCCGCCGTCGCGGCCCGCCGTGGCCACCAGGCGCAGCGAGCAGCGCGGGATGGAGAAGCGCACGTCGCTGCCGTCGCTGCGCTGGATGCGCCAGCTATCCAGCTCCGCCCCGAAGGCAAGACGCAGGCGCACCTTCGGGGCCCCGGCGGTGCAGATCCGCTCCAACTCCAACAACCGCAGCCGCACGGCCTCGAGGTCGAGCCCGGCGAAGCGCGCGGCGGTGTCCGGCACGAGCCGCGCCTGCTCGGGCGCGAGCGTGGTCGGGGGCAGGGGCGAGCCGCGCAGCCGCGCTTCCGGGAGCACGTTCTCGATCAGCCGATCGAGCAGCCGTTCGGCGGCCTCGGGTTCGAAATCGTCCCGACTGGCGAAGGCGGTGCGACCGCTTCCCTCCGCGATCCACAGGGCGTGGCCCGAAAACCGCGACGCGGCGACGCGCTCGATGCGGCCGCCGCGCACGAGCGCGGACCAGCTCCCGCAGCTCTGCGCGCGCCAGATCAGGTGCACGCCCCGTCCCGCCGCGCGATCGAGCAGCCTGCGGGCCAGGTGGTCCACCTCGGCGCGCTCGAGTTCCTCGATCATCCGTCCGCGTCTTCCGCGCGGCGCACTTCGCCTCGCGGCAGGACCACGCGCAGGCGCCGCCACGGGCGCCGGAGCGGCGTTTCGAGCCGGGTCAGCGCCTCCGGCGCGACCCGCTGGCCCGGGCGGACCCAGAACGCCGCCGCCGGGTCCTCGAGCCGCGCGGGGCGGTCCTCGAGGTGGGAGGCGATCAGCTCCAGGCACGTCTCCGTGTGCGTGTGGAACGGGTGGTGGCCCGAGCCGCGCACCACGGCGACCTCCGGATAGGGCGGCTGGGCCGGTAGCTCCAGTACGTGGCTCACGGGGGCCACCTGATCCTGATCGCCGTGGATCGCGCGGATGGGAATGCGCGGCAGGAGGGGCAGCACGCGGTCGAGCGCGTAGTGCAGCAGGCAGTGCTCCAGGGTGGAAGTCAAGGAGCGGAAGGTGAAGCGGCGGCAGTCGGCCACGACGGCGAGGGGCAGCCGGCGCAGGTAGCGTGCCGTCAGGCGGAACCCCGTGCGCCGCATCTGCTCCCAGTTGCGGGAGAGCGAATTGGCCATCAGCAGGTTGCGGTAGGAGGCGGAGCCGCGGAACCACAACTGGTGGGCCTGATCGGAGCTGCGGTGGCGCGGCAGGCTGATGAGGGTCAGCCGCTCGACCTGCCGCGGATAGCGCGCGGCGATCTCGAGCGCCAGGATCGCGCCCAGGGAGTGCCCCACGATGCGCAACGGCTCGCCCGACCGAGCCTCCTGCTCGAGCAGGCCCATCAGCGTTTCGACGAAGAATTCGGGCGTGTAGTCCGTGAAGGGTTTGGGGGACAGCCCGAAGCCGGGGAGGTCGGGGACGATCAAGCGGTGCCGGCGGGCGAGGGGCAAAACGCGCGGGATCCAGTACCGGCGCGAACCCGTGATGCCGTGCAGGACGAGCACGGGCGGGGCGCCCGCGGGTCCGACGACGGAACGGTGCAGCCGCAGCGAGCGCGGCGTCAGGCGCGTGGGGGAGTGGGGTTCGCGCTGCATCGGAGCGAAAGACCCTAGAGCGGAGGCCGCCGCTTGTCAATCCGCCCCGCGCGCGAAAGCTCGCGCCCCGGCGTTCAGCTCACTTCGACCTCGAGCTTGCGGCGCACGCTCTCCACCATCTCCTCCATGGTCTGCGCGCGATCCGTGCGCGTGCTGAGCTTGATCCAGGTGGACACCCGTGGCGCCCCGAGGGCGTGCACGCGCGCGATGGCCCGCTCGATGGCACGGCGTACGCGGCCCCAGGGTCCCTCGAGGTTCGTGCCGTGGGCGTGGAGCTGCACCTTCAGCCCCTCCTCGTAGAAGACGCGCTCGCATTCCGCGATGTAGCTCGAGAGCGACACCCCGACCCCGATCGGGGTAACGCTCACCATGGCGTGGACCGAAACGTTCTCGTCCATAGCGCTCTCCTCTCGCCTTGCCCGGCCGCGCCTTCCACGGGCTCGCGTAGCGCGGGGTCCGGGCTCGGGCGCGGCGATTGTACTGCGTTGCCGCCCGATGCGGCGGAGGTGTAGCATCCGCCGGCGAGAGCGGGCGGCGATGGCGGAAACGATGCGGCGGCGCCTCGAACGGTGGGAGGAGATGCGTCTGGCGCCGTACGCGTTGCGCGCGTCGCGGGCCACCCGGCGCTACCCGCTGGAAGACGCCGGGCGCGCCTTCGACTATCGCACGCAGTTCCAGCGCGACCGGGACCGCATCGTTTACAGCCGCGCCTTCCGCCGGCTGCGGCACAAGGCCCAGACGGGAATCCTGGCGGCCTACGAGGATCACCGCCGCAACCGCCTCACGCACACCTTGGAAGTGGCCCAGCTCGCCCGCACGATCGGGCGCGCGCTGGCGCTCAACGAGGACCTGATCGAGGCCGTGGCCCTGGGCCACGACCTGGGGCAGCCTCCCTTCGGCCCGGCGGGCGAGCGGGCTCTCGACGACCTGCTCGCGGGACGGCTCGACGGGCGGGGCGGACCGGGGCTTGGGGATCTCCACGGGTTTTTCCGCGCCTGGCAGAGCTTGCGCGTCGTGGATCTGCTGGAGAAGCGCTACGAGCACCCGGGGTTGAACCTGACGGACCAGGTACGCGAAGGCCTCTTCAAGGTCACTGCGGGGGAGCGGCTGCCGCCCGAGCCCCCGCCGGGATTCGATGCCGCGAGCCCTCCCGTGTTCGAGGTGCAGGTGGTGCGCTTGGCGGATCGGATCGCCACGGCGCTCCACGACCTCGACGACGCGCTCCAGGCAGGGGTGGTGGACGTGGCGCAGGTGGAACGCCTGGAAGCAGTCCGCGAGCTCCAGCGAAAGCTCGGTTGGCGTTACCGGCAGCGCGCGAGCCGCTTCATGAAGGCCAACGCCATCCACCGTGGTCTCACCCACCTGCTCGTGACCGGGGCCATCGTCGCCAGTGCCGCCGCTCTCCGGCGGTGGGCGCGGGCCCATGGCGTGCGCCAGCCCTCCGACTTCGAGCGGGCCCGGGAGAGGATCGGCGGCGACGAAGTGGGCTTGCCCGCGAGAGGGCGGCAGCTGCTGGAGGATCTGGAAGGGTTTCTCGCGTCCCGGGTCTATCGCGGCTACCAGGCGGATCAGGTCGATGCGCGGGGGCGGCGCGTGCTGCTGGGTCTGTTCGCGGCGTATCACGCCGATCCGACCCTTCTCGAGGACCACGTGCTGATTCGCTTCCGCGAGCGCACCGGCGTACGATACCTGCGCGATCTGCCGCGAGGGGCGGTGGAGAGCGAGGTGGCGCGCCGCTACCGGTCCAACCCCGTGTTCGTGCGCCTTCTCGCGGACCATCTGGCGGGGATGACCGACCCGTACGCCCTGCGCGAGCACGAGCGGCTCTGGCGCATGGGGGCCGTGCCGATCCCCGGGAGCGAGGGGTTGGCGCGGGAGGGGGAGGGGCGCGGTCGCGCGGAGGCCGCCGACGGAGTGGAGCCATGAGTGTTTCCCTGCGCGAGGTGGACCCGGAGGTCGCCGAGGCGATCGGTCGCGAGGTGCAGCGCCAAGCGACGGGCCTGGAGCTGATCGCCTCGGAGAATTTCGTCAGCGAGGCCGTGCTCGAGGCGATGGGCTCCGTGATGACGAACAAGTACGCCGAGGGTTACCCCGGCCGGCGCTACTACGGGGGCTGCGAGTACATGGACGTCGTGGAGCGCCTGGCCATCGAGCGGGCCAAGGAGCTGTTCGGGGCCGAGCACGCGAACGTGCAGCCCCACTCCGGCAGCCAGGCCAACCAGGCGGTCTACTTCACGGTGCTCGAGCCGGGCGACACCGTGCTCGGGATGGACCTGGCCCACGGCGGGCACCTGACCCACGGCCACCCGCTCAACCTCTCGGGCAAGCTCTACCGCTTCGTCGGCTACGGCGTGCGCCGCGACGACGAGACGCTCGATTACGAGGCGCTGGAGCGGCTGGCTCGGGAGCACCGGCCGAAGCTGATCGTCTGCGGGGCCTCGGCCTATCCGCGGATCATCGACTTCCAGCGCATCGCCGGCATCGCCCGCGAAGTCGGGGCCAAAGTGATGGCGGACATCGCGCACATCGCGGGGATGGTCGTCACGGGCGATCACCCCAGCCCCGTGCCCCACTGCGAGTTCGTCACCAGCACGACGCACAAGACCCTGCGCGGGCCGCGGGGGGGGCTCGTCCTGTGCAAGAAGGCCTACGCCAAGGATCTCAACCGGACCGTCTTCCCCGGCCTCCAGGGAGGGCCCTTCATGCACATCATCGCTGCCAAGGCCGTGGCCTTCCGCGAAGCGCAGCAGCCGCGCTACCGCGACTACATCCGCCAGTTGCTCGCCAACGCCAAGGCCCTCGCGCGCGGCATCGCCGAGCGCGGCTACCGGATCGTCTCCGGGGGCACCGATACGCATCTGTTCCTCGTGGATGTCTTCTCCCGCGGCATCACGGGCAAGGAGGCGGAGGAGGCCCTGGAGCGAGCGGGAATCACGGTCAACAAGAACGCCATCCCCTTCGACACGAATCCGCCCATGGTCGCGAGCGGCCTGCGCATCGGCACCCCTGCGGTCACGACCCGGGGTATGCGCGAACCCGAAATGGAACAGATTGCGGAGCTCATCTGTCGCGCTCTCGACGCTCGGCGAGACCCGGAGGCGCTCGCGCGCATCCGCCGGGAGGTGGAGGCGCTCGCCGCCCGTTTCCCGCTCTACCCGGAGCGGCTCGCTCAGGCGCGCCGCTGACCATGGTCGGTTGCGCCGCTCTCTTCGCCCCCGAGGGTCCGCTGGCGCGAGCCCATCCGGCCTACGAGTACCGGCCGGGGCAGCAGAAGATGGCGCAAGAGGTGGAACGAACGCTCGCGGAGGGCGGCGTCCTGTTCGTGGAGGCGGGAACGGGCACCGGCAAGACGCTGGCCTACCTCGTGCCCGCGCTCAGGAGCGGCCGCCGCGTCGTCGTCTCCACCGGCACCCGCAACCTCCAGGATCAGATCTGGCGCCAGGACCTCCCCTTCCTGCGCGAGCGGATGGGCCTGCGGTTCACGGCGGCGATCATGAAGGGCCGCGACAATTATCTCTGCCGCCTGCGCTTCGCTCGGTTTCGCGAGCAACCCTGGCTGGAGAGCGCCGAGGAGGCGCGCTGGATCCCGATCCTCGAGCGCTGGGCCGAGCGCACGCGCAGGGGTGACCGGGCGGAAATCGGGGAGCTCCCCGACCAGCTCCGCCTGTGGCGCGAGATCAACGCGCGGGCCGATACCTGTCTCGGGCCGCGCTGTCCGGAGTACGGAGACTGCTGGCTGACCCACATGAAGCGCGCCGCGGAACACGCGCAGCTCGTCGTGGTCAACCACCACCTGTTCTTCGCCGATCTGGCGGTGCGCACCGCCTACGGGGCCGTGATCCCCCCCGCCGACACCGTGATCTTCGACGAAGCGCATCTGTTGGAGGAAGTGGCGACGCTCTACTTCGGCTTGCAGGTATCGTCGTTGGAGGTCGAGGATCTCGCGCGCGAGGCGGAACGGCTCGCCGCCGCGCGGGGCGGGTCGGCGAAGGGCGGCGGCGGGGCGCCGCGGCTGCGCGAAGCGGCGGAGGCGTTCTTCGCGCCGTTGCGGGAGACGATCCCCCAGGAAGAAAGCCGCGTGCGCTTCCTACCCCCCGAACGCGGGGGACCGCGTCTCGACGCCCCGTTCGCGAGCCTCGCCGAGGCGCTGAGCGAGGTCGCCGCCGCAGCGCGGCGCACGGCCAGGGAGGGGGATCCGGGCGAGGCACTCGAGGCCCGGGCGCACGAGCTGCGGGGCGCGCTCGAGCGGATCCTCGCCCGAGACGATCCGGCCTTCGTCTACACGCTGGAGCGACGCGGCCGCCACGTGACCCTCGCTGCGTGCCCGGTGGATATTGCGGGATTGTTGCGCGAGCGTCTCTTCGACGAGCTTCACGCGGCAGTGCTCACCTCGGCGACGCTGGCGGTGGCGGGGCGGTTCGATTTCTTCGCCAGCCGCCTCGGTGCCGAGCAGGCGAGCACGCTGGTCGTCGAGTCCCCCTTCGCCTACCGGGAGCAGGCGGTGCTCTATCTTCCGCACCGCATGCCCGAGCCGCGTGAGGCAGGCTTCCTCGAGCGGGCCGTCGAGGAGATCGCGACCCTCCTCGAGATCACCGACGGCCGGGCGTTTCTCCTGTTCACCTCCTTCGCCCACCTGGAGCGGGTACGCGTCGCCCTCGAAGCCCTCGGCCGCTGGCCGCTGGTCGTCCAGGGCGAGGGGAGCAAGATCGCCCTGGTGGAGACCTTCAAGCGCACGCCGCGAGCGGTGCTCCTGGGGACGAGCTCTTTCTGGCACGGCGTGGACGTGCCTGGAGAGGCGCTGTCGCTCGTGGTCATCGACAAGCTGCCCTTCGACGTGCCCACCGATCCGGTCATCGCGGCGCGCATCGAGGCCATCCGCGAGCGGGGCGGCAACCCGTTCCTGGAATACCAGGTGCCGCTCGCCGTGCTCGAGCTCAAGCAGGGTCTCGGCCGGCTGCTGCGCCACCGCCAGGACCGGGGGATCCTGGCGGTGCTCGACCCGCGCCTGACGACGCGCGCCTACGGGAGGATTTTCTTGCGCTCGCTGCCGCCGTACCGGATCGCGAGGGACATCGAGGCGTGCCGGAGGTTCTTTTGCGATCAGCGGGCCGGTCCGATCAGCGAGGCGACGCGGCGTTGAAGCTCCGCGATCTCGAACGGCTTGTAGAGCAGATCGTCCGCCAGGGAGAACTCGATGAAGATGCGTTCCCGCTCCGGGTCGTCGTCCAGACGGCGGCCGGTGAGCAGCAGCACCTTGGGGGCGGCGCGTCCCTGCCGCGCGTTCGACTTGATGGCGCGCGAAAGGCGATAGCCGTTCTCGCCTGGCATGATGACGTCGAGGACGAGCAGATGGGGTGCGAAAACACCGAGCGTACGGACGGCGTGTTCGCCGTCGCGCGCCGAGCGCACGACGTAGCCCGCGACCTCAAGGCTGCGCGTCACGAGCTCCGCGACGTTCGGCTCGTCGTCCACCACGAGGATGCGTTTCGCTCGCTCCACGGGTCCCTCGACGCCCGCCGGTGTTGGCCGCGCCCCGCGCGCAAAGACCCATCGATCAATGTAGGCCGCCGGAGATGAAAGACAAGCGGCGTCCCGCAGGCGAGCCCGGGGAGCCGGGCGAGCGGGGACGGAACGGGAGGGCGAGGCTGGGGATCGTGATCCCGGCCCACAACGAGGCGGGGCGCCTTTCCCTCTGCCTCGGGAGCCTCGGTCCGTTTCGCGATGCCGGGGACCGCCTCGTCGTCGTCGACGCGGCCAGCGCGGACGGCACGGGGGAGATCGCGCGGGCGTGGGGGGTCCCCGTGCTGCGGCGCGACAGCCCCGAACGGGGCTTCGCCGTGGCGGCAGGCTACGGGGAGGTGGCCGGCGGGAGCGATATCGTCCTCGTCGTGCACGCGGACATGATCGTACCGGCCCGCGCGCGCGCGGCGATCCTGGAGGCGCTCGCCACGCGCCCGCGGGCCGTCGGCGGCGCGCTCGGTCACGTCATCGAGGATCCGCGCTGGCGCTTCCGCCTCGTCGAGTGGGGCAATCGTTTCCGCGCGCGCTGGGGGCAGTTGCCCTACGGAGACCAGGCGCAGTTCGTGCGCACCCGCAGCGTGGAGGCGGTCGGCGGGTTCCCGCGCATGGCGTGGCTCGAAGATCTGGAGCTCGCGCTGCGGCTCAGGCGCCTCGGGCCCTGGCTCTACCTCGATTGCCCGGTGAGCATTCCCGCGCGGCACTGGGCGGCGGGTGTTCTGCGCACGACGGTGCGCAACTGGGGCGTGGCCCTGGAGTATCGCTGGACGCGATCATGTTTTCCCGCGCGGGAAAGGGGCGCGCGAGCAGCGGGACCCGCGAGCGCCGGGGCCGAGGGGCCGGACGGGTGTGGATACGATGGCGCTGCGGGTCGGCCGGGAGGAAGCGGAAGATGAAAGTCCATGCGCGGGTGGGTTCGAAGCTCGAGAAGAAATCCCGGGCTTCGCTTGTGCTCGGGCTCGAACGGCTTGGGCCCGTGCCTCCTCGGCAACGCGAAAAAACCTCCTCGGCGGAGACTCGTATCTTGTGTCTGCCGGGCCGGGGAGCATCTGGGGTGCAACGCTGCTCCCGGAAACGAAAGCCGCGGCGGAGGAGAGGAGTCGTGGCGGCCATGCCGAGATCGGCCCGGCGCTTCAAAGCGGCCCTGGCTGTCGCGGCGGCTTGGTCCGCGACGTGGCCGGTCCAACGGCCGAACGAAATCGCCCTGGAGCTGCCGCCTCCGCCGGTCCATGGACGCATGTCGAGCGCCCAACTCGCTCGAGCTCTGGATGCTTGGCTCGGACCGCTCGCCGAGCGCGAGGAGTTCAGCGGTGTCGTTCTCGTGGCACGGCATGGGCGCGAAGTCTCGACGCGAGGCTACGGCTTCGCGGAGCGAGCCGCGAGGACCGTCCCGACCGCGGAGACGCGCTTCAACATCGGCTCGATCGGCAAGGTCTTCACCCGGGTGGCGGTCGAGAAGCTCGCCGAACGCGGGGTGCTCTCGCGGACCGACGCCCTTTCCCAGTGGCTTCCCGACTACCCCCACGAAACCACGCGCAGCGCGACGATCGAGCAGCTCCTCGCCCACCGCGGAGGCGTCGCCGACATCTTCGACGAGGCCTTTCGGCAGTCCCGCGACCGGTTCACCTCGAACGCGAAGTACTACGAACTGGTCTCCGGCAAAGCTCCCCTGTTTCCTCCTGGAGAGCACGAGCAGTACTGCAACGGATGCTACGTCGTCCTGGGCGAGATCGTCGCTCGTGCCAGCGGCAGAAGCTTCGAGCGTTTCGTGGAAGATCAGGTCCTTCGCCCCGCAGGGATGGAACACACTTCCTTCGCGACGCCGCCGTCGGCGGCTCGTCCCTACGGGCGACCGACCCCCGGCTCGCCGCTCCAGGACGTCTCCTCCTGGCACGGACCGGCCGCCAGCGCCGCGGGCGGTCTCTACGCCACCGCGGGCGACCTTCTCGCTTTCGACAACGCTCTCCGGGAGTTTCGTTTGCTGGGCCGGGAGAAAACCGCGGCGGTGCTGGATCAGGCGGGTCTGCCGAAGGGACGGCGAGCCGGAGGTCGAGCCGGTTTCGCGGGCGGGGCGCCCGGCTCGAACGCGCTGCTCCTGGGCGACGGAGAGTGGACCGTCGTGGTGCTCTGCAACCTGGATCCTCCCATCGCCATGGCTGTCGGGGAGGCACTTTTCGCAGCGCTCCAAGCGCATCGCGACCGCCCGCAAGCGCGGAGGTGAGGCCCCCGCGAAGTCAGGGTGTAAGGAATTCGTCCCAGGGTTTTCGCCGCGGCCATGCAGGGGCTAGGGCTTGCTGAGCGCGCCGCGGAGGTTGCCCAGGAAGTTTTCCTGTGGCTCTACCGCAGCGCCACTCATTACGACGCGCGGGTGCCGTTGACCGTATGGCTGGCCGTTCTGGTTGCGTTGCCGGCGCGCCGGCAGGAGGGCCTGCCCTGGCACTACTTCGACGGTATGCCGGAGTGCAGCATCGCCGGGCGCTGGGGGACGAGCGCTCAAGCGGTGCGCTAGGTCTTGTGGCGCGCGCGGCGCCGGCTCCGGGACATGTTGCGCACGGGGTAGCTCCGGGAAGATCGCCTTCGAGAGCAGGCCGCCGATGTTCGAGCGGGCTCGATCGTGCCCACCCCGACCGCAGCGTAACGTTTCGCGGGATCTGGGGTATATACTGGCCACACAACAAAGTCGAGCCCCGCCGGGCTGGAGAAAGGAGGTTGGCTGTAGAAAGGCACCAACGCTTCTGTTCCATCACCGGCCATCCGCGGCTGTGGCGCGCCGTGTCGGTCGTCGTGCTGAGCTGCCTGGTCTCGGGGAAGGTGCCCCCGCCCGTTCGTGCATCGACCACTGGCGACCACCTCGGCACGCGCTTGCGATCGTCGCCTGCAGTGCAGGAGCTTCTCGAGCTGACCGCAGACATCGCGCGACGTGCCGCGGTGGCAGATCCCGTGCAGCTGCGCACCACGGCGGAGACGCGCGATCTCGCAGCAGCTGCGCAGGCTTTGGGCCTTTCGTGGATCGAGGCCGAAGAGATTGCGGGCCGGATGGAGTGGCTGCGCGAGAGCATTCTTCTGGAGTTTTCGGAGCTGCGGCAAATCGGGCAGCACGCCCTCGCAGGTAGCTGCGTGGCCAGCGGAAGCTGCGATCCGCATGAAGCCATCGGGGGCACGAAGGAGGTCGCCGCGACACTGGAAGGGCTTCTGGCCGCATGGGGCCAGACAGAGGGCCAGGCACTCGATGGTTCCGGCTGCCATTGGGTGCAGTAGATCGCCGCGCTCACGTTGTGTACCCTGGGGGGGCGTTGTTCTACTGGCTCTGCGCCTACGTCGCCTACTGCACTTATTTTGTTGGGGTCCCGTCCGTGATACGATTTGCCGTTGGAGGGGCGCGCACGGGTAGGGTGTGGCAGCCAGTTTCTGGTAGGGGGACATGGCTGTGCACGTTTTCTGGATCGGCCCCCGGCTTCTCGGCGGATGGGTGCTCGCCGGGTGGCTGGAACGGCAGGCTCACAGCGCGAGGGTCGTGCGCCTGGTCCTCGCCGCAGCTGCATCGCTGGTCTTCGCTTACTCCGTCGCCCGCAGGAAGGAGCCCGTTGTCGCGAATGGGTTATTCTTACTCCTCGGGGTGGCCCTCTTCCTTCGCGAGGTCGTTCGGATGCAGCGGGCGCGGGGACGGCGGGCAGGGCCTTAGCGTAGGGTGCTTCGAGCGGGAGGTGGTCCCGGCGGCCGTGGACGCCCAACCTCGGCAGAATAGCTCCGGTCGGCCATGTCTGATGTCCCCTAGCAAGTTGTAGCGCCCCAGGTTTGTTGGTCAGCGAGCTGAGTGTACCCATGCCGCGACCTTCGAGGCAAGGAGGTCGCGGCGCACCCGCGCCGGAGCCCGATGCCCGTGACGCTCGATCCGCCACTGCTCGTCGTCGGTCTTGAGCCGGGCGTGCAGCGCGCGCCGCAGCTCCTCCACGGTGCGGAACGTCTGCACCCACAGCAGCGGCTCCTGGAGCATCCGGATGAAGCGCTCCGAGCAGCCGTTGCCCTCCGGCGTCTCCTCCTGGAAGGCGTCGCTCATGGAGGCGCTGCCATGGTCGTGGCGCGGCCTGAGCCCGGCCGCGATCTCCGCCTCGTAGCCCCCGAAGCGCTCCCGCACCCCCTGGCGGATCGCCTCGGGCGCCTCGAAGCGCGTCTTGCGCTTGGCGGCGTGGATGCCGACGCCCTCGGCAGTGCAGGGGTCCACCGCGACGAAGATTGTGGCCTGGCCCTCCTCGAGCGTGAACGCCGACGTCGTGTCCGTCCCCCACATCTCGTCGGGACGCTCGGTGAGGATGGTACCTAAAGCGGGGATGATCCCCGATCAGGTGTCCAAGGAGAGCCTAAGGCGGAGAACTCCATTTCGATCCGTGATGAAGTGGGAGGGCGAGATTTCGGATCGCGAGCCGTGGCCGCGCTCAGAACGAAACCGGCTTGACCTTGAAATGGATGGCCGCCAGGCGCGTGACGAACGCCCCGAAAAACGTCACCACTACGCCCAGAAACACCTCGTGGGGGTTGAGCCGGTCGGTCTGCCAATTGAGGAACATGGCGAAGGCCAGTCCCCAGATCAGCGACACCTCCGGGTAAAAACTCGTTTTCAGCACGCTGGTGTGCGGGTCCGCCCGCACCATGTCGCGCAGGATGCCGCCGCCCGAACTGGTCATTGCGGCCAGGATCGGCCCCCAAAGTACCAGCGGTTCCGCCTGCGATTCGGCGGCGACGACCACCCCGATAATCGTGAACGCCGCCAAGCCTACCGTATCCAGCACCTGAAACGCCCTCGTCGCCAGCCCGACGCCGCGACGACTCGTGCCACTGCCGGTGTCACCGAAAATGCCCAGCACCAGATCCTGGTGGCGGATGGCGAGAAACCTGAACAGCAACCAGCCGGCCAGCACGGTGATCATCACCGCCAGCAGATAGGCCGGCGAACGCATCACGCCCAACGGCTCGCGATGGACGAGGAGGTCGCGTAGGATACCGCCGCCCACTGCCGGCAACGCCGCCAGCACCAGTGCGCCCACGATGTCGAACTTCTCTTTCCGCGCGAGGATCACTCCCGACATCGCGAACGCAATCGTGCCCAGAATGTCCACGATGAAAAACCATTCGCGTCCGGTGGTGATCGACAACAGCATCGGCAGGGCGTAACGGCGCACGATCGCATCGTAGCTGCCATCGCGCTTGGCGTCTGCGATGCTGCGGTTGACCGACGCGACCAGCTCCGGCGTCGTGGTCCGTTTGCTGAACATCAAGCAGATGTCATAGGAACACTCGGCCGGCAACGCCACCACATCGAACCGGCGCACCAACTTCGACCGCCACGCAAGCGTCGCTCCGACCAATCGGTCCATGATGAATCCGTCGATCGCATGCTGCTGTAACGCGCGAAACAGGGTGTCGACATCCGGTGCGCGAACGATCAGCGGCGTGTCCTCCCGCGAGCGGATGTACTCGCGCAGGCTATCCGGGCCGTAGTCGAATCCCTCCAGGAGCCCCAAGCGAAAGTCCCGGGCCCCGAACATCTGTAACATGTCGTCCACGCGCTCGAACCGGGAGGGCTTGCGGTCCCCCCGACGCACGTAGAGCACGTTGATCTCTCGGCGAATCGGATCGGAAAAATGCGCGTAGCGTTCCCGCTCAGCCGCGGGCGGCGAAGTGGTGAAATCGGCCGCGCCGCTCTCGATATCCACCAAATGCCGATTGCGGTCCGGCTCACGGAAGAACTGCGCGTCGTAGCCGACTCGTCCGAGAATCCTGCTGATCAGTTCGATGTCCAGCCCGGTTGGCCCGGCCAACGGCGCGTCGGCCCGCACGTATTCGTACGGTTCCCACGGAAACCACGCACCCTTCAAAACGGGCCACGGTCGCGGGTCGCCACCCGCCAGCGCCAGCGGAGCTGCGACCAAGGACACAAGCGCGCGTTTCACGTCTGGCCGGTTCTATCTTCGAGCAATTCGATCAGTTCGCCGTCCGGGCCGAGAAAGAACCCGACGCGGATCGGCCAGCTCTGGCCGGTGACGTCGTTGCGCAGTGACAACGGCCGGATCGGCACAACGATCGTGCAGCCGGCTTTTTCGACAGCGGCCATCGCTTTGTCCAGATCCGTCGTGCGCAGCGCCAAGTGCCAGAACACTTCGCGCTCGCCGGCCGCGCGCACCGGCTGTTGGATCTCCACCAGTTCGAGGTACGTGCCGTTGCCCGTGTCCAGCATCGCGAAGCGCATCTCATCGAGGATGAACGCCGTCTTCAGCGTCAAGCCCAGCGTCTCGCGGTAAAACCGCAGCGACTTTTCCATGTCCGGCACCCGCATGGACATGTGGTGCAGGCCGGCCAAAGGTTGGCTCGTGCTCATCGTTTGGCCTCCTTCAGGATGGTTTCGTGTTGGCGGGCGCAGGCATCGAGCGCCTCTTGGGGCGACACCTTGCCGGTGATGGCTTGATGCACGTGCTTTTGCATCGCCGCCAGCAGCGCCGGATACTCCGGCAGGTGCCAGTAGTCCTTCGTCATGCTCATGGAACGCGCGAAATGTGGATTGGCCGGTGAGGCGCGCTGGAATTTGGAGTCGTTCAGAATCACCGAGACGCCCGTTTTGCCCCCTCCCTCGACCCATTTCCACTGCTGGGGCCGGCTCATGAACCACTCCAGAAACTTCCACGCCTCTTCCGGGTGTTTGGAATACCGGCTGATGGACACGCCTTGGCCCCCGACCATCACCGCCCGTCGTGCCTGGCCGGGCAGCGGGGCGAAACCGAGCCGGGCCGGCTGCGCCGTTTGCGCGTGCAGTTCGTCGAAAAAGTAGTACCACTGAATCGCCAGCGCGACCTGCCCGGCTTTGACGGCCCTGTTGACTTCCGGCACGTAGGCATCCACCGAACCGGGCGGCGCGTAGCGGAAAAGCTCCTTGTAAAACTCCAGTGCCTTCTTTGCCTGCGGCGAGTTCAAGTAGCCGTCTACCTTGCCGGTGCTGGCGTCCCACAACTCGGCCCCGAACGACCACAAGACGTTGTTGAATACCGAGGTGCAGCCGTCGTAGTCCTCGCTTCCGTACAGAGCGATGCCGTAAAGATTCTGGCCGGGGCGCGTGAAAAACTCGGCGATGTCCCGTAAACGCTCGTAGGTCTCCGGCACGGCGAGGTCGTAGCCATACCTCTTCTTGAACGCCGCCTTCTCTTCTGGATCGTCGAACAAGTCCTGCCGGTACACCAACCCCATGCAGTCCTGGTTGATCGGCAGCGCGTAGATGTGGCCGGAATCCTCCGGGTACTCGGCGTACCGGCGCAACGCCGCGGCGTCGAAATCGCTCACCCGGACTTTTTGCTGTTCTCGAGCCAATCGTTGAGCCGTAGCACGTGCCCCTGCGAGGCGAATTCGCTCATGTTCTGGCTGTCGAACATGCACAGGTCGAACCCCGACCCCTTGCGGGCGAACTCATCGGCGATGCGCTGATACCATTCGGTGGTCATCGGCGGCAGAACCGCGTGGACCTCCACGCCGGTTTGCTCGGTGTACTCTCGGGCGATCTTGCGGAACAATTCCGCCCGGTCCCCCGCGTGCCAGATGAACGTCAGCGTGACCTTCTCCTGCGTGGGCGCATTCCAGGCCAGCAGCGGTAGCAGCAGCAGCGGCAGCAGCGGCGGCAGCAGCCAAACGATCCGACGTCTTTTCATTCGAGGCCCTCCACCACTTGGGTGTCAGCGGACCCGCGTGCGCCGAGCCGCAGCACCTGATTGCGCAGCACGGCCAACACGGTGGCAAACCACAGCGACGAATCGAACAGGGGCAACGCTGGGGGAGGCACCTGCGCATCCCATTCCGGCAGCGCTTCCGGACTCAAAGCAAACACCCATGCCATTGCGATGACGAAGTTTTTTTGGTCAATCGAGTTTTGCGCTCAGAACGATTTGCAGTTCCGACAGGATCGTGAAACGGGCGGCGAAGACCAGAATCGCGCCCATCACCGGCATCGGCACGATGGGGTGTAGATAATTCCATCCACCCAACCCCGGTTACTGGACGGCCCCCCGACCTCGGCTCGCGTTCGGAACGGCCCGACCCTACCACATCCCCCTTGCGGGGGGAAGCCCGGACCCTGTTCGACCGCGCGCTGTCAGTCCGTGCTGTTTCCGCTCAGGGCGAGGCTCCGGAGCGGGCAGACAGCCCACCCTGCAACCAACCCGGAGGATCTCCGATCTGACTCTCGATCGCGTGGATCCAGTCCAGAGGGTCGAGGAGCCGGTCCGGCACGCCCGTGCGCGGGTCGGGGGGCGTGCGCACGCGCACCGCGTCGCCTGCGGTCTTCTCCACCGCGTCGAGGGCGAGGCGACCGCGGGTCAGGTAGCGCGCCAGGCGCTAGGCCCCGTTCGTGTCCTCGGCCGCAACGGGCTGCCCGCCGTGCGCGAAAAGGCCCGAGTGGACCCGACCCAAAAGGCCCGCCGCGGAGTGCACCTTCATCAGGACGACGCAGGATTGGCAGGACTACACGGCAGGCGCACGCTTTCCGGGCCATCCCCTGAACGGCCTCACCTTCCAGCAGTTGGCCGACTTCGAGGCCAGTCGGCACGGGCATGCGTGGCCACAGATTGCAGGAGAGGAGGGAGAGAGACTCTTCAGGCTATACCGGGTGACCGAAGTACCCACGTATTGCGTCGTCGATGAAGAGGCAACCATCCGCGCGCGTGGTCATACCCATGAGTGGGCCGAGATCCTCGGTGTGCTAGGTCGTCTCTCGCATCCGGTTGACGGATTGTCGCCGGAGCCGAGGCCTGACCCGAGGTAGGGACGAGCACGGGATGGCGTGGAAGGCGAATGCCCGATGTCCCCGGTTGAGCAGCCCCGGCCGTACCTCTTGACGGCCAGTGGCTCGAGGGTGCCTGTTCCCCCTCTGGAGAGACCCGTGCAGCCAAGCGGCGTTGGCGCAGCGACTCCGCGCGCGCTTCGAGGAAGCGGCGGGCCTCTTCGGCGGCCCGCTCGCGCATCGCCTCGAACCGGGCCGCGAAGAGCCGCTCGATCGCGCTCGCCTCGACCGTTCCGGCTGTCTCCTTCTCTTCGAGGAAGCTCAGGTTGCTCTCCGGATCGGCGAGGGGCTCCCCGTCGGTCTTCACGCGGACCGCGAGGATCCGCTCTTCAAGCAAGCCTCCGCCTCCCTCGATCGTACCGAGGAAGGTGAAGACGACCGACGGCGGCTCGCCTGCCGCGACGATCCTCGCGGCGAGCCTCCTGGGCGCAAGACCCCGCACGCCCGGGTAGACCTGGAGCAGCCTCCGGCGCGCGTCCGCGGCCAGCGCCTGGACGAGGGGATGGAGCGGCGTCAGATACTCGACGTCTTCCGCCCGGTAGCGCACTGCTACCGAGCGGCGGAAGGTGGCCGCCGGATAGACGGGCGCCACGCCCGGGTCTCGATAGGCCGGCGGCACCTCGATGCGGAACACCCCTTCTCGGCCGGTATCCGGGCGGACCGCCCCAGGCCCGAGGATGGCGAGAACGATGCCCTCGAGCCCCTCGTCGTCGACGAGGAGAGGTTCCACCGTGTCAAGCAATGCCAGGATCCGCTCCTGCTCCGCTGAGGAGTCAGATCCCGCAGCGATGAGCGGCCGGACGCTGCGCACGAATTCCGCCGTGCGGTCCTCGAACAGCCGCACCAGCGCGGCCTTGTGGGCCTCCACGTCGGAGGCCTCCGGGTCGAGCTCGACGAGCCCCTCGTCGAGGCGCCGCTCACCGGCGAGAACACCGAGGATGTCCGGGGTCGACACGCGGTCCTTCGCTATGTTCTCGATCTTGGCGACGAGCTGGTGGAGGACGTCCTCCTCCGGGCTTGCCGGGTAGTAGAGGTAGCGGACGATCGGCTCGCGAGTCTGCCCGTAGCGGTCGACCCGACCGTTTCGCTGCTCGAGACGGTTCGGGTTCCACGGAAGCTCGAAGTGGATCACCCGGCGGCACCGTCTCTGGAGGTTCAGGCCCTCGCTCGCTGCGTCGGTCGCGAGGAGGAGCCGCACCTCCGGCTGCTCGAACGCCTCTTGGCGCGCGAGGCGCTGGCGGCGCGTGAGTCCGCCGTGCAAGACGACCTAGCGGCCGGCGAGGTCCGCCTCGGCGTCGAGGCGGGCGCGGATGGCGTCGAGGGTATCGCGGTACTCCGTGAAGACGATCACCTTCTCGGCCGGGTCTTCCTGGAACACTGCGCGCAACTCCGCAAGAAGCGCCTCGAGCTTGGGGTCGCTCGCTGGGAGCCTCGAGAGAATCTTCCGGATCGCGTTGAGGGCCCCGATCTCGCTCTTGCGGCGCCGCTCCTCGCGCGGGATGGCGGAGCGAAGAATCCGCCGGGCCGTGCGCTCCGCCGCGGCCTCGCCGAGGGGGAGGTCCGCCTGGAGATCGCGTAGCTCCGCGCGGTCGGGTGGCTCTTCTCTCGCCTCCTCCTTGCGAAGCGCTTCGAGGCGGTGCTCCAGGGTCTTGGCGAGCGCCGCGCGGCTCGAAAGCGCCCGCTTCTTCACGATCTGCATCGCAAAACCCACGAGCTCGGCCTCGTCCGTCCCTGCGGCTCCTTTCGCCGTGCGGGCGCAGTACGACGCGACCTTCCGGAGCAGTTCCTTTTCCTGTTCGGTGAGGGCGCTGACCGGTACGCCGCGGACGGTCCGCTGCGGGAAGACGTCTTCCTCGCGACCGTCGGGCAGTCTTCTCTTGGTCTGCGCCTTCATGCGGCGGATCCGGGCAGTCTCGATCCGGCGGCGCACATCCTCGGGGGAACCCGCGAGCGTTGCGAGCGTCGGCTCCACCAGCTCGATGAGCGAGCGGAGGGAGTGGGAGTAGCCGTTGTCCGGTGTGGCCGTGAGGAGCAGGAGCCCGCGCGCTGCCTCGCGGAGGGCCACCCCTAGCCGCGTCCGCTGGGTGCGGTAGGGGTTCTCCGGCGTGCCCGACTCGGCGAGCGCCTGCGCCTCGTCTACGATGAAGAGATCCCAGCTCCTGCGGAGCGCCCGGTGCCGCACGGTTTCTTTCTTCAAGTAGTCGAGCGAGGTGATGACCCGCGGCAGCGCGTCCCAGGGGTTCGTGCCCGCCGGAAGCTCGGTTCGGACCCGCGAGAGGCCGGCCGCGTTGTCGATCGCGGTGAACTCGAGCCCGAACTTCTCCCGTAGCTCCTCCCGCCACTGGTCCAGGAGCCCCGGAGGCGTGACGATGAGGATGCGCTCCGCGCGACCTCGCGCCATGAGCTCCAGCATGGCCAGCCCAGCCTCGATGGTCTTGCCGAGCCCGACATCGTCCGCAATGAGGAGCGAAGCTCTGGGCTTGGCGAGCAGGCGCAGCGCCGGCGCGAGCCGGTAGGCCTCGAGCGCGACCCGCCCGAACCGCGAGATCTCAGGGAATTCCATTGACGCAACCCAGACAACCCGGCCCACTGCGGCGCCCCGGGCCTCGCTCCTGTTCGGAACACCCGATCCTGCCCCTTCTCCCCCCTGCGGGACCCTGCTCGACCACCCCCTGTCGGTGTCCGAGCCCTCCCCCTCGGCGCGAGGGTCCCGCAGCGGGCACACACCCCACCCTTCAACCGCCCTCGCGCTCTCGCGCCGGCCGCCTCTCGCCCCTGCCGCCCTCGAACCTGCGCTCCTGCGCCCGCCTGATGCCGCCGGGGGCGCCCGCCCCTGCTCGAACGGGTCCGCCTTCCCGCGTTCCCTCAGGTGGCGCAGGATGCGGGCGACGATGGCCGGGTCGGTGATCGCCGAGCCCCCCTTCATCTCCGATCCGCAGCGGGGACACACGAGGGGAGCGGCTTTCGCCCTGCGGGCCCTCCGGGCGCGTGGCTGTCAAGGGCGAGAAAAGGGAGGCAGCGTCGCGGTGGGGCTTCGAGTGGGGGCATCGCCTCGCAATGGAGTCGGGGCACGTGCCGGCGACGGCCCCGTGTAGCTTACGGAAGATCGGTGGTGGTGGATCGGCGGAGAGGACCGAGCCGCACGCCGGGAAACACGCGCCCTGCCTGCTTTGGCCTCTCGTCCCTCCGGCTGACCGGCAAGGTCCGCTTTGGCTAGTATGGGGGCGATGGCCCCCACGCTCTACCTCGTCGACGGGACGTCCCAGCTTTTCCGGGCCTACTTCGCGCTTCCCGGCCTGACGAACCGCGAGGGGTTGCCCACCCACGCCGTTTTCGGCTTCACCACGATGCTCAACAAGCTGCTCAAGGAAGAGCAACCCCAATACATCGCGGTGGCTTTCGACTCGCCAGCTCCCACGTTTCGCCACGAGCGCTTCGCGGACTACAAAGCCCACCGCCCCGAGCCGCCCGAAGATCTCCGCCGCCAGGTCCCTTACGCCAAGGAAGTCTGCCGTGTCCTCAACATCCCGGTCCTCGAGGAGCCGGGATACGAGGCGGACGACCTGATCGCCACCTACGCGCGCCTGGCTCGCGAGGCGGGCTTCGAGGTCGTGATCGTGGCCGCGGACAAGGACTTGCTGCAGCTGGTCGGCGACCGGGTGCGCCTGCTCCATCCGGTGAAAAACGTCACGCTCGACGCCGAGGGCGTGCGGCAGAGCTTCGGGGTGCCTCCCGATCGCGTGCGCGACGTCCTGGGGCTGATGGGCGACTCGGTGGACAACATCCCCGGCGTTCCCGGGGTGGGGGAGAAAACGGCCCTCGCCATGGTGCGCACCTACGGCGCCCTGGAGGCGATCCTGGAGCGGGCGGCGCGCTTGGTGGCGCTGTTCGACGCGCGCGACCGGCTGCTCGCCGCCGTGGAGGACGCGGAGGATCCGGCGCGGGCGGCGAAGGCGGGCCTCGAGGCGGCGTGGGACGCCTTCCGCGCCGCCGCACGGGCGCTGCTCCCATGCGAGAGCGACGAGGAGTTCCGCGCGCGCCTGGAGGGGACACTGGCCCGGCTCGAGGAACTTTGGGCCTTGACGCGGAACGCTTCCGACAAGCAGCGCTCGGCCGCGTGGAAAAGCTGGAGGCGGGAGCTGAAGGAACTCGAGAAGGGAAGCTCGCGGCGGATCTGGTCGGCGGTGCACGAGCATGCCCAGCAGGCGCGGCTGAGTCGCGAGCTCGCCACGCTCGACCGCGAAGTGCCCGCGACGTTCGCGCCGCAACGCTTCCTGCGCGGCGAGCCCCAACGCGACCGGGCCCGGGCGCTGTTCGAGCTGCTCGAGTTCAAGCGCCTCGTCTCCGATTTCGGCCTGGGCGCTGCCCGCGGCCGGGGAGACGAGGAGGCTGAGGCGCGTGCCGCCTTTGCCGTCGAGGTGGAGCGGCTCGAGGGGAAGGAGGCGCAGGAGCGCTTCGCGGCCGCCTGCCGCGAGCGCGGGCGTCTGGGGGTCGAGGTGCTTGCCGACGGTCCGGATCCCCTGCGGGCGCGCGCGCTGGCACTGGGCCTGAGCTTCGGCGCGGGACGAGGCGCAGCGCTCGCCCTGGAGAGGGCGGGGGCAACGCCGGCGGGGTCCGAGGCGTCGGAACAGGCGCGGGCCGTCCTGCGGCCGCTGCTGGCGGAGGCTTCGATCCTCAAGGTGGCGACCGACCAGAAGGCGGCGCAGCACCTGCTGGAGCGGGCGGGCCTGAGGATCGCGGGCTGGGGGATCGATCCCTCGGTGGCGGCGTTCCTGCTCGATCCGGGCCGCGGAAGCTACGCCCTGGAAAAGCTGGCCTGGGAGCATCTCGGGCGCGAGCTGCCCGCGCTCCAGGTTCACGCCGGGGATGGCGAGGACGCCTTCGACGTCGCGAGCCGCGAGCACCTGCTGGCGGAGCGCGCGGAGGCCAGCCTGCGGCTCGCCGAAATGCTGGAACGGCGCCTGGAGGAGCAGGGACTGCTCGAGCTCTACCGGACGATCGACGGGCCCTTGCTGGAGGTGCTCGCGCGTATGGAGCGCTGGGGCATCCGGCTCGACGTGGACAAGCTGCGCGAGATGTCCTCTCGCATGGAGGCGTGGCTCGCGCGGCTCCGGCAAGACATCCACCGCCTGGCGGGCGTGGAGTTCAACGTGGATTCACCGAAGCAGTTGCGCGAGGTGCTCTTCGAGCGGCTGGGTCTGAAACCCATCCGGACCACGGCCAAGAGCGGGGTCCACTCCACCGATGCCCGCACGCTGGAGGAGCTCGCCGCGGAGCACCCCATCGCGCGCGCGATCATGGAGTACCGGGAGCTGGCGAAGCTCAAGGGCACCTACGTGGACGCCCTTCCGGCCCTCGTCCATCCGCAGACGGGGCGGCTGCACACACGCTACAACCCCACCGGCGCTGCCACAGGACGGCTGTCTTCGGCGGAGCCCAATCTCCAGAACATCCCCGTCCGCAGCGAGGTCGGCCTCGAGATCCGCGCCGCTTTCGTCGCGGACTCTGGATTCGTGTTTCTCGCCTCGGATTACTCGCAGATCGAGCTGCGCGTGCTGGCGCACATCTCGCGCGATCCGGAGCTGGTGGAGGCTTTCCGCCGCGGCGCGGATATCCATCGGTACACCGCGGCCCGCATCCATGGCATCGCACCGGAGCTGGTGGACGAGGCCACGCGCCGCCGGGCCAAGGCGGTCAACTTCGGCATTCTCTACGGCATCTCGGAGAGCCGTCTCGCGGCGGAGCAGGGGATCAAGCGCACCGAGGCCCGCCGCTTCATGCGTGCTTACTTCGAGCGCTTCCGGGGCGTGCGGGACTACATCGCATCGGTGCGCGAGCAAGCGCGCCGGGACGGCGCCGTGCGGACCCTGTTCGGCCGCGTCCGCTACTTCCCGCAGCTCAAGCAGCGCCGCGCGGGCCGGGCCGCCCACGAGGCCGCCCTCCGTGCCGCCGTGAACACGACGGTCCAGGGCACGGCGGCGGATCTGATGAAACTGGCGATGCTCCGTGTGGATCGGGCGCTGCGGGAGCGGGGGCTGGGAGCGCGCATGCTGCTTCAAGTGCACGACGAGCTGCTGTTCGAGGTGCCGGAACAGGAGCTCGAGCCCACCCGCGAGCTCGTGCGCCGGGAAATGGAGGGTGTCTACCCGCTCGACGTCCCCCTCGTGGTGGATCAGAAAGTGGGCCGCAACTGGAAAGAAGCCACCTAGCGGGCCCGCAACGAGGGGCGCGGCGGCGCAGGCAGGCCGCAGCGCACCCCGGCGGCCGCCGCTTGCCCCCGGCGGCTCCGGAAACCATCTTTTCCTCGCCGGTTGGACGGAGCGCACCCATGCCTCGAGCGGGGCCGCATGCCGGCAGGCGGTGGCCTCGGTGCGGGCGCCTACGGGGAGAGACGGGCGATGGGCGGAAGCGCCGCGCGGCTGCCCGCACGCAGCCGGATCCTGGTGGTCGACGATGAGCTTTCGGTTCGCGAGGTCCTGACCGAGGGCCTGCGCAGCTTCGGCTACGACACCTGCCCCGCCGCCAGCGCCGACGAAGCGGAGCGGTTGCTGCGGGACGAGCCGGTGGACCTGATCCTCTCGGACATCGAGATGCCCGGCCGCAGCGGCCTGGACCTGCTGCGGCACGTGCGGGAACGCTACCCGCACGTGGATGTCGTGATGGTCACCGGCATCGTGGACACCGAGACCGCGATCCGCTCCATTCGCGAAGGGGCTTACGATTACGTCACCAAGCCTTTCAACCTGGACGATGTCCGCTTTGCCGTGGAGCGCACGCTGCGGCATCGCCGCGACATCGTGGAGAAAGAGGCCTACCGGCGCCAGCTGGAGCGCGAGAAGCGGACGCTCGAGGAGAAGGTCGAGGAGCGGACGCGCGAGTTGCGGGAGAAAAAGCAGGAGATCGAACGGCTCTACCGGGAGCTCGAAGCTTCCTACGAGAGCACGCTGCAAGCCCTCGTCACCGCCCTCGATTTCCGGGACAACGAGACCCAGGGACATTCGCTGCGGGTGGTGGAGTACGCCGTCGAGGTCGCCCGCGAGCTGGGCATCGGCGAGCCCCAACTGGGTTGGATCCGTCGGGGGGCGATCCTGCACGACGTGGGCAAGATCGGCGTTCCCGACGCCGTGCTGCGCAAGCCGGGACCGCTGAGCGCCGAAGAGTGGGAGCAGATGAAAAAACACCCGGAAATGGGCTACCGCATGCTCCAACACATCCCCTTCCTCAAGCCCGCCCTGGAGATCGTCCTCTGCCACCAGGAACGCTGGGACGGTTCCGGGTACCCCCGGGGTTTGCGGGGCGAGCGGATCCCGCTCGGAGCCCGGATCTTCGCGGTCGTGGACACCTTCGACGCCATGACCTCCGACCGACCCTACCGGCCGGCGCTGAGCATCGCGCAGGCCATCGAAGAGGTGCGCCGTTTCGCGGGAAGCCAGTTCGACCCCCGGGTCGCCGAAGCCTTCCTGGCCATCGCTCCCCAGCGCTGGCAACAGATCCGCGACCGGGTGCACCGGCAGGTGCGCGAGCTCGAGGCGCACGTGCGGCGCGACCTGTGGGCCGCGCGAGTTGACGAGCTCCCGAGCCGCTGGTAGCCTGGGCGCAGCCGGCGGCACCGGGCGCAAGCAACGGAGGTCGAGCGCGCCGCCGCGCCAGGGCGCCGGGAACCGACCGCGGGCGCTCCGGAGGTCCGAGGCGATGAAGCGCAAGCTCGCGTGGACCGCGGTGGGGTGCCTGCTCGGGCTGGCGGTCCCCGCCGCCGACCGGGGGGTGCCCGCATCCGGCGCCCCCGAACTCGAAGCCGTCCTCCAGCGCTTCGACCGCGCACAGGCCGCGATCCGCACGCTGCGGGCCGAATTCACCGAGGTGGCCCGCAGCGAGCTGCTGAAGGAGCCCCTCGTGGCCCGCGGCGAGCTGTTCATGACGAAGCCGGACGCTGTGATGTGGCGCTACACGGCCCCGGAGGTGGCCCAGTTCCTCATTGCCCGGGACGAGTACGTGGGCTACTTCCCCGCGCGCAAGCAGGCGGAACGGCGCGACATCCACCGCTGGCGCGACCAGATCTTCCGTTATTTCGGCGTGGGACAGGCGTCGGCGGAGTTGAGGCAGACCTATGCCATCCGCCTGGACTCGGCAGGCCCGGCCGCGGGGCGGCCAGTCGTGCTCGTGCTCGAGCCGCGCAAGCGACGCTTGCAGCGCCACATCGCATCGATCCGCTTCTGGTTGGACCCCGAGCGCTACCTCCCGGTGCAGATCGAGTACGAGGACGCCGACGGAAACCGGCGGGTCGTGCGGTTCGAGAAGATCGAGATCAACCCGGAGCTGTCGGCTTCGCTCTTTCGGATCGAGATCCCGAACGACGTCACCGTGACGACGGGGTTCGCCGGGCTGCGGACGCTGGCAGCCGCCGAGTAGCGCCGCCCCCTCAACCGCGGAACTGCTCCCGCAGCCGGCGGAAGCGGGCCGTGTAGATCAGGTCGTACAGCTCCATGCGATCCGGCAGCAGGCTCAGGCATTCCAGGCGCAGCTCGCGCTCGGCGAGGGCGCAGTCCAGGTCGGAATAGCAAGACGTGACGATCATGGAGGCTACCCGGTCGGCGCGGCGCCGGATCCACTCCGCAGGATCGAGCTTTTCTCCGTCGCGTCCGTCGGGGCGCTCCGGCATGCCGGACATGGGCGACCTCCGGTGCGAGAATCTAGGGCGAAACGCCGCGCCCGGCCATGCCCAGGGACCGAGGTGAGCGAACTGGGACTGCTCCTCGACGAGCGCTTCGAGCGCCACCTGACCGGGCCGGCGCACCCCGAGCGGCCGGAAAGGCTGCGCGCCATCCGCCGCGCCCTCCAGGCGCGGGGGCTCCTGGAGCGCTGCCGCCTCGTGGAGCCACAGGAGGCCCCGGACGCGTGGCTCGGCCTCGTGCACGATGCGGCCTACGTGCGCCACGTGGAGCAGGTGTGTGCCCGGGGGCCGGCCTACCTCGATTCGATGGACACGGTGGTGGGGCGGGAAAGCGCGCGAGTGGCCCGCCTCGCGGCAGGCGGCGTGGTGCGCCTGGCACAGGCAGTTGTCGAGGGCTCCCTCCACCGGGCCGTGGCCCTGGTGCGCCCGCCGGGCCATCACGCGGAACGCGACCGGGCCATGGGTTTTTGCCTGTTCAACAACGTCGCCGTCGCCGCGGCCTGGTTGCGCGCCCACGGAGGGATCGGGCGCGTCCTGATCGTGGATTGGGACGTCCACCACGGCAACGGGACGCAGCACATCTTCGAGGAAGAACCGGAGGTCTTCTACTTTTCCGTGCACCAGTTTCCGCTCTACCCGGGAACGGGAACGGCCGAGGAGCGGGGACGGGGCCGCGGTCTCGGGGCGACCCGCAACTGCCCGCTGCCGCCCGGGGCCGGAGACGAGGCATACCTCGGCGCCCTCCGCGGGCCGCTCGGGGAAGAGGCCGAGCGCTTCCGTCCCGAGTTCGTGCTGGTCTCCGCGGGTTTCGACCCGCACCGCCTGGATCCGCTGGCGCAGCTCAAGGTCTCGACGGAAGCTTTCGGAGAAGCGACCCGCATCGTGCGCGAGATCGCCGAGACCTACGCCGGGGGCCGACTGGTCTCGGTGCTCGAAGGCGGCTACCACCTGGAAGCCCTCTCCGAGTGCGTGGCCCTGCACGTGGAGACGTTGCTGGCCTGAACTTCCCTCCGTGCTGCGCCTGGGCCTGCGCATAGCGGCCGGGGCCGTACGGCGAGGGCGAAGGCACCGAAGGCGCCAGCGCGACCCCGCGGCCCCGGCGTTTCGCGATAGCTCCCGCGGCTGCGGCCATCGCGCCCGCGCGGGGCCCAGGGTCTCGCCGAACCGGAGCGGCGAGCGCGGGGAAGTCAGCTCCTGCGAGGCGGGCCTTCGAGGGGGAGCGGGCGCGGTTCGGTATGCAGCGCCGCGTCGGGGCTTCCGACGCCGAGGCGCTCGCCGGTCTCGAGTGTCTTGCGCTTCACGTAGCCCAGCGCGACCGGATGGGTACGTCCCGGGGCCACGATCGCGCTCGTGATCTCGCCCACCGCGTGCTCGCCGCGGTAGAGGGGCGTACCGGGCGCGGGGGCCGCCGCGCCTTGCGGAAACACAAAGCCTCGCAGCTCGCTCGCCACCTTGTCGTACGTCCTGAGCCGCGCCACGACTTCCTGGCCCACGTAGCAGCCCTTCGTGAACGAGACGCAATCCCACAGGCCGGCCTCGAGCGGGTTGTGCTCCTCCGTCAGCTCGTGGCCGTGTTCGGGAAGACCGCGAAGAATGCGCCACGCCTCGAAGGCCTGGTCTCCGATGGCACGCCCCCCGCAAGCCTCCACGGCGCGGCGCAGTTCACGCCACACGCCGACTGCCGCTTGCGGATCGGGGCAAACGATCGAGAAGCCTTCTTCCGTGGAAAGCCCCTCTTCGCCCAGCCCGTAGACCTGGCATCCGCCGAGGTTTCCGCGCCGCACGCCGCCCGGCCCGGGCCGGGGCAGCCCGAGCTCGTCCAGTACCGCTGCGCTCCGCGGCCCCACGAGGACCCACTGGATCCACTCGGCGCTCGCGTCCCTCAGCCCCGTCTGCTCGGCGAAGGTGAAACGCTGGAGATGCTCCCGCGTTCTGGCGGCACCGGCGGGCCCGGCGACGATCAGCACGCCCGCCTCCCCCAGGTGGTGCACGAAGATGCGCTGCACGATGCGACCCTTCGGTGTCAGCAACACCGCCGGGCGCCCTTCGCCCTCGCGCAGTCCCGCCAGGTCGGCGGTGCTCAGGCGATGCAGCAGATCCAGGATGTCGGGGCCCGTGGCGAGCAACCGCCCCAGGTGCGAGCGGTCCGCCACCGCCACAACGGTCAGTGCGGCGTCGAGCTCCGCCGCGGGGTCGCCGAAGTGCAGCGGGCGCCCCTCGGGGCTTCGTTGCGCCGCCTCGGAAGCTAGCGCGTCGGGCCACGGAACCGACATCGTTCGGCCTCCGGCGCGCCTCAGCCGATGAAATCCAGTCTCTCGACGGGGGGAACCACCCCTGCCGCCGCGCCCTCCGCGAGAAACCGGCGTACCGCCTCGCGCCCGCGCTCGCCGTAGTCGAGCGTCCACTCGTTGACGTACATGCGGACGAAGCGGTCGGTGCGCTCCCGATCCAGGCCGCGCCCGAACTGGAGCGCGTAGGCGAGGGCCTCCTCCCGGTGCTCCAGGCCGTACTCGATGCTGCGCCGCAGGATCCGCACGAGCGCGCGCATCGCTTCGTCTCCCAGGTCGCGGCGGACGGCGTTGCCGCCGAGCGGCAGGGGCAGGCCGCCCGTGCGCTCCCGCCACCAGTGGCCGAGATCGACCACGACCTGCAACCCGTCGTCGGCGTAGGTGAGCTGCCCTTCGTGGATCACGAGCCCCGCGTCCGCCTCGCCGCGCGCTACCGCCTCCAGGATCTTCTCGAAAGGAAACTCCTGCACCCGAGCCTCGCGGCCGAGAAAGAGCCGCAGGGCCAGCGCCGCCGAGGTCCGGCGTCCCGGGATGGCGATCCTGCACGCGCCGAGGTCCGAGGGCGTGAGGGCCTCGCGCGCCACGACGATGGGACCGTAACCGTCGCCCATGCTGGCCCCGCAGTTCATCAAAGCGTAGTCGCGTGCCAGGTAGGCGTAGGCGTGGATGCTCACCGCCGACACCTCGAGCTCGCCGCGCAGCGCGCGCCGGTTGAGCGACTCGATCCCCTCGAGGACTTGTTCGATCTCGAAGCCTTCGGTATCCACCGCACCGCAGACGATCCCGTAGAACATGAAGGCGTCGTCCGCGTCCGGGCTGTGGCCGATGCGGATCGCCCGCGGCTGCGTCACGTGCACCTCGGGTGCGTGGGCTTGGGAGCATGGATCATATCTCGCGGCGGCCCGCGCCGCCACGCGACGGCCTCGCCCGTTGGCGGGGTGGGCCGTTGTGTTTTCCCTGCGCTGCCGCCACAATGCCGGCCATGCGGACGCCCCATCGACCCGCGGCCTCGGGGGTGCAGGCGCGGGAGCTCGCCCCGCAGCTCGTGGCCTGGCGCAGGACGCTCCACCGCCAACCCGAGCTGGCCTTCGAAGAGCACCGTACGTCGGATTTCGTGGCGCACGAGCTCGAGGCTCTGGGACTCGAGGTCCACCGGGGCATTGCCGGCACGGGCGTCGTAGGCATCCTCCGAGCATCCGGCCCGCAGGCGCCTCCCGTGCTCCTGCGGGCCGACATGGACGCGCTGCCGATCCAGGAAGTGCCGGGGCGCGACTACGGCTCCCAGGTCCCGGGCAGGATGCACGCCTGCGGCCACGACGGCCACGTGGCGATGCTCCTCGGGGCGGCGGCGCTGCTCGGGGCGCGGCGCGAGCGGCTCGAGCGCGATGTGATCTTCTGCTTTCAGCCGGCGGAGGAGCAAGGGGGAGGGGCGCGGGTGATGATCGAGGAGGGCCTGCTGGAGCGGTTCCGCCCGAGCGAGGCCTACGCGCTGCACCTGTGGTCGCTGTTGCCGGTGGGGACGCTCCATGTGCGCCCGGGGCCGATGATGGCGGCCCAGGACGAGTTCACGGCACGGATCGTCGGCCGGGGCGGTCACGGAGCCGCGCCGCACGAAACCCGGGATCCGATCGTGGCGGCGGCGCAGGCGGTGGGGATGCTGCAGAGCGTCGTGGCGCGCAACGTGGACCCGCTGGAACCCGCGGTGGTCACCGTCGGCCGCTTCGAGGCCGGCCGGGCTCCCAACGTGATCCCGGAGGTCGCGCTTCTCGAAGGCACGCTGCGGTCGTTTTCCTGGGAAGTGCGGGAGCTTGTCCGCCGCCGCGTGCGCGAGGTGCTCGAGCACGCAGCCCGGGCCGCCGGGTGCCGGCTGGAGTTCGAGCTGCGGGAGGGGTATCCGGTCGTCGTCAACGATCCTGCTGCGGCGGCGAAGCTGCGGCAGGCGGCCTCGGACGTCGTGGGCGAGACGGCAGTGTTCGAGGCCAGGCCGTTGGCCGCGGCGGAGGACTTCGCCTATTTCCTGGAGCGTCTGCCCGGGGCGTTCGCGCTGCTGGGCGCGGGAAACGAGGGCCGGGGCATCCAGGCGCCCCATCATTCGCCCGAGTTTGACATCGACGAAGCGGCGCTGCCGCTCGGTGCGGAGCTGCTGGCCAGGCTCGCACTGGCTCCGGCACTGCCGCCCGGTTCCACTGCCGGCGGCGCGCCTTCCCGCACCGCCACGTAGACGCCCGCGAAGATCGACGCCGCGCCGACAGCGAGGGCGGGCGTGGGCCGCTCGCCGAAAAACGCCACCGAGAGCAGGGTCGCGAACAGCGGCTGCAGGTAGATGAAGAGGGCCACGAGGTAGGAGCCCTCGCGCGCCAGGGCCCAGTAGATCATCAGGTACGCCAGGGCCGTAGGAAACACGATGATGAATGCCGCCAAAAGCCACACCGACAGCGGCACGCCGGCAGGGTCGAGGCGGGCGAGTGCGGGAGCGCCGAGCGCGGCGATCCCCACGGTGCCGCACGCGAGCAGAACGGCCGTGGCCCCCAGGGCGTCGACGCGCTCCAGGATCCGCTTCGAGAGAACCAGGAAGAGCGAGTAGGACAGGGCGTTCGCCAGGGTGAGGATGTCGCCGAGGCCGGTGTTTCTCACCTGGATCGCGCGGCTGGCCCACAACCCCTGCGCCAGCTCCGCCTTGGAGAAGATCACCAGGAGCACCCCGGCGAAGGCCAGGGCGAGGGACAGGAGCTTGCGCGGCGAAAGCCTCTCGCGCCGCAGCAGCACACCGAAAAGCAGCGTACCCACCGGGATGCTCGTCATCAGAATGGAAGCGTGGGCCGGGCTGGTGCGGTGCAGACCCTCGACGAAGCAGACCTGGTTGATCACGACCCCGAACACGGACAGGCCTGCCAGCGGGGCAAGCTCGCGGGCGCGCCAGGGAAGGGGGCGGCCGAGCGAGCGCGCCAGGAGCAGGAGAAGCGTCGCGGCGCCGGCCGCTCGGATGACGGCCCAGGGGCGCGGCGGGATGAACTCCAGCAAGGCCTTGGCCGCGAAGTAGTGGGCGCCGAAAAAGAACTGCACGAGGCTCAAGACCAGGAAGGTCCACGCCCGCGGAGGCATCGGAAACTCGCGTCGGCTCGGTCGGGGTCCGCTCAAGGCGTGGGATGGTACATTATCCGGCCCCACCGAGGCCGAGAATCGCCGTCTTGCGCTGGGCGCGGGAGAGCCGCGCCGAGGGCGGAAACCACCCGCAAGGCGCTCTCGCCTGGACTGCCATGTTGACGGTCGCGATAGGATTCCTCGTGTACTTCCGCAAGAAACGCGGGCTTGGAACGGGCCGACCGTGGACGGCCCGCCGTCGCGGAGGGAGGAGCGATGATGGATAAGCGGGTGAGTGGCGCGGGAGCGGCGCGTCTGCCGTTGGCGATGGCGGGCGCGGCTCTGGCGGGCGCGGCGGCTCGCGCTCAAGGGGCGGCGCAGGAGAGCGGCACTTCGGTGTCCGGGGGCGGGGCGGCGGCGGCGTGGCTGCCGGAGGCGTGGTTCTCCGTGCGCTGGTTGGAGTTGAGCCTCGGGCAGTGGATCGGGCTGCTCGTTGTGGTCTTCGTGGCCTATCTCGCGTCCTGGATCGCCACCGCGGTCCTGCACCGCGTCGCGCGCGCGCTGGTCAAGCGCACGGAGAGCCCGATCGACGATCTGGCGCTCGAGATCTGCCTCAAGCCCACACGGCTGCTGCTGACGTTGGCGTTCTTCGCCGGGGGCGTGCTTCTGTTGCGTCTGCCCGCCGAAGCGTACGGTTACCTCGTGCCGCTCGAGCGCGCCCTGATCTTGCTCGCCGTGACGTGGCTGCTGTTTCGCATGGCGGACGGACTGCACTACCAGTTGCGCGAACAGCTGACCGCCCAAGGGCGCAACGGGGCGGCCGCCATGCTGCCGCTCGGCGTGCGGACGGTGAAAGTGGCGGTTATGGTGGTGGCCCTCCTCGGGCTGCTGCAGAATTTCGGTTTCAAGGTCGGCGCGGTGCTGGGAGCGCTCGGCGTCGGCGGCATCGCCGTGGCCCTCGCCGCTCAGAAGACGCTGGAACACGTGTTCGGCGGCGCCATGATCGTGGCGGACCAGCCCGTGCGCGTCGGCGATTTGTGCCGCTTCGGCGACAAAATCGGTACCGTCGAGGATATCGGACTGCGCTCCACGAAGATTCGCACCCTCGACCGGACGGTGATCAGCGTGCCCAACGCGGAGTTCGCGTCGATGCAGATCGAGAACTTCACGCGGCGGGACCGCATCCGGCTCCAGTGCGTACTCGGGCTGCGCTACGAAACCACACCCGATCAAATGCGCTACGTCCTGGTCGGTCTGCGCCGGCTGCTTGTGGCCCATCCCAAGGTCGCTCCCGACCCGCTCCGCGCCCGCTTCGTCGGTTTCGGTGCCTACTCGCTCGACGTCGAGGTCTCCGCCTACGTGCTGACCACCGACTGGAACGAGTTTCTGGCCATCCGCGAGGACATCCTGCTGCGGATGATGGACGTGGTCGAGGAGGCGGGGACGGGCTTCGCCTTCCCCTCGCAGACGAATTACTTCGCACGCGACACCGGCTTCGATCCGGAGCGTGTGCGGGCCGCCGAGCAGCGCGTGGCCGAATGGCGCAGGGCGAACGAGCTGCCCTTCCCCGATTTCGCCCCGGAGACCTTGGCGGCCCTCGACGACACGCTGGACTATCCTCCCGCGGGCTCGGCCTGGCGTCCTGAGCGGGAGAGCGCCGCGAATGGCGACCGGCCGCAGCGACGGTCCTGACGGCGATCGCCCAGGCGGACGCAGCAAAAAGCCCGGCCCGCCTTCGCGCGGGCCGGGCTGTACTCTGGCAGGCTCCGGCGGCCCTCAGAACTCGCCGCCCATCTCGCCGCCCGGACGGTGCTTCTTCTCCTCCTCCGGGATCTCGTTGACCAGGGCCTCGGTCGTGAGCATCAACGCGGCGATGGACGAGGCGTTCTGCAGCGCCGTGCGCACGACCTTCGTCGGATCGATGATCCCGGCCTGGATCATGTTGACGTACTTCTCGGCCTGGGCGTCGAAGCCTTTGTCTTTCTCCTCGAGCGCCAGCACCTCGCGCACGACGACGGAGCCCTCGTGGCCGGCGTTGTCGGCCAGCTGCCGCAGCGGCTCCTCCAGGGCGCGCTTGACGATCTTGATCCCGGTGATGATGTCCGGGTTCGTCTCCTTCTTGATCAGGCTCTCCAGCGCCGGGATCGCCCGCACGAGCGCCACACCGCCTCCGGGCACGATGCCCTCTTCCACGGCGGCCTTGGTGGCGTGCATGGCGTCCTCGACGCGAGCCTTCTTCTCCTTCATCTCCGACTCGGTGGCCGCGCCCACCTTGATCACAGCCACGCCGCCCACGAGCTTCGCCAGCCGCTCCTGGAGCTTCTCGCGATCGTAGTCGGAGGTGGTCTCCTCGATCTGCGTGCGGATCTGCTTGACACGGCCCTCGATGGCCTTGGGCTTGCCGGCACCCTCGACGATCGTCGTGTTCTCCTTGTCCACGACGATTTTCTTGGCGCGACCCAGGTCCTCCAGCTTGATGTTCTCCAGGCGGATGCCGAGGTCCTCGGTGAGGCACTTGCCGCCCGTGAGGATCGCGATGTCCTCGAGCATCGCCTTGCGGCGGTCACCGAAGCCGGGCGCTTTGACCGCGCAGGCCTGCAGCGTCCCGCGCAGCTTGTTGACCACGAGCGTCGCCAGCGCCTCCCCTTCGACATCTTCCGCGATGACCAGCAGGGGCTTGCCCGACTTGGCGACCTGCTCCAGGATCGGCAGCAGGTCCTTCATCGAGGAGATCTTCTTCTCGTGGATGAGGATGTAGGCCTCCTCGAGGACGCACTCCATGCGCTCGGGATCCGTGATGAAATAGGGAGAAAGGTAGCCGCGGTCGAACTGCATCCCTTCCACGACCTCGAGGGAGGTCTCGAGCCCCTTGGCCTCCTCGACGGTGATCACGCCGTCCTTGCCGACCTTCTCCATCGCCTCGGCGATGATGGCGCCGATCGACTCGTCGTTGTTGGCGGAGATCGATCCCACCTGGGCGATCATCTTGCCGCTCACCGGACGCGACAGCTTGCGGATTTCCTCGACCGCCCGCTCGGTCGCCCGCTCGATGCCGCGCTTGATGTCCATCGGGTTCGCACCGGCGGTGACGGCCTTGACGCCCTCGCGGAAGATCGCCTGGGCCAGCACCGTCGCGGTCGTCGTCCCGTCGCCCGCCACGTCGGACGTCTTGCTCGCCACCTCGCGCACGAGCTGGGCGCCCATGTTCTCGCGCGGATCTTCGAGTTCGATCTCTTTCGCGACCGACACGCCGTCCTTGGTGGACAGCGGCGAGCCGAACTTCTTCTCCAGGATCACGTTGCGGCCCTTGGGACCCAGCGTGATCTTCACCGCGTCGGCCAGTTTGTTGACGCCGCGCAGCAGAGCCTGCCGGGCCTCCTCCGCATAGGTAATGTTCTTGGCAGCCATCGTACTTCGACCTCCTTTCTCGGAATGAGCCGAGCCTGTTTACTCGATGATGCCGAGGATCTCGTCCTCGCGCAGGATCACGTGCTCCTCGTCGTCGATCTTGATCTCGGTGCCGGAGTACTTGCCGAAGATGATGCGGTCGCCAACCTTGACCTCGAGGGGCACCCGCTTGCCGTCCTTGTCCACCTTGCCGGCACCCACGGCGATCACCTTGCCCTCCATGGGCTTTTCGCGCGCCGTGTCGGGGATGATGATGTTGCCCTTCTTCTGTTCTTTTTCCTCGATACGCTTGACCAGGACCCGGTCGTAGAGCGGCCTTACCTTCATCGTCCACCCTCCATGCTGTTCTAGGAAAAGTTCCTAGAAATCAGACACTTACATCGTTTTTGTAGCACTCGCGTCCCGCGAGTGCCGGTACTATAGGATCGCTCCCGAAGCCTGTCAAGGATCGGGCAGCCCTCGGGCGCAGCTTGTCCCGCGCGGACTTCCCGGGTACAAGAAACGCATGCAACACGGCTGGAGCGCCTAGATCTTGACGAAGCGGAATAGTTATCTAAACTCCATGCTGCTTGCGCCGAGGGTTGTGCGACCCGATCTTTCGTCGCAGAGACCCGGCCGGAGCGGCGATGGGCGCTGACCTACCCCGGACGATTGAGCCCGCCGATCCGCAGACGCTGGAGCAGCGCCTGCGAGAGATCATCGCGCACCTGTTTCCCGCAAGCGGTGTGGATGCCCTCGAGCTGCGCCACCTGGCGCGCGTGGTGACGGAGTGCTCCCTGCTGCTGACGGACGTTTACTCCGCGGAGCGCCTGGCTCGGATCCTGTACCCCGAGCGTGCCGTGCTCACGGCGCTGCTCGAGCGCGTGCTGGGGCGGGGTGCCGAGGCGGGCGCCCTGTGGCGCTTGCGGCGCCTGCCCGACGACGTGCGACTCGTGGGGGACAAGGCGTTGTTCGACGTCGCGATCCTGGGCTTGCGCTCGGTCAAGGGCCTCGATCTCGAGGATCTGGGGCCCCGCGCCTACAGGATCGCGAGCGAGACGCTGGAGCTGCTGGCGGAGGACCGGCGCCTGCGGGAGTTCTTCAAGCAGAACCGCCTGGTGGTGCTTCCGCTGGAAGAGGAGGTCTCGTTCCTCAGGCAGTGCTCGCAGCGCTTCGCCGTGTACGCCGAGATCCTCAAGCACCTGCACGACGCGCCGGCGAGGCTCCGGGAGGAGCTGCGGGTGCAGGTCCCCCTGATGGCCGCGGCGGCGGAGGCGCTGGCGGGCGAGCCCGACTCTCCCGAGGCCGACGCCTACCTCCGGGCGGCGGCTCCCGCGCAGGGGCGCACGGACCTGGCGCGGGACGACCTGATCTCGTTCTACGAGCGTCAGGTTCTCTTCGCCTCGCTCGACCTCGATCGGCTGCGCGACGCGCTGCGTCGCGTGGTCGTGGACCAGGACGAGGCGGTGGACCGTCTGTGCGACGCGTTCGTGCTCTTCGCCGCGGGCACGGCCGACCGCGACCGCCCTCCGGCATATTTTCTCGCCGGCCCCACCGGGGTGGGGAAGAACCGCCTGGTGGAAAGCCTGAAGCGCGCGCTCGAGACGTTGTGGGGGATCGAGATTCCGATGCTGACCCTCGAGGGGCCGAGCTACACCTATCCTTCCGATGTCCACGACTTGCGCGGGGCGACTCGCGGTTTCATTCGCTCCGACGAGGAGGGTCTGCTCAGCACCTTCTACGCCCGGGCGTCGAAGTCGCCCCTGAGCATCTTGCTCGTGGACGAGGTGGAAAAAGCGCACCCGCAACTGCGGCGCTTTTTCCTCTCCATTCTCGACCGCGGGACGGTGATGGACAACCGGGGACGCGTCCTCCATTTCCCCAATACCCTGATCTTCTTCACCTCCAATCTCGGCTACAGCGACGCCCACCACGCGACCGCCCCCATCGGCTATCAGGACCCGCAGACGCGCCTGCGGAGGATGGACGACGACGTGCGGCGGGTCTTCAAACGGGCCCTCGCGCCCGAGTTCGTCAACCGTGTGCAGATCATCCACTTCCGCCGCCTGACGCAGGAGAGCGCGGCGCGGATCCTCGAGCTGGAGCTGGAGCGAATCCGCGCGCGCTACCGGAGCCTGCACGGCGTGGAGCTGCAACTCACGCCCGCCGCCCGGCAAGAGGTGCTGCGCCGCGGCTTTTCCTGGCACTACGGTGCGCGGCACCTCGCGGCTGTGCTCGAGCGAATCTGCAACGTGGAGGTGGCGAAGCGGCTGCGGGCGGACGACCGGGGCGGCATCGTCGATCGGCGGGCGTTGCTGGAGGGCCTGCGGGCGATGCGGGAGGGCCGGCGGGCGTTCTGCGAGGAGGACCTCGCCCGGAGCGTGAGCGAGGCGATGCGGGTCCGGGTCGGCTACCGCAAGCTGAACGTGGATTTCCGCGACGGGCAGTTCCTCTACGAGCCCGTCGCCGAAGGCGCGAGATGAACGGGCGCTCCCTTCTCGAACGCGTCCAGGGACTGCTCCAACGCACCTACGCGATCGAAGTCCCCCTCGGCGAGATCGGTCGTTTCGTGGTGGGCGACGCGGGCTATCGCCTGCTCTACGCGGGGCCGGCGCCGGGGGGCGTCGGGCCGGGATCGGCTCTTTCCCGCGCGCGCACGCTGGTGCGCGAGAGCTCCGAGGGGATACGGCTCGCCATCTACTACCCGGACGCCCTGATCCGCTGCCTGGAGGCCTACCCGCCGCAGCGTGGGCTGCACGAGGCGAACATCGACGCGTTCGCCACCTTCGTCGAGGAGCTGGATCATCTGCTTTGCGTCGCCGAGCGGGCGGTGGCGCAGCGCCCGGTAAGCCTGTTCGAGCTCGAACTCCACGCCAACGTGAGCAAGTATCTGGTGCTGGCGCGTTTCGCTGCGGGCCGTCGCGGGCGGCTCGAGCCGGCGCGGCGGGCCTGGCTCAAGCGACGGCTGTTCGACCTGGATTTCTGCGACGAGGATCCCCGCGTGCGGGAGCGCTACCGGGACGCCGTCCGCTGGGCCCTGCGCTTGCTGGAGCGATTGCACGAGCTCGACCCGCGCCAGCGCCTGGAAGCTTTGCGCCGGTTCCATCGGGCGGACGCGCCCGGCAAGCTGGAACTGATCGGAAGCCTCGCCGCCTGATCGGTAGGGCGCGGCGGCTTTCAGGATCCGCGGGCGGCCCGCCCCGTCCGGCCCAGTTCCGCGAGCCGGGCGGCCTCGTCGAACACCGTGAGGGCCTTCTGGATCTGTGGATCGTCTTCGGCGAGGACGCGCGCTTCCGCGATCTCTCCCCACTTGATCTTGGCCACGGCGGCCCGGATCTGCCGCAGCACTTGCTCCGCGTCCCGCTCCAGAGCCTCCGGCGCGTAGGCGAAACGGCGCTCGTCGAGGAACGCCGCGAAGCGCTCGAGCTCGGCCCGTTCGAGCCGGAAGCCCTCCTTGAGCTCGGGATGCCGGTCCGCGTAGCGCACGGCATAGTCCAGGAAGAAGTTGCCGCGCATCAAGCGCGAGACCAGCATGCTCGCCCGCGCGGACGGCACGACGTAGTCGGGCTGGATGCCCCCGCCCCCGTAAACCTTGCGCCCCGCGTCCGTGTAGTACACGTCCTCCGAGGAGGGCTCCCCGAGCTGAGGCTCGGCGTCGCGCTCCAGCACCTCGTCCTCTTCTGCTTCCTCGCGCGCTTCCAGGAAGTACCGGTCGAGATCGCTGTAGTCGCGCTGGATGAGCCGACCGGAAGGCGTGTAGTACTTGGCGGTGGTCAGGGCGATGGCGCCGCCGTTGCGTAGCGGGATCACCTGCTGCACGAGACCCTTGCCGAACGTCCGCTCGCCCACCACCAGCCCCAGGTCGTGGTCCTGGATGCTGCCCGCGACGATCTCGCTCGCAGAGGCGGAGTTGCGATCCACCAGGACCACGAGCGGCAGCTGCGCGCGCGCCACGTCCCCGCTCGCGACGTAGTCCTGGTCCGACCCCGGAATCCGGCCCCGGGTGTAGACGACGCGCTTGCCCTCCGGCACGAAGCGCTCCGCCACCTCCACCGCCTGGTTCAGCAGGCCCCCGGGGTTGCTGCGCAGGTCCAGGATCAAGCGTTCCATCCCTTGCTCGCGCAACTGCCGCAGCGCCTCGTCGAGCTCCTCGGTGGTCGTGGACGTGAAGTTGGAGATGCGGATGTAGCCCACCCCCGGCTGCAGCAGGTAGCTCACGCGGATGCTGTGCGTGGGAATCTCGTCCCGCACGAGGGTGACGTCGAACGTCTCGCCCTCGATGGGCCGTTGGATCGTGATCGTCACCGGGGTGCCCTTCTCGCCGCGCAACCTCCGGACCGCCTCGGTGAGCGGCATCGGCGCCGTGTCCGCGCCCTCGATGCGCACGATGGTGTCGCCGGACTGCAGCCCCGCGCGGTGGGCAGGCGTGCCTTCGATCGGTGCGATGATCGTCAGGGGCTTGTCGGGGCCGGGCTTGTTGATCTGAATGCCCAGACCCCCGAAGCGGCCCTGCTGTTCTTCCCGCATCTCCTTGAAGGACGCGGGGTCGAGGTAGTTGCTGTGCGGGTCGAGCGTCTGCAGCATCCCCTGGATCGCCGACTCGATGAGCGCGTCCCGGTCCAGATCGCCCGCGTAGCGCTCCTCGATGATGGCCAGGATCTGCGCGAAAGTTCGCAGCTCCTTTTCGCTCGGCTCGGTCCCGCTCTCGGCACGGGAGGCGAGGGCGGCTCCCGCGAGGGCGCCGAAGCCCAGCACGAGCGCGGCGAGCCACCATGGGGTGCGGGGCGTGCGGGCTGAAACGTGCGGCATGGGCCTGTCCTCGAAAGACGTTCTCGTCGACCGCGCCCGATTATAGGTTGCGCGGCTACCCCCGGCAAACACGGGCCCTTCCTTGACACTCCGGCCGGAGGCGCCTAGCCTGCGAGGGGAGGAGGCCGCACCATGTTCGGCCCCATCGGCGGTCAAGAGATCCTGTTCGTCCTGCTGCTGGCATTTTTGATCTTCGGACCGCGCAAGCTGCCCCAGATCGGCCGTAGCCTCGGTCGGGCCCTGGCGGAACTGCGGCGGGCGACCCAGGAGTTCCGCAGCGGCCTGGAGCGGGAGATCGAGCTGGAGGAGCTGCGCGAAGGGCGTCGGGCCGTCGAGGAGGCGGGCCGCGCCCTCCGCGATCCCGCAGCGGTGGCGCAGGGCCGCGCCCCGCAGGACAGCGCGCCGGAAAACCGAGAAGCATGAAGGGCCGCCGCCGTTCGCGCGGGGATCCGGACGCGACCATGAGCTTCCTGGAGCATCTGGACGAGCTGCGCGCGCGGCTCGTGCGCTGCGCCGTGGCCTTCGTGGTGGCCCTGGCAGCGTGCTGGACGTGGAGCGGGCCGCTGCTGCGCGCGCTGCTCCACCCCGTGCAGGACCGGCTGCCCTCCGGCGGCATCGTTTTCATCCACCTCACCGAGCCCTTCACCACCTACATGAAGACCGCGGCGCTCGCCGCGGTCTTCGTCACGGCCCCGTTCTGGCTTTACCAGCTGTGGGCCTTCGTCGCCCCGGGCCTCTACGCGCACGAGCGGCGCCTGGTCGTGCCGTTCCTTCTCTTCGGCACGGCGTGCTTCGCCGGCGGGGGCGTCTTCGGGTACGCCGTGGTGACGCCACTGGCCGCGGACTGGCTGGTCCGCCTCGGGACCGACTATCAGCCGGCGCTGACACTGCACTCGGCGTTTCAGTTCGTCAGCCGGCTGACCCTGGCCATGGGCGCGGTGTTCGAGATGCCGGTCGTCATCGCGCTGCTCGCCCGAGCGGGTCTGCTGACCCCCGCGTTTCTCGTGCGCCATTTTCGCGTGGCCGTCGTCGTCATCGCCGTGGCCGCGGCGGTGCTCACGCCCACGGGCGACCTGATCACGATGACCGTCTTCGGCGCGCCCATGGTGATCCTGTACCTGATCGGTGTCGGTGTGGCCTGGCTCTTTCGCCGGCGGGCGCTGGCGGCCGAGCCCCAGAGCGCCCCGGGTCGTTGACACGCATGCGGTGGCGCCTGTGGGGCGGGACCTTGCGGTGAGGCGCGGCGCGGAAGTCCTGCGGCAGGGACGCGTGGAGTGGCACGTGCTTGCGGGCTGGCGCGAGGCGCTCGAGGCCGGGGGCTGGCTCGAGCTCACGCGCTGGGTGCGTGAGCTCGAGACCGCAAGGCCCACCGGGAGGGGCCGCGCGAGCGTGGCCTGGGTGAAGGTGGCGGGAGGTGGCCGGCTCGTGCTCAAGCGCTGGTGCCGCGGCGGTCTCTTGGGGGGGTTGTGGCGCGATCGCTTTCTCGGGCGAGGCCGGTTCTTGCGGGCCCTCGAGGTGGCGCAAGCGATGCGGGCGCGGGGGATCGTCACACCCGAGCCCGTGGCCCTCGTGCTCGCCCGCGCGGGCCCCTGCCTCTACCGGGCCTGGATGGCCAGCGAGGCCTGGGAAGGAGGCCGGAGCCTGCGCCAGTGGCTCGCCGAAGCGGCGGACATGCCCGCGCGCCGGGCCTTGCTCGCCGAAGCGCTGCGCCTCGTCAGGCGCATGCACGACGAGGGCTTCGTCCATCCGGATCTCAACGTGGACAACCTGCTCGGCCGCGATGGACCCCAGGGGCGCGAGTGGGCCGTCGTCGATCTCGATCGCGTGCGCGCCGCCGGATGCCCGCTCGCTCCTTGGCGGCGGCGGCGTGCCCTGCGGCGCCTGCACCGCTCCTGGGAAAAACATCTGGGCGGCGCGCCGGATCTGGCGGCCTTCGCCGAGCTCTACGCTGCCGGGGATCGGGCCCTCGCGCGGCGCCTGAGACGGGGTGCGCGCTGGGCGCGTGTCGCTCTCGCGCTGCGCCGGCTACGCTGGTGACACGCGGGGCATCGCCCTCAGGTTCCTGTGGCGGTCTGCGCGAGAAGCGATTCCACGGCAGCGTGCACCGAAGCCTCCGAGATGGCCGCGAAGCCATGCCGGCGATCGAGCCGCTTGAGGCCCGTGTAGTGCGCTCGGGGCGGCGCGACGACGCGGTGCGGCACCCCCCAAGGTTCGTTGATCACCGGATCCGTGGGCCCATAGAGCCCGACCACCGGGCAGCCGACCGCACAGGCCAGGTGCAGGGGCCCGCTGTCACCGCCCACGAAAATCCTGGCGCGGGCGAGCCACGCAGCGAGCTCGGGCAGATCGGTGGGGGGCGCGAGCCGTGCGAGGCCAGCGCTGGCCTCCACCACGGCCTGTGCCGCTGTTTCCTCGCCCGGACCGTAGAAGACGAGCGGGACGACCCCCGAGCGCTGGAGTGCCGTCGCGGCTGCGGCGAGCAGCGCCGCCGGGGGCCGCTTGTAACGCTGCCTGGCGCTCGCGCCCGGCGCCAGCACCGCGTAGGGTCGCCCTGCCGAAAGCGCGCGCGCGCGAACGGCCGCCTCCTCGGACCTCGCGCGGTCCGGCTCCAGCACGGGGCCCGGGGCGAGCGCCGCGGGAATGCCCAGGGCGCGCAGGAGCCTCAGGTTGCGCTCCACGCGGCCGAGGCGCCGGCCTCCGGCGACGACGACGCGATGGGTCGTCCACAACCAGTTGGCTTCCTTCTGCTGCCGTCCCGCGAAGCCCACGCGGACCGGGGCGCCGGTCGCGCGCGTGACGATGCCGGAACGCAGCGTGCCGTGGAAATCCAACGCGAGATCGAACCCGCGCTCTCGCAGCCGGGCGAGCCAATCCCCGATCTCCCGCACGAGCCGCCACCACTGCGAGGGCGCCCCGAGCAGCGCTTCCCAACGCCGCCGCGGCAGTGGGAGCACCTCGTCGAGCCCCCACTGCCCCTGGAGCAGCGGCGCCCAGCGGTCGTCCACGATCCAGCTCAGATGAAGCCCCGGCCGCGCCCGCCGCAGGGCGAGCACCGCGGGCGAGGTGCGCAGCACGTCGCCCAGAGCTCCCAAGCGCACGACGGCGACCCGAGCCCCCTCCCGCGCGACGACGGTGCGGGGGTCCAGCGAGGGGGCCGCCCGCCGAGCTTCGAGGCCCACGCGTACCTCCCGCCTGGGTTTACAGCCCGGGCGCCACAGTGTATCTATGGCGGCCAGGAGGTCGTGAGGTGCCGCTCGATCCCCGTCTGCTCGAGATCCTGATCTGCCCCGCATGCCGGGGCGAGCTGCGCGTGCTGGCCGAGGAGCAGGGCCTCGAGTGCCTGGGGTGCGGGCGCGTCTATCCCGTCCGCGACGGCATCCCTGTCATGCTGATCGAAGAGGCGAGCCCGCCCCGGCGCGATCCCCAGGAGGCCTCCTGACCGTCGCCATCTCCCGCCCGCCTGCCCGGAGCGCGACCGCTTGACCCCGCGGGCGCAGGTACTAAGTTTTTCCGGGGTAGCGGCTGGGGCGCCGGCAGGCGCGACCGGGGAGACACGCATGGGCGCGCACGCCAACGGGATCCCCCTCGACCTCGGGGGCGGTCGCCTCGAGGGCCTTTCCTTTCCCGAGCTTCTGTGGGGCCTGTGCCGCGCCGGGGCCACCGGGGTTCTCGAGCTCCAGCACGACGGCTGGCGCAAGCGGATTTTCATCGAGAAAGGCCGCGTCGTCTTCGCCGCCTCCTCCAACCCGGACGATCGGCTGGGGGAGACGCTGTTGCGCGAGGAATGGATCACCCTGGAGCAGCTCGAGCGAGCGGTGGAACGCCTCGGCTCGGGCCGGCGGTTGGGCACGCTGCTCGTCGAACAAGGGGCGATCACCCCGCACGATCTGGTGCAGGCCGTCGTGATGCAGGTGAAACGGATCGTCCTCGACCTGTTCGTCGCGGAGGAAGGCGCGTACCGTTTTCATGAGGGTCCGCTCCCCAACGACGAGCTCATCACGCTCGGGATGCGCACGGGGGATCTGCTGCTCGAGGGGATGCGGCGGATTCGCTCTTTCACGCGGATGCGGCGCGCCGTCGGGCCTCCCGGCACGCGCTACCGCCTGAGCAAGAACTGGAGCGCCAGCCTCGAAGGCCTGGAGCTCAGCGCCGGCGAGCGTTCCTTGCTGCAGCAACTCGATGCCCGCGGACGCAGCGTCGAGGAGCTGTGCCGCGAGGCGCTGCTCTCCAACTTCGAGACCTACCAGACGCTGTGGGCGTTCCGCATCCTCGGGGTCGTCGAGGAGGTGGCACCCGATCCGGCCCACGCCGGCTCGCTGCGCCAGGGCTCCCTGGGTCCGGAGGGAATCCTCCCGGTCCTCATCGATCTCTGCCGCAAGCACGAGGAAGGGGTGCTCTATCTTTCCCGGGGCCAGCGGGAGCGGGCACTGTATCTGCGCGACGGACGCTGCCTGTTCGCCCGCAGCGGAAGCCTGGACGACGGCCTGGTGGCGCATCTGCTCCGCCGCGGTGTGATTTCTCTCGAGGATCGCGAGGAGGTGGGCAAGCGTCTGCTCTCCAACAAGCGCGTGGGCCAGATCCTGCAGGACATGGGCGTGCTCACCCACGAGGAGCTCGTGGACGTGGTGCGCGAGCAACTGCGAGAGATCATCTTGGATTGCCTCCAGTGGTCCGAGGGGGTGTACGCCTTCGTGGCCGAGCCCCTGCCCACGCGCGAGGAGATCGTCCTCGACTGGTCGCTGGAGGATCTGGTGTTGGCGGGCATCCGCCGCGTCACCTCGTGGCGCAGGGTGGCGCAGGGTTGCGGGCTCGGGGAAGGTCCGCTGGCCCTCACGCCTTCCTACCTCGAGGTCCTCGACCGCATGCAGATCGGGGACGAGGAGTGGCGTATCGTGGCCGCGCTGCGCGAGCCGGCGGAGGTGCGCGAGATCTGCCGCAGCCGGGGCCTGCCGGCCTTCCGCGTGTGCCAAGTCCTCTGGGCCCTGAGGCTCCTGGGCGCCGTGGCCCCCGCCGCGGAGGTGGCCGCCGGCGTGCTCGGGTCGCCCCTCGTGGAGGCGCGCCCGGCGGCGGACGGGGCGCCTGCCTGGTCCGGCGAAGTCGCGGCGGGCAGCTCCGGCATGGCCCTCCCGCGCGGGGAAGCGATAGAGCCGGCGGATCCGGGAGCCGAAGGGGAGTTCGAAGTCGCGTCCGCCGAGCGGGAGATCGAGCCTCCCGCGGCGCCCTCGGGCGCCGAAGGCCCCGCCGAGGCCTCCCGCCGCGAGACGCAGGTCCTGCCCTGCGAGTGCGCCGAAGCGGCCAGCGCGCCCGAGGAGCCTTCGGCCGTGGGGGCGGCCGAGAGAAGGGAAGGCGCAGCCGCGGACCTTCGTGAGATCGAGGCGGCGCCGAGCCGGGACGGCCCGGAGGGACAGTCCGCCTACCATTCGCGCGAGGAGGCATGGCCGCAAGCTCGGGCGACCCCCATCGAGGATCGCGCGCTCCGCGAGGCGGTGTGCGGGCGCGAAGAGCGGTCCGAGGACGATCTGTCCGCGGCCGTGAGGACGACTCGCCTGCGGCCGGAGGAAATCGAGGCGGCGCTCGCAACCGGGCCGGCAGGCCCGGAGCCGGAGGCGCGGAGCCCGGGCGGCTCGGGGGCGAGCCCGCCGGAAGCGCCTGCGGATCTCGAGCCGCTGATCGAGCGCTTCAACGAGATGCAGCGGGTGCTGTTCCGCAGCATCCGTGCCGAGATCGGGGCTGGCGCCTTCAACTTCGTGCGTTCCTGCGGCGGGCGCGTGGAGGGCACTCTTTTTGCGCGCGTCGGTCTCGGCCCCGACGGCGCGTGGGACCCCCAGGGCCTCAAGCAAGCGCTGCTCGAAGCAGGCGTGCCCCAGCCCTGGACGTGTTTCGAGCGGCTGATCGAAGAGGAACTCCGCCGCCTGGAGGTCCACCTGGGGCAGGCGCGCGTGGCGGGACTGCGGGAGCGCTTGCTAGACCGCTCGCTCTCCTGAGTAGACGTCCTCGTCGTCGGCCTCGTCCTCGCTGCGGTAGACGGGCGCCACCGGCAGCCCGGGACCCTCGGAGGCGGGCTCGGTCCTCCCCTCAGGCGTCAGCGGCCCTCCTTCCGCGGGCGCGACCTCGGAAGGGACCGCCGCCGGGGACGGCGTGCGCAGGGTGCGCAGTTCCGCTTCGAGCCGCTGCACCTCGCGCCTCAGCCTGCAGTTGGCGAGCCAGAGCTGCGTGCCCTGCGCGACGCCGATCAGGCCGGCGTAGACGATGCCGGCGAGCAGGGCGAGGACGACGATCAGATGCAGCGACACGCCCTCGTAGCGCGTGTTCCACAGCGTGACGTCGGCGCGCACGTCCAGGTTCATCATCACGAAGCCCAAGAAGCCCAGCATCAGCAACGCGGACAGGGCGATGACCAGAAGACGCATGGTCCTCACTCCTCGGGGGGCGCATCGTGCCCCAGGTACTGCGCCGCCACGCGCTCCCAGTGGCCCTGCGCCTGCAGCAACAGCTCGAGGGTCTCCCGCACGGCCCCCGCGCCGCCCGGACAGCGGGTGACCCAATGCGCCCAGCCGCGCACCCGCGCGTCGGCGTCCGCAGGCGCGACCGCGAGCCCGACGCGCCGCAGGACGGGCGCATCCACGAGATCGTCGCCGATGTAGCACACGGCCTCGTCGGCCAACCCCAGGCGCCGCGCGATGTCCTCGTAGCGGCGTAGCTTGTCCAGCACTCCCTGGTGCACTTCCTCGATCGCCAGCTCGCGGGCCCGCGCCTCGACGGCGGCGCAGCGCCGGCCGGACAGAATGCCGAGCCGCAAGCCAGCGCGCTGCGCCAGGCGGATGCCATGGCCGTCGCGGACGCTGAACGCACGGCCCTCCGCCCCGTCGGAGAAGGCATAGATGCGGCCGTCCGTGAGCACCCCGTCCACGTCCATCAGCACGAAGCGCACGCGTCGCGCCCGCGCGACCACAGCTTCCGGAACCGCGAGATCGGCCGCCGAGCTCACGAAGAAGCCCTCAGAACAGCTGCGTGCGCCACAGGTCGTGGATCTGGATCACGCCCTGGAGGCGCCCGTCGGATTCGACGACCGGCAGCGAGGTGATCTTGCGCTGCTCCATGATGCGCAGGGCCTCGGTGGCCAGTGCATCCGGCGCGATGGTGACCGGTGCGCGCGTCATCGCCTCCCCGGCCGTGCCGGCCAGAGGGCGCTCGGTGCGCAGCAGCCGCCGGCGCAAGTCCCCGTCGGTCAGCACCCCCACGAGTTGTCCGGTGTCGTTGACCACGCAGGTCATGCCGAGTCGTTTGGCGGACATTTCGCGGACCGTGTCCGCCATGCTCGTGGTTTCCCGCACGACGGGAATCTGTTCCCCGACGTGCATGAGCTGCGCCACGCGTACCAGACGCCGGCCCAGCCGGCCGCCGGGGTGGTAGCGGGCGAACTCCTTGGGCGAGAAGCCCCGCCGTTCGCAGCAGGCCACGACCAGGGCGTCCCCCATGGCCATCGCCGCCGTCGTCGAGGCGGTGGGCAGGAGATCGAGGCTGCACGCTTCGCGCGAGACGGCGATGTCGAGGTGGACGTCCGCGTGGCGGGCGAGCGTGCTCTCCCGGTTGCCGCTCATGGCGACGACACCGGTGCCGAGCCGCCGCAGCAGCTCGACGAGCCTGACGATCTCCTCGGTCTCCCCGGAGTAGGAGAGGATGAGCGTCACGTCGCCGGGAACGATCATCCCCAGGTCCCCGTGCACGGCCTCCGCCGGGTGCATGAAGTAAGAGGGCATGCCGGTGGAGGTGAAGGTGGCCGCGATCTTCTGCGCCACGATGCCGGATTTTCCCATGCCGCTGACGATGATGCGCCCGCCGCAGGAGACGAGCAGCTCCACGGCGCGCTCGAAGCTCTCGTCGAGCCGCTGCGCGAGCTGCGCCACGGCCCGGCTCTCCGTTTCCAGAACCCGCCGTGCCGTTTCCCGTGCCGAAGCCTCCCTCACAGGGGCCATCATAACGCAGGCCGTCCCGGCGGCTCGTCGGGGACGGGCGACACGCTCAAGCCCAGCCGGTCGGGGGGGCGGAGGGCGGGCCACCCTACGCCGGGGCCGAGAGCGGCCACCAACCGCCACGCTCCTTGCTCGTCCCGTTCGAGCTGAAAGGAAAAGCGCGCCCGCCCTCCCCCGGCGAGCCCGACCTCCACATCGAGCACCCGGCGCCCCAGGCTCTCGAGCGAGCTCTTGCGGACGATCCGCCAGTCCCGCGCCGCTCCGAGCGCTTGGAGCAACCGCTCCGCCCCGAGCGGGTCCCGCGCGTAGCGAGAGGCGTCGAAAAGCGCCTCCGCTTCGGGCCCCCTCGCGCCGCTCCGGGCGAGGGCCACGGCCCGCGCCACGGCCTGCTCGGGGTCTGCCGGCGGGGCCTCCTCGAGCGGTCCGCTCCCGCAAGCCGTGCCGACGAGCGTCAGTGCCATCGCGACCAGCCGGCGGGTGCCGCGCACGGCTCAGTCCTGCGCGCGCCGCACGCGATCGATCTCCAGCAGGTCGTCGAGCAGCGCCGCGAACGCCTCCAGGGGAAACTGGATGGGGCCGTCGCAGGGGGCTCGGGCCGGGTCGTCGTGCACCTCGAAGAACAGGGCGTCGACGCCCACGGCCACCGCCGCCCGCGCCAGATGGGGAATCTGGTCTCGCTCGCCCCCCGAGGCCCGTCCCTGCGCGCCGGGAAGCTGCGCCGAGTGCGTCGCGTCGAAGCACACCGGGACCCCCAGGGCCCGCATCCGGGGCAGCGAGCGGAAGTCCACGACCAGGTTGTGATAGCCGAAGGTGGTGCCCCGTTCGGTGAGCAGCACGTTCGGGTTTCCCGTGGAGCGCACTTTCTCCACGATGGCCGCCGTATCTCCCGGCGCGAGGAACTGTCCTTTCTTGACGTTGACCGGCCTTCCTGTGCGCCCCGCGGCCAGGAGCATGTCCGTCTGCCGGCAGAGAAAAGCCGGTACCTGCAGCAGGTCCGCGACCTCGGCCACCGCAGCCGCCTGAGCCGCTTCGTGGAAATCGGTGGTCACCGGCACCCCGGCGAGCCGCTTCACCTCCCCGAGCGCGCGCAATCCCTTCTCCAGCCCCGGGCCGCGATAGGCCTCGAGCGAGGTGCGGTTCGCCTTGTCGAACGAGGCCTTGAAGACGAAGGGCAGCGACCGCTCGCGCGCGATCGCCGCCAGGGCGCGCGCCAGACGCAGCGCGTGCTCCACCGATTCCAGCACGTCCGGGCCCGCGATCAGCAGCAGCGGGGCTCCGCCACCGACCTCGACGCCCTCAGCGATGCGGATCCGCGACGACGGCATCCTGCGAGCGGGACGCGGCGGTTCGGGCCCGCCGGAGGCGATAGGCGGCGCCGACGAACTCTCGGAACAAGGGATGGGGTGCCAGGGGACGGGAGGTGTACTCGGGATGGAACTGGCAGGCGAGAAACCAGGGATGGTCCGCATACTCGACGATCTCGATGAACTTGCCGTCGGGAGAGCGCCCCGTGGTGCGCAGCCCCGCCGCCTCGAGCTGGGGGACGAACTCGTGGTTCACCTCGTAGCGGTGGCGGTGGCGCTCCGAGATACGCGTCGTCCCGTAGGCCTTGTGAGCGAAGCAGCCCGGGGTCAGCTCGGCCGGGTAGGCCCCGAGCCGCATCGTGCCCCCCATGGCCTCCACCCCCAGCAGATCGCGCAGCTTGTAGATCACCCGGTACGGGGTGTCCTCGTTGAACTCGGTGGAGTCCGCGCCCTGGAGCCCGCACAGGTTGCGGGCGCACTCGATCACCGCGCACTGCAGGCCGAGGCAGATGCCGAAAAAGGGCACCTTGCGCTCCCGCGCGAAGCGCACGGCCTCGATCATCCCCGCGACGCCGCGCACGCCGAAGCCGCCCGGGATCAGGATCCCGTCCACGCGCTCGAGCTCGCCCCGCAGGCGGCCGTCGGCCACCTCCTCCGCTTCGATCCACTTCAGGTGCACCCGCAGGTCGTTCGCCACCCCGCCGTGCAACAGCGCCTCGCGCAACGACTTGTAGGAATCCTCGTAGGCCACGTACTTGCCCACGATGCCGATCGTCACCTCGTCCCGCGGGTGGCGCAGGCGCTCCACGAGCTCCTCCCACTTGCGCAGGTCGCGCCGCCGGTAGGGGAGATCGAGGAGCTTCATGATGATCTCGTCGATGCCTTCGGAGGCCAGATACAGCGGCACCTCGTAAATCCACTCCACATCCTTGGCCGTGATCACCGCGTCTTCCGCGACGTTGGTGAACAGCGCGATCTTGCGCTTGATCGCGGCCGGCAGCGGCCGATCGCACCGGCAGAGCAGGATGTCGGGCTGGATGCCGATGGCCCGCAGCGCGCTCACCGAGTGCTGGGTGGGTTTCGTCTTCAGCTCCTGGGAGGTGCGCAGGTAGGGGACGAGGGTTAGGTGGATGAAGATCGCGTTTTCCCGCCCCGCCTCGAGGCGGAATTGCCGGATCGCCTCGAGGAACGGCAGGGATTCGATGTCGCCGACGGTGCCGCCGATCTCGACGATCTGAATGTCCACGCCTTCGGAAACCTTGAGGATCGCCTGCTTGATCTCGTCCGTGATGTGGGGGATGACCTGAACGGTGGCGCCCAGGTAGTCGCCCCGGCGCTCCTTCTCGATCACCGCGGCGTAGATCTTGCCCGTGGTGAAGTTGCTGTTGCGGGTGGCGGTCATGGAGGTGAAGCGCTCGTAGTGCCCGAGGTCGAGGTCCGTCTCCGCCCCGTCTTCCGTGACGAACACTTCGCCGTGCTGGAACGGGCTCATCGTGCCCGGGTCCACGTTGATGTAGGGGTCGAGCTTCTGCAGCGTGACGCGGAAACCGCGTCCTTCGAGAATCGTCCCGATCGAGGCGGCGGCGAGACCCTTGCCCAGAGACGAAACCACGCCTCCCGTGACGAAGATGTACTTGGTTCGTCGCTTGTCCCGCAGCATCATCCCTCGCCCTGCGCGAGCCGGAGGGCCGCGCGTTCGAGATCCGCCGGCGTGTCCACGCCCACCGAGCGAAAGTCGGAGGTCACGACGAGGATCGGGAAGCCCGCCTCGAGCGCGCGCAGCTGCTCCAGGCCTTCGTCGCGCTCGAGGCGCGAGGGGGGAAGCTCCCGCAACGCCAGCAGCGCGGCGGTGCGGTAGGCGTAGATTCCCTGGTGTTTGAGGTAGCCTGCCAGCCCGCCAGGCCGCGCCGCGAGCGCCGCGCGCAAGTCGCCCGCCCCCGCCGCTCGGTAGTAGGGGATGGGCGAACGCGAAAAGTACAGCGCCCGCCCGTCCTGGCGGGTGACGACCTTCACCACGTGGGGATCGAACAGTTCGTCCGGATCTTCCAGCGGCTCCGCCAGCGTGGCGATCGGCACCTCCGGCCGGGCTTCCAGGGCCTCCACCAGGCGGTCCAGGGCGCTGGGGGTGAGCAGCGGCTCGTCGCCCTGCACGTTGACGACGAGCGGGAAGTCTCCCTGGAGCCTCGCCGCAACCTCCGCCACCCGATCCGTCCCCGAGGGGTGCTCCCCCGTCAGCCACGCCTCCGCGCCGAACGTCCGGCAGGCCGCGGCGATGCGCTCGTCGTCGGTGGCCACGATCACGCGTGCCAGGCAGCGCGCCGCTGCAGCGCGCCGCCAAACTCGCTCCAGCAGCGTGCAGCCGCCGAGAGAGGCGAGAGGTTTTCCGGGAAAGCGCGTGGAGGCGAAGCGGGCTGGAATGACTCCGAGCGCACGTGGCATGCCGGCTTCCGTCGGCGTCGCCCCAGGAACCGCCCGCGGCGACGACCCATCCTACCGCAGGCCCCCCCGCCCCACAAGAGCCCGCAAGCGTCGCCCGCAGGCGAGCGGGGACCGGGCTTCCCCTACGAGCCGTGGGCGAGGCGAGCGAGCCGCGGGGCTACTCGGAGGCGGCCTCGCGGGCGGGCCGAGTCTTCCACTCGCCGAGCCCGAATTTCTCGATGCGGTAGCGGATCTGATCGCGGTGCATGCCGAGGAGTTGGGCGGCCCGCGTCTGATTGCCCCCCGTGCGCTCCAGGGCCTGAACGACGAGCTGGCGTTCGAGTTGTTCGAAATCGATGCCCGACGGGGGCAGCCGGAACCCCTCCAGGCTCGGCTCGCGGGGCAGCAGCATCTGGAAATCCTCCGGTACGAGGATCTCGCTCTCCGTCAGCAGCATGGCTCGCTCGACGGCATTGCGCAGCTCGCGCACGTTGCCCGGCCAGCTGTGGGATTCGAGCACCTGCAGAGCCTCTTCCGACACGCCCCGGACGTTGCGGCGAAACTCGCGGTTGAACAGGTCCACATAGTGCTTGACGAGGAGGGGGATGTCCCCCGTGCGTTCCCGCAACGGCGGCAGCGTCACCGGCAGGACCCGGAGCCGGTAGTAGAGGTCCTCGCGGAATTCGCCCCGCGCCACGGCCTGCTCCAGGTTGCGGTTCGTGGCGGCCACGACGCGCACGTCCACGCGGATGTCGCTCGTCCCGCCCACGCGCTTGAAGGTCTTGTCCTCCAGGAAGCGCAGCAGCTTGACCTGCAGCGCCGGCGGCATCTCGCCGATTTCGTCCAGGTAGACCGTGCCGCCGTCGGCGAGCTCCAGCAGCCCCTTTTTCTGCTGCCGGGCGTCGGTGAAGGCGCCTTTTTCGTGCCCGAACAGCTCGCTCTCGAGCAGCGTCTCGGGCAAGGCGGAGCAGGTGATGTTCATGAACGCTCCGGAGGCGCGGTCCGAGTTGTAATGGATCACCTTGGCGGCCAGATCCTTGCCCGTGCCGCTCTCCCCGGTGAGAAGCACCGTGGTGGCGGGGCTGGCCGCGATTTTCCGCAACAAGCCCTTGACCTCCCGCATCACAGGCGATTCGCCGATGATCCGGTCCACCGCATAGGGGGCCGACTCCCGGGCGCGGAGCGCTTTCACCTCGCGGCGCAGTCGCGTCGTCTCGAGCGCCTTGTCCACGAGCAGCATCATCTCGTCCATGTTGAACGGCTTGTTCGCGTAGTGGTAAGCGCCCTGCTTGATGGCCTCCACCGCGCTCTCGATGGAGGAGTAGGCGGTCATCAGGATCACCAGAATGTCCGGATCGTGCTCTTTGATCCGCCGCAGCACGACCAGCCCGTCCATGTCCGGCAGCCGGTAGTCGAGCAGCGCCAGGTCCACCCCCTCCTCGAGGCGCGCCAGGGCCTGCTTGCCGTTTTCGGCCTCGAGCACCTGGTAGCCGCGCTGCTGGAGGCGCTCCCGCAGGGACCAGCGCAGGAGCTGCTCGTCGTCGATGACCAGAACGGTCGGTGTCGTCATCCGCTCCACCCCCGCATGGTAGCGTGCCCCGCGGCGCCACGCCCGGGGCGGCCGGCGCTGTGGGGTGCAAGAAACGTACCCCGCGCTTGCCGGCGGGGGGCTGCTTTCATTAGGATGGGCAGGGCCGGATCCTCCGGCAGTAAAGGGGGCCCGCGGTGGCCCGCGGCCGATCGAGAGCACCCGCCGACCGGACGCGCCCGCTGTGGCCGTTTTTGCTCGTGGCGGGCGCGCTGGCTGTGCTCGGTCTCGCCCTCGAGGTGTACCTGCCTCCCGGGGCGGCCAGCGGGGCGGCCTACACCCTGCTGGTGTTGCTGGGGCTGCGGGCGCCGCGCGCGGGTTACATTCCCGCCGCCGCCGCTGCGGCCACGCTCTTGACGATCCTCGGCGGCTTCATCCGTGCCGGCGAGGACCAGCTCCCGGTCGATGCCATCAACCGCGGCGTCACCGTGGCCGCCGTGTGGCTCATCGCCGGACTGCTCGCACGCTTCCGGCGCGCGGAGGACGACACGCGCCGCACGCTGAAGGAGCTGTCGGATTTCAAGTTCGCCCTGGACCAGGCCGCCATCGTGGCCATCACGGACCGCCGCGGCATCATCACCTACGCCAACGACAAGTTCTGCGAGATCAGCAAGTACCGGCGCGAAGAGCTGCTCGGGCAGGATCATCGGATCGTGAATTCCGGCTACCATCCCAAGGAGTTCATGCGCGATCTGTGGCGCACGATCGGCAGCGGCCGCGTCTGGCGCGGGGAGATCCGCAATCGCGCCAAGGACGGGACGTACTACTGGGTGGATACGACCATCGTGCCGTTTCTCGACGAACGCGGCCGACCCTACCGCTACCTCGCCATTCGCGCCGATATCACCGAGCGCAAACGCGCCGAGCAGGAATTGCGCCGGCAAGAAGCGCTGGCGCAGTTGGGCCAGCTCGCGGCGGTGGTGGCCCACGAGGTCAAGAACCCTCTCGCGGGCATCGCGGGAGCGATCGAGGTCATCGGCTCCCGCCTGCCCGAGACGAACCCGGACCGGGCGGTGGTCCGCACGATCCTGGAGCGCATCGAAGCCCTCAACCGCCGGCTGCAGGACGTGCTGCGCTTCGCGCGCCCGCGGCCTCCGCAGAGAGGCCCGGTGCGGTTGCTCCCGCTGCTGCGGGAAACCGCGAGCCTGCTGGAGCGGGATCCGGGGCTGTCCGAGGTCCGCGTCCGTCTGGAGGGCGAGGACGCCCGCATCGCGGGCGACGCGGAGCAGTTGCGGGACCTTTTCCTCAACCTGCTGCTCAACGCCGCCCAAGCCATGGAAGGCCGGGGCGAGATCCACGTGAGAGTCGGCTGCGCTCGCGGGCGCTGCACGGTGGAGATCCTCGACCAGGGTCCGGGGATTCCGCGGGAGATCGCGGCGCGGGTGTTCGAGCCGTTCTTCACGACCAAGAGCCAGGGCACGGGCCTGGGGCTGGCGATCGCGAGGCGGGTGGTCGAGGACCACGAGGGGAGCATCCACATCGGCTCCGGCCCCCGCGGGGGGACGTTGGTGCGGGTGGAACTTCCCGCCGCCCCGCTGCCGGTGCCCGCGGCGGCCGCCGGGAGCGAGCGATGAGTGGGGAAAATTTCGCCCCCGTCCGGGGATTTTCCGCGGCGGGTGTCCGGGGGACGGCGGGCCCGAACTCGGACGCAGACAGGCGCGCGCCGTGCTTGCACGCGGCGAGCTCGGGTAGCGGTTTCGGGCACCATGGCGGAGGGTCGCGCGATGGCTCGCATTAAAAAGATCCTGGTGACGACGGATTTCTCCGACCTGTCGCGTCGAGCGTTTCCCTGGGCGCGGATGCTGGCGCAGACCTTCGAGGCCCGCGTGCTGCTCGTCTACGTCGAGGAGGATCGCCTGCCCCCGCTCGCGGGAGATCTCTCCGGGGTGCAGCTCCAGCAGATTCTCGATGCCCATCGCAAGCGCGCGGAGGAGGAGCTTCGGCGGATGGCGGCGGCCGACTTCCCCGGCGGGATCGCCGTCGAGACGCGGGTGCCCACGGGGGTGCCGCACAGGGAGATCGTGAGGCTCGCCCGAGAGGAGGGGGTGGATCTGATCGTCATGGCCACGCACGGCCGGGGCTTTCTGGCTCACGCGCTTTTCGGCTCGACGACGGAGCGGGTGCTGCGCCACGCCCCCTGCCCGGTGCTCACTATGCGGGCCCCCGAGGAGGCGTGAGGGATCATGGCGCACCGGGCCGCGCCCCCGGATCTGCAACGCCCGCTCCCCTCGGTGCAGGCGCTCTACGCGCAGCTCCGCTCGAAGCTCGAACGGATCGTCCCCGACTTCGAGCTGCGGCTCAAGGCGGAGGTGGCCCACGAGGTGCTGCGCCTGAAACAGGAGCGCAACGCCGTGATCCTGGCCCACAACTACATGGAACCGGCGTTGTTCCACTCCGTACCCGATTTCACGGGGGATTCCTTGGAGCTCAGTCGCCGGGCGGCCGCGACGGACCGGGACGTGATCGTCTTCTGCGGCGTGCGCTTCATGGCGGAGACGGCCAAGATCCTCAACCCGGGCAAGACGGTCCTGTTGCCGGCCGAGCGAGCGGGCTGCTCGCTCGCGGAGAGCATTACCGCGGAGGACGTGCGCCGGCTCCGGCGGCGCTTTCCCGGAATACCCGTCGTCGCCTACATCAACACCTACGCCGAAGTGAAGGCGGAGGCGGACATCTGCTGCACGTCGAGCAACGCGGCGACCGTCGTCGAGGCATTGGGGGCGCAGACCGTGATCTTCGTCCCGGACGAGTTCCTCGGGAGCAACGTGGCCCGCGAGACGGGCCGGCGGGTCATCGTGCCGCGGCGGGAGGCCCCCGAAGAGGTCCAGGTATTCGAGGGCCCCGCGCTGGTGGGCTGGCCCGGGCGCTGCGAGGTGCACGAGAAATTCACGGTGCAAGACATCGAGAACGTGCGCCGTCAGTTTCCGGACGTGGTGATCCTGGCGCATCCGGAGTGCAGCCCCGAGGTCGTGGCGGCGGCGGACTTCGCCGGCGGCACAGGCGCCATGATCCGCTACGTGCAGGAGAGCCCGGCGCCGCGTTACCTGCTGCTCACCGAATGCGCCATGGGAGACAACATCGCCGCGGCCAATCCGCACAAGGAGATGCTGCGGCTGTGCAGTGTCCGCTGCCCGCACATGAACGAGATCACCCTCGAGGATACCCGGGACGCCCTGCGCTACAACCGCTACGTGATCGAGGTGCCCTCGCCGATCCGCGAGCGCGCCGCCCGCGCCCTCGAGCGCATGCTGGCCATCGGGTGAGCGTCGCGTGGAAGCCGATGTCCTGATCCTCGGATGCGGTATCGCCGGAGCCACGGCTGCCCTCGAGCTCTCGCGCGACCGCGAGCGGCAGATCCTCGTCGCCACGCGCGGGACGGATCCTCTCGACTCCAACTCCACGCTCGCGCAGGGCGGGATCGCCACGGTGGGCGCAGACGACACGCCGGAGCTTCTCGCCGGGGACATCCTGCGAGCCGCGGCGGGGCTCGGCTATCCGCCCGCGGTGGAGATCCTGGCGCGCGAGGGTCCGCAGCGGCTCGAGCGAATCCTCGTCCAGGGGGCAGGCGTGGCGTTCGACACCGAGGCCGGGGGCGCTCCCGCCTTCGGCCTGGAGGCGGCGCACTCCCGCAGGCGCGTCCTCCATGTGGGGGACAGGACGGGGCGGGCGATCATGGAGCGGCTGCTCGCACAGTTGCGCGGCGCCCCCAACGTCACCCTGCTCCCGGCGCACACGGCGGTCGATCTTCTCACCTTCCCCCACCATGCGCGCGATCCCCTCGCCACGTACCGGCCTGCGCGCTGTCACGGGGCCTACCTGCTCGACCAGAGCCTCGGCTGCGTGGTGGCGGTCCGCGCGGCATGGACCGTCCTGGCCACGGGCGGTCTCGGGCAGATCTTCCTCCACACGAGCAATCCTCCGGGAGCGCGCGGCGACGGCCTGGCCATGGCCTACCGCGCCGGCGCGCGGGTGGCGAACGCCGAGTACGTCCAGTTCCATCCCACCGCGCTGCACATGCCGGGCCCGACCAAGTTCCTGATCAGCGAGGCGGTGCGCGGGGAGGGGGCGGTGCTGCTGACCCCGCACGGCGAGCGCTTCATGGAGCGCTACGACCCCGAGCGCCTCGAGCTCGCCCCCCGCGACATCGTGGCGCGGGCCATCTACCGGGAGATGCTCGAGCACGGGTACCCCTACGTGCTGCTGGATATCGCGTCGCGCCGCCCTCCGGGGTTCGTTCGCGAGCGTTTCCCTGCTATCCATCGCGCTTGCCTGGAGCACAACCTGGACATCACGCGCCAGCCCATCCCGGTGATTCCCGTGGCCCACTACTTCTGCGGCGGTGTCCTCGTGGACGATCGCGGGCGCAGCTCCCTCGAGGGTCTGTTCGCGGTGGGGGAGGTGGCGTGCACGGGAGTGCACGGGGCGAACCGGCTCGCGAGCACCTCGCTGCTCGAGGGCGTCGTATGGGGTTCACGTGCGGCGGAGGCGATCCGCGAGGCAGGGGTGCGCAGACCCGTGAAGGCGTCCGAGGTGCCCGCGTGGGACGACAGCGGGTTGATCTACGACGCCGACCCGGCGCTCGTGCAGAGCGATATGCAGGCGATTCGCAACTTGATGTGGCACTACGTGGGCCTCCTCCGCAGCGGCTACCGCCTGGAGCGTGCGATCCGCGAGCTGCGGGATCTCTGGCTCAACATCGAGGATTTCTACAAGCGGGCCCGGCTGACCGACGGTCTCGTGGGGCTGCGCAACGCCGTGCAGGCGGGCTTGATCGTGGCCCGGGCGGCCCTGCGCAATCGCACGAGCCGCGGGTGCCACTACCGGGAGGACTCCCGCCCTTCGCCACCCGGGTGGGAGGTTGCCGCGCCGCCCGAGGAGAGCTCCCAGCCCTGGTCGCCTTGAGCGGTTCCGGGGCCCGTACGCACTTCGGGCCCTGGTTCTGTCAGGGCTCGCGCCGCACCTCAGGCGCGGTTGCGGTACAGCTGCTGCTCCACGACCTCCGCCATGGCGCTCACCGCGGTTTCGGGGAGCCCCAGAAAGCCCGCGATGCGCCGTGCCTGCCCAGGCGGGTCGGCGAGGACCTCGCGGTAGTGCACCTCCAGGCACTCGAAGTGCGCGGCGTGTCGCAGCAGCTGCTGCACTTTCCACAGATGGTCTTGGAACAGCTCCATCATGCGAGCGTCCTCGGTGGTTTTGGGTTCCCCGCGCCGCTCGAGCATCTTGTTCTGCGAGGCGATGACCTCTTCCAGCTGGCGGTGCATGAAGAGCACGCGGTAGTTGTTCGTCGGCGGTAGCTCCTGCAGCAGATACGAGATCACCTTGAGCACCTTGCCCCGTGCCCCCTCGAGCCAGGACTTGTCCGGGTCGCGCGCCAGGTCCTTGACGCGCTCGTACTCGTAGTAGCCGCGGGGGTTGTCCTCATCGGGGGCGCGCACGCCGTCGGTGAAGATCTCGAGACCTGCGGCCTCCAGCATGCGCATGGCCATGGAGGTTCCCGAGCGCGGCAGCCCCGACACGACCACCACGGGCGGTCCGTATCGCAGCCGGCGATAGAGGCGCTGCACGGTTCGCACCAAGACATCCTCCGCGGCCGACGGCGCGGTGGCCTCGAAGGCCGTATAGGATATAGGATTCAGGCTCGCGTGTCCGGAGCGTGGAGGTTGGAGAGGGTGCCATTTGAGGGGCGGCCGGTGCGGGGGTGGGGCGGCCCGCGGGCGCGGGTGCCCGCGTGGGTGGTCGCCCTCGCCGCCGTGCTCGCCGGCGCCACACCGCTGCATGCCTACATCGGCCCCGGGGCGGGCTTCGCCCTGCTGTCGTCGTTTCTCGTCCTGTTCACGACGATTCTCGTGGCGTTGCTCTCGCTCCTCGTCTGGCCCTTCCGTACCCTGTGGCGCGCCGTGCGGCGCCGGCGCAAGGCCAGGCCGCGGGCGCGGCGGCTGATCGTCGTCGGCCTCGACGGGCAGTCCCCGGAGCTCACGGAGCGTTGGATGCGCGAGGGCAAGCTCCCCCACTTCGCCCGCCTGGCCCAGGAGGGCTGCTACCACCGGCTGGGCACCACGTTCCCCTCGGTGTCTCCCGTGGCGTGGTCTTCCTTCAGCACGGGGACGCACCCGGCCAAGCACAACATCTACGACTTTCTCGACCGCGATCCGCGGACGTATCTGCCACGGCTATCCTCGACGCGCATCGGGCGCGTCGAGCGCTTCCTCAGGCTCGGCCGCTACCGCGTGCCCCTGCAGCGCCCGGAGGTGCGCCTGTTGCGCAAGTCCAAGCCGTTCTGGACGATCCTCGGGGAGCACGAGATCTGGAGCACGGTGCTGCGCGTGCCCATCACGTTCCCCCCGGACCGCTTCTACGGGGCCCAGCTCTCGGCGATGTGCGTGCCGGACCTGCTCGGCACGCAGGGGACGTTTCTGCTGTTCACGACCCGGCGCTCCGAGGAGCGGTTCAAGGAAGGGGGCATGCGCGTGGCGCTGCAGGGCGACGGGACGCGTTACGAGGCGCGGATCCCGGGACCCGGCAACGTGTTCCTCGAGGGCGAGCCCCCGCTCGAGATCCCCTTGCGCCTCGAGGCCGACCGTGCCGCCCGGCGGGCCCGCGTGGACGTGAACGGGCAGCGGCTCGAGCTCGCGCTCGGCGAGCTGACGGGGTGGGTGCGGCTGGAGTTTCCCGCGGCGCCGGCGGTGCGGATACGCGGGCTGTGCCGGATGATGCTCACCGAGCTGGGCGAGCACGTCTCGCTCTACATGACGCCGATCCATCTCGATCCGGAGAAGCCGGCGATGCCGGTGTCCCATCCGGCCTATTACGCGACGTATCTCGCCAAGCGCATCGGGCCTTACGCCACGCTCGGGCTCGCCGAGGACACCTGGGCCCTCAACGAAGGGGTCGTGGACGACGGCACGTTCCTCAAGCTCACCTACGACATCGACCGGGAACGGGAGGCGATGTTCTTCGCGGCGCTCGCGCGCCTGCGCCAGGGAGCGCTGGTGTGCGTGTTCGACGCCACCGATCGCATCCAGCACATGTTCTGGCGCTACCTGGAGGATGACCATCCTGCGGGGCGGGGTCGCGATCAGGCGCCGCACCGCAACGCCGTGGAGGAGCTCTACCGCCACAACGACGCGCTCGTGGGGCGCGTGATGGAGCAGCTTCAGGACGGCGATGTGTTGATGGTCCTCTCCGACCACGGGTTCTGCTCCTTCCGGCGCGGGGTCAACCTCAACGCCTGGTTCCTCCGGCACGGCTACCTGGCGCTGCGGGAGGGAGCGGACGGAAGCGCCGAGTGGCTGCGGCATGTGGATTGGTCGCGTACCCGGGCCTACGCGCTCGGCCTCACCGGGATCTATCTCAACATCCGCGGCCGGGAGGCGGAAGGCATCGTCGCGCCGGGGGCCGAAGCCCGCGCGCTCAAGGCGGAGCTGATCGCGAAGCTCAGCGGCTTGCGCGACGAAGCGAGAGGAGAGGTGGCGATCCGCGAAGTCTTCGACACGGCCCGGCTCTACCAGGGACCCTACCTGGACGGTGCGCCGGACCTGCTCGTGGGTTACCAGCGAGGCTACCGGGTTTCCTGGGACTGCGCCACTGGCGTGGTGGCGGGACCCGTCTTCGAGGACAATACCAAGGCTTGGAGCGGCGATCACTGCGTGGATCCGCGCCTCGTCCCGGGGGTGTTCTTCTGCAACCGGCCCATCGCCCGGCAAGATCCCTCCTTGGTCGATGTGGCTCCGACAGCCCTCTGGTTGTTCGGGATCGCCCCGCCGGCCTACATGGAGGGCCGGTGCCTGTTCGAGCAGCCCGAAGTGGGCCGGCAGGCGCAAGAGGCCTGAGGTGAGCTGGCGCGCCGCCGGTCTGCTGCTGCTGTGCGGTGCCGTGGCGGCGGGAGCCGCCGTCAGCGGCTGCGCAGCGCCGCGTGCCGCCAGCGCCCCGCGGGTCATCGTGCTCGGCTTCGACGGCATGGACTACGCCCTCACCGAGCGGCTGATGCGCGCGGGGCGTATGCCGCACTTCGCGCAGCTGGCGCGCGAGGGATGGTTCCAGCCCCTGGGCACGTCCGTGCCGCCCCTGAGCCCGGTGGCCTGGTCGGACTTCGTGACGGGCCTCGATGCGGGCGGCCACGGCATCTTCGATTTTATCCACCGCGATCCGAGCACGATGGTGCCCTACCTTTCCACGAGCCGCAGCGAGCCCCCTACCCGCATGGTGCGCCTCGGGCGCTGGCAGTTTCCCCTCAGCGGAGGCCGCGTGGAGCTGCTGCGGCACGGTCGCGCCTTCTGGAGCTTGCTCGAGGCCGAAGGGGTGCGGACGACGATCCTGCGCATGCCGGCGAACTTTCCCCCGTCGGAGGAGGCGAGTCGCGAACTCAGCGGGATGGGCACGCCGGACCTGCTGGGGACCTACGGTACCTTCTCTTTCTACACGACGGATCCTTTCTACCCCAAGAAAGACGTCTCGGGCGGGCGGGTGCTCAAGCTCTCGCTGCGCGAGGGAGTGGCGCGGGGCGTGCTCTACGGTCCGGACAACCCCTTCCTCCAGGAAAAGCGCAAGGTCTCTCTGGAGCTCGTGCTCTACATCGATCGCCAGGCGCGGGCCGCCAAGCTCGAGATCGGCGGCGAGAGCCGCATCCTGCGCGAGGGCGAGTGGAGCGACTGGGTGCCGATCGCGTTTCCTCTGATCCCCACGCAGAGCCTGCCCGGCATGTGCCGCTTTTACCTCAGGAGCGTCGCTCCGGAAGTGGAGCTGTACGCCTCGCCGATCAACTTCGATCCCTTCGCGCCCGCGCAGCCCATCTCCCATCCCGACGACTACGCCGCGGAGCTGGCGCGCTCCACCGGCCGCTTCTACACCCAGGGGATGCCCGAGGACACGAAGGCGCTGACCGAGGGGATCTTCACGCGGGACGAGTTTCTGGCCCAAGCGCGCATCGCCATGGAGGAGCTCGTGCATCAGTACGAGCACGTGCTTTCCGGCTTCGACGCGGGCCTGCTGTTCTACTATTTCGGGGGCATCGATCAGGTATCCCACGTCCTGTGGCGCACGATGGATCCCGAGCATCCGGCCTACGATCCGCAGCGGGACCCGCCCTACGCGGAGGTCATCCCGCGCCTCTACGAGCAAGCGGACCGCATCGTCGGCTACACGCTGGAGCGGATGCCGCCGGGGACGCTGCTCATCGTCATGTCGGATCACGGCTTCGCGAGCTGGCGGCGCGCGTTTCACCTCAACGCTTGGCTGCGCGAGCAGGGCTATCTGGCGGTGAAGAATCCCAACTTGGAGGACGATCCCGGCCTGTTCGTCAACGTGGACTGGTCCCGCACCCGCGCCTACGCGCTGGGGATCAACGGCCTCTACGTCAACTTGCGCGGGCGCGAGCGCCACGGCATCGTGCCGCCGGAGGAGCGCGAGCCGCTGATGCGCGAGATCGCGCGCAAGCTCCTGGAGACGGTGGACCCCGCCACGGGTCGCCCCGCCATCACCAAGGTGTATCTGCGCGAGGAAGCCTATCGGGATCGCGGCCATTTGGAAGTGGGACCCGACATCGTCGTGGGTTACGCCAAGGGGACGCGGGGATCGAACGAATCGGCGCTGGGGGCCGTTCCGCGGGAAGTGTTCACGGATAACAGGGACGAATGGAGCGGCGATCACGCGATGGACCACGAGACGGTCCCGGGCATTCTGCTGGCCAACCGGTCTCTCGCGCGCCCCGTGGCGCGCCTGAGCGACTTGGCCGGTGCCGTGCTCGAGGCGCTCGGCGTGCGGGAGGGGTTCCCGGGGACCGAGAAGCCCTGAGGGGGGATCGCGCGTTTCAGGAGGGCCGAACGATGCGCCGTTACCGCAAGGTGAAGCTCGATCGCGATCTCGTGGCGAAGGTGGAGCGTTACGCGTCCATCGCCGGCTACGCGACACCGGAAGAGTTCATCGCCCACGCGCTGGAAAAGGAGCTGGCGAAGCTGGAAGACGCGGACTCCGAGGAGGAGATCCGCAAGCGGCTCCGAGGCCTGGGCTACATCTCGTGACAGGCGGAACGTGAGCTGGGTCAACGCGGCGCTGCGACCCGTCTTCGACGGGCTGCTCCATCCTTTCCGGGAGTGGCCTCCCATGGCGGGCCTGGCGTTCGTCTCCCTGCTGACGGCCGCGGGCATGCTCGCGATCTTCAAGTACAGCTCCGATCAGCGCTCGCTCGAGGCCGTCAAGCGCCAGATCCACGCCTGTCTGTTCGAGATGCGGCTGTTCAACGACGATCTGCGCGCGATCGTGCGGGCGCAGCTCGAGCTGCTGCGGCACAATTTGACCTACCTGCGCCTGTCGCTCGTGCCCATGGTCTTCTTGATCCCCCCGCTCGTGTTCGTCGTGGCACAGCTCCAGTTCCACTACGGCTACACGGGGCTCGTGACGGGCCAGGCGACCCTGGTCGAGGTGGACCTGGCCCGGCCCTGGGATTTCGCGGGCGGCTCCGAGCGGCCGGCCCTGGAGCTCGAGGTCCCCGACGGGTTGCGGGTGGATTCGCCGGGGGTGTGGATCCCCGTGCTGGGCCAGATGGCCTGGCGCATCGTGCCCGAGCGCCCCGGACACTACACGCTCGGGGTGCGCGTGGAGGGCGAGACGTATTCCAAGAGCGTCTGCGTCTCGCCGCAGGTGGAGCGCCGCTCGCCCCGGCGCGTGCAGGCCGGCTTCGTCAACGAACTGATCTACCCCGCGGAGCCGCCGCTGCCGCGCGGGGCGCGCGTGTCGCAGATTCGCATCGTCTATCCCTCGGCGGAGGTCTCGTTTCTCGGCCTGGAGCTGCACTGGTTGGTCTGGTTCTTCGTGCTCTCGATCCTTTTCGCGTTCGCGCTGCGGCGCCCGTTGGGCGTGACGATCTAGCCCGCCGCCTCAGCTCAAGCTGACATCCAAGAGCATCATCACCGCGAAGCCGCCCATGGCGCCCAGGGTCGCGAGATCCGTGTGGCCCCCTCGATGGGATTCCGGGATGACCTCTTCGACGACGACGAAGAGCATCGCCCCCGCGGCGAAGGCCAGCGCGTAGGGCAGCAGGGGCCGCATCGCCACGACCGCCGCCGCCCCCAGGACCGCCGCGGCGGGCTCCACGGCGGCCGAGAGCTGCCCGTACCAGAAGCCGCGCCCGACGCCCATGCCCTCGGCCCTCAGCGGCAAGGCCACGGCCGCGCCCTCCGGCGCGTTCTGCAGCCCGATGCCGATCGTCAGCGCCACCGCGGCGCCGAACCCGGCGCCTTCGTACCCCGCGGCGGCACCGGCGAAGGCTACGCCCACGGCGAGCCCCTCGGGGATGTTGTGGAGGGTGATCGCCAGCACGAGCAGGGAGGTTCGCCCCCAGCGCGTCGCCACGCCCTCCACCTCGAGCGGCCGGGCGAACAGGTGCTGGTGCGGGAGGTAGCGGTCCGCGACGCGGATGCACACCCCTCCCAGCAAGAAGCCCGCCAGCGCGGGTAGCCATCGGGGCTGGCCCATCTCCTCGGCCAGCGCGATCGCCGGAGCGAGCAGCGACCAGAACGACGCCGCGATCATCACGCCGGCGGCGAAACCGAGCGAGGCGTCCAGAACGCGCCGCTCGGAGCGGCGCACGAAGAACACCACCCCGGCGCCGGCGGCCGTCATGGCCCAGGTCAGAACGCCCGCGCCCAGGGCCTGCACCACCGGGTGCAGCGCCCGGAAGCCCTCGAGGCTCATGCGGGCCGGCCGGCCCGGGTCCTCGCCGGGACGCGCAGCGGTCTCAGGCGCGCTGAAAAGTGCCGCAGGTGCGGCAAAGCCTCGACGATCTCGAATCCCGCCAGCCGGTCCCTCTTGCGGGCGACCTCCGCGGCGACCTCCACGACATAGTCCATGTGGCTCTGGGTATACACGCGCCGCGGGATGGCCAACCGGTAAAGCTCGAGCGGCGCGCGCCGCTCGCGGCCCGTGGCCGGGTCGGGTCCGCCGAACATGAGCGATCCGACCTCCACACCCCGGATCCCGCCCTCCTCGTAGAAGGCGCACGCCGCCGCATGGCCGGGGAAGCGCTCCGGCGGGATGTGGGGCAGGAACGCCCCCGCATCCACGTAGATCGCGTGGCCGCCCGGCGGCCGGACGATCGGCAGGCCTGCGCGGGCGAGCCCCTCCCCCAGGTAGCGCACGGAGGCGATACGGTACCTCAGGTAGTCCTCTTGCACGACCTCGCGCAGTCCTGCGGCCACGGCTTCCAGATCGCGTCCCGCCATGCCGCCGTAAGTGGGGAAGCCTTCCGTGAGGATCAGCAGCGCCTCCTCCTGCTCGGCCAGCCGGTCGTCGTTGCCGGCGAGAAAGCCTCCGATGTTCGCCAGGCCGTCCTTCTTGGCGCTGAAGGTCGCCCCGTCGGCGAGGGAGAAGATCTCCCGGGCGATCTCTTCCACGCGCCAATCGGCGTAGCCCGGCTCGCGCAGCTTGATGAAGTAGGCGTTTTCCGCGAAGCGGCAGGCGTCGAGATAGAACGGCACGCCGTGACGCCGGCACAGCGCGCTCGCCGCCCGCAGGTTCTCGAGCGAGGCGGGCTGCCCGCCCCAGGCGTTGTTGGTGATGGTGAAGATCACGCAGGCCACGGGTCCTTCCGCGCCCCCCAGCAGCCGCTCCAGAGCCTGGAGATCGATGTTGCCCTTGAACGGGTGTTCCACCGCCGGTTGGAGGGCTTCGGGAATCGGGCAATCCACCGCGCGGCCCCCCAGGGACTCGACGTTGGCGCGTGTCGTGTCGAAATGGGTGTTGCTGACGACGAGCTTGCCCGTGACGCCGAGGCAGGAGAAGAGGATGCGCTCTGCCGCCCGTCCCTGGTGCGTCGGAATGATGTGGCGGAAGCCCGTGAGCTCCCGCACGCGCGCCTCGAAGCGGTACCACGAGCGCGCCCCCGCGTAGGACTCGTCACCGCACATCATCGCGGCCCACTGTTCCGAGGACATGGCGCCCGTGCCGGAATCGGTCAGCAAGTCGATCAGGATTTCCTCCGCCGGCACGCGGAACAGGTTCCACCCGGCACGTTCGAGGACGGCCTGCCGTTGCTCGCGCGTGGTGATCTTGAGCGGCTCGACGGTCTTGATGCGGAACGGTTCGATGATGGTTTTCATCGCTCTGGTGCGCTCTGCCTCCGCGGGCATTGTAGAGTCCGACTCATCCGCGCTTGAAGACAAAAGAGACAGATTCGGTCTCTTTCTGGCGTTTTCGCCGCGCCGTGCTGCGGGTACAAGGGTGGGGCGAGCGGCTGCCTGCCGGAGAGGAACTGCCACGAGCATGCCGGAGGAAGCGTACGGCTACGCGCTGGTCGCGGCGGGCAAGCGGCTCGAGCGTCGCGCCCTGGAGCTTTCGGCACTTCCCGCGGGGTGGGTGGTGGTGCGGGTGGCGGGCTGCGGCGTGTGCCACACGGACGTGGGGTTCGCCGCGGAAGGCGTCCCGCCGCGGCACCCGCTACCGCTCGTCCTCGGCCACGAGATCGCGGGCGTGGTGGAGCGCGCCGGCCCCGGGGCGGAAGCGTGGCTCGGGCGTCGCGTGATCGTTCCCGCGGTCATCCCCTGCGGCGAGTGCCCCGCGTGCCGGGCGGGCCGGCCCACGATCTGCCCGCGCCAGTTCATGCCGGGCAACGACGGGCACGGCGGCTTCGCCACGCACGTGCGCGTGCCCGCGCGGGGCCTGTGTCCCGTGCCCGATCCGCTGCCGGCGGGTCTCGAGTTGGCCGACCTGGCGGTGGTCGCCGACGCGGTGACCACACCCTTCGAGGCCATCCGCCGCAGCGGCCTCGAGGCGGGGGAGGTGACCGTCTTCGTCGGGGTGGGTGGGATCGGCGCCTTCGGCGTCCAGATCGCCAGCGCCCTCGGAGCGCAGGTGATCGCCGTGGATGTGGATCCCGAACGGCTGCGCCTCGTGGCCGAGCACGGTGCGTGCGAGACTTGGCTCGCAGGCGAGCGACCCCTGCGCGAGCTGCGGCAAGCGCTGCGCGAGCGCGTGCGCGCGTCCGGACGGCCTGGCACGGCGCTGAAGATCTTCGAGACCTCCGGAACCGCCGCGGGGCAGGAAACGGCCTTCGGACTACTGGATTTCGGCGCGTATCTCGGGGTCGTGGGGTACACGCCCGAGAAGATCGCGCTGCGCCTGTCGAACCTGATGGCCTTCGATGCCACGGCCCGCGGCAACTGGGGTTGCCCGCCGGAAGTCTATCCCGAGGCCCTGGCGCTCGTGCTGGAGGGAAGGGTGAAGCTCCGGCCCTTCACCGAGCGGCACGCTCTGGACGAGGCGCCGGGCGTGCTCGAGGCCGTGCGGGTGCGGGAGATCCGGCGGCGGGTCGTGCTCGTGCCGCCCGCGGGGAGGTGAACGATGAGGCAGCCACTGGTGTCGCACAATCTCGTGGACGAGCCTACCCGGGAGAACGTGCGCGTCGAGCGGCGGCCGGCTCGCGACGTGGAGGGGCGGCCGATCGAGGGCTTGCACCACGTGTGGATCACGCTCGACAATCCGCGAGAGCTCAACAGCTACACCACGGAGATGATCAAGGAAATGATCCTCGCGCTGCGCGAGGCGAGCCACGACCGGCGTGCCGTGGCGGTCGTGCTCACCGGCGCCGGAACGCGCGCCTTCTGTACCGGCGGCAACGCCCGGGAGTACGCGGAGTACTACGCGGGGCGCCCCCTCGAGTACCGACAATACATGCGCCTGTTCAACGACATGGTCACCTCGATCCTCCAGTGCGACAAACCCGTGATCTGCCGTGTCAACGGGATGCGCGTGGCGGGAGGACAGGAGATCGGGATGGCCTGCGACTTCTCGATCTCGAGCGATCTCGCGTCGTTCGGGCAGGCCGGCCCCAAGCACGGCTCGGCGCCCGACGGCGGCAGCACGGATTTCCTGCCCGTGATGGTGGGCTTCGAGCGCGCCATGGCCAGCGCGACGCTGTGCGAACTGTGGAGCGCTCACCGCTTTTACTGGTACGGCGGGCTGACGGAGATCGTCCCGGCCCTCAAGGTGGACGGCGAGTTCGTGCCGAATCCCCTGGTGGTGACCGACAGGATCGTGGACGAGCGGGGCCGGCTGGTGTTCGGCGAGTGGAAGCAGGGCCGCGAGCGCGAGCAGGCGCAGGCGCTCGTGAAGCGCGGCGAGGTGGATCTCTCGCTGTTGGACGAGGCGGTGGATCGCCTGTGCACCCAACTGCTCTACACGATGCCCGACTGCCTGACCAAGACGATCGAGAGCGTGCGCAAGCACAAGCTCGTTTCCTGGGATCGCAACCGGGAAACGAATCGCGCCTGGCTGGCGTTGAACATGCTGGGCGAGGCCCGCGCGGGCTTCCGCGCTTTCGCGCGGGGCAAAAAGGGGCAGCGCGAGGTGGACTTCGTGCTGTTGCGTCGGCGGCTCGCGGAGGGTGCGGCCTGGGACGACGCGCTGATCCGCGAGATCGCCCCCTGGGCTGCGGACTGATGGCGCACGATCTGGCGAGCATCCTCCGTCGAGCGCGCGCGCTGCACGAGGATCTGGACCTCGAGAGCGTGCGCCGCTGGAAGGAAGCCCACCCGGGCGCGAAGGCCATCGGCCACATGCCGATCTACGTGCCACGCGAGATCATCCATGCCGCGGGCATGCTCCCCGTGGGCATCGTGGGCGGGGGAGACCAGCTCGAGATCATCCGCGGTGACGCGTACTTCCAGAGCTACATCTGCCACATCCCGCGCAGCACGATCGAACTTGCCCTCAGCGGCCGGCTCGATGCGCTGGACGGGATGCTCTTTCCCTCCATTTGCGACGTGATCCGCAATCTCTCGGGGATGTGGCGGATGCTGTTTCCGGAACGCTACGTGCGCTACGTGGACGTGCCCCAGAACTTCGATCCCCAGGTGGGAGGCCGGTTCTGGCGCCGGGAGCTCGAGGCGCTGCGGGACGATCTGCAGCGCTGGGGCGGGTGCGGCGGCGACGACGATGCGCTGCGCCGCAGCATCGCCGTCTACAACGAGCACCGGCGCGCGGTGCGCCGGCTGTACGACGCCCGGGCGGAGCGCCCGTGGGCCTACCCGGCGCCGGAGATGTACCTCGTGCTGCGGGCAGGCAACGTGCTGCCTCCCGAGGAACACATCGAGATGCTCGAGTCCTATCGTGCGGCGGCCCCACGGGACACGAGCCGCACGCCGAAGGACCACGCGCGGGTGGTTCTCCGGGGTGCGTTCTGCGAGCAGCCTCCCCTCGGATTGCTGGCGACATTGGAGCGGGCGGGATGCTACATCGTGGACGACGATTGGCTGCTCGGACTGCGCTGGCTGCTGGAGGACGTTCCCCTCTCGGGTGACCCGCTGGACAACTTGGCGCAGGCCTACCTCCGGGCGAGCGCACCCGCTCCCTCGCGCTACGAGCCGTCGGGAGATCGCGGGCGGGCGCTGGTGGACACCGTGCGCCGCCGCCGGGCGGAAGGGGTGATCTTCTGCGCGCCGAGCTTCTGCGATCCGGCGCTTCTCGAGCAGCCGATGCTCGTGCCCGCGCTCGAGCGCGAGCGCATCCCGTACACCCAGTTCAAGTACGCGGAGGACACGGGACAGTTCTCCGCCATCCGCGAGCAAGCCGGGACCTTCTCGGACTCCATCCGACTATGGAGCGAGGCATGAGTGGCCGCATGCCGAACGCGCAGGTGCAGAAGGACCGCAGCATGCACTTGCAGAAGCAGATGATCGCCGCCCACTACGAGGCCCTCGAGCGTGCTCCCCAAGAGGGTCGAAAGGTCGTCTATACCTTCGTGCCGGGCAACCTGGCGGAACTGCTGCTCTGCTTCGACATCCTGCCCGTCCTGCCCGAGATCAACGCGTTGCAGTCCGGCATGCGTCGCCTTTCGGGCAGCTACGTCTCGGAGGCAGAGAAGCACGGTCACAGCGAGGATGTCTGCACCTACGTCAAGTGCGACATCGGCATGCTCAAGCGCGGCAACATCGGCCCCACGGGGAGGAAGCTCCCGCCGCCCGATCTGCTGCTGCTCTCTTACACGGGCTGTTTCACCTTCATGAAATGGTTCGAACTGCTGCGGCAGGAGTACGGCTGCCCTGTGGCGATGCTGCACGTGCCCTACCAGGCGCAGGGGCGGATCGAGCCGCATCACTTGCAGTACGTCGTCGAACAGTTGCGCTCCGAGGTGATCCCCAAGCTCGAGGAGGTCACGGGAAGCCGCTACGACGAGGACCGGTTGCGAGAGTTGATGCGGCGCGCCGTGCAAGCGGAGGACGACCTGGTCGCGGTGCTGGAGAGCGCCAAACATGTGCCCTCCCCGATCGACGGCTACTTCGGAGCCGTGTACTACATCGGGCCCATCTTCAGCGCGTTCCGCGGGACCGAGCAGGCCGTGGACTACTACCGTACTCTGCGCCAGGAGGTCGAGGAGCGCCTGCGGCAGGGGCTCGGTCCGGTCACCCCCGAGGGCCCGCTGGGGGAGGAGCGTTTCCGGCTCGTCGTGGAGGGGCCGCCCAACTGGACCCACTTCCGCGAGTTCTGGAAGATGTTCTACGAGGAAGGAGCGGTCGTCGTGGCGAGTACCTACGCCAAGGTGGGCGGACTCTACGACCGCGGGTTCCGCCACGACCCGGCGCGGCCGCTCGAGTCGCTGGCGGAGTACTGCATGGGTTGCTACACGAACCTGGGATTGCCTTCGCGGGTGGCGCTGCTCGAGAGCTACATCCGCGAGTACCGCGCCGACGGTTTCCTGATCCACAGCGTCAAGAGCTGCAATTCGTTCAGCGTGGGCCAACTGCTCATGCTGCGCCAGCTCGAGGAGCGCACAGGCATCCCGGGAGGTTTCATCGAGAGCGATCTCGTGGACCCGCGCTACTTCTCGGCAGCGAACATCAAGAACCGGGTCGAGAGTTACCTGCAGATGCTGGCGCAGAAGCGGCGGGCGAGAGAACAGGCATGAGCGGACCTGCGACCCTGCGCGTCGTCGTCGGGGTGGATTTGGGTTCGACGACCACCAAGGCGTTGATCCTGGACGAGCGGGGGGAGGTGCTCGGACGCGGCATCACGAACAGCCGCAGCAACTACGAGGTGGCCTGCGGGGTCGCGCGCGCCGAGGCTTTCATCCGCGCCCGCTTCGAACTGTGCCGCCGGGAGCTCGCGCAACAGCGGCAGCTCGCGGCCCATGTCCCCGACTTCTTGCCGAGCCTCGAGGCCGCCTTCCGGCTGGAACAGCACCTGGCGCGGCTGGAGCGGCTGCGGGAGGCGCTGCAGCAAGTGGCGCGCGGCCCCCGCTACTTCGCCCAGCACCGCGAGCTGGTGGGGGCTTTGGATCGTATCGTGGATGCGATGCGGCAGCGGGCGGAGGGGCTCTTCGCCCCTGGTGCCGAGCGCAAGAGCGATTTCTTCCGGGATCTCGCCGGATCGAGCTACATGGAGTTCGCCCAGGAGCTCGCCGATCCCCGGGGGATCACGTTCGACACGCTGTGCAGCGTCTACGACGCGGCGATCCTTCCGGTGGAGAACACCGCGGAGGACGTTTCCTTCGAAAGCCATATCCAGCGGGCCCTCGAGCGGGCACTGCGCCACAACTCGGCGTCGCTCGGGCCGATGCAAGAGGACCTGCGCCGCGCCATCCATCGGGCCCGCGAGGTGCGTCTGGAGGAGGCCGGCTCCGTCGGCACCGGTTACGGACGCCAGCGCCTGCCTTTTCCCAAGGAGCAGATCCGCAGCGAAATTCTCTGTCATGGTCTGGGCGCGCATGCCCTCTTCCCGCGGACCCGCACGGTTCTCGATATCGGCGGTCAGGACACGAAAGCGATCCAGGTGGACGAGCAGGGCATCGTCACCAGCTTCCAGATGAACGACCGCTGCGCCGCCGGCTGCGGGCGTTACCTGGGCTACATCGCCGACGAGCTGAATCTGGGGCTGCACGAACTCGGTCCCCTGGCGCAGCGGGCGACGCAACGGGTGAAGATCAACAGCACCTGCACCGTGTTCGCCGGGGCCGAGCTGCGCGACCGGTTGGGTCTCGGCCAGCGCCGGGAAGACATCCTGGCAGGCCTGCACCGGGCGATCATGCTGCGTGCCCTGTCGCTGTTGGCGCGCTCGGGCGGCGTCCACGACGAGTTCACCTTCACCGGAGGCGTCGCGAAGAACCCCGCGGCGGTGGCGGCGCTGCAGGAACTCGTGGAGCAACACTACGGCACCCGGACGATCAACATCTCGCCCGATTCGATCTACACGGGAGCGCTGGGAGCTGCGCTGTTCGCGCTCCGGGAATGCGAGGCGAGCGGCGCTCGTGCGCGAGGGGCGGCATGCCGCGCGCCGAGCTGCTGACGACGCTCGGTCTCGACGTGGGGACGAGCGCGGTGAAGACGGCCGTGGTGCGCACCCGGGACGGCTGGGAAGCGATCGAGGTGCTCGCGTTGCGCAGCGACCGCATCCGCCGCCGGGACCTGCGCGCGGTGATCCTGGAGAGCGTCGAGGCGACGCTCGCCGAGGCCGGCCTGCGGCGCGAGCAGCTCGATTACCTGGCGAGCACGGGCGAAGGCGAGCTCGCGGATTTTTGCGATGGTCACTTCTACGGGATGACGACGCATGCCCGCGGCGCCACGTTCCTGGTGCCGGCTGCCACGGGTGTGCTCGACGTGGGCGCGCTCCACGCGCGGGCGATGCGCGTGGATCCGCGCAGCCGCGTTCTCGGCTACCGGATGACGAGCCAGTGCGCTTCGGGATCGGGACAGTTCCTGGAGAACGTCGCGCGCTATCTCGGCGTGCCGCTGGAGGAGGTCGGCGCGCTTTCGCTCCGCGCGACCCGACCGGAGACCGTGAGCAGCATTTGCGCGGTGCTCGCCGAGACCGACGTGATCAACATGGTCAGCCGCGGGATCTCGACCCCGGATATCCTCAAGGGCATCCATCTCTCCATGGCTTCGCGCTACGTGAAGCTCCTGCGGGCGGTCGGGGCGGGCGCGGACGTGGTCGTCACCGGGGGCCTGGCGGCGAACGAGGGTCTCGTCCAGGCGATGCGCGAAAAGATCGCCGAGGAGAAGCTGGAGATGCGGCTGCACACGCGTGCGTGGTCCCCCCACGCCGGGGCCCTGGGCGCCGCCCTGTGGGGGGCCCACCGCTTCCGCGTTCTGGAGCGGCGCGGGGCGGCACAGGCATCGTGAACGAGGCGGCTATCCTCGCCGGTCAGATCGCGCTCGTGACGGGCGCCGCGGGCGGTATCGGCTCCGCCGTGACGCGGATGCTTGCCGGAGCCGGTGCGCGCGTGGCGGGCCTCGACCGGCGGAGGCCGGCGGCGAGCGCGGCGGAGGTCTGGTTCGAGGTGGACGCCACGGACGACGAAGCCGTGGCGCGGGCGGTGGCCCGCATCGAACGGGAGCTCGGCGGGCTCGACCTGGTGGTTCACGCCACGGGAATCGCCCGCGACGCGGTTCTGTGGAAGCTCTCCCTCGAGGATTGGGACGCGGTGCTGCGCACGAACCTCACGAGCGCCTTCCTGCTGCTCCGGCACGCGATTCCGGCGTTGCGGCGCCGCGGGGGCGGCCGCATCGTGCTCCTGGGCTCGATCAACGCGATGCGCGGCAAGCTCGGGCAGGGCGCCTACGCCGCGAGCAAGGCCGGGCTCGTGGGCCTCGCCAAGACGGCAGCGCGCGAGACGGCCCGGTTCGGCATCCTCGTCAACGTGATCGAGCCGGGCATGGTGCGCACGCCGATGACGGAGGCGCTCGACGAGACCGTTCGCCGCCAGGCCGTCGCGGAGAGCCTTCTCGGTCGCCTGGCGGATCCGGAGGACATCGCGCAGGCCGTGGTGTTCCTCTGCTCGCCGGGGGCCCGCCATATCACGGGGCAGGTGCTTCGCGTGGACGGAGGACAGTACCTATGAACCACGACAGGGACGAGGCACGCGCTGCGTCCGAGCCGGATCGTGAACCGGGATGGCTCGAAACGGACGCGGTGCCCGTGCGGCTGATGCGAGCCGAGGACCTCGAGGCGGTGGTGGAGATCGACGCCGCCAGTTCGGGCCGGCGCCGGCGGCGCTACTTCGAAACCCTCGTGCGCCGAGCGGTGGAGCACGCGGACTTGCAGATTTCCCTCGTGGCCGAGCTCGAGGGACGGGTCGTGGGCTTTCTGGTGGGCAGCCTCTACTATGGCGAGTTCGGCGTCGTGGAGCCGTTCGCGACGATGGACGCCATCGGCGTCCACCCCGAGTGGCGGCGCCGTCACGTGGCGCGGGCGCTGCTGGAGCAGTTCCGCCGCAACCTCGGTGCACTCGGCATCGGCAGCATCCGCACGGAGGTGGCCTGGGACGACTTCGACCTGCTGGCCTTCGTGCGCGCCTCGGGGTTCGAGCCCGCGCCGCGCCTCTGTCTCGAGTGCCCCCTCGACCCGACACTCGGCCGCTAGGCCGCGCGGGCGTGCTCGCCCCCGGGAGCCCAGGCAGGCCTGAGGAAGGCCCCGGCCGCGCAGGCCCGTGCCGGCCCGCGAGGGATGCTGCAGGGGCTCAAAGGGGCAGTTCTCGGCGGCAGCGCTCGAGCAGCTCGCGGCGCTCCTCGTCGGTCGTCAAGCGGTCGAGGATGGGGTAGAGCAGCGTGCGCTCCCGCGCGTCGTGGTGCGCCATGAGCTGCTTGAACTTCGACTCGTCGTCGAGCAACTGCAGCACGCGCCGCGTTCGGTGCTGCCCCGATTGCCGGATCCGCGACAGCGCCGCGCGGAACTGCCGCACGAGGTGGAGCATCTTCAAGTGCTCGCCCTGGAAAATCTCGGGGGCGCCGCCGGCCACGCGCTCCGCCCGGCGATAGACGGGGATGAGCCATGTCTCCTCGTCCTGCGCGTGAAGTTCGAGCGCGGCTTGGAAGCGATCCAGGCGCTGCGCGGCGGCGTCCAGGTCGCCCTCGACCAGCGCCTCCTGGTGCCGGAGGAAGAGCTCCTGCAGGCGCTCGTGCAGTTCGAGCAGGCTCGTGAAGGACACCGCCGCTCCCGTGCGGGCCATCGATTCCTCCGCCTTCGATTGTGGCACCTTCTTGCCCCTGCGGCGCCGGAGAAAGGAGACGCAAACGGTCCCATTCCTCGGGCGCCGTTGCGGGATTTTCAGCTTGAGCTGGGAGAGATTTCGCGCGCTCGGGGTCCCTTGCATCCGCTTTCGGTCCGGGCGCGCCGCTCGCTCGGCCCGAGCGTTCGCGCTTTTCTCGATAAGCGAGGTGGGGACTCCGTTTTGGCCTGATCGTTGCAAACTCGCAGGGCGAGGGCGAGGAGCCCGAGAGAAAGGGGGTGGCACCATGGCCCTGAGACTCACCAGCGCCACGGACTATGCGATCCGCAGCATGCTCTACATCGCCTCGCTCCCCGAGGACCGGGTCGTCCTGCGCACCGAGGTCGCGGAGGCGCAGAAGATCCCTCCCAGCTTCACCGCCAAGATTTTGCGCGCCCTCGTGCGGGCCGGCCTGCTGCGGTCCTCCAGGGGAGTCCACGGGGGGTTCGCTCTGGCCCGGCCCGCCGCGGAGGTCAACCTGCTGGAGGTGATCGAGGCGATCGAGGGGCCGCTGGGCATCGCCGAGTGCGTCCCCGACCCGCTCAAGTGCGAGCACGCCGTCAACTGCCCGGCGAGCGCGGTGTGGACCCTCGTGCAGGAACGGATCGCCGACATCTTGCGGGGCATCACCCTCGAAGCCCTCGTTTCCGCGCCGCGCCGTCACGGCAAAGTGGACTTCCGCCTCGAGGAGCTGCAGCGGCACGCGGCCGAGGCGTGAGGGGCTTCCGGACCGCTGACCGTGGCCGGATCAAAGGCGCTTGTGGCCGAGGGCGTCGAGGAACTCGGCCAGCGCGTAGCGCGGGATCTCCTGGCTACCCCGCGCCCGTACCGCGTCGAGCAGGTAACGCAGGAACTCCTCGTCCACGAGCAGCGGCTCGCCCTCCTGCGCGAGGCCCGCATCGGTGAGGTCGCCGCGCCGATCGTGGAGGAAACCCACGAGCGCGCGCAACAGCCGCACGCGCGCGGCCGCGTTCTCGTGGCCGTATTTTCGCAGGAATAGCGCGGCCGGATCCGCCGAGACGAGCGCCTGTCGCAAAGCGTGCACGCACACCGGGTACCAGCGCCTCTCCCAGTCCTCCACCGGTTCGAGCGCACCCCGTGACGTGGGTTGGTGGACCTCCACGAGCCGCCGCTGGTCTTCGCTGAAGTCGGCCAGCGTGTAGCGTGTCCGCGCGGGTCGGGCGACGAGAGCGTCCCGGCTCATCGTGTCGCAGCCTAACGCGAACCATCCCGGCGCGCCAACCGACAGACGACTCGCGCGGTCCTCGATGGGAACGCTGGAGCGGGCACCGCGGCAGGGGGCGTGTACGCTCAGGGGATGGCCCACTGCCGCAGCAGCCGTCCCGCCAAGAACGCCAGACCGGCAGCGAAGGTGCCGATGGCGAGGGTTTCCAGTCCGCCGATGAACCAACGCTGGGCCACGAAGCGCGCCTTGGCGGCCCCCACCCCGAAAAAGGCACAGGCGGTCATGCCCGTGCTCCACAGATACGCGTCGTAGCCCAGACTCGCGCCCAGCAACTGGCAGATATAGGGCGACAACGGAACGGCACCCACCGCCACGAAAGCGGCGAACGTCGTCCAAGCCGCACGCCAGGCCGACGGATGCGCCAGCGGCAACCCGAGCTCCTCCCGCAGCATCGTGTCCACCCAGCGCTGCCTGTCCCGGGTGATGACCTCCACGACACCCTCGAGGATCTGCCCCTCCAGCCCTTTGGCGGCGAAGATCTGGCGGATTTCCTCCCGTTCTCCGTCCGGCACCGCCTCGATGTGGGCCTCCTCGTCGAGGCGGGCGCGGTCCGCCCGCTGCCGCTCCGTGCGGGTGCCGAGGAAATTGCCCGCCGCCATGCTGAACCCGTCGGCGATCAGGTTGGCCACGCCCAGCACGAGCACGACACCGGGACCGAGTCGCGCGCCCGCGACACCGGAGACGACGGCAAACGTCGTGACGGCCCCGTCCATCGCCCCGTAGACGAAATCCCGCAGGTAGCTGTGATCCGGCCCGCCGGCCAGGCGCGCTCGAATCGCCTCGGGTGTGTGGGCCGCGCGCAGCGCTTCGCGCCCCGGGGGGTGGCTGACCGACAAAGGCAATCCCTCCGGCGCCAGGGTGCCGAGGCCCTATCCTAGCTCGGGGCACGCCTGGCGCGCTCCAGCGGCGCCAATCCACGGGGTCGGCCCGGCAGCGGAGCTTTCGGATCTCGATTCGCCCCGCCCCGCATGCGCGGCCGCGCCCGAGGGGGCATAATGCCTCCCCATGACGGTACCGACGCCCAGCGTTCAATACCAGATCACTGCGAGGCTGGAGTACCCCCACGAGCGGGGGTGGATCGCGCGCATCGGCAGCGCCATCGCGCGCGCCGGTGGTGTGATCCATGCGATCGATCTGGTTTCCATCGATCGCGGTCGGAGCGTGCGCGACTATTCGATCGAGTGCCGTTCCACCGAGCACGCGCGCAAGGTCGTCGAGGCGCTCGAACGGCTCGAAGGCATGAAGGTCCGAGCCGTCTCGGACGATACGCTGCGGCTGCACCTCGGGGGCAAGCTCGAGATCCAGTCCCGGGTGCCTCTCAAGACGCGAGCCGAGCTGTCCATGGCCTACACCCCGGGCGTGGCGCGCGTGTGCCGCTTGATCCACGAGCAGCCCAGGACGTCCTTCAGCTTCACCATCCGCCGCAACACCGTGGCCGTCGTCTCCGACGGGAGCGCCGTTCTGGGCCTGGGCAACATCGGCCCGGAAGCCGCGATGCCCGTGATGGAGGGCAAGGCGATCCTGTTCAAGGTGTTCGGCGGCGTGGACGCCTTCCCGCTCTGTGTCGCCACGCAAGACCCCGAAGAGATCGTCCGTTTCTGTCAGTGGATCGCGCCGAGCTTCGGCGGCATCAATCTGGAGGACATCTCGGCGCCGCGCTGCTTCACGATCGAGCAGCGCCTGCGCGAGACCCTGCAGATCCCCGTGTTTCACGACGATCAGCACGGCACGGCCATCGTCGTGCTCGCGGCGTTGATCAACGCGCTCAGGGTCGTGGGCAAGAGCGCGGAAGCGGTGAGGATCGTGATTTCCGGGGCGGGGGCGGCGGGGACGGCCTGCGCACGCCTGCTGCTCGACTACGGCGTGCGCGACCTCGTGGTGTGCGACTCGCAGGGAGCGATCCATCGGGGCCGCACCTTCCCCGCCAATCCGCAGAAGGCCTGGCTCGCGGAGCATACGAACCCCGACAACGCGCAGGGACCCTTGAAGAAGGTCATCGAGGGAGCCGATGTCTTCATCGGTGTCTCCGCACCCCGGCTGCTGTCGCGGCGCGACGTGGAGCGCATGGGCCGCGACCCCATCGTCTTCGCCATGAGCAACCCCGACCCCGAAGTCTTGCCCGAGGAGATCCAGGACGTGGCGGCCGTCGTGGCCACGGGACGCAGCGACTACCCGAACCAGATCAACAACGTGCTCGCGTTCCCCGGGGTGTTCCGCGGCGCCCTCGACGCCGGCGCCTCGACGATCAACGAGGCGATGAAGCGCGCCGCCGCGGAGGCCATTTCCGCCGTGATCTCGGAGAAGGAGCTGTCGGCCGACTACATCGTCCCGAGCGTTTTCGACCGCCGCGTGGTGCGCGCGGTGGCGGCGGCGGTTTCCCGCGCCGCCCGCCAGACCCGCGTGGCACGGCGCGTTCCCAAGGGCGCTGCGTCCTTGTGAGGGCCCCAACGGCGAAGCCGCGCCCGCGCTAGCCCGCCGCGGGAGCGCTGGCGGCGGCAAGGGCTTCCGCGAGATCCTGGAGCAAATCCTCCGCGTCCTCGAGACCGATGGAGATGCGAATGCCCCCCGGCTCGATGCCCGCCTCCAGTTGGCGCTCCACGGGCAGCGCCGCGTGGGTCATGGAGGCCGGATGCTCCACCAGGGTACGGATCTGCCCGAGCGACACCGCCAAAGTGATCGGCAGGGACCGTTCCGCGAGGGCGTTCATGAAGCGTCGCCCGCGGGCGCGGGCTTCCTCGGGTTCGCCCTCGAGCACGAAGTAGATGATCGTGCCCGGCGCGAAGCCGCCCTCGGGATCCACCATCTGCCGCCGCGCCAGTGCGTGCTGGGGATGGGCTGGCAGGCCCGGGTAGCTCACCCGCTGGACGGCAGGTTGGTTTTCCAAGAACTGCGCGACGCGCAGGGCGGTGTCCATCTGCCGGCGCATGCGCAGGGCGAGCGTCGGCAGCCCATAGACCAGGATCGGCCAAGCCGAGCGCGGGGAGAGCACGGCCCCGAAATCCTTGCGGTAGAGCAGCAAGTCGGGTTCCAGCAGCCGTGGACCGATGACGGCCCCTCCCATGTCCGTGCCGAATCCGCCGATGCCTTTGGTCAGGCTTTCGACGACGACGTCCACCCCCAGTTCGAGTGGGCGCTGGCAAAAGGGGGTGGCGAAGGTATTGTCCACGACGACGAAGACGCGACGCCGCGGCGGGCGGTTGCGGTTGACGGACCGGCAGATGCCGACGATTTGTTCGATGTCTAGGAGCTCGAGGCTCGGGTTGCAGGGCGTCTCGAAGTAGACCGCCATCACGTGCGGATCGTCGCGCAGCACGCTTTCCAGCCTGCCGGGGTCGGCGAGGTCGACGAGTTCCGGGCGGATGCCGAAGCGGGGGAACCAGTTCGTGAACAGCGAATACGTGCAACCGTAGAGCGTCTTGTGCGCCACCAGCGTATCGCCCGCCTTGAGCAGCACGCCCAGCGCGGCCGCGATCGCCGCCATCCCGGTCGCGTACGTCACGCAGGCCTCGCCGCCTTCGATGTCGCACAGGTTTTCCTCCAGCAGGCCGCGGGTGGGCTCGTCGAGCCGGTCGTAGATGTAGATCGGCGGGTGGTCGTCCCGGCGGAACTCGGGGTTGGCGAATTCGAGAAAACCTTCGGCACCGCGCTCCGCCGATTCGAGCCGGTAAGCCGTCGAGGCGCTGATGGGGGGGACGATGTGGTCCCGGTACTGCCAGTGGGGACTGATCATCCGCCCGTGGATCATCCGGGTCGCGACCCGGTAGCGCTTCTCGGGGCGGTGCTTCTGCTCCGGCACGGCGGTGCTTCCCTCCCTCCTCCCTTGCGCGGCGCCGGGCGGGCGGTTTCCTCGCCGCTCCTAGTCTACTCGCAGACCACTCCCGTCAAGTCCTGCGGCAGATCGCAGGCGGGGGTGCCGGTGTCCTCCGGCCGCTCGGCCCCCGCGCTGTCGCGCCCGTAGGAGCCCTCTGCAGTTCCGTTGTGCCCCACGATCACGAAGAAGAAGCTGCCCGGTCCAGGGTTGAAGGCGGCGGACCCCGTGGTGCCCACCTGGCATGCGGCGCCGCTGTACGCGTAACTCGAAACCTGGTCGAGCGGCCCGTAGTAGATCGTGTGATCCGTGGCGTCGCAGGCAGGCGTGTAGCGGATCGTGATGTCGCCCGTGAGCTTGTCGTAGGCGCTCACCTGCAACTGCTCCTGCGGCGCCTGACCCCGGGAAGCTTCCCCGGGCACACCGGCGACGGGAGCGAGTGCGATGGTCGCGAGGGCCATCTCGAAGGGCGGCGACTGGCCCGTCTGGAGCCAGGCGTCGAGGAGATTCACTCCTTCGTTGCCGAGGAAGGGATTCAGCCCATCGTTTTGCAACCAGAGAAACTGGATGTACTCCCAGCTCGTTTGCTGGTAGTAGAGCCGCACCTCCGCCCGCGCCGCTCCGGCAGGAATCGCCAAGGTCACCTCGTCCCAGTGCCGGTAGATCTCGCCCGGACCCGGATCGCCGTAGAGCGTCCCGGGAACGGGCAGCGTGTTGCGCCGCCGTGCTTCGTCGTACGCGAAACCGTAAGGGGGGATGCGCGTGTCGTGCAACAGCACGTTGTTCAACACGAAGTGGAATGTGGGTCCGGCTGTGCCGGGCGGCTGCGAGGCCAGTTGTCCCAGCGTCCACGTCACCGCGTCGGTCCGCCGGTCGTAGGCGAGGGGAAGGTTGGGGTCGTAGCCCAAGCTCAGCAGCTGGCTGGCCCACCCTTGGTCCATCCCGCCCTCGGCTTCGTAAAGCACCGTGTGTTCGGGGTCGAGCAGGGAGTACACCTGGTGCGTGTTGCCGCCGAGGTCCGCGACGGTCCGCCCGATCGGTCCGTAGGCCCCGTCCTCCGCCAGCAGCGCGTTCTGCGCGTCGTACCACCGGACGTTGAGCCACATGCGCCGTCCCTCGGGATAGCCGGTGATCAGCTTGTGCCCCGTGAGGTTCGTCACGCGCACGACGAGCTGGCGGGATTCCTGGCGCGCCTCGAGGGAGGCGGCGCTGCGCAGCATCTCTGCGGCGCGAAGCTTTCCCGCTGCCATGGCGTCCCGCTGGGCTTGAGTCAGAGTGCCGAAACGCAGGGTACCGCGGTCGTGCTGGTACGCCACGAGGTCCGGCACCCAGTAGCCACCTCCCGTCAGGTCGTGCCGTGGCAGGTCGGTCCGTGTGGGCGAGTTCTGTTTGTTGCAACCCACGCCGGTGCCCGCGGCCATGTGACACGTCTGGCACGTGTAATAGCGGGGCGTGCCGTCCTCGTAGTTGGCGTCGGCGCGCGCGTCGAACGCCCGGTGGTACGCCACGTCCAGCGCCCCGCCCGGGCGACGCAGATCCTCCGGCAGATCGGGATAGTCGTTCACGAGGTACGTGTCCCAGAGGCTCGCTTTCCACTCGCTGTAGGTTCGCTCCACGATGCCGAACTTGTAAGGCGGGTTGTTGAACGCCGCCTTCTGCTCCACGGGCGAGCCGAGGACGCCGCTGTAGGTGCCCGGATCGAGCGGCACCTGGGCCCCATGGTTGTGCGCGAGGTCGCCCACGGCGGGGTTGCTCACGTCGTGGCAGGTCCCGCAGAAGTCTCCCTGCCTGTGGAACGGCGAGGGCAACCATGGGTGGCGTGCCACCGCGTCGTCATAGGGACCGAGCCGCGTCCCTTCGCTGTTCAGCACGGACTCCGCGGACCCGAAGTAGGGCTCGCCCGTATCCGGATCGTAGGCTTCGAAAGGCGGATTCTGCTCCTCGACGGTTCCGGGCACGTTCGCCGGCGGGTCGGGGTTGACGAGGAGATGGCAGAACTCGCACTCGACCCCCCGCTCGTCGTCGCCTGCGAGCGCGCTCCCATCGGTGGGTGTGGAGCGCCCGCCGAGCCAGCCCCCGGGCGCGTGGCAGCGCAAGCAGAGATCGCCAGCGCCTCCGCGCTGCTGCGGGTCGGGACCGGGCAGGAAGTCCTGTTCCGCCACGGCGAGGGTGGCCCAGAACAAGGGATCCCGCGCCGAATGGGACATCATGCTCCCGTGCCAGCCAAAGCTCGGCTCGAGCTCCGGATTGGGCGTGCCCCCGTGGCAGTTGTCGCAGTTCGTGGCGAAGGCACCGACCTCGCCGGGTTGGGTTCCGGGCTGCTGGACCTCGTCGGGCACGCGATCCGCTGCCAGCAGAGCCAACACCGCCAGCGGCGGGCCGACAACGAGCAACATCCCGCGCGCCGCACTACGGAGCTTCACGACGCACCTCGTTCCCCGGGCCTCCCTCAAAAGGACACGAGATTCGCGCCGTCGGCAACCGATTTATGGGAGTCTTTAGGACCGGGATCGGTCCCAGGGCGCCGGGGCCGAGCGCGCTGTGAGGGACGAACCACTTCGCGATCGCGGTGGGTCTTTCGTGGTGAGGCACGCCGCCCGGCTGCGGTCGCCATGGGCATTGGCGCGCATTCGAGCGCCCGCCTCCAGCGTGAAGCCGGCCTGTACGAGCGCGACGCGGAAATGTCCGCGGAGCTGGGGAATTCTCCCCAGGCGGAGCTTCATCCTTCGCCCGCGGCGCTGGCGGCCACTCCCGCTCCCCGCGCCAAAGCGGACGAGCTTTCTGTGCTATCCGATTTGGCGGCTGTCTTGCTCTGCTGGACCATGGGCAAGGAAGCTGCAGGGAGGGATCCTCATGGCCGAGCGTCTCGTCCCGCTGGACGGCAACGAAGCCGTCTCGTCCGTGGCCTACCGCGGCCACGAGGTGATCGCCCTCTACCCCATCACGCCGAGCTCGCCCATGGGCGAGCTGGCGGACGAGTGGTCGGCCCGCGGCCGGCCCAACCTGTGGGGCGTGGTTCCCGAGGTGGTGGAGATGCAGTCGGAGGCCGGCGTGGCCGGCGCGGTTCACGGGGCACTGCAAGCAGGAGCACTCGTCACCACCTTCAGCTCCTCGCAGGGGCTGCTGCTGATGATCCCCGACATGTACAAGATCGCCGGGGAGCTCAACGCCTTCTGCATGCACGTCGCGGCGCGGACCGTAGCCACGCACGCGCTCTCGATCTTCGGCGACCACTCGGATGTGATGGCGTGCCGGGCCACGGGCTTCGCCATGCTCGCCTCGGGCTCCGTCCAGGAAGCTCAGGACTTCGCCGCCATCGCGCAGGCGGCGACGCTGCGCAGTCGCGTGCCGTTCCTGCACTTCTTCGACGGTTTCCGCACCTCGCACGAGATCAACAAGATCGAGGCCCTCGAAGACGACGAGCTCCGGGCCTTGCTCCCCGAAGACGCGATTCGAGCGCATCGCGCCCGGGCCCTCACCCCCGAGCGGCCGGTCATCCGCGGCACCGCGCACAACCCCGACACGTTCTTCCAGGCCCGCGAGGCGTGCAATCCCTTCTATGAAGCCTGCCCCGCGGTCGTTCAGGAGACGATGGAAAGCTTCGCCAGGATCACCGGCAGGCGTTACCGGCTTTTCGACTACGCCGGCCATCCCGCGCCGGAGCGGGTCCTCGTGCTCATGGGCTCGGGGGCCGAAGTGGCGCACGAGACGGTGGAGTGGCTCGCCGAGCGCGGCGAGCGGGTCGGCGTGCTCAAGGTGCGGCTCTACCGGCCGTTCTCCGTCGAAGCTTTCGCCGCGGCATTGCCTGCGAGCGTGCGCGCCCTCGCCGTTCTCGATCGCACCAAGGAGCCCGGCGCGGTGGGCGAGCCGCTCTACCTGGACGTCGTGACCGCGCTGACCGAGGCCCGCTCGCGCGGGCTCTGGACGCAGCCCCTGCCGCGCATCATCGGGGGCCGCTACGGACTGTCGTCCAAGGAGTTCCATCCCTCCATGGTCAAAGCGGTCCTCGACGAGCTGGCCCAGGAAACTCCCAAGAACCACTTCACCGTCGGGATCGTGGACGATGTGACTGGGACTTCGTTGTCCGTGGACGAGTCGTTCGACATCGAACCCGAGGACACGGTGCGAGCCGTATTCTTCGGTCTCGGGTCGGACGGCACCGTCAGTGCCAACAAGAACTCGATCAAGATCATTGGCGAGGGGACGGACCTCTATGCGCAGGGTTACTTCGTCTACGATTCGAAGAAGGCCGGGGCGATGACGATCTCGCACCTCCGTTTCGGTCCGCGGCCCATTCGCTCGAGCTATCGGATCCGCCGCGCGAGCTTCGTCGCCTGCCATCACTTCCCGTTTCTCGAACGCTACGACGTGCTCGAGTACGCGCAAGTCGGGGCCACGGTGCTCCTCAATGTTTCGCTGCCGGCCGAGCAGGTCTGGGATGCGCTACCGCGGGAGGTGCAAGAGCAGATCGTCGAGAAGAAGTTGCGGTGCTACATCGTGGACGGCTACGCCGTGGCCCACAGCGCGGGGCTCGGGCGCCGGGTCAACACGGTGATGCAGACCTGCTTTTTCGCCCTCTCGGGAGTGTTGCCGCGCGAGGAAGCGATCGCGCGGATCAAGCAGCGCATCCAGCAAACCTACGGCCTCAAAGGACGGGAGCTGGTGGAGCGCAACCATCGGGCTGTGGACGAAGCGCTGGCGCACCTGCAGGAGCTTCACGTGCCCGCGGCGGCGACCGCCGCGCGCCGCCGTCCCCATCCGGTGCCTCCCGAGGCACCGCCGTTCGTCCAGCGCGTGATTGCCGCGATGATCGCGGGGCACGGAGACCGCCTGCCTGTCAGCGCCTTCCCTCCCGATGGGACCTGGCCTGTGGGGACGGCCTTCTGGGAACGCCGCAACATCGCTCTCGAGATCCCCGCCTGGGATCCGGAGATTTGCATCCAGTGCAACAAATGCGCCCTCATCTGCCCGCACACCGCGATCCGCGTCAAGGTCTACGAGCCGCAGCATCTCGAGCGTGCCCCCGCATCCTTCCAGGCTCTCGACTACCGTGGCGCGGAGTTCCGCGGTATGAAGTACACGGTGCAGGTGGCTCCCGAGGATTGCACGGGGTGTTCGCTGTGCGTGGCTTTTTGCCCGGCCAAGGACAAGACCCACCCCCGGCGCAAGGCCCTGCGCATGGAGCCCAAAGCGCCGCGTTTCGAGGCTGAGCGCGAGAACTACGCCTTTTTCCTCGATCTGCCCGAGGTGGAGCGCACGCGGGTGCGGCTGGACGTGAAAGGGTCTCAATTCTTCGCACCCCTCTTCGACGCTTCGGGCGCCTGCGCGGGATGCGGCGAAACGCCGTACATCCGTCTGTTGACCCAGCTGTTCGGGGACCGGCTGTTGATCGCGAACGCCACAGGCTGCTCGTCCATTTACGGCGGCAATATGCCCACCACGCCGTACCGCGCCGGACCGGACGGCCGCGGGCCGGCGTGGTCCAACTCCCTGTTCGAAGACAACGCCGAATTCGGCTTCGGTTTTCGCCTGGCCCTCGATGCCCACGAGCGTCAGGCGCGACTGTTGTTGCAGGCGCTGGCGTCCGAGGTGGGCGAAGTCCTTGCGGAAGCGCTGCTCGCGGCGCGGCAGACCAGCGAGGCGGAAATCGCCGCCCAGCGCGAGCGGGTGGCCCAGCTCAAGCGGCGCCTGCGCGAGCTCGACGACCCACGTGCCCAACGGCTCGCGGCGCTCGCGGACTATCTGGTGAAGAAGAGCGTGTGGCTCGTCGGCGGGGATGGCTGGGCCTACGACATCGGTTTCGGCGGTCTCGATCACGTGCTGGCCCTGAACCGGGACGTGAACGTGCTCGTGCTCGACACGGAGGTCTATTCGAATACAGGTGGCCAGCAATCCAAAGCGACGCCTCTCGGCGCAGCGGCAAAGTTCGCCATTGCGGGCAAGTCGGTGCCGAAGAAAGACCTCGGCCTCGAGGCGATGAGCTACGGCCACGTCTACGTGGCGCGCGTGGCGCTCGGGGCGAAGGATCAGCAAGCCGTGCGGGCGTTGCTCGAGGCGGAAAGCTACCCGGGGCCGTCGCTCGTCATCGCGTACTGCCACTGCATTGCCCACGGGTACGATATGGCTCACGGCGCGGAGCAGCAGCGGCTGGCCGTGGAGTCGGGAATCTGGCCGCTTTACCGGTTCGATCCTCGGCGGGCGGCGGCGGGACAGCCGCCGCTGCACCTCGACTCGGACGAGCCGCGGCTTCCGGTTTCGGAGTACATGCGCCACGAGGCTCGCTTCCGCATCGTGCAGCGCCTGGATCCGGCGCGGTACCGGGCACTGCTGGAGGCAGCGCAGCAGGATGCGGAGCGGCGGATCTCGCTCTACCGGCAGCTCGCGGGGATCGTCGTGCCGCAGCCTGCCCTAGCTGGCCGGAGCGAGGGACGTCATGGCGGTTGATCTGAGGACGACGTACCTGGGATTCGAACTCCCGCACCCCTTCATGCCCGGGGCTTCGCCCTTGGCGGACGATCTCGACAGCGTGCGGCGCCTCGAGGATGCCCACGCCGCGGCCATCGTCCTGCGCTCCCTGTTCGAGGAGCAGCTCGAGGTCGAAGCGCGGGCGCTGCTGGAGCACGCCGAATCCCACGAGGAGAGCTGCGCGGAGGCGCGATCCTATCTACCGGGGAGGATGGCTTTCGTCTTCGGACCCGACGAGTACTTGGAGCAGGTCCGGCGGGTCAAGGACGCTGTCCGCGTCCCGGTGATCGGTTCGCTCAACGGGACGACGCTCGGCGGTTGGCTGGAGTTCGCGAAACTGATCCAGCAGGCCGGAGCGGACGCCCTGGAGTTGAACATCTACGATGTCGCTGCCGATCCGCGCCGGACCTCCGGCGAGATCGAGACCGAAGTCGTGGCCATGCTCCAGGAGCTGCGCCGCGAGATGCGGATCCCGATCGCCGTCAAGCTCTCCCCGTTCTACACCTCGTTGCCGCACCTGGCGGCACGTCTCGAAGGCGCGGGAGCCAACGGGCTCGTCCTCTTCAACCGGCTCTACCAGCCCGACATCGATCCCGAAGCTCTCGAGATCCGTCGTCGTCTGCGGCTCTCGGACACGCGCGAGCTGCCCCTCAGGCTCCTGTGGCTGGGGGTGCTCTCGGCGCAGCGCCAGCTCGATCTTGCCGTGTCCGGAGGCGTGCACACCGCCGTGGACGCGGTCAAGGCCGTGATGGCCGGGGCCCATGCGGTGCAGCTCGTGTCGTGCCTGCTGCGGCGCGGACCTCGATACCTCGCGACCCTGCAGCGCGAACTCGCCCAGTGGCTCGAGGAACACGGGTACGACTCGCTCGCGCGCATGCGCGGCTCGATGAACCTCGGGCGCTGTCCCGACCCGCGGGCCTTCGAGCGCGCCAACTACATGGAAGTGCTCCAGAGCTGGGAGAAGCCCCCTGGGCCGGGCGCAGCTTGACTCGGGGTGCACCCGCGACGGGCGCGGAATGGAGCGCTCCAGGGTCCGCTGCCGCGCACGGGCCCTCGCGGGGCCCCCCGAAGCTGACCGCGCGATGGGCGGGCGGCGTCGGATGCGCTAGGATCTCGGGCCTCGTGCCTGAAGTCGGCCAGGCAGTAGATCGGTTCGCGAGGAAAGCAGAAAGGAGGATGCAGGATGCGCAGGCTGCGGCGGTGTGCGGTGGCGCTGGCGTGTGCGATGGCTGCGGGAGGCCTGCGGGCCGCCGAGGAGCCGAAACTGCCGAAGATCAGCGGGCTTCTCTTCGGCGATGCCTACTGGTTCGCCTCCGACCACGATCCCGAGGTGGAAGGTCAGAACGGCTTCTGGATCCGCCGCATCTATCTCACGTTCGATCAGAAGATTTCGGACGAGTTCGACGCGCGCCTGCGCTTCGAGATGAACCAACCCGGAGACTTCACCTCGAGCAAGATGGAGCCGTTCGTCAAAGATGCCTGGCTGCGCTGGACGCACGGGCGGCAGCGGGTCGTCCTGGGGATCTCTCCCACGCCCACATGGGAGATGCTCGAGGAGGTCTGGGGCTACCGCTCGGTCGAGAAAACGCCCCTCGACCTGCAGAAGATGGGTAGTTCGCGAGATTTCGGCCTGGCCGTTCAAGGCACGTTGGGCGCGGAGGGGCGTTTCGGCTACCACGTGATGCTCGCCAACGGCTCGGGCGAGGCCTCCGAGACGAACGAGGGCAAGAAGCTGCTTGCGGCGCTTCAGGTCTACCCGGCCGAGGCGTGGCTGTTCGAGATCTACGCGGACGTCGAGAACCGGCCGGGTCAGACGGACCGGACGACCTACCAGTTGTTCGGGGCCTATCGGGCGGAGGATTTCCGCTGGGGCGTGCATCTCGCCCGGCAGAAGCGGGAAACGGGGCCGGGTACGGAACTCGATCTCGACTTGCTCTCGATCTTCGCCACGTGGCGCCTGGCCGCGAAGGCCGTATTGCTCGGGCGGCTGGACCGCCTCTTCGACGCGAATCCGGATGGCGACACGATCGCCTATCTGCCGCAGGCGCCGGACGCGGAGCCCACGCTGCTCATCCTAGGGATCGACTACCAGCCGCACCCGAAGGTGAGCTTCATCCCCAATGTCGAGGTCGTCTCCTACGATGCTGTGGGCGGCGGCCCCGATCCGGACACGGACATCGTCCCGCGGGTGACGTTCTTCTTCCGCTTCTGACCGCCCGCACGTTTTGCCGGAGGACGGGCCCAGCCTCCGGGCGCCGGCCGCGGTTTTCGTGTAGACTGGCGGCGTTGCTCCTCCGGGCGCCGAGGGCCGCAGCCTTCCTCCGTGGTGCTCCCGCCCGATCTGCGGCGTCGCGAGCTGCAACAGGAAAGGAGGCCAGCATGGCCAGACGTTCCCGCATGTCCGTGCTCAAACGCCAGCGCGAAAGAAAAAAGGCGGAGAAGGCGGCGCGCAAGCGGGCCCGCCGTCACGGGACACCCATGCCCGACCTGGGCATTCCCGCGAACATCGTCAAGCTCACCCCCGCGGGTACGATCGAGACGGCGGGCAAGCCTCGGGACGGCGAAGAGAACTGACGCGCACCCGTTTCCATTTTCCCCGTAATGGCCGGCGATCGGGCGAGCGCGGCCCGCGGGGGCGAGGGGCGGTCGCGGTGGCCCTTGGCCCGTGCCGCAAGCTAGTCCGCGTGCGGCAGCTTCCGCAGGCGCCGGGAGAGCTCGCGCCTCAGCTCCTCGGGCATGGTCTCGGAGGGGAGCGTGTCGAGCCAACGCACGGTGTTCCTGAGCGATTCGAGGAAGGCGCGACAGGGCGGGCAGTCGTCCAGGTGGCTCTCGATCCGTGCGCAGAGGTCCGGCGGAAGTTCCTCGTCCAGGTATTCGGACAGCCGCTCCACGAGGGCGCGGCACGTCTCAGGGTCGTGCGTGGGTTTCATGGCCGCTGCCCGGTCGCTGGCCGAAGCGCGTCCTGGAGCTTCTTGCGCAGCATCAGCCGCGCCCGGTGGAGCCGCATTTTGACGGCGGACGGCTCGAGGCCCAAGATTTCCACCGTCTCGCGGGTCGACAGCTCCTCCAGGTCGCGCAGCGCGAGGACGATCCGATATTGCGGAGGAAGCTCCAAGATCGCCCGCCGCACCGTTTCCTGCAGCCGTCTCCGTGCGACATCTTCTTCGGGCAGAGCGCCGGGGTCCGGGATCGGGGGCCCCAGAGCCTCCGCCTCCCGCGGCACCAGTTCCTCCAGGCTCAACTCGCCTTCCGGCTCGTACTTGCCCTTGCGCCGCTTCATCAGGCAGGCGTTGGCCGCGACCCGGAAGACCCATGCCTTGAGGGCCTCGGGGTTCTCGAGGGTTTTCAGCGAGCGGTAGGCCGCGAGCAGCGTTTCCTGCAACACGTCCAGCGCGTCCTCCCGCTCGCCGCACATGCGCAGGCCGAAGGCGTAGATCCGGTCCTGCCAGCGGCCGACGAACTCCTCGAACGCCCCCGGTTCGTCTCTGCGGATGCGCTCGAGAAGCGCTGCCTCCTCGCTCGGGGCCGGCAAGCTCTATCCCTCCGGCCCCTAGTGTAGCCGGGTCCACCCCGGGAAGGCCGTCAAAGCTCCGCTAGCGCGCGCTTGAGCCGCTCCGCGGCCTCCCGGACGATGGCCTCCAGGTCACGGCCCGGGAACAGCGCCGCCATCACGGCGGGGTCAGCCACCTCCACCCGTACCTTCCCGTCGGGCAGCTGCCGCAGGACGACGTTGCAGGGCAGAAGCAAGGCCACCTCGGGCTCGGTCTCGAGCGCCCGGTGGGCCAGGGACGGATTGCACGCCCCGAGGATCACGTGCGGCGGATGATCCACCCCGAGCTTTTCCTCGAGCGTGGCCCGGATGTCGATCCGTGTGAGGATCCCGAAGCCTTGATGCGCCAGCGCTTGCTCCGCGCGGCGGATCGCCTCCGCGAAGGGCAGGTCCAGGGTCCTGCCGAAGCCGGGTTTCATCGCGGCGGCTGTCTTGCGGGTCATCGTTCCTCCCGAGCCGAGGCTTCCACGCCCAGGCCGCACTCGGGCAGCCCCGACCACCGCAGCAGGCCCATCATCGGGCACCAGCCCGTGAAGGCCGACTGCACCAGGTTCAGGCCCACGAACGCCGTGAAGAGCCACCACCACGGCGAGACGAAGTAACCGAGAGCGAGCGAGATCAGCACGAAGCTTCCCGCGATCAAGCGTAGCCAGGCGTTGAGATCCACGGCAGGTCCTCCTTCTTCTCCACGTCCTTCGCTAGCAGAGATGCGTCGGCAGCTGGACCGGTCACGCTCCAACTAGAACACCGGCTCGGCGTCGAGCGCGAACAGGCGCACCCCCTCGCCCGGCGGCCGGCGCGAGGCACAATCCCGGATCGCCCGGATCAACTCCTGCGCCTTGTCCTGGGGGAGGACCGTGAAGATCAGCGAGATCGTCCCGGGAAAGGCGCGGCTCCCCAGGTGGGGTCCCGTTTCCCCCGAGCCGCGCAGGTTCGGGATCTCCGTGAATCCATGGACCTCGTGGCGGTCGATGATCCTGCGCACGTCCTCCACGATCTCGGTGCTGCAGAGCAGCATGAGCAGCTTCATGGCGTCCCTCCTCGGCGGGGCGTCCGCCTCCACGCTTCCGGGAGCACCTCCTTCACGGTGCGCCGGCGCAGGAGGAAGTAGACGAGCGGCACCACCCCCAGCGTCAGCATCGTCGAGGCCGCGGCGCCGAACATCAGCGAAATGGCGAGCCCTTGAAAAATGGGGTCGAACAGGATGACCGTCGCGCCCACGACCACCGTGCCCGCCGTGAGCAGAATCGGGCGGAACCGCACGGCGCTGGCTTCCACGACAGCTTCCGCCAGGCTGCGCCCGCGCTCGAGGGACAGCTCGATGAAGTCGATGAGCAGCACCGAGTTGCGGACCATGATGCCCGCGAGCGCGATGAGGCCGATCATGGAGGTGGCGGTGAAAAACGCCCCCAGCAGCCAATGCCCGGGGAGGATCCCCACGAGCGACAGCGGGATCGCGATCATCATCACGAGCGGCGTCGAGAACGAGCGGAACCAGGCGACGATCAGCGCGTAAATCAGGAGCAACACGACCCCGAAAGCCGCGCCGAGGCTGCGGAAGACCTCGTAGGTGATCTGCCACTCCCCGTCCCACTTGATGTGGGGTCGCAGGGGATCGGTCGCGGGCATGCGGTAGTAGATCTCGACATCCGTCCCGGCGGAGGGCTCGAGAGCGCCGAGCGGCCGGGCCATGGCGAGCATGGCGTAAACGGGGCTTTCCTCGCTTCCGGCGACGTCTCCTACGACGTAGATCACGGGACGGAGGTTCTTGCGGTAGCGGTAACCCCCTTCGGCCGCGTCGCTGCGGCGGACGAGTTCTGCCAGGGGTACGAGGCGTCCGTCCCGGCCGCGCAGGCGCAACTGCGCGAGGGCCACACGGTCCGCCCGCTGCTCGAGAGGCAGGCGCAACTGGATCGGCACAGGCTCGAGCGCGTCGGGATCGTGGAGCAGTCCCACGGCACGGCCCCCGACCGCCACCTGCAAGGCCTCGACGATCTGTGCGGGAGCGATGCCGTGGCGTGCCGCCGTTTCGCGGTCCACGGCGTAGGTGTGCTTCGGTTGCGGTGCCGCGACGAACCAGTCCACATCGACCACACCCGGGGTCGAGCGGAACACCTCCAGCACCTGGCGCGCCAGGCGCGAGCGTTGGTTGTCGGTCGGGGCGTAGACCTCAGCGACGAGCGTCGAGAGCACCGGGGGTCCGGGCGGGACTTCCGTCACCTTGGCCACCGCTCCGTGCGCCCGCGCCAGGCGCTGGATCTCCGGCCGGATGCGCCGCGCGAGGTCGTGGCTCTGTGCAGACCGCTCGTTCTTGGAGACGAAGTTGACCTGGATGTCGGCGACGTTCGCTCCCTGCCGCAGATCGTAATGGCGGACCAGGCCATTGAAGTTGATCGGGGCGGCAGTGCCCGCGTAGATCTCCAGGTCCGTCACGGCGGGGACGGTGGCGAGGTAGGAAGCCACCTCGCGAGCCGCGGCCCAAGTGGCTTCGAGCGTCGTGCCCTCGGGTAGATCGAGCAGCACCTGCAGCTCGCTCTTGTTGTCGTAGGGGAGCATCTTCACGGTGACCCGCTTCAGGGGGAACAGCGCCAGCGCCGCCAGCAACACGAGCGCCACGGCGCCCACGAAGAGCCCGATGCGCCGGGGAGCGCGCATCCAAGGCACGAGCAACCTCCGGGCCACGCGGTAGGCGAGCGTACGCTCGACCCGATAGGGCTCGTGCGCCGCCGGGTCGCCATGGCGCAGCAGCCGGTACGCGAGCCACGGGGCGGCCACGAGCGCCACGACGAGGGAGAAACTCATGGCGAGCGTCGCCCCCACGGGCATGGGCCTCATGTAGGGACCCATCAGCCCCCGCACGAACGCCATCGGCAGGACAGCGGCCAGGACTGTGAGTGTGGCGAGGATGGTGGGATTGCCGACTTCGTCCACGGCTTCGACGGCGGCCTGCAAGGGTGTTTTCGTCTTCATCGCGAAGTGGCGGACGATGTTCTCCACGACGATGATCGAATCGTCCACGACGATGCCCGTGACGAAGATCAGGGCGAACAGCGTCACGCGGTTCAGCGTGTAGCCGTCGGTGTAGTAGATGAACAGGGTGAGGGCGAAGGTAATCGGCACCGAAACGAAGACGACGAGCCCGCCCCGCCAACCGAGGAAAAGGGCGACGACGAGCGTCACCGACACGATCGCCACGCCGAGATGGCGGAGCAGTTCGGAAGCCTTCTCCTGGGCCGTGTGGCCGTAGTCGCGCGTGAGGGTGACATGGACGTCGGCGGGAACGAGGCGCGGGCGCAGCCGTTCGAGCTGCGCCAGGACCTGCTCCACCACGCGCGTCGCGTCGGCACCGGCGCGTTTGGCAAACGCGAGCGTCACCGCCGGCGCCGGGGATCCGGAGCGCTCGCGCGGCGGGATGCCGCGGGCCTGTGCGGCGGGGCCTTCGAGAAAGAACACGTAAGCGGTGGGTTCGGCGGAACCGTCGAGGACTCGCGCCACCTGATGGAGGTAGACCGGCCGGCCCTCGTGAGCTGCGACGACGAGCGCGGCCACCTCGTCCGGGCTTTGGAGGAAAGGCCCCGTCTCCACGAGGATCTCCCGGTTGGCCGAGGGGTAGGCTCCCGCGTCGAGGGCAGCGTTGTGCCATCCGAGGGCCCGCGCCAGATCGAGCAAGTCGAGCCCGTGCGCCGCGAGCGCGGCGAGATCGGGCTCCACCCGGAGCTGGCGCACGCGCCCGCCGATGAGGTGGATCTCGGAAACATCGGGCACCGAGGCCAGCTCGCGCTTGAGCTCCAAGGCGATCCGTCTCAGCTCGAGGCTTTCCGCCCGCTCGCTCCACAGCGTCAGCGCGAGCACGGGCACGTCGTCGATGGTGCGGCTGCGCACGAGGGGCGCGCTGGCCCCCTCGGGCCAGCGGTCGAGATCGCGCTGAAGCCTCTCGTAGACGGCTACGAGACTTCGTTCGGGATCCTCGCCCACGCGGAAGCGAACGGTGACGAGCGCTGCGGCCGGCATGGATGTGCTATAGACGTACTCCACGCCGGGAATGCCCCACAGGCGCTTCTCCAGAGGCAGCGTGACGCGGCTTTCCACTTCGCGGGCTTCCGCGCCGGGCAGCTGCACGAACACGTCGAACACCGGGAGCCGGATCTGCGGCTCCTCCTCGCGAGGTGTCTGCACGGCTGCGACGAGTCCGAGCACGAGCGCCGCCGTCACGAGTAGCGGCGTCAGCTTCGATTCGATGAAGAAGCGGGCGAGCTTACCCGCGGGACCCGCGCCCGAGACCATCGTGTTCCTCGATCACCTCGACCGGTGTGCCATCGTTCAAGTTCGACGTGGGGTCGAGGACGTAGCGTTCGTTCGCCTCGAGTCCGGAAAGAACCTCCACCAGGTCGCCGCTTTTCGAACCGACACGCAACCAGCGCAGCCGTGCCCGGTTCGCGGCGTCCACCACATAGACCCCCGTCAGGTCGCCTTCCCGAACGAGCGCCGCGACGGGCACTCGCAGCGTCGCGTCGCGCGGGCCCTCCACGTGTGCCCGGGCGAACAGGCCCGGCTCGAGCGCCTCCTGGGGGTTGGGCAGCCGCGCCTCGACGCGTGCGGTGCGGGTCGCGCGGTCCGCCGAGGGCACGATGCGGTGGATGCGCGCTGCGAGCGGCGGACGACCCGCCACCTCCACCGCCACGGGTTGGCCGAGTTCGATCCAGGGAAGTTGGGAACCGGGGACGTCGAAGACAAGCTTCAGCTCGTGGATATCTTCGAGGACGAGGAGCGGCGCTCCCGGCGCCACCATGTCGCCGGCTTCGACCCTCCGCTCCACGACCCAGCCGCTGCGGGGCGCGCGGATCTCCGCGTACTCGCGCTGCACTTGTGCGGCGGCGAGAGCCGCCCGCGCCTCGTCCAGCCGCGCCTGCGCCAAGCGGTAGGCCGCTTCGGCCTCTTCGGAGGCCCGTTCGGTGGCGGATCCGCGCTGCTTCAGCCGCTCCAGGCGCGCGAACTGCCTTTCCGCGTTCGCCAGTTCCACCTCCGCCATTCGCACCGCCGCTTCGGCGCGGGCGAGAGCGGCGTCGAGATCGCGCGCGTCGAGTCGCACGAGCCGCTGCCCGCCTTGCACCCGTTGGCCCGTGTCGATCAGGATTTCCTCGACCCGTGCCAGGAGCTTGCTCGCCACCGTGACGCGAGCCGCGGGCTCGAGACTGCCGCTGTAGATCAGCGGACGCGCGACGCGCTCCAGCCGCGCCCGGACCACCCGCACCGGGGCCGCCCCCACCTCGGCCCTTGGTGGCCTGTCTTGCTCGGCACCTCCCGCGCTGCAGGCGGCCGCGAGGGCGCCCGCGCTAAGCAGCATCCCCGAGACCGCCAGGCGCCCGAACCACCCGCGGGGGAGTAGGTGCGTAGGGTGGTGTCCCATCTCAGAGCCCTCCCTGGGCGAGCCTGCTGGCGTAAAGCTCCCGGATGTGCGCCACACGGGCCGCGAGGGAGGCCTGTCGCGCCCGGTCGAGCGCCACCTCCGCGTCCACGAGCTCGGTGATCGTGGCCAATCCCTCGCGGTAGCGGTCCCGTACGACGGCCAGCGCCTCTTCCGAGGCGGCCACCGCCGCTTCCGCCTGAGCCTGCGCCGTTCGCGCCGCCGCTACGCGGGCCTCTGCCGCGACCCGATCGAGCTCGGCCCGCTGCCGAGCGCCCGTTTCGCCGAGCGCGCTGGCTTCGTAGGCTGCTCGCGCCTCGGCGGCGCGCGCCGCCGTAGCGCCCGAGTCCGCGAGAACCCAGCTCAAGGCGAGGCGCGCCGTCCAGTCCGCCGCGTCGGACCGGAAGAGGTTCCCCCCGTGGCTCTCGTAGCGCCCCTGGAACTCGAGGGCCGGCCAGCGGGCGCGCTGCGCGGCAGCCCAGGCGAGCCGCGCGGCCTCCGCCGTGGCAGCCGCGGCACGCAGGTCCGGGCGTTCCTGGGGGTGGGTCCCGGCTGACAGGCCGCGCTCGAGCTCCGGGAGCGAGGTGGACAGCGGGATGCGTTCCTCCGCCCTCCGTCCGACGAGGATGTTGAGCTGACCCCGGGCGATCTGCGCCGCCGCTTCGGCTTGCGCCACCGCGGCCCGAGCCTCGGCCAGGCGCGCGCTGGCACGGGAGAGGTCGGAACGTACCGCCAGGCCGGTTTCCACCAGGTCGCGGGCCATCTTTTCGTGTGCCTCCGCCGCTGCCACCGCCTGCTGCGCCACGCGAATGGCGGCCTCGGTTTCCATGGCGCGGGCGTACGCTTCGGCGACGCGGTAGCGGAGCACTTGACGCGCCCACTCCAGCGACGCCCGCGCCGCCTGCGCTCCCAGGTCCGCCGCGTCGATCGCGCGGCGGCTGCGGCCGCCATTCCAGAGGGGCGCCCTCAGCGCCAGCGCCCCGGCGAAATCGGTATCGGCTGCGGGATCGTTGAGCCGCGCGGGATCGAGGTGTTCCGGGAGCAGGTCCGCCCGGCTCAGAAGTTGACCGAAGACGAGCGCGGGCTGCGTGGTGCGGGTGTAGCTTGTGTCCAGCATCAGCGAAGGAAGCTGCGCGCTGCGAGCTTCGCCCGAACGGGCCTGCGCTCGGGCGACTTGCGCAGCCGCGAGCCGGTACTCCACGTTACGCTCCAGCGCCTCCTGCCAGGCTCGTTCCAGGCTCAGGCCTTCGGCCATCGCGGGTACCGGCGCCCCTGCCCCAGCCGAGACCGCCAGCACCGTCCCGAGGGCGCCGCGCACTCGGCGCGAGAGACTCCAGCGCGAGGGGTTCATGGCGTTCGTGACTTCCGCGCAGCCGCGTGCGTTACGTCGCCCGGCTGCCCGCTTCCGGCGAGCGATAGAGGAGGCGTCCCTCGGCCTGCACCACGCGAACGCCGACCGGGATCCCGCGCCGCACGCTTGCGGTGACGACGCAGTAATCCTCGAACAGCGAGAGGCAGCGCTCGAGGCGCTCCGTCCGGACATCGGCGTCCAGGGTGAGTTCCGCATCGAATTTCGCGATGCGCCAGTAGCCGCGCTCGTCACGGGCGAGCTGGCCGCGCACGCGGGCCGCGATACCCCGCGGTTCGATGTGGCTCTTGCGCAGGCAGAACAGCAGGCTCGCGGCGAGACAGCTCCCCACGGCCGCGGCCAGCAGGCGGGAAGCGTTCGGCCCGCGCCGCTGCCCGAGCGGCTCCGGCTCGTCCACGAGGATGCCGGGGAGGTGAGACCAGTCGAAGGCGACGCGGAACTCGAAGTCCTGGAGCCGCTCCAGCTCGATCTCGAAACTCGGTGTCGCTTCCGTCCCGGTCTTCTGCTGTTGCACGAGCGTCTTATCGCGACTCATGGGCCGCCTCCTCCTGCAGGATTCGCAGCACCGTTTCCAGAAGCACGGCTTCCGGGACGAGCCCTTCGACGGCGTCCCGGCCGTTGACGATCGTTTTCGGCACGCCCATCACCCGGTGGCGTCGCACCAGGTGCGGGTACTCCGTCGCCTCCACCATATCCGCCGCGATCTTCTCCGACTCCATGGCGAACTGGTGGGCGAGATGCACCGCTTTGGGACAGTAGGGACAGGTGGATGTGACGAAGACCTCGATGTGGACCGGCCGATCGAGTTCGGCGAGCTTGACCCGCGTTTCCGCAGCGAGCCCCGAGTCGCCCCGGGCCACCATCGAGAGGTCCTCCAGCAGAGCGTTGAACTCGTAACCTGCCGGGGCGCCGTAAAAGCGTATGCCGCGATCCTTCCCGTCCGCGAGCAAGACCGTGGCGGGAACCTTGTCCACCCCGTAGCGCGTGGCGAGCTCCCGTTCCGACAGGAAATCGTGCGTTTCGAGACGGAGCCTGTCGCTCAGGGACACGAGCTCCTGCAGCAGCCGCCGCGTCACGCTGCACGAGGGGCACTCGAGTTCCTGCGTGAAGTGGAGCAGCGCGACGGGCCGCTCGAGCGCGGCGAGGCGGGGGCGGATTTTCTCGCGGTCGCTTTGGCCGAGGATCGCCATTTTGTCCTCCTGGAGGCGTGTGGGCCTCCCTCACCGGCCAAGATGCAGAAACCGCCCCGGGGGTTACAGGCACTCGGTCGGCCCTCGCGTGCGAGCGGAAGCCGCCGCGCCCGGCGCCCATGTCCCATCTCGCTGCCGCGGACGGCGACGGGAAATCCGGCGATCGCCGCCCCCCTTGCGCCCGGAGGGGGGAGTGTGTATATTGCCTGCAGGTTTCGTCCCCATTCTCCCTCGAACAGTGGAGTATGGACTGCCGGAGCCGGAGAAAAGGCCAGGTTTGTGCGGCATTCAGTGGTTTGGATGCGCGGCCGGAACCGAAGAAAGGTGGCTCTCCAGTGGAGAGCGAGAGGAGTTCGAGCGTATGGGTAGCAGGCTTTATGTTGGAAACTTGCCGTACAGCGCCAGCGAGCAGGACATCCGCGAGCTGTTCGAGAGGAACGGTCGCACCGTGGAGGAGGTACGGCTGATCACGGACCGCGACACCGGGCGGCCGCGGGGATTCGGTTTCGTGGAAATGACCAACTCCGAAGACGCCGAGGCGGCGATCCGCGAGCTGAACGGCCATTCCATGGACGGCCGCTCGCTGACGGTGAACGAGGCGCGCGAGCGCACGGGTCCGCGCAGCGGTGGCGGTGGCGGCCGGCGCGGCGGTTACGGCCGCTTCTGAAGCGCCGGACGCGAGTTCTTTAGCGGATCCATGGGCGGCTCCTCTCAGGGGCCGCCTTTTTTTTGGGGGATCTCGCGGCTCGAGGCGCGACGAGCGCTTTCTGCCGAGCGCGTGAGAGCCTGCCAGCGAGGGACCGCAAAGTTCGGGCAGCCAGTGCCGCGGCGGTCCTAGCCGGAGGCGCGGGCTAGCTCGGCCGCCAGGGGGGCGAAAGCCCGGCTCGGATCCGTGGTGCCGTCCCACCCGTCCCAGTGGGCTGCCAGCGGCGTCGCCTCCTGGTGCATGCGCCGGCGCACGTCGCCTTCGGCGGTGGCGCCCTGGGGCTTGTGGCCCTCTCCGGCTCGACGCGCGAGGGCAGCGCGCTCGAGCCGCTCGCGCGCCCCCGCCGCATTTCCAGCGCGCCAGTCCAGAAACGCGCGCAGGTAGAGCGCCGGGATCGAGCTCGGGTTCGTCGCGAGCACATGATCGAGCCGCTCGCGCGCCACTTCCCACTCGCCGCGCAGGATCGCGATCTCCGCGCCCGCGAGCAGCCCCCCGGTTTCCTCGGGATTGATCTCGATCGCGCGCCGGATCTGCGCTTCTGCCCGCTCGAGGTCCCAACCCGCCGGCGGCCCCTGCGCCAGGATGCACGCGAGGCGCCGGTGGCCGCGGTGGCTCAGCGGGGCGATCTCGATCAGCTTCTCGAGCTGCCGGATCGCTTCGGCGCGGGCGCCCGTCTCGAAGAGACAGTTCGCGAGATAGTAGCGCGAGTCCTCGTGGTTTTCGTCGAGCTCTAGGGCTCGGCGGAACAGCCCGATGGCGCGCTCGCAATCGCCTTCCCGCTTGAGCGCGTCCATGCCGGCGCGGAACGTTTGCCAGAACCGCAGCACCCGCTCGCGCTCGTCCGGCGGGGCGGCGGAGGCTGCGGGAGCGGCATCCGCCGCCGGCTCGGCAGCGCCCGGGGCGGAACGCAAGCGCCGTGCTTCGTCCACCCCTTCCCGCAACTCCCACAGCGCCCCAGCCTCGAGGTTCTGGAAGGTCTGGGTCCGGCCGCTCGGCCAGCTCACCTCGACGCGCTCCACTCGCGTCGCTTCGCCGAGGCCGAAGTGCACGAGGCGCGAGTCCTGCGAAAGGTAGGACACGCCCCCGGCCGTGCGCCTGAGCACGGTATTGCCGACCCAGGCCCGCACCCGTGCCCCCGCACCGTCGCTCCACGCGCTCCCGCGGCGATCGCGCAGCCGCAGCTCGATCCACCGTCCCTGCGGCATCTCGTTGCGCAAGAGGCGCACCCCTTCGCCGTGGTCCACGAGCGCGACATCGAGGTCGCCGTCGAGGTCGAAATCGGAAATCGCGAGTCCCCGGGTCACGCGGGGCCGGGACCAGGGGGGCGAGAGGCGGCCCAGATCGTGGAAGTACCGGCCCGCATCGTTCCAGAAGAGGAAGTCCGGTTGGGGCACGAGCCGCTTCGGCGTCTCGTCCGTCTCGAACGTGCTTCCGTTCGCCACGGCGAGATCGAGCCAGCCGTCGGCGTCGAAGTCCGCAAAGCTCGCCCCCCAACCGACCATGCGCAGCGCGATCTGCCCCAGGCCCCGCTGGTCCGCCACGTCGACGAAACGGATCGGGGCGGGCGCTGCCTGGCGGGAGGGCTGCCCATCGGAGGCGGCCGTGGCCGGCGGGGGCGACGGCTTGACGGCGTCATAGAGGGCATTCTCCTGCGCGACCCAGTGCGTGATGAACAGGTCGTCGTCTCCGTCGCGGTTCCAGTCTCCTACCGCGAGGCCCATGGCGCCCCGGTAATCCGCGACCCAAGCTTCGTGGGCGATTTCCGCGAAGCGGCCTCGCCGGTTGTGGAAGAAGGCGTTGTCCGAGATGTCGTTGGCCACGTAGAGGTCGACCCAGCCATCCTCGTCGAAGTCGTGCCACACCGCGGCGAGGCTTCGGCCCGCCGTGTTGTCCACGCCCGTCTCGCCCGCCACCTCGACGAAGCGCCCCTGCCCCTCGTTGCGGAACAGCAGGTTCCGTTCGGGCTCGAACGACGCTGGGTTGAGGGTGAAGGGAACGGCGCGCCCGTACTGGAGCGAAACGCGCCGCCGATCCGTTTCTCCTGGGCGGTACTGGACGTAGCCGCAGACGTAGAGGTCGAGGTCGCCGTCGTGGTCGTAGTCGGCCCAGGCGAGCCCGGCCCAGAAGCCCGCAGGTTCGGGAAAGGACTCGACCCTGCGGAAACGGCCGCCTTCGTTGTGGAACAAGCGCAGCGCGTGGAAGCCCGAAACGGCGAGATCCAGCCAACCGTCGTTGTCGTAGTCGCCCCACGCCGCGCCCATGCCGATGAGGCGCGTTTCGGGAAACGCCGCGACCTGGCGAAACGTGCCATCCCCCCGGTTCTCGTACAGGAGCGAAGGGGCCCAAGCGCTCGGATCCACCTCGAGCGGGCCCCCCGCCGCCACGAGGAACAAATCGTCGTCGCCGTCGTTGTCGTAGTCGCCCCAAGCCACCCCGGAGCCCATGTCTTCGGGAAGTTGCGAGGTCCGTTCGCCCGCGAACGTGCGGAATCCAGCCAGACCCGCCTCGGCGGTGGCGTCGGTCCATCGGGGGGCGGGGGCGCCGGGAGGTCGCTCGCGCTCCAGGGACGCGGTGACCCCCTCCATGCGCTCGCCAGGCGTGTAGGGGGCGGAGTGGCCCTCCCCCCTGAAGCCGAGGGCCAGCGCCAGCGCGGCCGCCGTCCCGAGCAGGAGCCACCCCACCGTCCAGTAGAAACGGCGCCGGCGTCGGCTTCCGCCGGAGCGCGTCATGAACGGTCGGGCCGCGAGGGCGCGGCGGCGCGCGTTGCTCCGCCTCGGACCGTGACCATCGCCTCCGCCGAAGCGATGGGAGTGACGGGCGAGGTCAGCCCTCGGTCTTCACCGAGCAGGAAGTTGATCAGGTACTGATCGACCTTGCGGTAGAGCAGCGTGGCCGTGATGCGGTACTCCCCCGGCCGCGCCGGGGCCTGCACGCGCATCCTCTCTTCGCGCGTATCCCCCGGCGTTTCGGTTGCCTGCTGGCCTTCGCCCTCGGCCATCGAGGCCGGGCAGGGGACGAGGTACTGCACCATATCCGAATAGCCGGGAAAGAGCGCCCTCCGGTAGCGCACGCCCACCATCTCCCACAGGTTGTGCCGGTCGATGAGGTTGCCGTACTGGTCCACCGGCTCGGCCTTGAACAAAAACGAGCCGGGCTCGATGAAGTGGCGCTCGTCCACGTCGCCGGAGCTGTAGATCACCCGCCCCGCCCCGTCCGTGACGGTCAGTCGCACCCAGCTCTGAATGATGTCGAGCGGGCCCGTGGGAAAATCATGGCCCACCTTGTTCGATGTCAGGACGACGCGCACCGGTATCTCCCGGCCCGGCTCCACCGCTGGCGGGACCTCGAGAGCGACCTTGACGATCGGGCCCTCGGCCCACTTCTCCCGGATCTCCGGAATCTCGTACTCGCCCTTCAGCCAGCGCTCGATGCCTTCCACCTGTGCCTGCCAGCCTTCCAGTTTCAGAAGCTCGGGCATGAACTGGTTCGCCGCGAGGAAACGGTGGCTACGATGCTTGCCGTCGTCGGGCGAGCGGTTGTAGTCGGCGGCGTCGCCCGCCGCGGGATCGCGCGATTCCACGAGCGGCATGTGACACTCGCGGCATTCGATGGTTTTCGTCGGGTCTCCCTCGGTGTTCCAGTGGCTCGCCGCCCAGTTGTCGTACTGGTTCTGCAGCTGGACCCAACCCACGCGGTTGATTTCCTGATCGATGAACTGCTTGTGGCACGCCGCGCAGTACTCCGGCGCTTTGTACATCTGTTTGCTGAGCTTGTTGTGCTCGTCGGGGTAGGTGCGGATCAGGAAGTCCCGGAGTAAGCGACCCAGGCCGGCGGTCTGCCATTGCCAGAGGTATTCCGCGGGCTGGGCGATGACGTAGTTGGCGTTGCCCTTGATGTCGGTCTGCCGGATGGCGTGGCACACGAGGCACGAAACGCCCTCGTTGTAGCCGTGGAGATTCGTCAGGTTTTCCACGAAGACGTTCTTGGTCCCGGAGAAGAGCGAGATGGGATCGTGGCAGCCCCCGCAGTACCGGGTCGACTCGGGGCCGTTCTGCTGGGCCATCACTTGCTGCACGCCTTGAAACAGGACGTCCATCGCGGAATAGCGGTGCGCGCTCGGTTTCCACTCCGCGAGGATCTGCTCGTGGCAGCCCGAGGTGCCGCAGCTTTCCGAACCTGCCAGCGAGCGCGGGTCGTAGGCGCCTCCCGTGGCCGTCGTCGCCAGGCTCGGAGCGAAGGGCCGGTCCTCCCCGTAGAGGAAGCTGTAGCCCTCGGGAAACTCGTTCGCGTATGGCGTGCCGGAATAGAAGCGCGCAAGGACGAGTACGAGCGCGCAGCCCGCGGCGGTCCACGCCGCCGAACGTCCGAGAAAGCGCCGGAGAAGGGCGAGATTCTGGCCCCGCCGCAGGTGAAGCGCCACGAAGAGCAGATGCGGAAGCACCGCCGCCAGGGTGACGAAGGTCGAAACCAGGTGGGTTTGGCGCCACAGGGGAGACATGCGGATGCCGAAAAAGCCCTGCCCGGTGACCACGACCCCGGACACGGTGCAGACGATCAGCGCCGCCACGCCGGCGTAACCCAGGAGCACGACATGGGAGGTCCAGCTGTAGTGCTTGTAGTCGAGCCAGTGCCACGTGTAGTACCAGGCGACAGGCACGAGGGTGACGATGCCCAGCAGCGTGTGCAGGAGCAGTCCCCATTGCACGGCCGGATGAAACGGGGCGAAGGTCACGGCGAGCCCCGTGGCCGCCTCGAAGAGAAGCACGCCTAGCGCCAATGCCGCCAGGCGCGACGCCCAGCCCGTGCGATGCAGCTGATTGCGAGCCATGACGACCCCCCGTGGCTTCGCGGATGGTGTGAGTCTACCGCCGAAAGCGAACCCGGCCTGCCGCCGCCGCTTGCGGACAGCGGATTAAAGGAGTCCGTTGATCCGCATGGTCGGCTTTCGGCGATTCCGTCCTTTGCGACTCCCTTTTCGCGCTTGCCGGGGTGTATAATTCGCGCCCCGTGCTGGCGCGCTGGCTTCCGGAAAACGTCTCCACCGTGGGTGGCGAGATCGACCGCGTCATCGCGGTCATCGGCTACGTCGTGGGCGCCTGGCTCGTGGGGGCGGAGCTCGCTCTTTTCTGGTTCATCCTTCGCTACCGCAGGCGTCCGGGCTCCCGCGCGCGCTACGTAACCGGAGAAACCCTGCGGGCTGCCTGCTGGGTTCTCGTTCCAGCGGCGCTCGTCCTTTTTTGCGACCTCGTCGTCGACTACGTCGGGGCCCACGTGTGGGAGACGGTGAAGCAGACGGCGCCGCCGGCGGAGCTCGTCGTCCGCGCCCGAGGGGAGCAGTTCGCCTGGCGTTTCACCCAGCCGGGCCGGGACGGACGGCTGGATACGGACGACGACATCGAGACGCTCAATCACCTCTACGTGCCCGCGAACCGCGTGGTGCACGTGGAGCTTGCCTCCCGAGACGTCATCCATAGCCTGTGGCTGCCGCATCTACGCCTGAAGCAGGATGCCGTCCCGGGACGCCGCTTCACGGTTTGGTTCGAAGTCACCAAGCCGGGAGACTACCCCGTGGCGTGCGCGGAGCTGTGCGGTTTCGGCCACACCAAGATGGTGGGCGTGCTGCATGCCATGACCGAGGACGCGTACGGGGAGTGGGTCGACCTCCAGCAGATCGAGGAGCGCGACGAGTTCTGGGAGGAGTGAAGCTGCGATGAGGGGCAAGCAGCTCGGCTTCTGGCGCCGCTACGTCTTCTCCACCGATCACAAGACGATCGCCAAGCAGTACATCTTCACCGGTCTGTTCATGGCCCTCGTCGGGGGATATCTGGCGTACGTCTTCCGCCAGCAGTTGGCGTGGCCCAACCAGCCCATCTTCGGTTTCGGCGGCGTCCTGGGTCCGGACCAGTACAACGCCTTCGTCACGATGCACGGGACGATCATGGTCTTCTGGGTGGCCATGCCGATCTTGCTCTCGGGTTTCGGCAATCTCTTGATCCCCCTTATGATCGGCACGGACGACATGGCGTTCCCGCGGTTGAACATGCTGTCCTACTGGGTGTTTTTCCTGAGCACGGTCGTGCTGTTGGCTTCGTTTTTCGTGCCCGGGGGGCCGGCCAGCATGGGCTGGACCTTCTACCCCCCACTGACTTCTCGCGCCGACTACACGGGAGTGGCGTGGGGCGGGCATCTGTGGATCGTGGCCGTGGCGCTCGAGTTCGCGGCGATGCTGATGGGGGGCATCAATTTCCTGACGACGACGATCAACCGGCGGGCGCCGGGGATGACCTTTTTCCGGTTGCCCCTCATGGTGTGGATGCAGAACACGGCGAGCGTGCTGTTCATGTTCTCCGTCGGCCCGCTCATCGCGGGGGCGGTGTTGCTGTTGCTCGATCGAGTCGTGGGCACGGGATTCTACGTGCCGGAGACCGGTGGCGATCCTCTGTTGTTCCAGCACCTGTTCTGGTTCTTCGGGCATCCCGAGGTTTACGTGATCCTGCTCCCGGGTCTGGGCGTGCTTACCGAGGTCATCCCCGCATTTTCGCGAAAACCTGTCTTCGGTTACCGGTCGATCGTGATCTCGACGATCATCGCCGGCGTCCTGAGCTTCGTCGTCTGGGCGCACCACCAGTTCGTCAGCGGCATCGACCCGCGCCTCGCCGTGCCCTTCAGCATCACCACGATTCTGATCTCGGTTCCCTTCGCCGTGTTCCTGTTCTGTCTGATCGCCACGCTGTGGCAGGGGGCCATTCGCTTCACGACCGCGAATCTGTTCGCCCTCGGGGTGATCGCCGAGTTTCTCGTCGGGGGAACCACGGGGATCGTCAACGGCTCCGCCGCCGCCGATATCTACGTCCACGACACCTACTTCGTCGTGGCTCATTTCCACTACACGCTCGTGCCCGCGGTGCTCTTCGCCGGGTTCGCGGGCCTGTACTACTGGTTTCCGAAGATGTTCGGCCGCTTGATGTCCGAGGCGCTCGGGCAGGTTCACTTCTGGACGACGACGATCTTCTTCAACGTGACGTTCCTGCCGCAGCTCGCGCTCGGCCTTCACGGGCACCACCGGCGCGTCGCGGATCCTACGCAGTTCCCCTGGTTGGCGGAAGTGCAGCACCTGAACGTGATCTCCACGATCGGGGCGATCGGGTTGCTGCTCTCGCAGGTCTTCTTCCTCGCGAACTTCCTCTACAGCCTGGTCTCCGGCCGACGCGCGGAGGCGAATCCGTGGCAGGCCACCACGTTGGAATGGGTCGCCCCCTCGCCGCCTCCGCACGGGAACTTCCCCGAGCCGGTCCGCGTGTACCGGGGTCCCTACGAGTACAGCCGGCCCGACACGGCGGAGGACTGGTTGCCGCAGCACGCGCCGGAGCCCGCGAGGTGACCATGGCCGCGCGCAGCGAACTCGCCACGGGCATTCCCACCGGGCGACTCGGAGTCTGGTGGTTCCTCGGAGGAGAGATCGTCATCTTCGGCGGCCTCGTCGCCTGTTATATCCTCCTGCGCTTGCATCACCCGGAGTGGGCCGTCGAAGCCGCGCACACCCAGCTCGCCATCGGCGCCCTCAACACGTTCGTGCTGCTCACGAGCAGCCTGACCATGGTCCAGGCCTATGCCTGCGTCGATCGCGGCCGGCCGCAACGAGCCCTAATCCAGCTCGGCGCGACGGCGGCGCTGGGAACGCTCTTCCTCGCGATCAAGACCTTCGAGTACCGGGGAGAGATCGCCGAGGGCTACACGCCGACCCGGAACCTATTCTGGTCGTTCTATTACGCCATGACCGGGCTTCATGCCCTGCACGTCCTGGCGGGCATCGTCGCCATTCTCGTCGTGATGGCCGCCGTGCGCCGGCGGGAGGCCCTGCAGCGCGTGGAGTACGTCGGGCTTTACTGGCACTTCGTGGACATCGTCTGGATCTTTCTTTTTCCGCTGCTCTACATCGCCTCGGGCTCTTGAGGGTTCGGGCGGCGGAGGGAGGCGGAAATGGCGCGGGAAACGGCATCGGAGGGGGGGCGGCATCATCCGCACTACGTCGCGGTGTGGGCCGTCCTCGTGGCGCTGCTCGTCGTGGGGATTGTGGCCACCACGCTGGGCCGTCGTGTGCTGGGGGCGGTGCTCGTTTTCGGCGTGGCAGCCCTCAAGGCCCTGCTCGTGGCGGTCTACTTCATGCACGTCGGGCAGGAGCCCCGTCTCGTGCGCATCGTGCTCTACGGCGGTCTTGCGCTCGTCGTCATCGTGATCCTCGGCCTCGTGCCGGACATCGTCTATGTCTACGGCGACTGAGGCCGTCGTCGGACGTCGCGAAGGCGCGTCGGCCCTCGTGCCGAGCCCGCTGCTCGGCATGGTCCTGTTCGTGCTCACCGAGGCCATGTTCTTCGCGGGGCTCGTCAGCGCCTACCTGGTGTTGCGGGCAGGCCAGCTCGATCCCTGGCCTCCTCCGGGGCAGCCCCGGCTGCCTGTGGGTTTGACCGCGCTCAACACGCTCGCACTTCTCGCGAGCGGTGCGCTCGTGGCTGTGGCGCGCCGGCGCCAGGGCGCGCCGGGCACGGTGGCTGCCCTCGCGACCGGTTCCCTTTTGGGATGGGTGTTCCTGCTCGTCCAAGGTCGCGAGTGGCTGCGCCTCGTAGGCTACGGCCTGACGATGACCTCCAGCCTTTACGGCGCCACCTTCTACACCTTGATCGGGGCCCACGCGCTGCATGTCCTCGGGGGTTCCGTGGGGCTTGTCGTGACGCTCGCCCGCGCGCGAGGCGGCGCTTACGCGCCGGGGCGCGATGTCGGGTTGCGCCTGTGCGAGCTCTACTGGCTCTTCGTCGTCGGCCTCTGGCCGGTGCTTTACGTACTCGTCTATCTGGTGTAAGCGATGGCTGCCCGCTCGAGCCTTCCGCGGCGTGCGCTTCGCGGCTGGCTGATCGCCCACGCAACTGTCGCCGGATCCCGCGCGGTTGAGGCATGCCCGGGATGCTTCCCAGCTTCGGGTTCGGCGACGAGCGCCTACCTCGCCACGGCAGCTCTCCTTGGCCTGCTTCCCCTTCTTTCGGTGGCTGGATTGGTGGTCTGGATCCGTTGGCGGCGGCCGCGCCCTGGCCGCGATCGCGGCGAGGGGAGCGGTGGCCTGGGGACGACCGAGAGGGTGCTCTTGGCCCGGATGGCCCGCCAGCGCGGTCGAAAAGGCTAAGCGGGCTCGCCCTCGAGCGCTTCGAGGAACTCGGTCCAGGACGTCAGCTTCGCACGGGGCCGGCCCTGGGAACGGCCGCGCGCCCGCTCCAGCGCGTCGAGCCGCTTCCAGTCTTGGAACGTGACCGGGCGCCGCTGGCGCTCGCGCACGCAGCGTTCCACGGCCGCAGCGTCGGGCTCGGGGGGCGAGGGCAGGCGGCCCGCGCGGGCGTCTGCGAGCAGTGCCCCGGCGGTCTCGGCCGCGTCGGGTTTGTTCGTCCCGATCACGCCGGTCGGCCCGCGCTTGATCCAGCCCGTCACGTAGAGGCCGGGAACGGGTTGGCCGCTTGTGGGATCGAGGACTCGCCCCCGTTCGTTGGGGACGACCGCGCGGCGCTCGTCGAAGGGAACGCCCGGCAGCGGGACGCCGCGGTAGCCCACCGAACGCAGCACCATCCCCACCTGCAGTTCCTCGTACTCGCCCGTGGGCTGCGCGACGATGCGCCCGCCCTCGACCTCCACGAGGCGGTTGCGCGCGAGCCGCATGGCCCGGACACGATCGCGGTCGTCGCCGTAGATCTCGAGGGGAGAAACGAGAAAGCGCAGCACGAGCCGGCGCGGTTTACCGGCCGGAGGCCGGCGCCCGAGCTCTTGCAGGATGCGGACCTTTTCTTGCGACAGTCGGTCCCCGTGCTTTTCGATCCAGGCCCGGCTCACCGGATCGAGTTCCACTTCCTCGGGGCGGAGGATGAGGTCCGCTCCCGGAAGCTCGCCCAGTTCGCGGATCTCGGGGCTGGTGAAGGCGGCCTGCGCGGGGCCGCGGCGCCCGAGCATGTAGACCTCCCGCACGCGGCTGCGGCGCAGAGCCGCGAGGGCCGCGTCGGCGATGTCGGTCGTCGCCAGCTCCTCCGGCGTGCGGCACAGGATGCGCGCCACGTCCACGGCCACGTTGCCCACCCCCACGACGGCCACCCGCTCCACCGACAGGTCGAACGCGCGGTCGCGGAAGTCCGGATGGCCGTTGTACCAGGCGACGAACTCCGTGGCGGCGTAGGAGCCCTGGAGATCTTCCCCGGGTATGCCCATGCGCCGATCGCTCTGCGCCCCGGTGGCGAAGCAGATCGCGTGGTAATGACGCCGCAATGCGTCGAGGTCGAGATGGCGCCCGTAGGCGACGTTGCCGAAAAAACGGAAGCGGCGGTCGTTCGCGATCTTCTCGTAGACCCGGATGACGTTGCGGATCTTCTCGTGATCGGGCGCCACACCGTAACGCACCAGCCCATAGGGCGCCGGCAGGCGCTCGAACATATCCACTTCGATGGGCATCTCCGGCTGTTTCAAGAGCTGTTCGGCGAAGTAGAAACCTGCCGGACCCGAGCCGACGATGGCGACTCGCAGGGGCCGCTCATGCATCGCTGCCGACGGCGTGTCGCTCAACGCCGGTTCCCCGAAGCCCGCCGGCGGCGCGCCCCGCGCTCGCAGAACTCGCGGATCGCATCGAGGAGCGGGCGGAGTTCCTCGCCGCGCGCCGTCAAACGGTATTCCACGCGGCGCGGGAATACCCCGTAGTCGTGCCGCTGGATCAGCCCCGCCTGCTCCAGGTGCCGCAACCGTTGGGTGAGGACCTTCTCGCTGATGCCCGCTACGGCCCGCCGGATGTGACTGGGCCGCCGGGGACCCTGCTGGAGCTGCTGGAGGACCTGGATCATCCACTTGCAGCCGAGCACATCGGCCAGCATCTCCAGATCGCGGTTGGGGGACTGGGTCATGACGTGCGCCGCCTGCCCTCGGTCGTGCGCCTCCCCACGCTCGCGCGCTGCCGCGCGGATCAGCCCCCCGGGCGACCTGGCGGCGGCCGACCTGCCGGCCGCCCCTCCAGGGCGCCGCTAGCTTACCACGCGGTGCTTACCAAAAGGTGCGTACTTTTCAGCCTTTTTCGCCTGCGCTACCCTCTCGGCGTCTGCGAGCTTGGCGCGCTCGTCGGCGAACGAGAAAGGAGGGACGGTCGATATGGCGCGATCCACGAAAACGATAGCCCTTGGCTTCTACAGCGCGGCGATGGCGGTCGCGGGCCTGCTCGCCCTCGCCGCCCTGGCGCAGGAGGGCGGGCCCGACCCCGACGTGAAGCTCCCGGACTACCGGGAGTGGACGCACGTCAAGTCCATGGTCATCTTCGACGAGGCGCACCCGCTCTTCAATGCCTTCGGGGGCATGCACCATGTCTATGCCAACGAAAAGGCTCTCGCCGGGACGAAGGCGGGTGGACCCTACCCGGATGGGAGCGCTCTCGTTTTCGTTCTCTACGATGTGGAGAATGCAGGCGGCGCGTACCAGGCCGCGGGCAAGAAGGTCACCGCCGTGATGCTCAAGGACTCGCGCCGCTACAAGAACACCGGGGGCTGGGCGTTCCAGGCGTGGGATCCGTCGGGTGCGCCGCTCGTCACCGATGGCGGGGCGAGCTGCTTCGCGTGCCACGCCAATGGCGCGTCCTCGACGGACTACGTCTTCTCGCGCTTCGTGCCCTGAAGCGTTCGGGAGCACGCGGGGCGCCTGTTGGCCGGGCGCCCCGCGCGCGCCGCAGGTCGGTGCCGGAATGGAGCGGCTCGGTCGGGGTCTCGTGCGGTAAAGCCCGAGCCTGGCGCTGGCTGCGGCGAGGCCCGCTTCGGCGCAGGGCCGCGGTCCCGAGCGCGCGCTCGAAGCCCTCGCGGCCGCCGAAGGCGGAGAACTCCGCTCTTTTTTCTCTCTTGCCCCCTATTCACCGGAAGTCGGCTGACGTGGTACACGGTAGCCGCAGCAGATGGCGGGCTGCCAGCGGAGGGGGCCGTGGTCGCCGAGAACGAGTTCGCGTGGAAGCGTCGGGCGCGAGGGAAGGGCACCCGCGCCGCCTGGGCGGGACTGGGGTGCCTGTTGTGCTTCGGTCTCGGCGGTGCGGCGGCGCCCGCTCCGCCCGCGGTCGCCGAGTTCTCTTTGGAACCGACGGAACGCGTCGAGCCGACGCCCGAGCTCCTCGACCACGGAAAGAGCGTGTACGAGAGACACTGTGTCCCCTGCCACGGCCTGGCCGGCGACGGCGAGGGCGAGGCGGCCTACCTGCTGTATCCCAAGCCCCGGGATTTCACCCGCGGTGAATTCCGCCTGATTTCCACGTGGGACGGGGTACCCACCGACGAGGACCTCTACCGGACGATCTCGCGCGGGATGCCCGGCTCGGCCATGCCCGCCTGGGGGCATCTACCGGAACGGACGCGCTGGGCTCTGGTGCACTACCTCAAGCGCTTCTCGCAACGTCCCCTCGAGTTCTCCGAACCCCGCGATCCTCCCGGGCCGGGCGAGATGGGTGCAGGGCCGTTGCGCATCCCGCCGGAGCCGAAGGCGCCGGCAGAGGCGCTCCGCGAGCGTGGTCGGGCGCTCTTCCAGCAGAACTGCGCTTCGTGCCACGGCCAGACCGCCAAGGGCGACGGCGCGCAGGTTCAGTTCGACAGCCAGGGCTATCCCACGCGTCCGCGGGATCTCACGGCGGGCGTGTTCAAGGGGCTGCCGACACCCGAGGAGGTTTACAAGCGGATCGTTCTCGGCCTTCCCGGCTCGCCCATGCCTACCAATCCCTACATCTACGGCGACGATGCATGGGCGCTGACGGGCTACGTGCTTTCGCTCTCGAGCCCGCGGCAGCGCGACAAAGTGGAGATGAAGCGCTACCGCATCGTGGCGCAGCGGGTGGGCACGCTTCCGCTCCACCCCGACGCCGGGGAGTGGCGCACGGTCGAGCCGGTGGAGCTGCACCTGATGCCGCTGTGGTGGCGCCCCGGCAGGCCCGAGCTGCTCACGGTCAAGGCCGTCCACGACGGGCGGGAGCTGGCGATGCTGCTCCAGTGGGCGGATGCCACGCACGACCACACCGCGATGCGCCCCCAGGACTTCCGCGATGCCGTGGCGGTCGAACTCAGCGGGAGTTCCGACCCGCCGTTCTTCGGGATGGGGGAGCGCGGGCAGGCCGTGGCGATCTGGATGTGGAAGGCGGAGCGGCAGGCGGACATCCAGGCGGCGTTCCAGGATCTGGAGCTCGTGTATCCCAACCTCGGCATCGACTCCTATCCGAGCCTCCAGCGCTCGCCCCTGGAGCAACCGATGCGCCACGCGCTGACTCTGGACTCGGATCCCGTCTTCATCACGGGCTGGGGGGCGGGCAACATCGTGGCCGATCCCACGCGCCAGACGCCCGTGGAGCATCTCGAGGCGGAAGGGTTCGGCACCTTGCGCGCTCGTCCGGCGATCGATGGGAGCGTCGAGGCCACGGGCACCTACAAGTTCTCCTCCTATCAGGTTGTGATGCGGCGTCGCTTCGACGAGACGCATCCTGATGCAGCGTGGCTCCGCCCAGGCGCCACGCTTTCCGTCGCCTTTGCCGTGTGGGACGGGAGCGCAGGGGATCGGGACGGCAAGAAATCCGTCACGATTTGGCAGGAACTGTTCATCGAGCCGTGAGGCGCACGGGGAAGGGAAAGACGATGGGCAAAAGGCGGCAGGCGAACGCCGAAAACAACTCGATGGACCGGCGTCTTTTCCTGAAGGCGCTGGGAGCGGGCTCGGCCGGCGCGGTCGCCCTCGCGCACTGGAAGCCTTGCTGGAGCTACCTCGCGGCGTACGACACGAACCCCCTCGCGCGTAGGGTGGAGCGCGATTGGGAGCAGATCTACAGGGACCAGTACCGCTACGATAGCTTTTTCGATTGGGTCTGCTCCCCCAACGACACCCACGCCTGCCGCGTGCGTGCCTATGTGCGCAACGGCATCGTCGTGCGCTGCGGCTCGACCTACGACTACCAGACCTACGCGGATCTTTACGGCAACCGGGCCACGCCGAACTGGAACCCCCGCCAGTGCGCCAAGGGGTACACGTTCCAGCGCGTGATCTACGGACCCTACCGGCTGCGGCACCCCATCGTGCGTCGCGGATGGCGCGCCTGGGCGGAGGCGGGCTATCCGGAGCTCACGCCCGAGCGGCGGCACGAGTTCAAGTTCGACGCCCGGGGCGACGACGAGTTCGTGCAGATCACCTGGGAGGACGCGTTCCGGTTCATCGCGGGCGCCCTCGAGGCGATTGCGCGGCGTTACAGCGGCGAGGACGGCAAGCGCCGCTTGCTCGCCGAGGGCTATCAGCCGGAGATGGTCGAGGCCACCGAAGGCGCGGGCACGCGGACGATCAAGCTTCGCGGAGGCATGGGTCTGCTGGGCGTGCTGGGCAAGTACGGCATGTACCGGCTGTCGAACGCGCTGGCGCTGCTCGATGCCCATGTCCGCGGGGTCGGCCCCGACCAAGCCAAAGGTGGCCGCAACTGGTCGAACTACACCTGGCACGGGGATCAAGCGCCGGGCCATCCCTGGGTGCATGGTTTGCAAACTTCCGATTGCGATTTCAATGATCTCCGCTTCTCCAAGCTCATCATCATGGACGGGAAAAACCTCGTGGAGAACAAGCTCCCGGACTCCCATTGGTTCATCGAGTGCATGGAGCGGGGCGGGAAGGTCGTGGTCATCACGCCCGAGTACGGACCGCCGGCGACGAAGGCGGATTACTGGATTCCCATCCGTCCCGCGACGGACGCGGCGCTGTGGCTCGGGATCGCGCGCCTCTTGATGGAGCGCGGTTGGTACGACGCGGAGTTCGTCAAGCGCTACACGGACTTCCCGCTGCTCGTGCGCACCGACACCCTCCGGCGCCTGCGGGCGCGCGAGGTATTCCCGGACTATCGTTCGAGCCTCGATCCCGAGGGTCCGTCCTACCGAATCCAGGGTCTCACGCCGGAACAGCACGAGAGGATCGGCGATTTCGTCGTTTGGGACGACGAGGCTCAGGGGCCGCGCGCCGTCACGCGGGACGACGTGGGCCAGCGGATGCTGGCCCGGGGTATCCGGCCGGCTCTCGCGGGGAAGTTCCGCGTGAAGCTCGTGGACGGCTCGCAGGTCGAGGCGATGACCTTGTGGAGCCTTTACGAGATCCACCTGCGCGACTACGACCTCGAGACCGTGTGCGAGATCACGCAGGCGCCGCGAAAGCTCGTGGAGCGCCTGGCTCAGGACATCGCGACGATCCGCCCCGTCGCCATCCATCAGGGCGAGGGGATCAACCACTGGTTCCACGCCACCGAGATGAACCGCGCGGCGTATCTCCCGCTGATGCTTACCGGAAACATCGGAAAACCGGGCGCGGGCTGCCATACCTGGGCCGGCAACTACAAGGCGGCGCTGTTCCAGGGGTCGCCTTGGACCGGTCCGGGATTCAAGGGCTGGGTGGCGGAGGACCCCTTCCACCCCAACCTGGACCCCGCGGCTCACGGGAAGGACGTTCCCGTGCGGCCCTACGCTCGGGACGAGGAACCGGCTTACTGGAACCACGGCGACCAGGCGCTCATCGTGGAAACCCCCAAGTACGGCCGGAAGGTCTTCACCGGGCGCACCCACATGCCCACGCCCACGAAGGCGATCCTGTTCAACAACGTGAACCTCATCAACAACGCCAAGTGGGTCTACGAGATGATCAAGAACGTCCATCCCAAGATCGAGATGATCGTCTCGTTCGACGTGCAGATGACGGCATCGATCGAGTACGCGGACCTTGCGCTCCCGGCCAATTCTTGGCTGGAGTTCGAGGGTCTCGAGGTCACGGCGAGTTGCTCGAACCCGTTCCTGCAAATTTGGAAGGGCGGCATCCCGCCCGTGTTCGACAGCAAGGACGATCTCGCGATCATCGCCGGCATCGCCGGGGCGCTCGCGGAGCGCACGGGAGACCGCCGTTTCGCGGACTATTTCAAGTTCGAGCTGGAGGGCAAGAGGGAGGTCTACCTCCAGCGCCTGCTCGACTCCTGCACCACCACCGTCGGCTACCGCCTGGAGGAAATCATGGCCGGCAAGTACGGCCCACCTGGCGGCGCGCTGATGAACTTCCGCACCTACCCCCGCATTCCGTTCTACGAGCAGGTGCACGCCGACGAGCCTTTCTACACGGAGACGGGGCGGCTCCAGGCCTACGCGGACGTGCCCGAGGCGATCGAGTACGGCGAGAACTTCGTCGTCCACCGCGAGGGCCCCGAGGCGACGCCCTACCTGCCCAACGTGATCGTCAGTTCCAACCCCTACGTTCGGCCCGACGACTACGGCATCCCGCCGGACGCGGAGCACTGGGATCTGCGTACGGTGCGCAATGTCAAGCTGCCGTGGCGGGAGGTCCAGAAAACGCGCAACCCTCTGTGGGAGCGGGGGTTGCGCTTCTACTGCCTGACGCCGAAAACGCGCCACCGCGTGCACAGCTCCTGGTCCAACGTGGACTGGCACATGCTGTTCGACTCGAACTTCGGCGATCCCTACCGGCTCGACAAGCGGGCCCCCACGGTGGGAGAGCACCAGCTCCACATCAACCCCCAGGCGGCGCAAGACCTCGGCATCGAGGACGGCGACTACGTCTACGTGGACGCGAACCCTGCCGACCGGCCCTACATCGGGGCGAACCCCAAGGAGTTCTTCTACCGGGTGTCGCGTTGCATGCTGCGTGTCAAGTACAACCACGCGTATCCCTACAACATCGTGATGATGAAGCACGCCCCCTTCATCGCCACGGAGCGATCGGTGCGCGCCCACGAGACGCGCCCCGACGGCCGGGCGCTCTCGGCGAACACGGGCTACCAGGCCAACATCCGCTACGGCTCGCAGCAGTCCGTCACGCGCAACTGGCACATGCCGATGCACCAGACGGACTCCCTGTTCCACAAGCAGAAGGCCACCATGGGATTTCTCTTCGGCGGCGAGGCGGACAACCACGCCCTCAACACCGTGCCCAAGGAGACCCTCGTGCGCATCACCAAGGCCGAGGACGGGGGGCGCGGGGGGAAGGGACCGTGGTTCATCGTGCTCACGGGCTTCACGCCGGCCCACGAGAACGAAACGATGAAGCGTTACTTGGCGGGCGAGTTGACCCGCCTCTCGGAGTGGTGAGATGCGGCGCCGCACCGCGGGTCCGGCCGACCCCATGATGCGCGTGGGTCACGCCGTGCCCTGCGAAGCGAGGGACGTGGAAGCGATGGCGGAAGCCTTCGCCGAGGAGCTAGCGCAGATCGGTTTCGACGAGGCGCGGGTCCTGCGGATCTTTCGTCATCCGTTCTACGGGGGACCGCACCTGGCGTGGCGAGTGCTGGGGGAGGAACGCCTGCGGGAAATCGTCGCCCGCGCGGTGGGCCCCTGGCGCGCGATGAGGGTGCGCGTCGAGGACCAGGCGGTGCCGCCGGAGTCGCCGCGGCTCTGGCCGCGTCGGGAGTGAGCGATGGCGCGGGTCTACAACTGGCAGCTCGGCCGCGAGATGGACTACCCGTTCGAGGGACGCTACCCCGAGTGGCAGTTCGCCTTCGTCTTCAATATCAACCGCTGTCTCGCGTGTCAGACGTGCACGATGGCTTGCAAGTCCACCTGGACGTTCAGCAAGGGTCAGGAGCACATGTGGTGGGCCAACGTGGAGACGAAACCCTACGGCGGCTACCCGCAGTTCTGGGATGTCAAGATCCTGGAACTTCTCCACCGCGCGAACCCGGAGGGCCAGGTGTGGGGAAGCGCGCCGGCTGACGATCCCCGCGCTCCCTACGGGAGGTTCGAGGGCATCACGATTTTCGAGGCCAAGACCGCGCTCGAACCCCCGAGCTCGCGCGTGCTCGGTTATCTGCCCACCGACGAGGAATGGCTCTACCCGAACCTCTACGAGGACAACCCTTGGGGCGAGCCCGGAGCCCCGGGGAAGTTGTCGAGCGGCGCCGAGCTCCCGGTCCACAGGACCTGGTTCTTCTACCTGGCGCGCATCTGCAACCACTGCACCTACCCCGCGTGTCTCGCCGCTTGCCCGCGCCAGGCCATTTACAAGCGCCCCGAAGATGGCGTCGTTCTCCTCGATCAGAAGGAATGCCGCGGTTACCGCAAGTGCGTCGAAGCTTGCCCCTACAAGAAAGTCATGTACCGCGGTAACACCCGGGTTTCGGAGAAGTGCATCGCCTGCTACCCCCGGCTGGAAGGACGCGACCCGGAGAGCGACGGCCAGCCCATGGAGACGCGCTGCATGGCGGCCTGCATCGGGCAGATGCGCCTGCAGGGCTTCGTGCGCCTCAACGAGGACGGCACGTGGCGGGAAGACCGCTACAATCCCCTTTACTACCTGGTCCACGTCGCGAAGGTCGCGCTGCCCCTTTACCCGCAGTTCGGCACGTCTCCCAACGGGTTCTATATCCCGCCGCGCTGGGTGCCGCGGGACTACCTGCGGCAGATGTTCGGCCCGGGCGTGGACGGGGCGATCGAGCGCTACATGCATCCGGACCGGGAACTGCTCGCCGTGCTGCAGCTCTTCCGGCGCTCCAATCGCGTCATCTACCGCTACGAGCTGGTCGAGGGCCCCAAGGTCTACGAGGGTGAGCTCCACGGCCAACCCTTCACCCTGTACAACGACACCGTCATCGCTTACGGCCGGGACGGGCAGGAGCTGTTTCGCACGACGGTCGAAGAACCGGTCGTCGTGAGGCCGGCAACGCATGCCAACTCGATCTGAGAGCGTCGGCGGCGCTCCCCGCGCGAGGGTCGAGGAGACCCTCGCCCGCGCGGTGGTGTGGCGTTTCTTGGCGGCGGCCCTCGGCGAGCCGGGGGATTTGCGGGCGCTCGCGGGTGACGAGGCCCATCGCCGGGCCCTGGCGCGGGCGGTGCAGCGCCTGGGATTGCCTCCGGCACCCCCGGCGCCGCCGGCGGCTCTCGAAGAGGTCCGCGCGCGGCTGTTCGGACACTCCGTGCGCGGGGGAGTATGTCTCTACACGAGCGAGTACGTCGGGGGCCCGCTGTTCCAGCCCTCGCATCAGCTTGCGGATCTCGAGGGGTGGTATCGGGCGTTCGGCTTGACTCGAGCGAGAGGAAGGCGCGAACGCGCGGACCACCTGGCGGTGCAGTGCGAGTTTCTCGCTTTCCTCTCGCTGCGGGAAGCGTACGCCCTGGAGCGTGAGGGCGCCGAGGGGCAAGCCGCGGCTGCCGGGGCCCTGCGAGGTTTCTTGAAGGAATCCCTCGCCGCCTGCGGGCCGGCGGTCGCGGCGCGGCTCGAGGGCGAAGATCGCCGGGGTTTCTACGGCCAGGTGGCGCGGCTTCTCCGGGCGATGGTGCGCAGCGAGTGCCGGAGGCTTGGCCTGCGTCCCGCGCCGCGCAGCCTCGCGCTGCGGCCGCCCGAGCCGGAGCTGCCCGCCGCCTGCGGTGCCAGCGAGCCGGCCGCGGAGCCCGGGGGTGCAGGCGCCCTGCTCCAGATACGCAGCGCGAGCGAACCGTGAGGGCCAGCTCCACCCTTCGCATCCGCTTCGAGGCGCGCCTGGTGGAAGACGCGGTCCTGGCCGCCGAGGGGAGGATGCATCCGCTGCAGCGGCTGCGGTTCCGGGAGGCAAGGAATCGGCTCTACACGCGCCAGGGGGATGACGAAGAACGCGAGGCCGCTTTCGAGCGCTTCCACCGGGAGTGGTTCGAGCGGCTGGGGCTCGCCTCGCCGCTGTTCGACACGATCGGCCGCTACCGCCACGTTCACGAGCGCCTGCGTCACGCTCTGGTGTTGCGGGCCACGCGCTCGGCAGAGGAGGAGGCGGATCTGCGCGACCCGCAGCGTCCGCGCGGCCCCGCAACTCCGGTTTTGATGCTGCGCGTCCGGCCGGAGACGGTGGCGGACGGACCGCGCTTCAGGGCTTTTCTGGATCACGAGCTCTGCCACGTGGACGACATGCTCGACCCGGCGTTCGCTTACGATCGCAGCGCGGACTTCGGGGGCTCGCCCGCCGCGCGCCGCCAGATGCACGAACGGTTTCGCATCTTGTGGGATCTGACGATCGACGGAAGGCTTGTGCGCGAAGGGAGGCTTCCCGGGGAGATCGAGGCGCGGCGGCTCGAGGAGTTCCGCCGCCTGTTCCCCGAGCTCGGGCCGCGCGTGGAGGAAGCGTTCGCCCGCTGGTTCCGCGGGCGGCGGCCGGACCAGGCGACGCTGATGGAAGCGGCGGCCGGGGCGGCACCGCTGGCGCGGTCGGCGGTCTGTCCCCTTTGCCGCTTTCCCTACGTCCGGCTGGAGGGAGGAGCGCTGCTGACCCACGAGGCGCTACGCGCGATCCGAGCGGATTTTCCGGAATGGACGCCGGACGCCGGAGTGTGCATCCAGTGCGCCGATCTCTACCGCGCGCGGGCCAGGGCCGGATCGTGAGCCCGGCCTACGGCGGCACGGTGGGTTCGCCCTGGGTCATGGCCTCCACCCACGGGACCGGTTCTGCCCTGGCCCGGGGGGATCAAAAAGCCGCGCCTGCGGCCCCCGTTGCGCGGGCGGCGCAGCGAGCAGCTCGTGGGCAGCGGGAGGCTCGGGGCGAAGGCGGAGCGAGGCCTAGGGACACGTAGCGGTCGGAGCAATCCGGCCACAGCGTGGCCACGATCAGGCCCTCGTCTCGCAGGCGGCGTGCGACGGCGAAGTTCGCCCCGGAGCTGATACCCACGCAGTACCCGTGCCGCTCCAGAATCTCCCGTGCCGTCGCGCAAGCCTCCGCGGTGCTGACCGTGGCCACTTCGGTCACGGCGGACAAATCCACGAGGTCGGGGATGAAACCGTCGCCGATGCCCTGGATGCCGTGCTCGCCGGGCGCGCCTCCGCTCATCACGGCGGACTCGGCCGGTTCGACGGCGACGAGGCGCACCGCCGGCCATCGCTCGCGCAAAGCCTGCCCGACGCCCATGAGCGTGCCCCCTGTCCCTACGCCCGCGACGAACGCGTCCAACGCTCGAGTGTCCGTCTCCTGCAATTGCCGGACGAGTTCCCTTCCCGTCCGCACGCGGTGGCAGCGCACGTTGTCCGGGTTGCCGAACTGATCGGGGACGTAGAACCCGGGGCGCCCGCGGAAGCGATCGCGCCGGGCGATGGCACCCGGAAAGCTCTCTTCCCGAGGCGTGAGGATCACCTCGGCACCCCAGAACTCCATCAAGCGCCGCCGTTCTGCGCTCATGTGCTCGGGCATGTAGATCCGCACCCGGTGGCCGAGCTCGCGCCCCGCCCGAGCGAGGGCGATGCCGGTGTTGCCGGAGGTGGCCTCGACGACGGTGTCGCCGGGGCGCAGCTCGCCGCGGCGGCGAGCCTCCCTGAGCATGAAGTCCGCGATCCGGTCTTTCACGCTGCCGCTGCGGTTGGCGCACTCGAGCTTGACATGGATGTCCTCGATCTTGATCCGTGGGGTTCCCGCCATGGCTTCCCTCGACCTCCCGGCCCCCTTGCGCGCGGGACGGCGGTAGGATACGGGCCAGACGCGCGAGGAAGTGCGGGTTTTTTCGCACCCAAAGGGGGATATTTCTCGGGGTTTCGAGGGGCGACGCTGCCTGGCCGTTGCCGATCCGGTCCGTGGGCCCGCGCCGGCGCGCCAGGCGGCCGGCACGAGGCCTGCACGGAGGGAAGGCCGCAATGAAACGTTCCGAGGAGGGGGCAGTTCCCGCCGGGGCTCGGTTGCCATCGCCTCGCGTACCGGCCGCATTGGTCTGCAAGTACGACGTTCCCGGACCGCGCTACACGTCCTACCCCCCGGCGACGCTGTTCACGACGGGCTTCGGCGAAGCGGACTACCGGGTCTGCCTGGCGGCCGCCTCGCAGCGGAAGTCCGAGCCGCTCTCGTTGTACGTCCACCTGCCCTTTTGCGAGCAACGCTGCTGGTTCTGCGGATGCAATGCCATCGTCACGGATCACCGGGAGACGATCGACGCCTACTTGGAGAGGCTCGAGCGCGAAACCGCCTTGCTCGCCGAGGCCCTCGGCGAGCGGCGCCGCCTTTCGCAATACCACTGGGGCGGCGGCACCCCGACCTACCTCGCGCCATCGCAGATGGAGCGGCTGCAGCGCGCCGTCCTCGCGCACTTCGTGCTCGCGGAGGACGCCGAGGTCGCGGTGGAGCTCGATCCCCGCACCTCCACGCCGGAACGCCTGGAAGCGCTGCGGCGGATGCGGTTCAATCGGGTCTCCCTCGGCGTGCAGGACTTCGATTCCGATGTGCAAGCGGCGGTTCACCGCCATCAGCCGCTGGCGATGACGCAAGCGGTCTACAACCGGTGCCGCGCGTTGGGGTTCGCGTCGGTGAACGTGGATCTCATCTACGGGCTGCCCCGCCAGACGCCCGCTCGTTTTGCAACCACCTTGGACCGCATCGTCGAGATGCGTCCCGACCGCCTGGCGCTGTATTCCTATGCCCACGTGCCATGGATCCGGGCGCACCAGAAGAAGATCCGCGAGGAAGAGCTCCCGCCGCCGCCCGTGAAACTCGCGCTCTTCGAGCTGGCGCGCGAGCGGCTGCTCGCGGCAGGCTACGTGCAGATCGGGATGGACCACTTCGCGCTGCCCGAGGACGAGCTGGCGCGGGCACGCTACGAGGGTCGCCTGACACGCAACTTCATGGGGTACACGGTCTCGCGCGGAACCGATATGGTGGGGCTCGGGATCACCGCCATCGGGGATGTCGGTGGGGCTTACGTCCAGAACGCCCACAAGCTCAGCGTCCACGCCCGGGCTTTGGCGGCCGGACGGCTGCCCCTCGAGCGCGGTTACAAGCGCACGGTCGACGACGAAATCCGCCGCGAGGTGATCACGGCCCTGATGTGCAACTTCCGCCTCGACTCCGTGGCTGTGGCAGCGCGCTTCGGGATCGATTTCGAGCGCTACTTCGCACCCGAGTTGCGCGAGCTCGAGCGCGGGCCCGCCGCCGACGGCCTGGTGCGGCTCGAAGGCTCGCGCATCGAGCTGACGGCGCTGGGCGAGCGTTTCGTGCGCAACGTGTGCATGATCTTCGACCGCTACCTCCCTTCTCTCGGCTCTCGCCCTGCCTATTCGCGAACCGTCTGAACTTCCTCCGGGACCGCCGCTCGGCCCGCATCCACGCCCCCGCTGGTGACCATGCCGTCCTGCGCGCACCCTTCCCCGTCGTGCGTGTCTAGGCCAGGATAGCCTCGGGGCGCACGATCGGTAGGGGCGACCGGGAGGTCGTGGGGCTCCGCCCGAGCCCGGGGCCTCTAGCGCGAAGCCAAGAGCTCGACGTCATGCGCCAAGACCTCGTGGTAACGGTTCAGCACGACCTCGAGAGGTTCTTCCGGCACCTTGAAGCGGAACGGTGTCTCCGGTCCTTCTACCAGAACCCGAACCGTGAACTCCTTGCCGCTCTTCCGGCCCACAGCGGTGACCGTCACGACCGCACGGTAATGAGCGCCTTCCAGAGGCATCTTGCTTTCGCCGATCACCACCTGTTGCCTCACCCGGCCTTGCACGGGGTACGTTCCGTCCTCGGTACGCTGGACGTCGTAGTGCAGATCGGACTCCGGGATGCCCACCCCGCGGATCCATTGGCTGAAAAACCAATCCATGTCGCCCCCGAAGGCTTGCTCGACCACACGCTGGATGTCGTAGGTGACGATCTCCTTGCCCTCCACGGACCGGGCGAGCGCGCGCATGAACGCGTCGAACTTCTCGGTGCCGAAGGTCATGCGCAGGATGTGGAATGCATAGGGTCCCTCGGCGTAGAGGAGCGCCCGGTAGCCGCCGCTGGCTAGCTCGCTGGCGTCCTGCACGCTGCCGTAAAGATCCCCCTCGAGAATTTCCGCGCGCCAATCGGCCACCTTGCTTAGATACACCTTCCACCCCCGCTTGGGGTCGGCGCGTCCGTGGGCGGCCTCCACATAGAGCGCCGACGAGTATTCGGCGAGGCTTTCGACGAACCAATAGTTGCGGCCGTTCGCGTTGGCGATGCGATTGCCCCACCACTGGTGGGCGATCTCGTGCGGCACGAGGTCCTTCATGAAGCGCGTGATGCCGGCGCCCCCGAAAACCCCCATCGTCCCCTCGCCGCGGAACGCCCCGCTCCCCAGATAAACGATCGAGCTCGGTGACTGGCCGTAGAGAAAGCCCAGCGGATCGTTCACGAGCTCGAGCTTGCTGAACGGGTAGTCCACCTGAAAGTACTCGCGGAAAAAGTTGAGCGCGTTGGCCGCCTGATCCGCCAGGGGCTGGAGCTGTTTGGGACGGATGTCCCAATCGCCCATGGCGACCCGGTCCACGTAAATGTGGACGGGGATCGGCGTCCCGTCCATCTTGGTTGACTGCACCGTCGCTGAATCCTCGATGTAGTCGCCGAAAATGACGGTCGGGAAGTTGACGGGCTGAGGAGAGACCCAGCGCGTGACACGTACGCCACCCTCGACCCGCTCCTCCACCTTCTCGCCCACGCCCAGCGTGCTGTATCTCGAGGGCACACGTAGGGTGAGGTCGAAGCTGTCCATGAAGTGCCCAAAACGGACGAAGGGCAACCAACCGCCGCGCGAGACCGCCGAATACGAAGGCGTCAGCTCGTAGATCGCCTTGCGGTTTTCGCAGATCGTGATGCGCTGGCCCGCCTCGAGCGGCGCCGCCAGATAGATGATCCCGCCGTAGGCGTTGAGGCGCACCCCGGTGAGCTCGCCGCCGTCCTCCTGCCGCACGGAGTGAATGCGCAGGTCGGGATCCTTCAGCTCTTTCTTCTCGCGTCCGGGGTTGAAGCGGGCGATGAAGAACGGCAACCACTCGAGGCGGCGTTTGGCGCGGATCACGAACGTGAGCGCGCCGGCCATGGTCTCGCTGTCCTCGAGCGCCAGTTCGACCTCTCCGCGGACGGCCTCGACTTCGTAGTACAGCTCGTCGCCCTCCGCGCGCCGCTCGAGTGCCACGGGGTCGGGGTTTGCCGCCAGCAGCTCCCGAGAGTAATAGCCGAGGATCCCGCCGCGAACGCCGCCGAAGATCACGTCCCAACCCAAGTGGTTGTCGCGGGACAGCCAAACCCACCTGTCGCGACCCGCGGTCTGCTGCACGGCCAAGAAGCAGCGGCGACGATCGGATGGGTCGAGGGTCCTGTAACCCGCAAACGGGTGCTCCCGCCGCCGTTCTTGCAAGCGTTCCTGACGCTCGCGGTACTCCTTGGCCAGCTTCGGCTGAAGCGCCTGGGCGGTGGTCTGCTCGAGACCCGCGAACAGCTCTGCCAGCATCGTTTCGCAAACGTTCGGCGAACAGGTCGCGTAGACCAGATCCGCATCGAAGACGAACTCCTCGGGATGCTTCGTCTTCAGGTACAGGTGCTTGGCTCGATTCGGCGGGCCCGCATGCTCGGGCGGCTCATAGGCATGGAGGATCGTGTTTCCGGTCAGCAGCAACGATTCCCGCCCGCTAAGAAGTCGACCACGAGCGTGCCATCCTGCACCACCACCTCGAACCCCTCGTCGGCGAAGTGGAAGCGATCGAAGCGGTAAAATCTCTCGTCCCCCGGGACGGCGCGGAACACCTCTTCGCGGGTGTCCTCCACCGTCTCCTGGGCGATCCTCCACTCGCGGTCGCCGGGTCGCGCCGCAGGAGCAGCGAAGGGCGCTCGGTCCGCAGCCTGTCCGGCAGCGCCGTGTCCTGGTGGAACGTCGCGCGGTAGGTGTCCTCGTCCACCTGGACGAAACGATCGGAGAAGACGCCCCGCCGGTAGGGGCGCCCCTCCGCGTTTTTTTTCCTCCGCGAGGCGTTCGAGGCGCGCCTCGAGCGGTTCGCGCAGCGCCACCCGGATCTCCTCCGCGAGATGGGCCCGTAGAGGTCCGGTGCCGCACGCCAAGGCGAGGCAGGCCACTGCGGCAGCCCGGAGCGGCCCGCGGCCGGAGTTCCCCGGGTGAGAGCTTGGCATCGTCCTTCCTCCGTGGGTTCGGCGGGGCGGGCCCGCGGGGGCGCCGCACGGCGACCCTCGAAACAAGCACAGAGCGCCTACAACTTTGCCCGAAGCTTACCCCTGTTCGGCGCCTGCGGGGAAGCCCCCGCGAGCCGCTAGAATGGGTGCTTCCTGTGGGCCCCGGCGCCGGTGACCGGGGTCTGGCCGGGAGCGAGGCTCTCGTGGCTCGCCGACGATCTTCCAGGCTCGCGGGCTGCCTCCTGTTCGGTGCGCTCGCCGGCTGCTTTCCCGGGCGAGCCACGGCCGAGCAAGTGGTGACCGCGTTCGTCACGGCGGTGCAGGAGCAGGACTGGACGACCCTGTTTTGCCTGCTGGTGGAGGGTACCGAGGAAGACCGCCGTCCGGAGCTGGAGCGCGCACGCCGCGAGGCGTTCGCGAGGTGGGCGCAGGGGGAGACGGCGCGTTACTTGGAGCAGCGCGATAGGGGCTTCGTGGCCCTGACGCCGGACGGTATCGCGCTCGCGAAGCTGTTCGTTCTGGGCAAGGGGACCTACTACGAGATGAGCGCGGTCCGCCGGGAAGCCCGCCAGTGGGTCGCCGATCTGACCGTGCGCTTCGGCTACGACGCCATGGACCTTTCGGGCTTTCCTCCGGGGACTGTGATCTACTTCGCCGCGGCTCCCCCGGGCAGGGTAGCACGGCTCGAAGTTCCCGAGGGCGAAGCTTCCCGCAGCGTCGAGGTTCTTCAGGAGATCGTGCTTCGCTGGACCCTCGAACGACGGGCAGCGACGGCGAGCTGTCCCGAGGGCTGGCGCGTTGTGGCCGTGGAGCCCCTGCCCGAGACTGCCGTGACGCAGAAGCTCACATGGGTCTTCCAGTGAAGCGCCTCCCGGGGACCGCGCGGGTCGGCCTGGCGCTCGGGGGCGGGGCGGCCCGCGGGCTCGCCCATATCGGTGTGCTGCGGGCTCTCGAGCGCGGGGGGATTCCCGTCCACCTCGTGGCGGGCACGAGCATGGGCGCGGTCGTAGGGGGCGCCTATGCCGCCACGGGCGACGTGGACGAGGTGGAGCGCCGGATCCGCGATTTTCTGGCGAGCGAAGAGTTCCAGCGCACGAGGCTCTCGTTTCTCCAGGAAACGAAGCAAAAACGCGGGGGATTGCTCTACTCCGTAGGCAACCTCGTGCGCCGCGGCATCGTCTACGGCATGTCCACCCTCAAAGGGTACTTCGTCTCGGCGGAGCGATTCGCCGAGGGGATGCGGGCGGTGTTGCCGGACGTGCGCATCGAGGAGATGCCGTTACCTTTCTGCGCCGTCGCCCTCGATATCGAGGTTGGCCAGGAGGTGTGGTTGCGCGAGGGGCCGCTGCGCGAGGCGGTCGCCGCGAGCGCCGCCATCCCGGGGTTGCTGCCACCGGTACGGGGTTGGGGGCGGACCCTCGTGGACGGGGGATGGATCGACAAGGTCCCCGTCCTCACCGCCCACGGCATGGGAGCCGATCTCGTCATTGCCGTGGATATCTCGGCGGAACTCGACGACCTCCAGCGTCTCTCGCGCGGCATGGACCTGATCCTGCGAGCGACCGCCATCCGCGACGCGGCGCTCGTGCGCATGCACTGTCGCTTCGCCGATTGCGTGCTTCGGCCGGCGGTGGGGGATGTGCACTGGGCCGATTTCGCAGCCGCCGACCGCTGCATCGCAGCGGGGCAGGCCGCCGTCGAGGAGGCTCTGCCCACACTGCGGCGGTGGTTGCGCCGGGCCCGATGGCTGTCGTGGATTCGACCCACGCTCGCCCGGAGGATGGCGGCCCTCTACTTGCGGCAGCAAGATGGATGCGGGGCAGCAGGCACATGAGCTCGGCGCGAGAGCACGTCCACCTGATCGGCATCGGCGGCACGGGCATGGCTGCCCTGGCAGGCCTGCTCCACGAGAGCGGCTGCCGCGTCACCGGCTCCGACGGCTCGCTCTACCCGCCCACGTCGGTGTGGCTGCGCGAGCTGGGAGTCGCCGTCTTCGAGGGCTTCGACCCTGCCCAGCTCGAGCCCGCGCCGGACCTGGTCGTCGTCGGCAACGCCGTACGGCGCGGCAACCCGGAGCTGGAGGCGGTTCTGGATCGGGACCTCCCGTACACCTCGATGGCCCGCTTGCTGGCGGAGCGGTTCATGGCGGGCCGGCACCGCATCGTCGTCGCCGGCACGCATGGCAAGACGACGACCACGGCGATGCTGGCCCTGATTCTCGTGCAGGGGGGTCTCGATCCCGGGTTTCTCATCGGGGGTGTCCCCCGGGATCTGCCGCGGCCCTACCGCCTCGGCACGGGGCCGTTCGTTGTCGAGGGCGACGAGTACGACACGGCCTTCTTCGACAAGGGGCCCAAGTTCATGCACTACCGGCCGCGCACGGCTGTACTGGGCACCGTGGAGTTCGATCACGCCGACATCTTCCGGGACGTGGAACACGTCCGCCTCGTATTCCGGCAGTTCGTGAGGCTCCTGCCGCAGTCAGGATTGCTCGTGCGCCACGAGGACTGCCCGACGACGCGCGAGGTGAGCGCCGAAGCGCTGTGCGCCGTCGAGGGCTTCGGTCTGGAGCGCGGCCTGTGGCGCGCTGCGGGGCTGAGGGAGGGTGCCGCGGGCGTGGGGTTCTCGATCCGCAGGGGGGAGGACCATTGGGGGGCGGTGGCCCTCCGGGTGCCGGGGGTTTACAACGTGCGCAATGCCCTGGCCGCTAGCGCTGTCGCGGCTTCGCTCGAGATTCCCGCGCGGGCCGTCACCGGGGCGCTGGCTTCCTTCACCGGCGTACGGCGCCGGCTCGAGATCCGGGGTGAAGCCGACGGCGTGACGGTCGTGGACGATTTCGCGCACCATCCCACGGCCGTGCGCGAGACGCTCCGCGCCGTGCGGGCGCGATTTCCGGGCCGGCGCGTGTGGGCCGTGCTGGAACCTCGCTCGTGGTCCATGCGGCGCCGCGTCTTTCAGGAAGCGCTCGTGGATGCCCTGGCGCAGGCGGATCGCGTCATCGTGGCCCCGGTCTACCGCGCGGAGGAGATTCCGGAGCGAGAGCGGCTCGATCCGGAGCGTCTCGGTCGCGATCTGAACGCGCGGCACGGTGTGGTCGCCCTCCATTTCGGAAGCATCCCCGCGATCGTGCAGTATCTCGCCGAACACGCCGCCCCGGGGGAGATCGTCGTCGTCATGTCCAACGGCGCATGCGGGGGCTTGCATGATGCACTGCTCGCGGCCCTCGAGAGCCGGGCGGAGGCGCGGGCGTGAGCTCGCGGGCTCCCGTGCTGTGGGTCGTCGATCCTTCGGTTCACGAGGCCGAGGACGAGTGCGTGCGCGAGGCCGTGGGCGACTGGCCGGGAACGTGGCGGGTGTTCCGGCCCGCCTTGGAGGGTTTGGGGCCGCATCCTGCCACGGGCTACGACGCCGACGCGATCGTGATCCTCGGCTCCGCCGCCTCGGTCCACGAGCGCCATGGCTGGCTCGAGGCACTCGCAGCGTGGCTGCGTCCCCTGGTGCAGGGTACGGTGGACCGCCCGTTGCTCGGCATCTGCTTCGGCCACCAGCTCGTAGCGTACCTCGCGGGAGCTCCGGTCGCCGTCGCCTCGGCGGATGGGCGCAAGGAGGTCGGCGTGCAGGAGAGCGAGTTCGGGCCGAGCCGGATCCTCGGCGAGCCGCGGCGATTGCGCGTCCTGGTCAGCCACCGCGAGATCGTGCTCGAGCCGCCCCGCGGCTACCGTGTCGTGGCCCGCAGGCCGGGCGTGAGCGTGGACGGTCTGGAGCATCTCTCGCGCGAGATCTACACGTTCCAGTTCCACCCCGAGGCGCGGGTGGAGTTCGCGAAGCGCCGGGGCCTTTCGGCCGAGTGCGTGGATGCGCGGCTGGAGCGGGACGGATCGGCGCTGTTGGGCGCGTTTCGCGCGCGTGCCCTGGCTTGGATCCGGCGGGAGGGGCGCTCGCCCTGCGGCTGAGCAGACTCAATCCTGTCGGTCTTTCCCTCGCGATCTGCGGTCCGATCCCCTGGAGCGTGCCGAACTTTTGGGCTGGCTGTCGCGCTCGGGTGAAGCACGCGCCGGCTCGCGCGAGGGGGCCTCCTTGCGCGGCTGGGCGCGGTCTTGGCGCGGAGCCGGCTCGCGACCGCTTCCCTCGCCCGGGCCTGCGGCGGGGGGTGCAGGTCGCGGTTCCGGACCGGCCCCCTGGCGGCCCTCGTCGCCGCCCTGCTCCCTACGGCGTGAAGGCCCGATCGTCCGGTAGAAGTCCCGGACGCGGTCGCGATCCAAGCGGTCCGGGCTTGCGTTGTCGGGCTCGCGCGGCTGGCCCTCGCGAGCTACGGGGCGGGCGGGCCGGCCGCGCTCGGCCGAGTCGTCGCTCGGAACCTCGCCGGGCAGGGAGCGCTCCACCTGCCCGCTCCGAGACCAGTCCCCGCCGAAGGGTGGCGCCTGCGGGCGAGGGCTGAGGCTGCGGGGGCGGTCGGGGGTGCGGGGCCCGCCGGGATCCGGCCGCACCGGCCGCCCGCGCTCGTCACGCTCCGCCGGCTCGCCTGTCGGCACGCCGGGCCGGGCCGGACGCGCGCGCCCTTCGCGTACGATGCGCCGCTCGTCTTCGCGGAAGCTCGGTCCCTCGGCCACGTCGGGACGCGTCACGCGGACGGGGCGGATGGTCTCCCGGTTGCGTTGCGAGAGGTCCTCCACGACACGGCGCCGCAGCTCGGGATCCTGGGCCAGCCGTTCCGGCGGTACGCGGGGCGGGCGCGTCACCACGGCCGTGCGTGTCACGTGGTCGCGCACGTGGTCGAACGGCACGACGTGGTCGTGCAGGTGGCGGTGATGGAAGCGATGGTAGGGGACGAAGACCCAGACGTGGGGATCGAAGTAGCCGAAGTGCACCGTAAAGATGAAGGCGGGGCGGTTCCAATAGTCGAGCGGGCACCAGCCCACGTAATCCACGGTCCAGACCCAGCTCACCCAGGCCCCGGAGAACACGCGGCCGGGCACCCACGCCCAGCCGTAGCCCGTCAACCATACCCAGCGGCCGTAGTGGTAAGGCGCCCACCCCCAGGGCTCGTAGGAGACCCAGAAATAACCCGTCGGCCCGTAAACCCAGTAACCGTCCGCGTACGGACGCCACCCCGGCCCCGCGCCGTACGGATACCAGCAGTAGCCGTACGGCTCGTACCAGATCCAGCGACCGTAGCGCCGCAGCTCGCGATAGTAAGGCCGGACCTCGTAGGGGAGCTCGTCGTACGGATCCAGGTCGTCGTCTTCGTAGATCGACGCGTCGCGGTAGGCCCAAGCCTCCATACGCGCCTCGACCCAGCGGTCGAATCCGTCCCGCGCGAAGGTGTTGAAAGGCCGCGGCTCCTCCGGGGCCTCGCCGGCATCCACCGTCGTTCGCGTGCCGCCCCGCAGCAGCACGGAATCCGTCTGGCCCACGACTTCGACGACGCCCCGGCGCGAGAACACCTGGGTCTGCTCGCGGCCCACTTCGACCCGCACGTCCCCATCGGTGAGGAGAAACAGACTCGCGTAAGGCGTATCCACGCGGAACTCCTCGGATTCGGCGAGGCGTACCGAAAGCTGGAGCACGCCCGCTTCGAGCTGGAGCAGCGTCGTGTCTGGCACGTCCGCGTAAGGGTCGGGTAGGGACTGGAAGATCAGCTTCGTCTGCTCGTCGAGCCGCACGAAGGTCCCTCCGGCGAGCTGGACTTCGGCGCGGGCCCGCCGATCGGTGATCAGTGCGTCGCCTGGAAAGACCGGAGCATTGATCGTGGCCTCGTCCCGTGCTCCCGGCCGGTCTTCGGTCGGCGCGCGCAGCAGGGTCACCCCGTCTTCGGCGTAGAGCACGCGCCCGAAATCGGCACGGGAGGACGCTTCCTCCCTGGGCGGCTCGTCGTGGGCTCCCCAGGTCGGCACCCCGGCCGCACACGACAGGGCCACGATGGCCAGGATCGCTCGCTCGACTGCATTGCTCATCGCGTCGCTCCCGGGGCCCGCAGGCCCCGCGCCCCCCCACGCCCCTCTGACAGCAGCTTGGGTGCCATCCAAAAAAGTCCCGCACTGGCTCGGTGATCGGCGCCGTTGCTGTCCTCCGGCGGCGAGGGATGTCGCTCGGAGGGGACAGCGGTCGTGGGGCGCTTGACCCCCGCCCGCAGCGGTGCTAGGCTGAACTCTGCAACCCTCAGCGCCGCAAGGGTTTGCGCGTTTCGAGTCACGATGCCCCTGCGCCCAATCGTCCTCTACCCGGATCCGATTCTCCTGCGGTCCACGCAGCCCGTAGAGGAGATCACCCCCGAAATCCGCCAGCTCGTGCGCGACATGGTCGACACCATGTACGCGGCCTCCGGAGTCGGCCTCGCGGCCAACCAGGTCGGCGAGTCGCTGCGCGTGTGCGTCGTGGACCCCACCGCCGGCGAACAAGAAGGGCAGTTGCGGGTGCTCGTGAACCCGATCGTCCGCGCTACGGAAGGCAAACAAGTCGGCGAGGAAGGCTGCCTTTCGTTTCCGGGCATCGTGCTCGAGATCGAGCGTCCCTACCGGGCCACGGTCGAGGCGCTGGATCTCGAGGGTCGGCCCTTCACTCTCACGGGGGAGGGACTGCTGGCGCGGGTCATGCTGCACGAGATTGAGCATCTCGAAGGGCAGGTGTTCCTGCGGCACCTCTCCTCGCTCAAGCGCGAGCTGATCAAGCGGCAGATCCGCAAGCGTATCGAAGCGGGCGAGTGGGTGGCCGTGGGGGCCCGGTGAAAGCGGTTTTCTTCGGCACCCCCGCAAGTGCGGTCCCGGCCCTGCAAGCCATGGCCCGTGCCGGTCACGAGATCTCGCTCGTGGTCACCCAGCCGGATCGTCGCCGAGGCCGTTCCGCCGAGCTGCAGCCCCCGCCCGTGAAACGGGCAGCGCGGGAGCTGGGTTTGCCGGTCGTGCAGCCGCAGCGGCTGCGCCACGAGCTCGTGGAGCCGCTGCGAAAGCTCGCCCCCGACATCCTCGTCGTGGTCGCTTACGGGCGTATCTTGCCTGCGGAGGTGCTCGTGGCGGCGCGCGTGGCGCCCATCAACGTTCACTTCTCCTTGCTCCCCCGCTACCGGGGGGCGGCGCCCGTGCAGTGGGCGCTCGCGAACGGGGAGCGCGTGACGGGTGTGACGACGATGTGGATGAGCGAGCGCCTCGACGAGGGCGACATTCTCCTTCAAGAGCCCGTCGAGATCCGCGACGGCGAGCACGCCCCGGCCCTGGCGGTGCGCCTGGCCGAAGCCGGAGCCGCGTTACTCCTGCGGACCTTGGAGGAGCTCTCTCGCGGGCGGGTCGAGCGCCGGCCCCAGGACCCCGCGCATGCCAGCTACGCTCCGGCGCTCAGGCGCGAGGACGGCCGCTCCGATTTCACCCTCCCGGCGCGCTTGCTCGAGGGACGCATCCGCGGCTTCGATCCGTGGCCGGGCGTCTGGGCGCAGGGCGAACGGGGGCGATGCCGTCTGGTGGAGGGGCGCGCCACAGACGACCGCGAACCCGGCGCGGAACCTGGCACGGTCCTGGCGCTCGATGGCGAAGCCGTGCTCGTCGCGTGCGGGGATGGCTCCGTGCTGCGCCTCGCGCGCGTGCAGCCCGAGTCGCGCCGTGTCATGAGTGCCCGTGACGCGGTCAACGGGCGGCTGCTGCGCGTCGGCGAGAAGCTCGGCCCGGGCTAGCGGTGCACCAGAGGCGGATCGCGACCGACGCCAGGCGCCTGGCTTTCTGGATCCTTCAGCGGGTCGAGGAGCAGGGTGCCTTCGCCGGGCCGCTGCTCGAGCACCACGCCGGCAAGCTTCGCGATCCGCGCGAGGTCGCACTCGTCCAGGAACTCGTCCTTGGTGTGCTCCGTCGGCGGGGCCAGCTCGATGCAGCCCTGGAGCAGGTGGTCGAGCGTCCCCTGCCCACGCTCGACAGCCCTGTGCTGCGGGCGTTGCGGCTGGGGGCGTACGCGATTTTGTTTCTCCAGCGCGTGCCTTCGTTCGCGGCGGTGAGCACGGCCGTGGAACTCGTCAAAGGTACCCGCCACCGCTGGGCTTCGGGGCTGGTCAACGCGGCGCTGCGCCGGCTCGCCGAGCTCGGCCAGCACGCGCTGCCTCCTCCACCGCCGGAAGGAGACACGGCGGGGCTCGCCCGGGCAGGGTCCCACCCGGAGTGGTGGGTGCGCCGGCAGGTGGAGCGCCGGGGTTGGCAGGCCACGCGAGGCCTGCTCGAGGCGCACAGCGGCGCCGCCCCGAGCGTGCTGCGGCCCAACCTGAAGCGCACGACGCCGCGGGAGCTCGCCCAGCGCTTGCGCGCCGAAGGCGTGCGCACCGAGCCTGGGCGAGTCGTGCCCGAGGCGCTGAGGGTTGTCGAAGGGCGACCCCAGCACACGGCGGCGTTCGCCGAGGGCTGGTTCTGGATCCAGGACGAGGCCTCGCAGCTCGTCCCCCTTATGCTGGGCCGCGTGCTGCGCCCCCGGGTCGCGGATCTGTGCGCCGCTCCCGGAACGAAGACCTTCCAGCTCGCCGAAGCGCTGCCCCGCGGCGGAAGCCTCGTAGTCCTCGACCGTCATGCAGCACGTATGGGCCGGCTGCTGGCGGGATTGGAACGTCTCGGTCTCGTCGAGGGCGTCCTGCCTGTACTGGGAGATGTTGCCGCTGGCCCGCCGTTGCGGGAAGGCTTCGACCACGTGTTGCTCGACGCTCCCTGCACGGGAACCGGAACGTTGCGCCGCCACCCCGAGATCCGCTGGCGCCTAACCCTCGAGGATGTCCGGAGGCTCGCGGACCTCCAATCCCGCATGCTGGAGCAAGCTCAGCGGCTCGTCGTTCCCGGCGGGACGCTCGTCTATTCGGTCTGCTCGCTCGAGCCGGAAGAGGGAGAGGAGGTGATCGCGGGCTTCCTCGCCCGCCACCCCCAGTGGCGCCTTCTGGATCCGCGTCCGCGACTCCCCGAGGCGGCGCGGGAGTTCGTCGGCGAGGACGGGGCGCTGCGGACGAGCCCGGATCGGTGCGGGCTCGACGGTTTCTTTGCCGTGCTGCTCCAGCGCACGGGGGAGCCGCCCAGGGGTGCCGCGAGCGCGGGCCGCGGCAATCCGGGATAATGCGAGACGTGAACAAGCCACTGCGGCGCTGGCGGCTGGGGTGGCGCCTGCTGCGCGGGCTGCTGTGGACGGGCCTGGGCGGGGCCGCGTGCGGCCTGGTGTTCATCCTCTCCTTCTATGCGGCGATGCGCTACGAAATGCGCGCCACCGATGTCCTCGTCCCGGAGCTCGTACGCCTCGCGAGCGAGCAGGCGCGCGAGCGCGCCGCTGCCGCGGGGCTGCGGGTGGAGATCGTGGAGCAGCGGCACGACGCCGCCGTGCCGAGCGGCTACGTACTGGAACAGCAGCCGCAGCCGGGCTTCCGCGTGCGTCGGGGGCGCAAGGTGAAGCTCGTGGTGAGCCTGGGAAGCCGCGTCCTGGAAGTGCCTCCGATCGTGGGCCAGCCCTCTCGGACCGTGAGCATTCACCTGCAGCGGCAGGGGTTTTCCCCAGGCGAGGAGAGCTTTGTCTATTCTTGGGATGCCCCCGAGGGGACGGTGCTGGCGCAGGTCCCTGCGCCGGGCAGCCCGGCGCTGGCCGGCGAGCGGGTGCACCGGCTGGTCTCGCTCGGTCCCGCGGAACGGGTCTGGGTGATGCCCGACCTGCGCGGGCTCCCTCGGCGAGAGGTGGAGTCCTGGCTGCGTGGCTGCGGTTTCCGCATGAGCCCGCCTCGGTACGTGCGCGGGGCGGGACACATGCGCGATACCGTCGTCTCGCAACGGCCCCTGCCCGGCTACCCGGTGCGGCCGAGGGACGTGGTGCACTTGACCCTCGCCCGCTGAGAGGATTCCGGGCGAGAGCGAAGGAGGAGCAGCCGTGGGTGCCGTGCTCGCACCATCCATCCTGTCCGCGGATTTCGCGCGGCTCGGCGAGCAGATCGCGGAGGTCGAGGCTGGGGGAGCGGCCTTGATCCACGTGGACGTGATGGACGGGCATTTCGTGCCGAATCTGACGGTGGGTCCGGCAGTGACGGCCGCCGTGCGGCGGGTGACGCAGTTGCCCGTCGATTGCCATCTGATGATCGAGGAACCGGACCGCTACCTCGAGCATTTCATCGAGGCCGGAGCGGACATGGTCTCCGTCCACGTGGAGGCCGCGCGGCATCTCGAACGAACCGTGCGCGCCATCCAGGCCTTGGGGGCCAAGGCCGGGGTCGTGCTCAATCCGGCCACCCCCCTCGCGGCGCTGGAAGAGATCCTCCCGGCGGCGGATTTCGTGCTGCTGATGTCCGTCAACCCCGGCTTCGGCGGCCAGCAACTGATCCCCGGGGTGCTGGAGAAGGCGCGCCGTTTGCGAGCCTGGATCGATCGGGAAGGGCTGCCGACGCGCATCGAGATCGACGGCGGTGTCACGCTCGAGAATCTCGACGCCGTGGCGGCCACGGGCGTGGACGTGATCGTGGCTGGGTCCGCAGTGTTCGGGGTCGAGGACGTTCGCGGCACGACGCGGCGCATCGTGCAACGCCTGGCGGAGCTGGCGGAGCGTGGCGCAGGCGAAGCGTGAGACGGACGAACCGGTCCGCACCCGCGCCCGCGTCCGCTACCCCGAGACGGACCGCATGGGGGTAGCGCACCATACGCATTTCTTCGTGTGGTTCGAGCTGGGGCGGACGGAGTGGATGCGGGGGCGAGGCTGCCCGTACGGCGAGCTGGAGGAAAAGCACGGCATCTATTTCCCCGTGCGCCGAGCGGAGGCGGTGTACTACGCGCCAGCACGCTATGATGAGCTGCTCGTGATCGAAACCCGCTTGGCCGCGGTGGCGGGTGCACGGGTGAGCTTCCGCTACCACGTGCGGCGCGAGGGTGCGCTGCTGGCCACGGGCACGACGGAGCACGCCTGCGTGGACCGCTCCGGGCGCCCGCGGCGCATCCCGGCGTGGCTGCGCGAGCGGCTGCTCGGCGCAGGCGAGGGCAGGAAGGCATGAGAGGTCGGGCTACCCTGGTGGGCGTCGCGGCCCTGACGGGGTGCGTGTTGCTCGCGCCCGGTTGCGCCGGCCGCCGGGAGCGCCGGCAGGCCGCGCAAGCCCTGATGACCGACGAGGTCTTGCTCCAACGCGCGCTGGAAGCGCTCTCGCACCGCAACCTCGCCCGCGCCCGCGACTATCTGGAGCGCATCGAGTTCCTCGTCGAATCGCAGCGGCAGTGGTTGCAGCCGCTGGTGCGCGTGCTGCTGGCGGACGTGACCTTCTATCGCGGCGACGATCTATCGCTGATCGAGGCGCGCTCGAAGTATCTCGACTTCGTGACCTTCTATGGGGACCACCCGCTTGCGCCCTATGCCCAGTTTCAGGCGGGCATGTGTTCGCTGAAGCAGGTGCGCCATCCTTCGCGGGACCAGAGCCAAACCCGGGTGGCGATCGACGACCTGCGGGAGGTCCTGCGCCGCTACCCCGAGACGTACTACGCCGGCGCCGCCCGGGAGATGATCCGCTTGGCCGAGTCGAACCTGGCCGAGCACGAGTTCCTTATTGGACGCTACTACCTGCGGCACAAGGTGCCCAAGGCAGCCGTGGCCCGTTTCCAGCGTGTGCTCGACGAGTATCCTTACTACCGGGAGCGCGACAAACTTTACTTCTACATCAGTCAGGCGCTGCTCGCGGACCATCGCGAGGCGGAAGCCTCCGAGTACCTGGACCGCCTCCTGCGCGACTACGCCGGCAGCGCCTTCGCCGACGAGGCGCGCAAGTTCGTGGCCTTGTTCCCCTCCCTCGGTCACGGCGACGACGGCGCGCCGGAGCGCAAACGCGAGTGAACGGCGCGGCATGCTCGGCGGTGCTCCTCGGAGCGGGTCGCGTGGGCTGCTTCGTGGCCCGGGAGCTGGCGGCGCGCCTGGGGCGCGTTCTCGTGGTGGATCGAGACGCCACCGCACTCGAGCGTGTCGCGGGATTGCCGGGCGTGGCGGTCGAGCGCGTCGACCTCGCCGAGCGCGGGCAAGCGGCGCGATTCGCCGCTCGCGGCAAGGTCAGCGTCGTGGCGGTGCCGGGCGCGCTGGGAGCGCGGGTGCGCCGCGAGGCGATCGAAGCGTCTTGCGCCGTCGTGGACATCGCGTTCAGCCCCGAGGATCCGTGGGGGGACGACGAGGTGGCGCGCGCCCGGCGGTGCGTCGTCGTGGTCGACTGCGGCGTGGCGCCGGGGCTCTCCAACCTCTTCGCCGCCCTCTCCGCAGCCCAGCTCGAGCGGGTGGCGAGCGTGCGCATCCACGTCGGCGGCCTCCCCCTGCGGCGCGTGTGGCCCTTCGAGTATCGCGCGCCCTTCTCTCCCGCCGACGTGATCGAGGAGTACGTGCGCCCCTGCCGCCTCAAGCGCGGGGGCAAGATCGTCGTGCGTCCCGCGCTTTCCGAGGTGGAACGCGTGGAGTGCGAGGAGGTGGGCACGCTGGAGGCGTTCCTCACGGACGGCTTGCGCACGCTGTTGCGCACGTTGCCGGCGGAGGACATGGAGGAGAAGACGCTGCGTTATCCCGGCCACGCGGCGACGATGGAGCTGCTGCGGGAGGCGGGCTTCTTCGGCACGCAGGCGATCCGTATCGGCGGGCTGGAAGTCGCCCCGCGGTCGCTGACCGAGGCGCTGCTCGCGCGCGCCTGGACCGCGGCGCCGGGTGAGGAGGAGTTCACCTTGCTGCGCGTGTTCGTCGCCGGAAGGTCGGGCGGGAAAAGCCTCGAACACCGCTGGGAGCTGTTCGATCGCACCGACCCCACGGAGGGCTTCAGTTCCATGGCCCGTACGACGGGTCTTCCCTGCGCCCTGGTGGCCCAGGCCCTCGCCGAGGGACGCTGGAACGCTCCGGGCGTGCATCCCCCGGAGTACCTGGCGCGCGACCAGGTGCTCGCGGACTGGCTGATCGAATCGGTGCGCGCCCGGGGGGTGCGCATCGAGCACGACGTCCGCGCGTCAGCGGAAGAGCCGGGGTTGGGCGGGGGTGGTTAGCTCGGCCAGCTCGGGATAGGCCTGGAGGAGCGTCGGCGGCGCGCTCGGGCGGGTGCCCTGCAGCAGATGCTTCATCTGCAAGGCGTTGACCACCGCCTGTCCGCGAAAGTGGTTGTTCTGGATCGCGTAGACCGCGCCACAGCGTTGCGCCAGGCGGCGGACGATCGCCGCGATGGGCTCGAGCTCGGCCAGCGTGTAGAGGTAGTCGTAGCGCGCGTCGCGCCCGGCGTCCTGGCGGAACCAGTTCGCCGCGTTGCGCCCGTGGAGCCGCACATAGCCGATCGGGCCGGTGAGGCGCGGCCGCAGTCTTAGCGTGGAGCGTCCCGCACGCGGTTGGTCCACGGCACACCAGCTGACGTTCCGCTCGCGGAACCAGCTTTCCGCCTCCGGCGCGCCCCAGGAGGCGTGGCGCACCTCGACGACGACGGGCCAGCCCTCGAGGCTTTCCAGCAGCCGCTCCAGGTAGGCCGCGTTCTCGGGGGTGCGATGGAAGCTCTGGGGGAACTGCACGAGCAAGGCGCCCAGGCGCCCCGCCTCGCGCAGGGGTTCGAGTCCGTGAAGCGTCCGCTCGACGGCCGCGCGCGGGTGGGCTTCCCGGTCGTGGGTCAGGCTGCGGTGGACCTTGGCCGCGAAGCGGAAGGCCTCGTAGCTGCGCGTGCGCCTGAGCCAGGACTGCGCCACCGTGGGCGGGATGGGCCGGTAGAAGGTGCTGTTGATCTCGACAGCGTCCACGTAACGGGCGAGGTAGGCCAGCCGGTCGAGGCGGCCGCTCGCGGGGTAGACGATCCCGTACCAGTCGGGGTAGTCCCAGCCCGCCACCCCGACGAGGATCCGCCCGGAGGGGCCGTCTGTCCTGTCTCGGGCACCGCTCACGGGGACCAGGGTAGCGCGCTGGGGCAGGCGCGTCGGGAATGCACCCGGAGGCCTTGTGGGTTATCTTCGGGGATCGGGGCAGCCCGGAGAAAAAGGAGTTTTCGCTATGGGTTACCTGGAGACGGCACGCGAGTTCTACCGCAGGGCCGCCGAGCGGCCGATGGAGGGGCTTTGCTGTTCCACGAAACCCGCGTGGTCCCTGCCCGAGCTCGTCGTCCCCGAGCGGATGCTGGCCATGAATTACGGCTGCGGCACGACAGTCCATCCGCGCGATCTGGCGGGCTCGCCGACCGTGGCCTACGTGGGGGTGGGCGGGGGCCTGGAGTTGCTGCAGTTCGCCTACTTCGTGCGCCGGCCCGGCGCCGTCGTCGGCGTCGACCCCGTGCCCGAGATGCTCCAGGCGGCGCGCGCGAATCTAGAGGAGGCGGCGCGACTCAACCCCTGGTTCGATACCTCTTTCGTCGAGCTGCGCGCCGGCGATGCCCTGGATCTGCCGCTAACGGAGGCGTCGGTGGACGTCGCGGCGCAGAACTGCCTGTTCAATATCTTCGAGGAGGCGGAACTGCGGCGCGCTCTGGCGGAGACCTACCGCGTCCTCCGGCCTCGCGGACGTTTCGTCCTCTCCGACCCCGTGGCCCCCGGCCCGCTGCCCGAGCACCTGCGGAGGGACGCGCGCCTGCGGGCCATGTGCCTCTCGGGGGCGATTTCCTACGAGCGCTACGTGCAGTTGCTCGTCGCCACGGGCTTCGGGACGATCGAGGTGCGCTCGCGCCGACCCTACCGGCTGCTCGATCCGGAGCGCTACGGAGTCGGGCACCCGATCCTGCTCGAAAGCATCGAGGTCGCGGCCATCAAGGACCCGGTGCCCGAGGATGGCCCGTGCATTTTCACCGGGCGTACCGCGATCTACTACGGTCCCGAGGAGGCCTTCGACGACGGCTGCGGCCACCTTCTCCAGCGGGACATCCCGCTCCACGTTTGCGACAAGACGGCCCGGCGCCTGGCGGGGCTGGGCGAAAAGATCCTGGTCACCGAGCCGACTTGGTTCTACGATGGCGGCGGGTGCTGTTGAGCTGGAGTCGCGAGTGTGGCCTGCGGCTCGGCCTGGCGCCCGCCGGGTGAGCCATGGCGAAGGGAACGAGAGGGCGGGCCCCGCTGCCGCGCGCGACGCGTAGTCTCGATGCCATCTTTCGCCCGCGATCGGTGGCCGTCGTGGGGGCCTCGCGCCGGGAGCACGCCATCGGTTGGGAGATCCTGAAGAACCTCGTCGATTACGGGTTTCGCGGGCCCGTCTACCCCGTCAATCCCGCCGCTGACTCCGTGCGCTCCATGCGCTGCTATCCCCGTCTAGCCGCCGTCCCCGGTCCGGTGGACCTGGCCGTGATCGTCGTGCCGCGCGACGAGGTGCTGAGCGTCGTGCGCGAGTGCGCGCGCAAGAAGGTCCGCGGGCTCGTGGTGATCACGGCTGGCTTTCGCGAGGCGGGCGGGGAAGGCGCGCGTCTCGAGGCGAGACTGCAGCGCCTCGTGCGGCGTCACGGCATGCGCATGGTGGGGCCCAACTGCATGGGGGTGATCAACACCGAAGCAGACGTGCGCCTCAACGCCACCTTCGCCGCCACCTGGCCCGCGCCGGGTAATGTGGGGTTCGTGTCGCAATCGGGGGCGCTGGGGGAGGCGATCCTGGCGGACGCGGCGAGCCGGGCCCTGGGGGTGGCGATGTTCGTCTCCATGGGCAACAAGACGGACATTTCGGGCAACGACCTGCTCGAGTATTGGGAGGCGGATCCTCGGGTGGGCGTGATCCTGATGTACCTGGAGTCCTTCGGAAACCCCAGGAAGTTCATCCAGATCGCCCGCCGCGTGACGCGCCGCAAACCCGTGATCACGGTGAAGGCCGGCCGCACCGCCGCCGGTGCCCGGGCCGCCACCTCGCATACCGGTGCCATGGTGGGACCCGATATCGCCACGGAGTCGTTACTGGAGCAGGCGGGGGTGCTGCGCGTCTCCACGATGGAGGAGCTGTTCGTGCACGCCACGGCGCTGGCGAACCAGCCCGTACCGACGGGCAACCGCGTGGCCATCGTGACCAACGCCGGCGGCCCGGGTATCTTGTGCACCGACGCCTGTGTTGGACGCGGGCTCGAGCTCGCGCCTTTGGCGCCGGCAACTCAGCGGGCCTTGAGGGCCGTCCTGCCTCCGGAGGCGTCGGTGACGAATCCCGTGGACATGATCGCTTCGGCCGACGCGGCCCGTTACCGGGCGGTGCTCGAGCGCGTGAAGGCGGATCCCAACGTGGACGCGTTGATCGCGATCTTCGTCTCCCCGATCATGATCGATGCCTACGAGGTGGCGCGGGCCATCGCCGAAGCGGCCGACAATGTCAAACCCGTGCTGTCGGTCTTCATGGGGAAGCAACGCTCCGAGGAAGGCATGGAGGAGCTGCGGCGCCACCGGGTTCCCGTCTACAGCTTTCCGGAGGACGCCGCGGCGGCGCTGGCGGGCATGGTCCGCTACCGGGAACTGCGCGACGCGCCCCGGGGGCGGATCGTGCGTCTCGGCGCAGATCGGGCGGCGGCCCGTCGCATCCTCCGCGCCGCGCGCCGCGAGGGACGCCACCAACTGGCGCCCGAAGAAGTCTTTCGGCTGCTCGAAGCCTACGGATTTCCGGTCGTGCCCTGGAGGGTCGTCACGGGCGCCGCCGAGGCGATCGCGGCGTCCCTCGAGCTGGGCTACCCCGTGGTGCTCAAGATCGCTGCCGGCAACGTCGTGCACAAGACGGATGTGGGCGGCGTGAAGCTCGATCTGCGAACCGCCGACGAGGTCGGGGCCGCGTACCAGCAGTTGCAGCGGGCTTTCGGCGGCGGGGGTCGGCCGGTGCGCGTCCTGGTGCAGAAGCTCGTCTCGAGCGGGCGTGAAGTGATCCTCGGCATGACGCGTGACCCGCGGGTGGGTCCGCTGCTACTCTTCGGCCTGGGGGGCGTGTTCGTGGAAGTGATGCGCGATGTGGCCGTGCGCGTCCATCCGCTGACGGATGTGGATGCGCGCGCCATGGTACGGCGCGTTCGCGGCTTGCCGCTGTTGGCCGGGCAGCGGGGCGAGCCGCCGGTGGATCTACAGCTCATCGAGACCGCCTTGCTCCGCCTGTCCCAGCTCGTGAGCGATTTCGAGAACGAGTTCGAGGAGCTCGATATCAACCCCTTCATCGTCTCGCACCGGCGCGAGCAATCGTTCGTCGTGGACGGTCGGGTGAGGCTGGCGCCGCCACCCGCGCGGGCTCGCGCGGTTTCCGCCGCGCGCGGTACGACGGCCGCCTGAGGCGGCCCCGACCGGGGCGCGCGGGGCCGGGCGCGTGGCGGGTATGACTGGCGCGATGGCCGCGAGGTCCATGCGAGGGCTGCTGCTCGACGTGGACGGGACGTTGCTCGTGGGTGAGCGGCCCGTCCCGGGAGCGCCCGAGTGGCTCGAGCGCGTGCGCCGCGCCCGCATCGCGTTCCGGATTCTCACGAACACCACGCGCCGGCCGCGCCGCGAGGTCGTCGCCGCCCTGCGGCGCGCGGGTTTCCGCGTCGAGGCGCACGAGGTGCTGACCCCGGCGCTGCTGGCGCGCCAATGCATCCTGCGAGCGGGCCGCCCGACGGCGCTGTTGCTCCTTCCCGAAGCGAGCAAGGAAGATTTCGCGGACATCGCCGAGGAAGCCCGCACGCCCGCGTGGGTCGTCGTGGGCGATCTGGGTGCCGAGTTCACCTGGGCACGCCTCAACGAGGCGTTTCGCGCCCTGCGCGCCGGGGCCCGGCTCCTGGCGTTGCAGAAAAACCGGTGGTGGCTCCCCGATCCGCAGACGGGCCCCGTACTGGACGCAGGCCCGTGGGTGGCCGCACTCGAGTACGCGGCCGGCGTGGAGGCCCACGTCGTGGGCAAGCCCGCCCGGCCGTTCTTCCAGCTCGCGGTCGAGGCCCTCGGCCTGCCGGAAGCCGAGGTGTGGATGGTGGGCGACGATCCCCACAACGACGTCCTCGGGGCGGCGCAGGCGGGCTGCCGCACGGTTCTCGTCCGCACAGGCAAGCTCTCGGCCGGTCAAGCGCTGCCGGCCGGGGTGCGCCCTGACCGGATCGTGGACTCCGTCGCGGATCTGTTCTGATCGGAACCGCGCAGATCTCTGCCGCCCGGCTCACCACCGCCGCCGCGAGTGCCGCAGTATCCGGCGCAAGCGTCCGATGGCCCGCAGCTCGATCTGACGCGCCCACTCGCGGGTGCAGCCGAGACTGTGGCCGATCTCGGTCAGGGTGCGGGCGGCTCCGCCGGCCAGCCCGTAGCGCGCCCGCAGGACGCGGCGCTCGTCCTCCGGAAGCCTCGCGATCAGCTCCCGGAGCACACTGGCGATCTCGGCCTCGCGAAGCGTTTCTTCGGGACCGGGGTCCGGGGCGGCGAGCCGCGACTCCAAGGCGGATGCCCCCGAGGTGGTGCGCGGTTCCTCCAGCGAGCTCAGGCGCCGCCACAGGCGCAGGGCGCCCTCGCGCCCCGTGGCCCCCGGCTCGTAGAGGGGAGCGCTGGCAGCCTTCCGGTGGTGTTCCCATGCGCCCCGGACGTACTTGCGGATCCACCACGCGGCGTACGCCGCGAAGCGGACGCCCCGCCGCGGGTCGTAGCGCCGCACCGCCTCGATCAGCCCCAGGTTGCCCTCGCTGATCAGGTCCTCGATCGGCGCCCAGGAGTTGGCGTATTCCCGCGCGATCTTCACCACGAGCCTCAGATTGGATTGCACGAGCTCGTTACGGGCACCCCACTCGCCGCGCCGGGTCCGGTGAGCCAGCCTGTGCTCGCGGCTCGCCGTCAGCAGCGGGTAACGCGAGATGGCCCGCAGATAGGAGGCCAGAGCCCCCCTCTGCTCTCGGGGTATCTTCGGACCGGCCATGTCGTTCGACCCGCGGTGCTACTCGAATGTGTCGGCGCCTAGGATACCACCGAAAAAGGGAGCGGAGAGCAACTTTTTGCAGGCTGGCCCGTGAGCGGGTCAGAGGGGCCAACGACGTCCCTCTTCGAGCACCCCGTAGCCCCGTCGCTCCAGCTCCCGCCGAGCGGGGCTCTCGGGCTCCAGGAGGGGGTTGCTGTGGTTCATGTGGGTGAAATAGACCCGGGGCCGCGCCGCGCCCAGCCCGTCGAGGCGCCCCATGGTCTGCACGACCGGAGGATGTCCGATGCTACGCGCGTCCCGATCCGGCAGCTCGTCGGTCGAGTAGAATGTTCCATCCAGGAAGGCGACGTCCACGCCGGCCAGACGTTGCTCCAAGGGCGGCTCCCAGTTTTCCCAACCGTCGGTGTCGGGCACATAGAGGAAGGTTCTCCTGGGGCCCTCAATGCGCAGGCCTAAGGTGTCCGTGTGCTCCGCCCGGTGCGGGACGAGGAAGGGAATCACGCGCACGCCCTCCGCTAGGGGAAGGGGTCGCTCCATCTCGAGGACGTGCAGGGTCACGTTCCCCGAACTCGCGAGGCGGGCCCAAGGCTCGTTGGTTTCGAGAAACTCGGCCATCGCGGCGCTCACGTAGAGGGGCAAGCCCCGAACGTGAACGGCCTCGAATCCCAGCCAAGCCAGGCCGAGGTAGTGCCCCATGTGGGCGTGGGTGAGCAGGATCCCCTCGAGGGGGCTACGGTCTACGCCTCCGGTCCGCTCGAGCGCCCAGTCCCCCACCATGGCCAGTTGCTCCGGAAAGTCGGGCGTGGCGTCGACGAGGTAGACCCTCCGGGAAGACGGCAGGACGATGGCCAGCGAGGCCACGCGCCGGCGAAGCCTCGAATCCCTCCGTGCCGCCTCGCACCGCGTGCAGGTGCACGCGGCGTGCGGAATGCCCCCGTCCTGGGCCGTGCCCAAAACGTAGAGGAAGGGAGCGATCTCCGGCTGCGGCGGGGCCTGCCGGCATCCCCCGAGAATCCATGCGAGCCCGATGGCGGCGGCCAGCTTGCCCGTGAGCGCGACGCCTCGGCGCACGGCGCTCCTCCGCCCCTCGCGTCGCGCTTCTCGCACGGCGCCCGTCAGAAATCGAACGCGACGCTCAGGCGGGACCCATGGTAAACGAAGTGGCCCCGGGCATACAGGTGCGGGCCGCAGTAAGCGAACGGCCGGTAGACGACCTCGGACTCCACGAAGACGGGAAAGCGATAGATGACATGGAAGTGCCCGTGAGCCGGCACCCACACGCGACCCCAATAGTAGGGATGCAGGTGCCTGGTGTGGTGGAGGTCCAGATGATGCGGCACGACGAACACTTCGCGGTGCGCGGGGTATCGGTGATGATGGGCGCGTCGGTGGTGCCCGTAGCCGGGGTGACCGTGGTGGGGAACCACGATCCGCTCGCCCGCTCCATGGCGAGCCCTGCCGCGTTCGTGGGCCCGCGCCTCCGGGGCGCTCGAACCCGCCGCGGCCAGAGCGAGAACGACGGCCAGCGCCGTCGTCGCGCGACCGCGCCCCGCGAGGCGCGCTTTCCGGCACGAGGTTTCGGTTGCGTTCCGGATCTGGCTCATCTCTGGTCCTCCCTGCTGCCCCCGCCCGGACCTGCGAGCTTCGCGCCAGCCGCGTCCGTGTTCGCAATTCGTGGAAAGCCCGGTTGCTGAGCTCGGCGCTGTCCGGCGAGGCAGACAAGCCTGTCCTTCAGCGAGGACGGCGGTCCAGGGCCGCGACCGCGCTCACGCGCTCCACGAGTGTCCGCAGATCGTAGGGCTTGGCCAGCCAGTGGGTGGGACCGACGGAAAGCCCGGCCAGATCCGCTTCCAGGTGACCGCTGCTGAAAATGACCCGCCGCGCGAGTTCCGGGCGTTCCTCCTGGAGTTTTTCGTAGAACTCGGGCCCGTTCATCCGCGGCATCCGGACGTCCACGAGCAGGACGTCGTAGTCATGGTTGGCGCGGACTTTCTCCAGCGCTTCGAGGCCGTCCCGCGCTTGCTCCACCCGCCAACCCCTCGGTTCCAGGGCATCGCGCACGAGGCCGCAGATGGCGGGCTCGTCGTCCACGACGAGCAGGCAGTGGGGCCCGAGCGCTGGGGCCGGGGCGAAAGCCGCGGGCCCGGCAGCGGCAGGCGGGCGTTTCGGCTCGGTCGCTGCCTGCGGCAGATCCACGACAAAGCACGCACCCTCCACCGCCGGATCAAGGCGCAGCGTGCCGCCGTAGCTCTCGACGAGCCGTCGACTGATCGCGAGGCCCAGGCCCGTGCCCTGGCCCACCGGCTTGGTCGTGAAAAACGGGAGAAAGATTCGGTCGCGTATGTTTTCGGGAACCCCGGGGCCGTTGTCGGCCACCGACAGCACAACGCGCGTGCCTGCCGCGCGGGCGCCGATCCGGATGCGCCGGGGCCGGGGCCGTTGCGCGACGGCGTGCTCCGCGTTGGCCAGCAGGTTCAGCAGGACCTGCTGGAGGGCCGTGGTCTCCGCCGAGACAGCGGGCAGGGGCTCCTCCAGCTGCAGCTCGAGCTCCACCTCCTTGAGCTGGAGGTCGTGCTCCCTCAGGGCCACGACGCGGCGGACGACGGCGGCCACATCCACCGCGTCCGTGCGCCCGCTGCCCGGCCGCGCGAAGGTCAGGAGGTGCCGCACGATCGTCCCTGCCCGTTCGGCCTCGCGCGCGATGAGTTCCAACGCCGCCCGCCGGCGCGGGTCGTCTTCCCGTGCCGCCCAGAGCTCCGCATAGCCCTGCACGGACGTCAAAGGATTGTTGAGCTCGTGGGCCACCCCCGAAACCAGCAGCCCCAGGGCGGACATGCGTTCGGTGTGCACGAGCTGCGCCTGCATGTCCCGCAGCGCCGCCACGAGACGCGCGTTGGCGAGGGCCGTTTCGAGGAACGGCGCCAGCGTTCGCGCGCGGCGGGCGTCGGCTTCGTCGAAGCGGCGCCGGTGGACGTCTCGGATCACCACCAGGCAGCCCCGCCGGCCGTCGCTCATGCGCAGGGGTACGAACAGCAAACCGGCGCCCGCGGGCAATGCCAGCGCCGTCCTGGTCGCGGGTGTGGCGGGCTCCTCGAGGGTTACGTCGGAAGCCTCGCAGGCGCGTTGCAACAGATGGCTCGCCACAAGCGAACCGTGGGCGCACACGCCGGCGTGCGCGGCGATGGCGGGCGGCGCGCCGTCTTCTGGCGGCACGAGCACCAGGCAGGCCCCGGCGGCATGGAAGGTCTCGGTGGCCACGCGGACGATGCTCGCGTGCAGGTGGGCTTCGTCGAGTTGGCCCCCCAACTCCAGACCCAGCTGTTGCAAAGAGCGCAGCTCGTCGCGGTGCGCCTCCAAGTCCTGCTCGCGCCGGCCCAGCAGCGCGAGCAGCGTGGGCAGGATCCACAACGGCAGCAGCGCCAGCACCACGAGCGGCGGCCACAACGACCACAGGGCCGCCATGGCGACGCCCGAGGTGATGCACAACGTCTCGGTGAGCAAGCCGCTGCGCGTGATCGGATTGCGCCGGAACACCGCGCGCCGGCCCGCCAGGCTCAGCACGCCGAACGTCAGCGCCTGGTTGACGAGCGAGAAGACCCCCACGGCCAGCAACCCGAGGGCGAGGTCGAGCGGGCGAGTCGGCGTCCACATCACAGGCTCGCCGGGGAGGGCTCGCAGCACGAGAGTCGCCGCGCCGAGGGCCAGGCTGAGCTGCCCCAGATTGAATCCCCCCATGATGAAGCGGCGGCGGTGGACGATCCAGTCCGTGCCGGCGTAGGCCCACAGCACTAGACATGCCGCCGCGGGGGGAACGAGCAAGAGCAGGGCGAACAAAAAGGCGGAGGACGTCTGAAAGACCACGCGGCTCGGAAAATAGCCCTGGTAGCTGGGCGAGAACGCCGTGGAAAGGAAGCACAGGGTCCCCAAAACACCCACCGCTGCCACATCCGTGCCCGCCAGGCTTCCCGAGGCGAGCACCGCGGCACCGCTGGACACGCCGCCGGCGACGACCGCCAGGGCGTAGAGTCGCGTGGGCAGATCGATCTCTGTTTTCGGCATCCCCGGGGCCAATATATACCCGCCGCGTCGGACCGCTTGACGCTTCGCCGTCGGCCTGCCTACACTGCGCTGGACCCGCCCCTCGAGAGGAAGGGCCATCATGAGAGGGAACATCCGCGCCACCACGATCCTCAGCGTGCGCCGGGGTGAGCGGGTCGCCATGGCCGGGGACGGTCAGGTGAGCCTCGAAAGGTCCGTCGTCAAGCACAGCGCGCGCAAAGTGCGCCGGCTCGCCGGGGGCACGGTCCTCGCGGGCTTCGCCGGTGCCGCCGCGGATGCATTCGCGCTGCTCAACCGCTTCGAGGAGCGCCTCCAGGCGCATCCCGGCAACCTCGAGCGCGCCTGCGTCGAGCTCGTGCGCGACTGGCGTACCGACCGGGTTCTGCGCCGTCTGGAGGCGTTGCTGCTCGTGGCCGATGCACGCCGCACGTTCCTGCTTTCCGGCACCGGTGATCTGATCGAGCCGGACGACGGCGTGATCGGTGTCGGCAGCGGTGCGGCGGCCGCCATGGCGGCCGCGCGCGCCCTGCTCGCCCATACGGAGCTCGATGCGCGCGCGATTGCCGCCGAGGCGCTGCGTCTCGCCGCGCAGATCGACATCTACACGAACGAACATCTCGTGATCGAAGAGATCTGAGGAGACGGAGCGTGGTTTTCTACATGACGGGCGATGTCCAACGCGTATCCCCGCAGCCGGAGGAGCTCACCCCGCGGCAGATCGTGGCCGAACTCGACCGCTACATCGTCGGTCAGCAGCGGGCCAAACGGGCGGTGGCCATCGCCCTGCGCAATCGCATCCGCCGGCGAAAGCTTCCCAAAGAGCTGGCCGACGAGGTCATGCCCAAGAACATCCTGATGATCGGCCCGACCGGGGTGGGCAAGACCGAGATCGCCCGCCGCCTGGCGCGCCTGGCGGGCTCCCCCTTCCTCAAAGTCGAGGCCTCGAAGTTCACCGAAGTGGGCTACGTGGGGCGCGACGTCGAGTCCATGGTGCGGGACCTGGTGGAGGTCGCGGTCGAGATGGTGCGCCAGGAGCGCCGCGAGCAGGTACGCGCTCAGGCCCGGCGGGAGGCCGAGCGCAAGCTTCTCGATCTGCTGCTGCCCCCACCGCCCCAGCGCCCGGCACCCGCCGATGCGGAAGCGGCGGCGCGCTACCGGGAGGCCCAGGCCTCGTGGGAGCGCTCGCGCGAGGAGCTGCGGCGGCAACTGGAGGCGGCTGCCTTGGAGGAGCGGCTGGTGGAGATCGAGGTGGAGAGTGCGCCCCCGGCTGCTTTCCGCATCTTCACGCCCGCCGGCATGGAGGAGCTGGACATCAATCTGCGCGAGATGCTGCCGAACCTGTTCGGTGGGCAGCGTCGGCGTCGGCGGCTGAGCGTGGCGCAGGCGCGCGAGGTGCTGCAGCGCGAGGCGGAGGACCGGCTCATCGATCCGGATCAGGTGGCGCAGGAGGCGTTGCGGCGCGTGGAGGAGTCGGGAATCCTCTTCATCGACGAGCTGGACAAGGTGGCCGGACGCGAGGGTTCCCACGGGCCCGACGTCTCGCGCGAAGGCGTGCAGCGGGATCTGCTGCCCATCGTCGAGGGCACGCTCGTCAACACGAAATACGGCATGGTGCGCACCGATCACGTCCTGTTCATCGCCGCCGGTGCGTTCCATGTCTCCAAGCCCTCGGACCTGATCCCGGAGCTCCAGGGAAGGTTCCCGATCCGCGTCGAGTTGGATCCGCTGGGCCGCGAGGAGCTGCTGCGCATCCTCACCGAACCGGAGAACTCGCTCGTCCGGCAGTACCAGGCGCTGCTCGCGACGGAGGGCATCGAGCTGGAGTTCACCCCCGGGGCCCTGCGGGCCGTCGCCGAGATCGCCGAGGACGTGAACCGTCGCACGGAAAACATCGGTGCCCGGCGCCTGCACACGATCCTGGAGTATCTCCTCGAAGAGATTTCCTTCGCCGGATCCGAATACCCGGAGGGGCACGCCGTCGTGGACGAGGCGTACGTGCGGCGGCGCCTGGCGGACGTCGCGGGCGACGCGGATCTGTCGCGCTACATCCTGTGACCGGAAGGGCCGTCCGCAGGACAGCGGTCGCCTGGTGCGGCACCGGCTTGCTGGCGCTCGCCGCGGCGGGTTGCGGGAAGAAGGGCCCTCCCTCCCCACCGGTGCCGCGCGGTCCCCTGCCACCGCGCCAGGTCGCGGTGCGCCAGATAGGCGCACAGGTTCAGGTCGCATGGACCCTCCCCGAGCCGCGAGGCCCGCAGGCACACCAGCGTCTCGCCGCGGCGGAAGTCCTGCGCGTCGAGTACCCCCCAGGTGTCGAGCCGGCCCCCGATCCGAATGTCTTCCGTCGGCGCGGGCAGGTGGTCGGGTCCGCGAGCCTCGAAACCGTCGGGCCCGGAACACGGATGGTGCACACGGACGCCAGTTGGCGCGAGCTGCGGCAGGAAGGCGTGGGATGGACGCTGCGCTACGCGGTGCGGCTGCGGGATGTCCGGGGCCGCGTCTCGCCCCTCGTGCTGGCGCCGGACCTGCGGACGCTCGAGCCCCTGCCGCCGCCCGGCAAGCTCCGCGCCGAGCCCATCGCCCAGGGCGTGCGGTTGCAGTGGGACCCGCCCGCAGGCGTGTCCGACGCCCTTTACCGGGTCTACCGCGCGCGGTGGGGGGAGCCTTTTCCGGAGACACCGGTCCACGAGGAGCCGCTCCGGCGGGCGGAGTTCGTGGATCAAGGCGTGAGCGCGGGGCAGCGCTACGTGTACCAAGTCCGGGTGCTCCTCGCGGAGGGACCGCCGTGGCGCGAGGGGGTGCCGAGCGAGAGCGTGGAGGTCGTGGCGGAAGATCGGTTCCCTCCCCGGCGGCCGGAGGGCCTGCTTGCGGTGCAAGAGGGGTCGGCGGTGCGCCTGTTCTGGGACCCGAACCCCGAGCCGGATCTCGCGGGCTACGAGGTCTACCGCCGCGCCCCCGGGACAGCCTGGGAGCGACTGAACGCGGACGCCGTGACGGAGACTTCGTATCTCGACCGGCAGGTGGAGCCCGGGCAGCGCTGGGAGTACGCGCTGCGCGCGTTGGACCGGGCACAGCCGCCCAATCGCAGCGAGTTCTCCGAGCCAGTGGAGGTCACCGTGCAGCGCGAGCCAACGGGGAGGGGCGAGCCGTGAAGATCGCGAAGATGTCGGCGTCGGGGAACGATTTCGTCTTCGTCGAGGATCAGATCCCCGAAGCCGCTTGGGTCCGCACCGTGTGCCGGCGGGCCCTGTCGGTCGGGGCCGACGGGGTGGTGGCGCTCCTGCGCCGCGGTCCGGGGCGCGTGGCCCTGCGTTTCTGGAATCCCGACGGGACGGAGGCCTTCTGCGGCAACGCCGCCCGGTGCGCTGCGCGCTACGCGGTGGAGCGGGGCTGGGGCCGGTCCGGGACGGTGAGTCTGGAGAGCCGTATCGGCGAGATCAGCGGCGGCTGGGACGGGCAGCGGGCATGGATCGAGCTGCCTTGTCCGCGGCATCTCGGGCGCAAGCGCCTCGCCACCCCCCTGGGCGAGATCGAAGGCCTGCACGTGATCGTCGGTGTGCCGCACTTCGTGGTGCGGGTGGAGGACGTGGACACGTTCGCCCTGGAGCAGTGGGGGCCGCTGTTGCGGCGCCATGGGGCGTTCGGTTCGGAGGGGACCAACGTGGATATCGCGGCGCCCTGCGGCCCTGCAGCGTGGGAGGTGCGGACCTGGGAGCGAGGCGTGGAGCGCGAGACGCTCGCCTGTGGCAGCGGTGCCGTCGCGGTGGCCTGGGCCGCCGGCCTCGACCGGAGCGATCAATCCTTCGAGATTCGTCCGCGGGGCGGGGGCTCGCTGAGCGTGTCCGCCCTCCCCGGCCAAGAGGGCTTGCGTGGGGTGCGGCTCGCCGGCGAGGCGCGTTGGATCCTGGAGGGGCGGATCCTGCCCGGCGCGCTGGAGGAGCCGTGAGACGCCCTCCCGTCGCGCGGTGGCGCCGTGCGGTCGACTGGGTCGTGGGCCTGACGCTGATCTTCCTGGGCCTGCTCGGGGGGCTCGTCCCGGTGCTTCAGGGCTGGGTCTTCGTCCTGGCAGGCCTGGCCGTGCTGAGCAGCCACAGCCGCTGGGCGCGGGAGCTTCTCGAGCGTCTGAAACTGTTGTGGCGGCGCGTGCGGGCCCGCGCGACAGGCCGCTCAGTCGGGGATCGGTAGTCCCCGCTTCCGGCGCGCCACGATCTCCTCCGCGATGCCCCGCTCCACGAGCTGGGGCAGGAAGAACGGTTCGGCGTCGGGATCGAAGTGAGTGGGGAAGTGCTCGCGTGCGCGCAGCCAGTTTACCAGTTCCGCGCGGGGGACGAGTTCGCGGAAGGCGATGGAGATCTCCCCGCGGATCCAGGCGAAGCCATCGCGCAGCCGGCGGACGGCGATGGGATCGAGCGCTTTCCCCTCGAGCGGGACGAAGGTGCTAGGCTGCTGTTCCAGGATGCGATTGAGTGTAGCGACCCAACCCCCGAGGTTCGCGTCCCGCCCGTAAGGGTTGCGGTCTGGAAAGAGCAGGTGGCCGACGGCGGCGATCTTCGCCTCGCTGAGGAACACGACGAGATCGCCTGAGGTGTGGGCCGGTGGCAGGGGCCAGAGCTCGATGTGCGACCCTTCCAGGATCTCGATCCGGCCGCCGAGGAGCACGTCCACGCGGGGCGGGGTAGCGGCCGCTGCTTTCCAACCTTCGGGATCGCGCGCCGCCATCTCCGCTCCCGGATCGAAATCCGGCGAGGTCAGCAGCTCGTAGGCCATGCGGCTCATGACCCGCACCGTCTCGGGGGGAAAGGCATCGGCGCCTCCGATGGCCGCCGCGTGCGGGTGCGTCAGCACGAGGTAACGGATCGGTTTGGCGGAAAGCTCGCGGATCGCCCCCAAAAGGTCGCGCGCCGAGCTCGGTGAGGGTTGGGCGTCGACGACGACGAGGCCGTTCGGGCCCTCGATCACGAGGCTGTTGTTTCTCCAGGGGTCGGGCTTGCTCGGGCGCAGCAGATGGACGCCCTCGGCGAGGTGCTCGGCGGCGTACGCCGGCGGAGGCAAGGCGGCGGGCTCGGCCGGAAGGCCGAGTGTGGGGACCGCTCCCAGTGCGAAGGCGAAGGCCAAGCTTGGGAAACCCGCGCAGCGCATCCGTCCACCCCGCGCGACGCTCGAATCTACCACCCTCAGGAAACGCCGGCCACGGGTTCGCGGCGCCCGGGCAAGAGTTCCGCGGCGAGCATCCCGACCACGATCAGCGTACAGCCCGCCAGGCCGGCGGGCCCGAAACGCTCCCCGACCGCCACGTAGGCGTACGCGGCGGCGAAGACGGGTTCCATCGTCAGGATGACCGCAGCCCGTGCGGGGGGCGTGCGTTGCTGCGCCCAATTCTGGCCCCACAGCGCGCCCACACTGGCGAGCAGCGCGGTGATGGCGAGGGCCTGGACCGTCCGCGGGCCGATTCTTCCAGCCGGTTCCTCGAAACACCACGCGGTGGCCCAGGCGAGGGCCGCCACGACCACGATCTCCGGGCCCAGCATCCGCAGCGGCCCGACACCCGCGGCGAAGCGCCCGACGGCGACGATCTGGCACGCGAAGGCGAAGGCGCCGGCCAGGACCCAGCCGTCGCCGGGGGCGAAGCGTGCGTCTCCGGCACCGGTGAGCAAGGCGAGCCCGGCGGTGGCCAAGGCTGCGCCGAGCAGCGAGCCTGCGGCAGGGGGCCTGCGGTGGAGCGCCAGGAGCAGGAGAGGCACCATCACGACGCACAGCCCTGTGAGGAACGCGGCGCGGGCAGGCGAGACCGTGCGCAACCCGATTGTCTGAAAGGCGAAGCCCAGAAAAAGCCACAAGCCCACCCAGCCTCCCGCGCGCCAGCACTCCCGATCCCGCCAAGCTCCCTGGAGCACGCCCAGCGGCAGCATCGGCATCGCGGCCAGTGTGAAGCGCCACGCAACGAAGTGCAGGGGAGGCATCTCGCGCAGCGCGTCGCGCACGACCACGAACGTCACGCCCCAGACGAACGTGGCCGCGAGCAGGACCGCATCCGCGACCCACATCGCGCGAGACGCTCGGGCTCGCACGGGGGCGGTGCTCAGGCGGGCTCGCCCGGCAGCAGCGATGGGTCCCCGCCGGCGAGGACGTGGATGTAGGCTTCTCGCAGCAGGGACAACCCCGCCTCGCCGAGGTCCGGAAAGCGGCGCTGGAAGGTCTCGCGCCCCCGCTCCAGCTCGTCGCGCAGCCGCCGCGCCAGGTCGCGCTCGCGGCGCCCGAGCACGACATCCTCCTCGTGATAGAGACGGATGTCGGTGGCGACGAGCCGCGCGAAGCGCCGCGCTTCTTCGAGCTTCGGGTCTTCGCTCTGGGCCGCGAAGTGTGAGGGCGCCAACTCCTTCCCCGCAGCCGGCATCGAGGTCGCCGCCGGCTGCTGCGGGAGCGCCTCGGGGGCCGCGGGAGCCTTCGGTGCGCCGGCCCGCAGCTTGCGCCACGCCAGGTCGAGCTCCAGCCTGAGGCAGGCCACGACCGCAAGCAGAGCCAGCGGCTCGGTCCGCAGCGGCGGCTCCCCGGCCATCCGTGCCACCAGAAGCACCCCCAGCGGCCGTCGCGCCGCGGCGAGCCGTACAGCGAGCGCCTCTTCGGCGCGAGCGCAACCCGGCAGCGCGTCCCCGGCCACGGGCAGGGGAGGTCCTGCAGCCGACAGGAGCGAGCTCCAGGGGGGCTCGTCTGGCGCGAGATCGAGACGCCGGAGGACCTGCGCTTCCGCTCCGCTGTAGCCGCGCGCGCTCCAGCCCTGAAGACGTCCCCGGCGCAGGAGCAAAAGCACCCCGCGCGGGCCGGCCAGCACCGAGTGCTCCAGGAGCAGCCGGAGGACATCGGGGGCGGACTCGGCCTCGGCTAACCGGGCCGCGGCTGACACGAGCGTCAGCGGCCCCCCGTGCGTGTCCACGTTCGTCGGCCCCTCAGTCGTCGCACCCGCCGCGGGTGTCGGCCTCGAGGTCGGGTGTTTCGGCCAGCTCGGGAAACCCCGGAAGAAGTTGCTTCAGCTCCGGCGCCAGAGCAAGCGCGCGGCGAAGCTCCTCCCTCGCCCCCTCCCTCTGGCCCAGGCGCGCCAGGACGGAGGCGCGGCTCAGGCGATAGCTCGCTTCCTCGGGAGCGTGCTCGATGGCGCGGCCGTAGGCGGCTGCGGCATCCTCCAGGGCCCCCGCCTCCTCGAGGGCGCCGCCAAGGTTGTTCCAGGCGATGTGGTAGCTGGGATCGAGTTGGAGCGTCCGGCGATAGCAGCGGATGGCTTCCTCCGAGCGACCGAGCCGCGCCAAGGCGTTGCCCAGGTTGTTCCAGACCAGCCCATCGACGGGCGCCAGGTCGAGGGCCCGGCGGTAGGCACTGGCGGCGGCGGCGGGCAGGTCGAGGTCGAGGTAGGTGTTCCCCAGGTTGTACCAGGCCTCGGGATCGTCCGGCTTGAGTTCCGCCGCGCGCGCGTAGCACTCGGCCGCCTGTGCCGTCTCGCCGCTGCTGGCCAAAGCGAACGCCAGGTGGAACTGCACCGCAGCGTCGCCGGGCCTCAGCTCCGACGCCCTGCGGTAGGCCGCGATCGCTTCCGCATAGCGGCGGAGCTCGCAGCACACTTGCCCGAGGTTGAACCAGGTCTCGAAAAGCGAAGGATTGAACTCCAGTGCCTGCGCGTAGGCTTCGGCCGCCCGTTCCAGGCGTCCCAGATGCAGCAGGGCGTTGCCCAGGTTGTTCCAGGCTTCGGCCATCTTCGGCTCGAGTTCGAGCGCGTGCTCGTAGGCGGTCACGGCCTCCGCATGCCGGCCCCTGGCCTCCTCCAGATTTCCGAGGAGGAACCACGCATGGGATCGCTGCCCTACCTCGGCGGCGCGCTGGAAGCAACGGGCCGCCTCCTCGCGGTCGCCCGCGAGCTGCGCTGCCCGGCCGAGGCCATCCCAGGCCTCGGCCAGTCCGGGATCTCCGTCCAGGGCTCGGCGCCACGCGTCGATGGCGCGTTCCGGTGCACCACGCTGCCACTCGTCTCGCGCGCGCTCCAACCAGAAGGCGGCGTCCCTCGTGGCGCCGGCAGCGCGCGGCGGGCCGAGTTTCAGAAGCGTGCGGCGACGGGTGATCTTGCGCCCTTGCCGGCGCCGGGGGGTTTCGGGAACTCGCGACTCTCGATCCACTCGGCCTCCCGAGGGGGGTCTGCGGGCAACGACCGTCCCCCGCGAGTCTCTCCGCCGGCGACGATCTGCCGCCCAGCGCGCCCTGCCGAGCTGCTAAGCTGCTCAAAAGCCATCGGCTCGGGCGGCGCCGACACCACCGGGGGGCGAAGCGTATCTACCATGGCGGGCCGGCCAGGTCAACCCTTATTCCATTCGTAGATCAGAAGAAAACGCTGCAAATCCTCTGCGGAATACGGACTCGAGGCGGAGATCCGGGCTGGGTTGCGGGCCCTTGTGGGGTGTCCTAGGCCCGAGGCGGGCTAAGATAGGTGGCGGAAGCGCGCGATGGACCGACGACACACGCTCGCCGCACCCGCGCAGCTCGAGGGCGTGGGGGTTCATACGGGTCGCTATGCCCGGCTGCGGCTGCTTCCCGCGGAAGCGGGCAGCGGTATCGTCTTCGTCCGTACGGATCAGGAGGGTCCCCCCTTGCCGGCCCACATCCGCTGGCGGGCGGAGACGGGTTTCGCCACCGTGCTGCGGAGGGAGGCCACCGAAGTGCGGACGGTGGAGCACGTGCTGGCCGCGCTGTATGCCTTGCGGGTGGACGATGTGCGGATCGAGCTCGACGGGCCCGAGGTCCCCATCCTGGACGGGTCGGCCCGCCCGTTCGTCGAGGCGATTCTCGCGGCCGGCCGGCGGTCTCTCGACGTCCCGCGCACCTACCTGGTGGTTGTGCGCCCCCTGGTGGTCAGCGACGAGGAGCGGCGTATCGCCGTCTACCCCTGTGCCGAGTTCCGGATCACTTACGCCGTGGATTTCGCTCACCCGCTGCTCGGCTACCAGGAGCTGACCGCGAGCGTGTGGAGCGAACAAGCCTTTGCCGAAAAGCTCGCTCCGGCCCGGACGTTCGTCTTCGCCGCGCAGGTGGAGGCGCTGCGCCGGAGCGGCCGCGCGCTCGGCGGTTCTCTGGAGAACGCGGTGGTTCTAGGGGAAGACCGCATCCTCAATGACGGGGTGCTGCGCTTCCCGGACGAGTTCGTCCGGCACAAAATGCTCGACCTCACGGGTGATCTCGCGCTGCTCGGCTACCCCCTGCGGGGGCACGTCGTGGCGTATCGGGCCGGCCACCGGATGCATACCGAGCTCGTGCGCCGCCTCCACGCGGCTCGGGACTGCTGGTATCTGGAGACGGCCCGGACCGGCACCGCAGCCGCGGGGGCCGGGTGAGGCCGGTGTCGGCGAGGGGCCCGTTGCGCGGGCGCCTCCTTCCCATGGGGGTGGCGCTGGGGGTCGCCCTGGCCGCCGGCGGTGGACCGGCGATCGGCTCCTTGGAGGTTGGCCGGAGCCAGGGGGGCCTGTCGGTCCGCTTCGACCTCGAGGGGGTTTGGTCCGCAGAGCTGCTGGAGCGGGTCCAATCGGGCTTGGAACTGACGTTCCGGCATCGGGTAGAACTCGTGGGCAAGCGCATTGGTTGGATCTTCCCGCGGCGCACGCTGGCGCGCACCGTGGTGGAAACGACGCTGCGCTACGATAGCCTCACGCAGCGCTACGAGTTCGTGCAGCGGGTCGTCGCGCGTCGGTGGGCCGGCCCGGCCGAGGCCGCGGGGCCGGCCGTGCGCCGCAGCACCGATGCCGGCGACGAGGCGCGACGCTGGATGACCCGTCTCGAGGGACTGCCTTTGCCCGCGCCGGAGGCCGTGGGGGCGAGCGTACCGGTGCGCGTGCGCATCCGCAGCGAGCTCGACCGCAAGCTCGTCTTGGGTCTCTTTCCCTGGACGCGCACCGTAAGTCGCGAAACCCTCTGGGGCTCCTGATGCGCTCGGCGTCACCGCTCGGGCGCCGCCTGGCCCGGCTCGCAGGGGGCGCGGGCCTGCTCGCCGTCGCCGGCATGCTCTACTTGCTCGTGCGCTATCTCGAGCAAGCGGGGCCCGCCTTCGTCGCGAACCGGCTGCTGCTTCCCGCCTTGTCCATCGCCATCGTGGTGCTGATCCTGGGCCTCGCAGCGGTGCTCGTGCGCAACCTCGTGCGCCTCGTCATGGACCGCAAGCGCGGGATCTTGGGCGCGCGCCTGCGGACGAAGCTCGTTTTCTTTTTCTTGGCGCTCGTGCTTCCCTCGGCGTTCATCCTGTTTTACGGTTCGGCAACGATCATCAAGATGACGGTCGAAGCCATGCTGCGCACGCCCATCGAGCGCATCATCACGGACACCCAGGGGGTCGCCCAGCAGTGGACCGCACATCTGATGCGGGACTGCGAGACCCACGCGCGGAGGTTGGCCGCGAACGCGGGAGCGCTCGGGCCCGAGACACTCGAGGCGGCCCGGCAGGAGGCCGAGCTGGCGCTGCTGGCGGTCGTGCCCGCCAACGGCCCGCCGCGCATCGCGCGCGACGCGGTGTGGGCCGCCCGACTGGCGCCCAGCACCTCCTGGCGGGAACTCGCGCGCGAGGCGCTGACCGAGGGGCGGGCCAAGCGGCGCCTGGAGCAGATCGGCGGGGGTCTGCTCGCGCAGGCGGCGGTGCCTTTGCCGCACGGGCAGGGTGCGGTGGTGGCGGGAGCCTTCCTCGCGCCCGCGGAGGCCGCCCGCCTCGAGTCGATCGCCGCCACGGCGGAAGCGTACCGGCAGTTCCGGGCGCAGCGTCGCGAGCTCGTGGCGCTGTACCTTTCGCTCATCGGCCTCATCTTTCTCGTGACTGTCTTCGGCGCCACCTGGGTGGGTTTTTATCTTTCCCGGCGCATCACGGATCCTGTGCGCGAACTCGCCGCCGCGGCGCGCGAGATCTCCGGAGGGAACCTGGCCGTGCGCGTCCGCGCCCAGGTGGGAGACGAGCTCGGGGAGCTCGTGCGAGCGTTCAACGAGATGGCGGCTCAGCTCCAGGAAAGCCAAGAGGTCATCCGACGCTCGACCGCGGAGCTGCGGCGCTCGATGGGCGCGCTCGAGGAACGGCGGCGCTACATCGAGACGCTCGTGGCCAATCTCTCGACGGGCGTGCTGTCCCTCGACCCCCAGGGTCGCGTGACGACCGTCAATCCGGCGGTGGAACGGATCCTGGGCGTTGCCCTGCAGCTGCGCGACGCCGCCCGCGAGCGCCTTCAGGCGGCCGGTCACGCGCCACTGGTGGCCGTGCTCGACGAGGCGACGCGTTCAGGACGGCAGACCGCCGTGCGCCAGTTGACGCTCCACCGCGGCGACGAGGCGATCGCCGTGGCGGTCCAGGTGTCCCCGCTGCGCGGTCCGGAAGGTGCAGGGCTCGGCACGCTGGTGATGATCGAGGACCTGACGGACCTGCTGCGCGCCCAGCGCGCAGCGGCGTGGCGGGAAGTGGCGCGCCGGATCGCCCACGAGATCAAGAATCCCCTGACGCCGATCCAGCTCGCCGCGCAGCGACTGCGCCGGAAGTTCCGGGAGCGCGCCCCGGACCTGGGTGAGGTGATCGAGCAGGCCAGTGCTTCCATCGAGCGCGAGGTGGCCGGGCTCAAGCGCCTGGTGGACGAGTTCTCGCGCTTTGCACGCATGCCGGAGGTGGCGCCCGAGGCCGTCGACTTCCGCCAGGTCGTCCGTTCGGTGCTGGATCTGTACGGCGGACTGCCGGAGGTGGAATGGGAAGTGCACTTCGACGAAGGGGTGGGTGTGGTGCGCGTCGACCCGGAGCAGATGCGCCGCGTGCTGATCAACCTGATCGACAATGCCGTTCGGGCCATGGAGGGCAAGGGTCGCATCCGCATCGCTGCCAGCTGCCCGCGGGGGCCCGGATCGTTGCGCGTGGAGGTGGCCGACACCGGACCGGGGATCTCCCCGGCGGTGCGGGCCAAGTTGTTCGTTCCCGGGTTCTCGGGCCAACCCCGCGGCGGGGGCCTCGGACTCGCCATCGTCCACCGGGTGGTGACGGATCACCGCGGCTCGATCCGCGTCGAGGATAACGAGCCGCGGGGCGCCAAATTCGTCATCGAGATCCCGGCGTGAGGCAAACCGTGCACGCAGCCAAGATTCTCGTGGTAGACGATGAGCCGGGCGTGCGCGAGGCGCTCGAGAACATCCTGCGCGACGAGGGCTACGAGGTGGCGTCCGTCGCCTCGGGCGAGGCATGCCTCGAGCGGCTCGAGACGGCCCCCTGCGATCTGGTGCTGCTCGACGTGTGGCTGCCCGGGATGGACGGTCTCGAGACGCTCGTCCACATGGAGGAGCGGCGGGTAGATACGGTGGTCGTCATGATCTCCGGCCACGGGACGATCGAGACGGCCGTGCGGGCCACGAAGCTGGGAGCGTTCGACTTCGTGGAGAAGCCGCTGTCCCTGGAGAAGACGCTCCTCGTCGTGCGCAACGCGCTGCAGCAGCGCGCCTTGGAACGGCGCAACCGGCGCTTGCTGGAGCAGCTCGCGCGGGACACCGAGATCCTGGGCCGCAGCGGCGAGGCGGCGAGGTTGCGCGAGGCGGTCGAGGCCGCCTCGCGCAGCGAGGCGCCGGTGCTGCTGTGCGGCGAAGGCGGTACGGGGCGGGAGACCCTGGCGCGCCGCATCCACGCCCTCGGGGCACGCTCCGGCGAGGCTTTCGTGGACGTGGCCTGCGCTGCGCTCGATTCGCGAACCGCCGCTGCAGTCCTGTTCGGTGGGGGCGAGGAGCGGGGGCGGGTCGAGCTCGCCCGAGGCGGCAGCCTGTTCTTGGAGGAGGTGGGAGCTCTCGACGTCGGCCTGCAGCGCCGCCTCGCCGCCGAACTCGACCAGCGCGGCCTCGGGGCCCCGAACGTGCGCGTGCTGGCGAGCGCGGGACCGCAGGGGGCGGGGCTCGTCCCGGAGCTGCGGCGAGTGCTCGATGTGATCCGTATCGACGTGCCCGCTCTGCGCGAGCGGCGCGAGGACATCCTGATCCTGGCCGAACGTTTCCTCAAACAACTGTGCGCGGAGTACGGGCGGGGACCCAAGCGGCTCGCTCCGGATGCCGTGGCCGCCCTGCGTGCCTACGCCTGGCCAGGAAACATTCGGGAGCTCCACAACGTGATCGAGCGCGTCGTGCTGCTCGTGCCCGGCGAGACGATCGTCCGGCGCGACCTGCCCGCCGGGCTCGGCGGAGCGAGCGAGACTTGCCCCGAGGATCTCTACGGCGAGTTTCCCAGCCTGGCGGAAGGGCTCGCAGCCTTCGAGCGCTACGCGATCCGGCGCGCCCTGGAGAGTTGCCGCGGCGACCGCGCCGCCGCCGCCCGACGGCTCGGGATCCCCCTCGGCAGACTCTCCGAGCGCATGCGCGAGCTCGGCATCGAAACGTCCGCCTGAAGCCGCGCCAGGCAGGCGAGCAGCGCAGCCATCGAAGCCAGAGCCGCTAACATCAGAGGTAGGGCCACGAGCCCCATCCCGTAGGGCAGCTCCCAACTCTGGGGAGAGCCGAGGGCCGAGGCTGTGGCCACCTGGGCCGCGGCGACCCACACGAACCGCGCCATGGCGACGAGGTGCTCCAGAAGCGTGGGTGCGGCCTCGGGACCCAGGTGCGACACCCCCGGCAGCGCCTCCACGAGTCGGCCCGCGGGCATCCAGGTAGCCGTCCACGCCAGGGCGGCGAACAGGCCCGCGACGATGACCGGAAGGACGAGCCGCAACAGTCGCCTCGACTTCGGGGGCGGAGGTCCGGGGGGCAAGGCGGTCATGACGCGCTCGACGAACGCCTCGGGTGGCTCCAAGGGTGGCTCGAGGCTCGACAGGGCCTGGTCCAGCCGGCGCAACAGCTCTCCCTCCTCGCGGCAGGCCCGGCAGTGGTCGAGGTGGCGTGCGGTTTCGAACGCGCTGCGCGGGTCGGCGTCGCCTTCCAGCCAGGCGGGCAAGACCTTGCGGACGGCGGCACAGCGGCTCATCTTCGCTCCGGCTCGCCGAGGACGTCCGCCAGCTGGCGCCGCAGCATCTCGCGCGCACGGAAGATGCGGTTCTTCACCGTGCCGAGCGGCAGGCGGCACGCCCGGGCGATCTCGTCGTAGCGCAGGTGAAGCTGATGCCGCAGAAGCAACAACTTCCGGTATCCTGGCGGCAGCTCCGCGAGGGCCTGCTCGATCCGGCGCCGCAACTGCACGGCCTGCACCGTCTCGTCCGGCGCCGGCAGCGACCCGATGGGTTCGGGGCGCAGTCCGCTCCCCCCGGCGGCGTCGCCGTCCATGGAACAGGTGGACAGGCGCCGCTTGCGCTGCTGGTCGATGGCGGCATTGGCCGCGATCCGGTAGAGCCAGGTGGTGAAACGATAGCGGGGATCGTAGCTCGCCAGGGAGGTGTAAACCTTGACGAAGACCTCCTGCGCCAGGTCGAGTGCCGCCTCCCGACAGCGGACGAGGCGGTAGAGGTACTGCACGAGCGGCCGCTGATGGCGTCGGACGAGTTCCTCGAAGGCTTCCCGCCTGCCCTCGCAGGCGAGGCCGACGAGCTCGGGATCCGCGAGTTCGGCCAGCGCGGGCGCCGACTTCGGTGCGATCGACGGCGGCAGAGGTTTCACCTTCAGCGACTCCTGGTCTCCATGGGTGTTACGCAGCAACCCGCCCCCGGGTTGCTCCCGCGCCGGCGAGCATACCACGCGGAGCGCGCGGCGCATGGTAGGATCCCTATCCTCCCCGGCGGGGCTTCCGCGGGGAAACGTGGAGGACCGGGGGGTGTCCCTCCCCGCGAGGGCGGACGAAAGCCGGCGGCGGGTGCGTGCCCTCCTCGCCGACGATCGCGTGCCGGCACCGCGTCTACTCGAGGCTCTCGAGCGCCTGGCGGGCCTCGACGCTGTGCCCGCATTCGCCCTGGCGTTGAGCGAGCTGGCCAGGCTCGAGGTGCCCGAAAAGCTGGCGCGTCGCCTGTGGGTGGGTCTGCTCGAGCACCGGGAGGCTCTGACGCGGGAGCTCGGCCGCGACCCCGGCCTGCGCGTGGCCGTCCTCGACTACTTGATCAATAGGGAGGCCCGATTGCGCGCGCCGGTGGTGGTCGAGCAGGAAACCCTGGAGCTCGTGGAGCGCTCGGCGACTCGGGATCCCCTCACCGGACTGTTCAATCGGGGTTTCATGGAGGCCGTGCTGGACCGCGAGATGCGCCGCTGCCGGCGCTATGGGCTCGAACTGAGCGTGGTGATGCTCGACCTCGACGACTTCAAGGGCGTCAACGACGCCTGGGGTCACGGTTTCGGCGATCGGGTGCTGCGGCGGGTCGGTCGGCTCGTGCGGGGTGCCGTGCGGGACTCGGATAGCCCGTGCCGCTACGGCGGCGAGGAGTTCCTGCTCATCCTTCCCGAGACCGACCGCCTGGGGGCCTACGCCGTCGCCGAGCGCGTGCGCCGCCGCGTGGAGCGCTGGTTCGAGGCGCATCGGCTCGAGGGCCGCGACGTCCGGCTTACGCTTTCGGGAGGGATCGCGCACTACCCCGAGGATGCGCGAGGTCCCCAGGAGCTCGTGAGCCGGGCGGACGCGTCGCTGTACCGCGCCAAGGCGCAGGGCAAAGGACGCGTCGCGCTCCACTACGCCGAGCGGCGGCGCGATGTCCGCTTCCCCCCGCGGCCCGGCGTGCGCGTGCAGCTCGCCCCCGCCAGCGCCGGTGGTCCGACGCCGGCCGTGCCGCGCAATCTGAGCCGCGGGGGCGTCCTCGTAGAGACTCGCGTCCGCTTCGAGACCGGGGATCGCGTTCGCGTGCAGCTCGGCGGCTCGGGCGAGCCGACCTGGGTCATCGAGGGGCGTGTCGTGCGCGTGGAGCCGTGCGGCGCCCTGCCGTCGTTCATCGTGGGTGTCGCGTTCTCCCAGCCTCTACCGGAACCGTGCCTGGTGGCCCAGGCGCGCGTGGCGCAGGCCGTCGCTGCCGGAGGCGCTCCTCGATGATCGGCTACGAAGAAGCGGCGAGGCTTCGAGAGCAACTCTTGCGCGTCCTCGACGAGGACGCCCACAACGCCGAACGCCTGCTCGCCCGCCTCGACGCGCTGACGAAGGAGACGGGCATCGGGGCGCACGCGGCCCTGCTCGCTCTGCTGACGCGGTTGCCCTTCGACGAAGCCGAGGCCCGCGAGCACTGGGAGCGCATTCTCGAGCAGCGCGAGGCGTGGCGGCGGAGCGTGGGCCGCGACGTGGGGCTGCGCGTGGCGCTGCTCGACTACTTTTTGAACGAGAACCGGCGCCTGGTGCAGCCGGCCCTGGTGGAGCTGGAGCTGCTGGAACCCGCGGCCCGCGGCGTGGACCCCCGCACGGGCCTGGCCGAGCCGGCGCGGTTCCGTGCCGCCGTGCAGCAAGAGTTGCGGCGTGCCAAACGCTACGGACACCCGGTCTCGGTCGTGCTGTTCGACCTGGACGATTTCCACCGCGCGAACGACCGGGCGGGCCCGGTGGTGGGGGACAGGCTGCTCCGAGAGGCGGCGATCCTCTTGCACAACAAGGTCCGCGACATCGACCTCGCGGCCCGACCCGGCGAGGACGAGCTGGCGCTGTTGCTCCCGCAGACGGACCGTGCCGGAGCGATGCTCGTGGCCGAGCGCTACCGGCGCGAGTTCGAGGCTCATTTCCGTTACCGCGAGGTCGGGGGCGAGAGCCTCTCTCTGACCGTCTCCGGCGGTCTGGCCACCTACCCGGACGATGCGGCGAGCGCGGAGGATCTGCTCGCCCGCGCCGCGCAGGCCCTCTACCAGGCGAAAGCCTGCGGCAAGAACGTGACGGTGCCCTACGAGGCGGAGCGACGGCGCTACCTGCGCTTCGAGCTCGAGCCGGGACGCTTCGAGGTCGAGGTGCTCGGCCCCCGGCAGCTCGGCCGCGCGCGCCCGCGCAATTTGAGCCGTAGCGGCGTGGTGTTCTCCAGTCCCGAGGCGCTCGAGGTGGGAGAGGAGATCGAGCTGCGGCTCGTGGAAGACGCGGGGGAGCTCGCTCCGCTGCGCCTGCGAGGATGGGTCGTGCGGCTGGAGGAGCTGCCCCACAGCGGGGCGCGCGCGGGAGAGGACCGCTACGATGTGGGTGTGGCGTTCGATCTGGACCAGGGCGGCGGCGACGCGCTGGTCGATTTCCTGGAGCGCGTCCGTGCCGGTCGGACGGGCCGCGTGCCGTGACACGCGCCCTGGCGCTCGATACCTCCACGTGGTGGTGCGGGGTGGCGTTGCTCGAGACGGTCGCACAGGGCCCGACGGTGGTGGCGGCGTTGGGGGTTCGGGTCCAGGATTCGCATGCCGCGCGCCTGCTGCGCCTGGTGGACCTCTTGCTCGGCGAAGTGGGCTGGAGCCGCACGGAGCTCGACCTTTTCGTCGCCACTCGCGGGCCGGGCTCCTTCACCGGCGTGCGCATCGGCCTCGGGACGGTGCGCGGGCTCGCCGTGGCTTCGGGGCGTCCCTGTGTCGGGGTGGGCACGCTCGAGGCCATGGCAGAGGCCTTCGGCCCGGCCGAGGCCGAGCGGGTGCCGCTGCTCGACGCGGGCCGCGGCGAGGTTTACGGCGCCCGGTTCGACGCGGCCGGATCGCCGCCGCAAGCGCTGGAGCCCCCCTGGGTCGGCCCGCCGGAGCGGGCGCTCGCGGGAGAAGGCCCGCGGGTGCTGTTCGGACCGGCCGTGGCCGTGCACGAGGCCCGGTTGCGGCGCGCGGGGTGGCGGGGGCCGCGGCGCCACGCGCCGACTTGCGTCGCTGCCGGAGCGGGCCGCCTGGCGCTGGCGCTCGGCCTCGCCCCCGGGGCGGGTATGGAACCGCTCTACGTGCGTCCACCCGATGCCGAGCGCCAAGCCCCCCAGCACTGAAGTCTTCCGCGTGCGCGCTGCCACGCGCAGGGACCTCCCCCGGATCTTGGCCATCGAGCGGGCGAGCTACCCCACGCCCTGGCCCCGGGAGAGCTTTCTCTTCGAGCTGTCCCAGCCGCAGGGGCGCAACTTCGTGGCCTGCTGTGGAGCCCAGGTCGTGGGTTACGTGTTCGCGTGGCTCGTGGCGGAGGAGCTGAAGATCAACAACATCGCCGTGGCCCCCGCGCATCGGGGATGCGGGATCGGCTCCACGTTACTGGACCACGTGCTCCGGCTCGCCCGGCAAGAGGGCTGCGAGGAGGCGACGCTCGAGGTCCGGCCCTCCAACATCCCCGCGCGGCGGCTCTATGCCAAGTTCGGCTTCCGGGAGGTGGGGCTCCGGCGCGGTTACTACCGCGACACGGGAGAAGATGCCATCTTGATGGCCCGTCCCCTGCGGGGCCAGGGCGAGTGAGAGGTGGCGGTGCCGCTGCGCATCCGGGAAGCTGCGATCTTCGGCGGGCCCTTCGCCGCGCTCGCGCTCGCGCTCGCCTGGTGGTCGCCTCGGTGGGCCGTCCTCCCCGGGGCGCTCGCCCTGCTCGTCATGTGGTTTTTTCGGGATCCGGAGCGCCGCCCTCCGGAGGATCCGCGCCTCATCCTGGCCCCTGCCGACGGCCGCGTGGTGCGCGTGGATGGGGGTCGCCTCTCGATCTTCTTGAGCTTGTTGGACGTGCACGTGTGCCGTGCACCTGCGGCGGGCCGGGTGGCGCGGATCGAGCGCCGGGCGGGCTCTTACCAGGCAGCCTTTCGCGAGGGGGCGTCCCGCACGAACGCGCGCCTGGAACTGGAACTCGCCGGCGAGGGCGCCTCGATGGGCGTGGTCCTCGTGGCAGGCTGGATTGCCCGCCGTATCGTGAGCTGGGTCGAGCCGGGCCAGTGGGTCGAGCGGGGGCAGCGCATCGGGATGATCCGTTTCGGATCCCGCGTGGACCTGCGCCTGCCCCCGGGTGTGGCTCTGGAGGTCCGCCCGGGCCAGCACGTGCGGGCGGGGCAGACACCGGTGGCCCGCTGGCCCGCGGGTGCCGATGGCCGCAGGGGCTGATTTCCGCTATAGTCGCCGGTGTCTGCGAGGGAGCATGATCGCCCCCTGTGCCGGGTCGGAGCCGACGGTGCGCCGGCGTGAGCGGCCGCGCCGCGGCATCTACCTGCTGCCCACGAGCTTGACCGTGGCCAACCTCTGCTGCGGGTTCGCGGCGGCGGTCCAGGCGGCTCAGGGCCGCTTCGAGCTGGCGGCCTTGCTCGTCGTCGTCGCCGGCGGGCTCGACCTCCTGGATGGGCGCATCGCCCGCCTGACGCGCACCAGTTCCGAGTTCGGACTGCAGTTCGATTCGCTGGCCGACATCGTTTCCTTCGGTGTGGCCCCGGCACTGCTCGTCTACCACTGGGGTCTGGCCCCGCTGGAGCGCATGGGTTGGGCGGTGTCGTTCCTCTTTGTCGTTTGCGCCGCGACGCGCCTGGCACGCTTCAATCTCCAACCCGGGTCCGCGGACAAACGTTATTTCGTGGGCCTTCCCTCGCCGCCCGCCGCGGTGGCCCTCGCCGCGCTGGTCTACGCCATGCCCGAGCCTGCCGAGCGTGCGTGGCCGGCGGGGGCGCTCGCCGCCGGTGTCGCGGCCGTGGCGCTGCTGATGGTGAGCCGCTTTCGTTACCGTTCCTTCAAGGACGTCGACCTGCACGACCGGCGATCCTATCTCTACGTGCTCCCCCTCGCCGGAGCCCTGGCCGCCATTCTCGCGGAGCCGCGCGTCGCGTTGCCCCTGCTCGCGGGGGGCTACGTCCTCTCCGGTCCAGGGGCCTACTTCTGGGCGTTGCGGCAGCGCCACCGCCGCGTCCTGGCGCCGCCGGGAGAGGTGCTCGATGAGCCGTCGCTCCGGTGAACTCGCTGCGGCGGGCCGGCTGGCGATCCTCGGCGCCGAGACGGCGGTCGGCGCGCGGCTGCGGGAAGTGCTGGCGGAGGCTCGGGTGCCCGGAGGGCGCGTGGAGCTTTTCGCCACCTCGCCCTCGCAAGAGGCCGGGGGGCTGCTCAGCGAGTACGCGGGCGAGGCCCGGCTCATCCAGCAGGCCCGTCTCGAGTCGCTCGAGGGCCACGCGGTCGTCTTCGTGTGTGCCCGTACCCCGGAATCCGAGCGGCTCGCCGCGGGCGCGAGCGAGGCCACGCTCTGGCTCGATCTCGACCCGCTGGCCAGCGCGGCTCCGGGGGCCCTCGCTCCCAGCGCGGCGGACGCCCAGGCCCTGCGCTCTGGACCCCGCCGGCTCTGCGTGGCGCACACGTTGAGCCTCATGCTGCGCGAGCTGTTGGAACCTGTCCAGCGCGCCGTGGGTCTCGAAGAGGTCACAGGGGTGGTGTTGCGGCCCGCGGCGGATTACGGCGCCCGGGCGCTGGAAGAGCTGCGCGAGCAGACGCTGCGGCTGTTCCGCTTCGAGCCCTACCCGACGGAGGTCTTCGGCAAAGCGTTGAGCTTCAACGTGCTGCCCGAGACGTGCGGGATCGTGCCGGCGGACACCGGCCGGCGTATCGCGCAGGAGCTGGAAGTCTTCCTGGGGTGGAGCGAGCCGCGGCTTTCCGTGACACTGCTCGCGGTCCCGGTCTTTCACGGACACGCCGCCGCGCTTCACCTGAGATGCCCGGGCCGCGCGAGCGTGCGCGATGTGGAGCGCGTCTTGCGCGACTGCGGCCTCGACCGCCCCGAGGGCCGCACCCCGATGGAGGCGGCCGAGCGCGAGACCGGGCTGCACGCGGAGGTTCGTCCGTCGGAGACGGGTGGGGTCTGGGTGTGGGCGGTGCACGGGGCGGCGGAAGGGGCGCGGCTGCGCCTGGCGTGGCGTCTGGCGCAGGCGTGGATGGGCGGGTCGTGAAGGGGCGGGAGGGGAGTGCGCTCGCGCTGGCGCTCGCGGTGGGGGCCCTCGCCGGCCTGCCCGCCGCGCCCCAGGAGACGGGTCCGGACGCCGTGGCCGCCCTCGAGGCCACGCTCGAGGTGGAGCGCAAACTCCTCGACGAAGACCTGGGCCGCCAGCAGTCGCTGGCGCGCGAGCGCGCGGCGGGCCTGGAACGCCTGGGGGATCTCTACCGGGCTCTCGACGCCGCGGTGGGGCGCAAGGAGGCCGCCGAAGCCCTGGAGGACATCCTGGGGCAGATCGAGGCCGCCGAGCGGGCGCGCGCGGAGCAGCTCCAGCGCGAGCGCCTGCTCGTGGAGCGGATCCGGGAAAGGATGCGCACGATCGCGCTGCTCGAAGAGGAGCTCGCACGCCTGCAAGAGCAGGCCGTCGCCCGCCGGGGACCGCTGGACGGGCCCTGGGACGTGGTGCTGGCGCCGCTCAATCAGCGGGGTGTGTTCCACCTGCGGCAGTCGGGGGCCGTGGTGAACGGAACCTACCGTCTCGAGGGCGGCTGGACGGGGAGCCTCCAGGGAACGCTCGTGGAGCGCAAGGTGCGCCTCGTGCGCATCGACTCCCAACTCGGCCGTTCCATGGAGCTCGAGGGCTTCCTCTCGGCCGACGGGTCGCAGATCCGCGGCACCTGGCTCAACTACGACCTCTCGGGCGACGTGCCCCCGAGCGGCCAATGGGTCGCCACGCGCCACCAGCCGACGAGCCCCTGAGTGCGCCTGCCGTACGAGCTGCATCTCGCCCTGCGCTATTTGCGCGTCCACCGCGGCGGCGCTTTCCTCTCGATCATCACGCTCATTTCCGTGGCCGGGGTGACGGTCGGGACCGCGGCCCTCGTCATCGCGCTCGCGTTGATGGCCGGCTTCGAGAGCGATCTGCGCGACCGCATCCTGCGCGGGAGCACCGATGTGAGCCTCATGAACACCGGCGGGGCGACCTTCTCGCTCGACGAGGGGTGGCTGGCCCGACTGCAGGAGATTCCGGGCGTGAGGGAGACGAGCCCGGTGCTCTACACGCCGGCGATGCTCACCGACGCGGGGGGCGGCGAGCCCGCCTACGCCAAGCTCTACGGCGTGGACCCCCAGCGGCACGGACGGGTCGTGCGCCTGCCGCCGGGCGAGGATCCCTTCGCCGCGCTGTCACGGGCGACCTCCAGTGGCCGGGAAGGCATACTGCTCGGCGACACGCTCGCCGCGGAGATGGGTATCCTTGAGGGCGACGCGGTGCGCGTGGTCGTGCCGCGGGTCGTGCTGACCCCGTTCGCCGCGTTGCCCCGCAGCCGCGTGTTCGAGGTGGTGGGGCTCGTGCGCACGGGCTCCTACATCCAGGACTCGCAGGCGGCCTACGTCAGGCGACAGGCCGTGGAGGCGCTGCTCGGCGCCGCGGGCCGCGTGTCGTGGGTCGATGTGGATGTGGAACCCGACGGAGCGCTTCCGCGCGTCAAGGCGGAGCTGGCGGCAAGGCTGGGAGACCACTGGCTGGTGTTGGACATGCTCGAGCAGAACAAGGATTTTCTCAAGGCGCTGCACACGGAGAAGCTGATCCTGTTTCTGGCGATCGGGTTGATCGTCGTCGTTGCGGCGCTCAACATCGTCTCGACGCTCGTGCTCACCGTGGCGGACAAGATCAAGGACATCGGCACGCTCACGGCGCTGGGGGCCCGCCCGGGAGGCATCGCCCGCATCTTCATGCTGCAGGGGGTGATCATCGGGTGCGTGGGCGCGGCCCTGGGGCTGGCCCTGGGCTATGCCGCCGCGCGCTATCTCGACGCGTACCGCGTGATCGCGCTCAACCCCGAGGTCTACTACCTGGACTACGTTCCCTTCAGGCCCCTCGGCGGCGATCTGGCCACCGTCGGTGTGCTCGCCGTGGCGGTTTCCTTCGTCGCCACCCTCTACCCCGCGTTGCGGGCGGCCCGCCTCGATCCCGTGGAAGCGCTGCGCTATGAGTGAGTCGCTGCTCGAGGTCCGGGGTCTGTGGCGCGGTTTCGCCAGCGGGCCGCGGCGCATCGAGGTGTTGCGGGGGCTGGATCTCGACCTGCCGCCGGGGCAGGCGCTGGCGGTGGTGGGTGATTCGGGAGTGGGCAAGTCCACGTTGTTGCACTTGCTGGGAGGGCTCGACCGACCGGAGGCGGGGCACGTGCGCTTCCGGGGCCGCGATCTGTTCGCGGGGGACGAGGCGTTTCTGGCGCGCTACCGCAACCGGCACGTGGGCTTCGTCTTCCAGCTCCACCATCTGTTGCCCGAGTTCACGGCGCTCGAGAATGTGGCCCTGCCCTTCCGCATCGGCCGCCGCGCCGAGGATCCTCGCCCCCGCGCGCGGGCATTGCTCGAGCGGCTGGGACTGGGCCAGCGGCTCCACCATCGCCCGGGAGCTCTCTCCGGAGGCGAGCAGCAGCGCGTGGCCATCGCACGGGCCCTCGTGACCGAGCCGGACGTGGTGCTCGCTGACGAGCCCACGGGCAACCTGGATCCGTCGACGGGGACGGAGGTCTTCCGCATGCTGCGTAACTTGCAGCGGGAATACGGGTTTGCCCTCGTCCTGGCGACCCACAGCGAGCGGCTGGCGCGGGGCTGCGACCGTATCCTGCGCCTCGAGGAGGGCCGCTTGCGTCCCCTCGACGAGCGGGAGATCGCGGAATACTTCCAGGGGGCCTCCCCGGGCGGGCAAGAAAACCACGGGCACCACGGCTGATTTCGCCCTATGCTATAGTGCCGCGCTGGAGCGCGCGGGTACGGCGCGATGTTCGAGAAGTTCACCGAGAAGGCCAAACGCATCCTGTTCCTCGCTCGCTACGAGGCGAGCCAGCAGGGCGCTCGAGTCATCGGGACCGAGCACCTGCTGTTGGGCTTGCTGAAGGAGGGCGAGGAGACGATCCGCGAGCTCTTCACGCGGGCCAACGTCTCGATGGACCTGTTGCAAGCGGAGCTGGACCGGCGCTTTCCGCCGGCCCGCGAGCGGCTGTCGACCTCGGTGGAGCTTCCGTTCAGCGACGAGGTGAAGAAGGTCCTGCAGTTCAGCGAGGAAGAAGCCGAGCGCTTGATGCACCCGCATATCGGGACGGAGCATCTGCTGCTGGGGTTGTTGCGGCTCGAGGATTCCGTGGCGGGCCGGCTGCTGGCCGAGCGCGGGATGCGCCTCTATGCCGTCCGCGAGGACGCGGTCAACATTTACAAGCGCCGGGTGTTGCCGAAGAAGAAAAAGGAGACCCCTTTCCTCAACGAGTTCGCCCGCGACCTCTGGGAAATGGCGCAGCGCCGCGTTTTTGATCCGCTGATCGGCCGCGAGGCCGAACTCGAGCGCGTGATCCAGGTGCTCTCGCGGCGGCGCAAGAACAACCCGGTACTGCTCGGCGAGCCCGGCGTGGGCAAGACCGCCATCGTCGAGGGACTCGCCACGCGCATCGTGGACGGCGAAGTGCCCCCTTCGCTCTTGGGCAGGCGCATCCTGGCGCTCGATCTCTCGCTGATCGTCGCCGGCACGAAGTACCGCGGCCAGTTCGAGGAGCGCCTCAAGGGCATCATCTCGGAGCTCGCGGCGTCGGATGACATCATCATTTTCATCGACGAGATCCACTCGCTCATCGGTGCCGGCTCCGCCGAGGGATCGCTCGATGCGGCCAACATTCTCAAGCCGGCGCTGTCGCGCGGCGAGGTGCAGTGCATCGGTGCCACCACGCCGCGCGACTACCACAAGTACATCGAGAAAGACCGCGCCCTGGTGCGGCGCTTCCAGCCCATCACGATTCGCCCTCCCACGGAAGAGGAGACCGTGCGCATCCTCGAGGGTGTCAAGGAGCGCTACGAGCGCTTCCACGGCGTGCGGTACACGCCCGAGGCTATCCACGCCGCCGTCTATCAGTCCCAGCGCTACATCTCGGATCGCTTCCTCCCCGACAAGGCGATCGATGTGCTCGATGAAGCCGGCGCGCGCGTCAAGCTGGCCAAGCGCACCTCCTACGCCGAGATCAAGCGCATCGAGCGCGAGCTGCGGGGCGCCGTGGAGGGAATGAAGAACGCCCTGGCGCGCAAGGACTTCGACGAGGCGGTGGCCTACCACGATCAGGAGGTGACGCTCCGCCGTCAGCACGAGGAGTCGAAACGGCGTTACGAGCAAGAGTGCAACACGATTCTGGAGGTGACGCGGGCCGATGTCGAGGAGGTCATCGCCCGCTGGACCGGGATCCCGATCCAGAGTGTGGCCGAGGAGGAGATGGAGAAGCTGCTCCACATGGAGCAGTACCTCCACGAGCGCATCGTGGGCCAGGAGGAGGCGATCTCCGCGCTGGCTCGGGCGATCCGGCGGTCGCGGGCGGGTCTGAAGAGCCCGCAGCGCCCCATCGGCTCCTTCATCTTTCTCGGGCCCACGGGCGTAGGGAAGACCGAGGTGGCGCGGCGCCTCGCGGAGTTTCTCTTCGGCTCGGAGCGGGCCCTCGTGCGCTTCGACATGTCCGAGTACATGGAGAAGCACAGTGTGTCCAAGATGATCGGTTCGCCGCCGGGTTACGTGGGGCACGAGGAAGGCGGCCAGCTCACCGAGCAAATCAAGCGTCGTCCCTACAGCCTGATCCTCCTCGACGAGATCGAGAAGGCGCACCCGGACGTGCTGAACATCTTGCTCCAGGTGTTCGAAGACGGACAGATCACCGACGCCTACGGGGAGGCGGTCGATTTCAAGAACACGCTGATCATCATGACTTCCAACATTGGTTCGCAGCACATCGCCAGGACGGGCGGGCGCCTGGGCTTCAAAGCCGAGGACCGCAAACAGAGCGCCAAGGACCAGCGCGACGCCGTGATGGCCGAGGTGCGCAAGACCCTCATCCCCGAATTCATCAACCGCATCGACGAGATCATCGTTTTCAATGCGCTGACGGACGAGCAGCTCGAGCAGGTGGCCAGCCTGATGATCCGAGATCTCAGCCGCACGCTCGAGAATCGCGGGACGCGCCTCGTGGCCGGGCCTGAGGTCTGCGCCTGGCTCGTCAAGACCACCTGCCAGGACCGTTCCTACGGCGCCCGGCCCCTGCGGCGGGCGATCCAGCGGCACATCGAAGATGCGCTCTCCGAGGCCCTGCTCGAGGGGCGCTTGTCCGAACGCGGTGCGGTGGAGATCTACGTCGAGGACGACCACCTGGCGTTCCGCACCGCCATCGAGGCCCACTCGAGCTAGCCCCCGGCCCAAGCCGCGGCCCCGGCGGCGCGCGCCCTATCCTGCGGCTAGAATGGACCCCTCGTGGATGGAGGCTCGTGCCCCATGGGCGGGCGATACCGAAAAGCTCGCGGACTCGGCCTGCTGGGTTGCCTCCTCGCAGCGAGGGTCAGCTGGGCGCAGCCGGGCACGATCGAGGAGATCCACGTGCTCGGCCTGCGCCGGATGACGGACGCCTCGTTCCGCCAGGCCCTGGGCTTGAAGGCGGGCGACGCGTACGACGTCGAGGCCGTGCGCGCGGCCTTTCGCAAGTTGTGGGCGCTCGGCCTGTTCGCTGACATCGTGATCGAGGCGGAGAACGCGCCCGGGGGCGGCAAGGCGCTCATCGTGCGGGTTGAGGAACGGCCCACGCTGGCTTCGGTCGTTTTCGAGGAGAACAAGGTCCTCACGCGCACGCAGATCGAGGATCGCCTGCGCGAGCGCGGCATCGATCTGGCGCTCGGACAACCTCTGGACCTCAAGCGCATCTACCGCGCGGCGGGGGCGATCCGGGATTACCTGGCGGAGAAAGGCTTCCTGGACGCGCAGGTGTTTCACGAGCTGCAACCCGTGAGCGAGACCTCCTACGCCGCGCATTTCAAGATCCGCCCGGGCGGCAAGACCCGCATCCGCCGCATCGCGTTCACGGGCAACCAGGTCCTGCGGGACAAGCAACTGCTGGAGGCGGTGCAGCTGACGAGGCCGCGTCGCTGGTACTGGCCCTGGTCCCGCAGGAACCTCTACCACCCCTACCGGTGGGATCAGGACGCGAGCAAGATCCGCAGTCTCTACCACAACCTAGGCTACCTCGACGCGGAGGTGCGCCCGCCGGTGGTGGAGTTGCTCGAGTCTCGCCCGAAGAACGAAGCCAAGCAGCGCCGGCGGGAGACGCGGCGACAGCTCGAGCAGGAGCGCGCGATGGGCAAGCTGCGGCGCCGCTCGGAGGAGCTGGAAGCGGAACGGCAGCGCCTGGAAGCCGCGCCGCTGCCCGAGGGCCTGCCGCCTCGCCGCGAGGAGAAGGTGCGCGAGGAGCGCCGGCAGGCCCTGCGCAAGCTCGACGACCGCATCGAGAAGCTCTCCCGGCGTCTGGACAAGCTCGGGCAGCGCCGCGCCGGGACGCCGCGCCGGTGGGTTCAGCTCAGCGTGGCCATCGTGGAGGGCGAGCAGTACCGCACCGGGCAGATGCGCTTCGAGGGCAACAAGGTGTTCACGGACGAGCAGCTGCGCGCCCTCGTCCCGCTGCGCGAGGGCGCGGTGTTGAACCGCGGGAACCTCGATTTCGGCGTGAACCGCATCACGCGGCTCTACGCGGACCGCGGGCACCTCTACGCCCGCGTCGTGCAGCACGTGGAGCGCCGCCCCGGGGAGCGGATCGCGGATGTGGCGATCGAGATCGTCGAGGACCGGCCGTACACCGTGGAGCGCATCCAGTTCGCGGGCAACACCAAGACCCAGGACCGCGTCCTGCGGCGCGAGATGCAGGTAAACGAAACCGAGCTCTTCAGCCGTACCAAGCTCGATCAATCGCTGGTCAAGCTCAACCAGCTCGGCTACTTCGAGGTCAAGGAGGATCCGGCCATCGAGCCCGTGGAGGATCGGGACGCGGTGGGCATCACGGTGGTGGGCGAGGAGCGCGGGCGCAACGAGGTTCAGGTCGGGGGCGGCTTCAGCGGCGTCGACGGCGCCTTTTTCCAGGGGTTTTACTCGACGCGGAACTTCCTGGGGCGCGGCCAGGTGCTCACGGTTTCGCTCCAGGTGGGCGGGCGCCGGAACGTCTACTCGTTGTCTTTTCTCGAGCCCTGGTTTCTGGCGCGGCCGATCCAGTTGGGGGCCAACATCTTCCGGCAGGATCTCGACTTCGGCACGAACCTGCGCAGCCGCAGCCAGGGCGGCGGGCTCGTGGTGGGCCGCCGCCTGGGGGTGTTTTCCCGCGTGCAGCTCAACTACAACTACGAAAGCTTCACGCAGACAGGGTTCACCCTGACCGGCATCGAGGCGCGCAACCGGATCTCCAGCCTCACCCCGGCCTACGTTTACAACAAAGTCGACAACCCCTTTCGGCCGCGCCGGGGCTGGTCCGTCGAAGCCCAGAGCCAGTTCGCCGGCGGGTTCCTCGGAGGGGACACGAACTTCGTCAAACCGGTCGTGCGCTACACGTATTATCGTCCGCTGCACCGGCGGTGGTATCTGGGCTTTCACGCGCAGGGAGGGCAGGTGCGCGCGTTCCAGGGCGGCGCGCCGTCCAGCGCGGCCACGGTGGAGGGGATCCCGCGTTCGCTGCGCTTCTGGCTGGGCGGGGATATCTTCGGGCCCCGGGTGTTCCAGACGCGCAGCGTGACACCGCTGCGCTTCGTGGAGCTCGACCCTCAGGGGCGGATCGTGCGCACGGTCAAGGATCCCACGGGCGAACCCGTCTCGCGCTTCGACGTCAATCGCGACGGGGTTCTCGACCGCGCGGATCTCGTCCAGCTCGGTGGCGATCGCTTCTACCTGTTCCAGACGGAGCTCATCTACCCGATTTCGGAGCAACTCGATCTCGTGGGCTTCCTCGACATGGGCAGTGCCCTGTTCGAGGACACTTCGTGGGGTTTCGACGAGGCGCGGGTGTCGGCCGGCGTGGAGGTGCGCTTCCACCTGCCCGTGTTTCCCGTGCCGCTGCGTTTGATCTACGGTGTCCCGTTGCGCAAGGTGCAGGAGGATCGGACGGAGAACTTCACATTCTCGATAGGGAGGAGCTTCTAAATGCAACGTCTCTCGTGGCGCGGTGGGTGGGGAATTCTGATCTGTGCGGCCGCTCTGCCGGCGCTGGCGCAAGTGTCGGGCAGGATCGGGGTCTTCGATGCCCAGCGCATCTCGGAGGAGACCGCCGAAGGCAGGCGCATCCACGCGGAGCTCAATGCGTTCCGGGAGAAGAAGCAGCAGGAGCTCTCGGCCAAGGAACAGGAGCTGTCGGAGCTACAGAATCGACTCACCTCGCAGGCCCTGTCTCTCAGCCAGGAGAAGCGGGCGGCGCTGGAAAAGGAGATCCAGCGCAAGCTGCTGGAGCTGAACCAGGCCCGCGAGGCGGCCACGCGGGAGATGCAGCTCGAGCTCAACGAGGCCCAGGAGCAGTTCCAGGAGAAGCTGCTGATCGTGGCCCGGCAGTTCGGCGCCGAGGAGGGGTTCGCGGTGCTGCTGGAAAGCTCGCTCGCTGCTTACTACGACCCGTCCGTGGACGTGACGAGCGCCTTGATCGAGCGCTTCAACAAGGCGTACCCCGCGGCCGCGGCGGGAGCCCAGGGCGGGGGATCCTGAGCGACGGGGGTGGGGTGCCCGAGTTCACGCTCGCGGAGCTGGCGCGGCGGCTGGGGGGCCGTGTGCACGGCGATCCGGGCCGGCGTGTCGGTGGGGTGGCCACCCTCGAGGCGGCGGGCCCGCGGGACCTGTCGTTCCTGACCCACCCCCGCTACCGCGAAGCCGCGCGGACGAGCCGTGCGGGGGCCATCCTCGTCGGTGCGGGGGCCGCGCTCGAGGGACGGGATCTCGTGGAGGTGGCCGACCCTTACCTGGCCCTGGCGGAGGTCTTGGAATGCTTCTACCCCTCGCCGCCTTTCGAGCCGGGCGTGCATCCGGACGCCCGCATCGGCCGGGACGTGCGGCTCGGCCTGGTGCGGGTGGGGCCCTTCGCCGTCATCGGGGACCGTTCGCGGCTCGCCGACGGGGTGGTGGTGGGTGCGGGTTGCGTGCTGGGGGAGGATTGTGTCGTCGGCGAGGGGACGCGGCTCGAGGCCCGGGTCGTTCTCTATCCCGGCACCCGGGTGGGCGCGCGCTGCATCGTGCATGCGGGAGCGGTGCTGGGGGCGGACGGTTTCGGCTTCGTGCGAAGCGGCGAGACCTACCGCAAGCTCCCCCAGGTGGGCCGGGTGGTCGTGGAGGACGACGTCGAGATCGGCGCCAACGCCGCAATCGACCGGGCCATGTTGGGCGAGACCGTCGTCGGGCGGGGAAGCAAGCTGGACGATCTGGTGATGGTCGCCCACGGGGTGCGCCTCGGCCCGAGCTGCCTGCTCGCGGGCCAGTCGGGCATCGCGGGCAGCGCCCGGGTGGGGGCGCGCGTGACGTTCGCCGGCCAGTCCGGGTCGGCGGGTCACCTCGAGATCGGTGACGAGTGCATCATCGCCGCGAAGTCCGCGGTCTTCGACGATCTGCCTCCCGGAAGCTTCGTGGCCGGTATTCCCGCGGTGGACCACCGGCAGTGGAAACGCGCCCAGGCCCTCGTGCGGCGGCTGCCGGAGCTGCGAGCCGAGCTGCGCCGCCTGCGGCAGCGGGTGGCGGCGCTCGAGAGGCGGCTGGGCGAGGGCGAGCGCTGAGACCGGGGAGGAAAACGATGGATATCCGTGGCATCCTCGCGTGCCTGCCGCACCGCTACCCGTTTTTGCTCGTGGACCGGGTGATCGAGATCGAGCCGCGGCACAGGATCGTGGCCCTGAAAAACGTCAGCGCCAACGAGCCCTTTTTCCAGGGCCATTTTCCTGGCTTGCCGGTGATGCCGGGGGTGCTCATCGTGGAGGCTTTGGCCCAGGCGGGGGCCGTACTGCTGCTGCACGATCTGCCCGAGCGGGAGCGCAAGGTCGTCTACTTCACGGGCATCGACGCCGCGCGCTTCCGCCGCCCCGTCGGGCCCGGCGACCAGCTGACCCTGACGATGGAGGTGGTGAAGCTGCGCGCCCGCACCTGCAAGATGCGGGGCCGGGCGGAGGTGGACGGGGGGCTCGCGGCCGAGGCGGAAATCCTCTCCGCTATGGTCGACCGGGAGTGAAGCTTGGCGGCGGCCTGGATTCATCCCAGCGCCGTCGTGGATCCGTCGGCGCGTCTGGGCGAGGACGTCTGGGTGGGGCCCCACTGTGTCGTGGGGGCCGAGGTGGAGATCGGCGCCGGCTGCCGCCTCGAGGCGCACGTCGTCGTGTACGGGCCCACGAGCCTCGGACCGGGCAACCTCGTCTCGCCCATGGCCGTGCTCGGGGGGCCTCCGCAGCACCGGGACTACCGGGGCGAGCCGACGCGGCTCGTCATCGGCGCAGGCAACCAGATCCGAGAGGGCGTCACGATCCATCGGGGCACGGTCCAGGGGGGAGGGCTGACCCGGGTGGGCGACGGGAACTTGTTCATGGCCTACGCGCACGTGGGCCACGACTGCCAGGTGGGCGACCGTACGGTGTTCGTCAACGGCGCCACGCTCGCCGGCCACGTGCTCGTGGAAGACGGCGCCACCATCGGCGCGTTCAGCGGCGTGCACCAGTTCTGCCGCGTGGGTCGCGAAGCGTTCATCGGCGGCTATTCCGTGGTGACCCAGGACGCGCTGCCCTGGGTCCTCACGGTGGGCAACCGCGCGCAGGCGCACGGGATCAACGCCGTCGGCATGCGCCGCGGGGGTTACGAGGAGGCCGTCATCCGCGCGCTACGGCGCTGCTACCGTATCGTCTTCCGCTCCGGCCTCGGGCTAGCGGAGGGGCTCCAGCGCGCTGAGGAGGAGCTCGGGGAGGTCGCGGAGGTGCGCTATTTCCTGGAGTTCATCCGCAGCAGCCGGCGCGGGGTCTGCCGCTGAGGGGCGGGTGGGCGCCACGTTGCGGGCCGCGGTCGTCGGGGTGGGCCATCTAGGGCGCCATCATGCCCGCATCTACGCGCAGCTCCCGGACGTGGAGCTCGTGGCCGTGGTGGATCGCGAGCTGGCGCGCGCCCGCGAGGTGGCGGCGGTCCACGGCTGCGAGGCCCTCGCCCATCTCGATCGTCTGCAGGGTCGGGTCGACGTCGCGAGCGTCGCGGTGCCGACCGTGGCTCACCGGGAGGTGGCGGAACGGCTCCTGCGCGCCGGCACCCACGTGCTCGTGGAGAAGCCGATCGCGGCCGCCCTCGAGGACGCGGATGCCCTCGTCGCGGCCGCCCGCGCGAGCGGGCGATTGCTGATGGTGGGGCACAGCGAGCGGTTTCACCCGGCGTTCACCGTGCTGGCCAGGGAGCTGGCGCGTCCCCGCTTTTTCGAGATCCACCGCCTGTCGCGCTTCAGCGCCCGCAGCGTGGACGTGGACGTGGTGCTGGACCTGATGATCCACGACCTCGATCTTGTCCTGTTCCTCGACGGTTCCGAGGTGACCGACGTGGACGCGATCGGCGTCCGCGCGCTGACCGACAAGGTGGATATCGCCAACGCGCGCCTGCGCCTGGCCTCGGGGTGCGTGGCGAACCTGACGGCCAGCCGCATCTCCACCGAGCGGCTGCGACGGATCCGGATCTTCCAAGCCGAAGCCTATTGGGCCTGCGACACTGCGGAGGGCCTCGTCGAGCGCTACCGACTGGTGCGGGACTCGGCAGGCCGGCCCGCCATCGAGCACACGCGGTTTCCGGTGCCGCAAGGAGAGCCTCTAGCGCTCGAGATCGCTGCGTTCCTCGCCGCGGTGCGCCGGGGCGTCGAGCCGCCAGTGACGGGGGCGCACGCACGCCGTGTGCTCCAGGTGGCGCTGCGTATTCGCGAGGCCATCGAGCGCGCCGCCGCCGGCCCGGTGCCGTGAGCCAGGAGGGCGGGCGGCTCCTCGCGCGCTGGGCCGAGCGGCGCATCCGGAGTGGAAGCATGCCCAGCGCCGCCTGGTGGGTGGGAACGCCCGAAGTGGAGATCGCGCGCGGCGCGAGCGGGCTGGCCGTGCGCTCGGGTCGCCGCGTGCGGGCCACGGGCGCCACGCGCTACGACCTGGCCTCCCTGACCAAGCCCCTGGTCACGGCTCTGCTCGCTGTTCTCGCGGAGCAGCGTGGGCTGTGGGATCTGGAGGACCCGGCCGGCCGTTGGGTCCCGGAACTGCGGGGGTCCCCGTACGCCCAGGCGAGCCTCGTCGCGCTCGGCTCCCACAGGGCCGGCTTGCCCGCGTGGTTTCCCCTCTATGCGCGGGCACGGGACATCGAGGGCTACCTGCGCGTCATCGCCACGCTGCCTCCCGGCTGCCCGCCCGGGCTCGAGTGCTACTCCGACCTCGGCTATATCGTTTTGGGAGCAGCCCTGGAGCGGGCCGCGGGTGTCCGCCTGGACGAGTTGTTTCGGGATTGGATCCAGAGGCCCCTGGGGCTTTCGGCCACCGGATATCTGGAGCGCCGCTCCCAGCGGGCCGTGGCGGCGACGGAACGCGGCAACCGCTACGAGCGCAAGTTGGCGGCGGAGGAGGGGCGGGGCTATCGGTTCCGCACGGCCATGATCCGCGGCGAGGTCCACGACGTCAACGCCCACCGCTTGGGCGGTGTGGCGGGCCACGCGGGGCTGTTCGGCACTGCGGGAGAGGTGGCGCGTTTGGCGCGGGAGATCCTGCGCCCCACCGTCCTGCCCCTCGCGCTCGAGTCTCGGCGCCTCCTGCTCGAACCCCGAGCGCCCCAAGGGGCGCACACGTTCGGCTTCGTGCTGGCCCGTGCCTCCCGCGCCGCGCGCGGCGTGCTTCCCGACGATGCTCCCGGGCACACGGGCTTCACGGGAACGTCCCTCTGGATCGATCCTCCGGCCGCACGCATCTATGTGCTGTTGACCAACCGGGTGCACCCCCGGGTACAGGCGGCCGACTTCCAGCTCGTGCGCCGCGCGTTCCACCGGCTCGCGGCGCGCTTGCCCAGCGGCAGGTAGAATCGCCCCATGACCCCCTCGCACTCGGAGAGCCGGTTCGGTCTCGGCTGGGCCCTGGCAGCTTCCCTCCTCTTGCACGCCCTGGCGCTGGTCGCCGGCTCGCATGCGCTTGTGCGGGATGTCACCTTCGCTCCTGAGCGGCCCGTCGAACTCCTCCGCTTCCAATTCCGGCAACCGGCGCCCGAAACCGAGCGCGCCGAACCGCCCTCGGGTGTCGTTCCGCTGCCCGTGCCGCGCGCCGAGCGACCCGCACGGGCCCGCGCGCCGGACCCTTCGCCCACGCCGCCCGCGGTGCCCGAAGCCGTGCCCCCCCCTGCGGAGGCCAGATTGCCCGCGGAGGAGCAGCACTCCCCCGGGGCCGGGGCGGTGGCCGCCGAGCAGGCCCCCGCCAGCCCGCGCGGGGAAGCTGCCGGCCGTCGTTTCGACTTGCGGGAGGCTCTCGAGCGATTCCGCCAGGAAGCTTCCCGGCCGACCCCGGAGCGGGGAGCGCCGGGAATGGCGTTCGTCGCGCCCCCGCTGCCTCCCGAGGGATTCGGGATCGGTAACCTGCGCTTCGAGAGCGCCGATTACCCCTGGGAGGACTACGCCCGGCAGATCTACATCGAGATCTGGAAAGCATGGCATCGGCGTCTGTACGAAACTACCGATGCGTTCGAGGGTTGGGCCTACACCGCCGGCACCTGGTGGCTTCGGCACCGCACGGATGTGGCGTTCACCATCGAGCGCCGCGGCCAGGTGACAGGGATCATCGTCGAGAGCCCCTCGGGCTGCTTGCCCCTCGACGATTCGGCTGCCGACGCGCTGCGGGAGGTGATCCTGCCGCCGCTGCCCGCCGATTTCCCGCGAGAGCGCGAGCGCGTGCACGCGCGCTTCATCGCGGTGGGAGACGTGCGCAGTATGCGCCGGCAGCTCGCGATGATGAAGGCCGCAGGTTACTTCTGATGCCGTCTCGCTTGACGGGTCGCGGACATGACAGTAGCCTGGCCTGGCAAAGGCTCGAGGAGCCCGGCCCATGCACGAGGATCTGATCTACGACTGGAACGCGGCGGGCGGTGCCGAGCCCGGTGGGCCGCCGGCCGAGATCATGCTGGACGACGAGACCCTGCGCGACGGGCTGCAATCCCCGTCCGTGGTGGACCCGCCCATCGAAAAGAAAAAGCGCATCTTGCACCTGATGGATGCCCTGGGGATCGACACGGCCGATGTCGGGCTCCCCGGAGCCGGGCCGCGCGCGGCAGCGCACGTCGAGGCGCTGTGCCGGGAGATCGTGGAGGCGAAGCTCCGGCTCCGCCCCAACTGCGCCGCCCGCACCGTGGTCCGGGACATCGAGCCCATCCTGCGCATTGCGGAGCGTGTGGGGACCCCGATCGAAGCCTGCCTCTTCATCGGTTCGTCACCGATCCGCATGTACACGGAGGGTTGGGACGAGGACTTCTTGCTCGCCCGCGCGGAAGAAGCCATCCGCTTCGCCGTGGGGCGCGGCCTGCCGGTGATGTTCGTTACCGAGGACACGACCCGCGCCCGTCCCGAGACACTCCGCAAGCTGTACGGGGCAGCGGTGCGCCTGGGGGCACGCCGGGTGTGCATCGCGGACACGGTTGGCCACGCCACCCCCGAGGGCACGACGCGGATCGTACGCTTCGTGAGGGGTGTGCTGGACGAGGCCGGGGGAAGGGACGTGGGGATCGACTGGCATGGCCACCGCGACCGCGGCCTGGGACTCGCCAACTGCCTGGCGGCGTTTCGCGCCGGCGCGACGCGGGTGCACGGTTGCGCCCTGGGGATCGGCGAGCGCACGGGCAACGCGGAGATGGATCTGCTGCTGGTGAACCTGAAGCTTCTGGGATGGATCGACCGCGACCTGACCCGCCTGGGCGAGTATTGCCGGACGGTGGCCGAAGCGGTGGGGGTGGCGATTCCGCCGAATTACCCGGTGGTGGGGCGCGACGCCTTCGAGACCGCCACCGGCGTCCACGCGGCGGCCGTGATCAAAGCCTTCCGCAAGGGCGACCGCTGGCTGGCCGACCGGATCTACTCCGGCGTGGCGGCAGGGGAGTTCGGTTTCCGCCAGCGCATCCGCATCGGTCCGATGAGTGGGCGCTCCAACGTGGTCCACTGGCTCGAAGAGCACGGGATCGAACCCACGGAGGAGCGCGTGCAGCGTATCTTCGAGCACGCCAAGCGCTCCGATCGGTTGCTCGAGGACCACGAGATCCGGGCGCTACTCGAGTCTGCCACGCAGGCGTGAGAGGCGTCGTGCGGCAAGCCAGCCCGCGGCCTTGGCAACGGACGCCGTGCCCGGGAGCTTCGAGCGAGGGGCGTCGCGGCGGGCGCGGCTGACCGTGCTCGCGGGCTCCGCCTGCGGGGAGCCCGCGTCGTCTTGGAGGAGGCCGATCGGGATTCAGCATGGGATTCCTCGAGGAGGTGGACGCGCTGCTGCGCCGCGCGGCTCCCCGCCGGCCGTGGCGGCTCCCGCGGGTGAGGGCCGTTTTTTTGCGCGGTTCCTGGGGCCCGACTAGAATGCCGTGATGTTCTGGCTCGAGCTGTTCCGGGCTGGCGGCCCCGTGATGTGGCCGCTCGCGATTTGCTCGGTCCTCGCGGTGGCGATCATCCTGGAACGGGCGATCCAGCTCCGGCGGGCGCGCATCCTCGATCCCGCGGTCGTGGAGCGCGTCACCGGGCTCGTCGAGGGAGGGCGCGTGGACCGAGCGATCGAGGTCTGCCGCCAGCACCCCGGCATCTACACCAACATCGTGCTCGCCGGCCTGGAAACGGTGCCCAAGGGCGAGGCGGCGGCCAAGGAGGCTATCGAGGACGCAGGCCGGCACGAGACCGCGCGACTGACACGCTACCTCGGAGCCCTGGGCACCATCGCCAGCGTGGCGCCCCTGCTGGGCTTGCTGGGGACAGTGTTGGGCATGATCGAGGTCTTCCGTACCATCGCCCGCGTCGGTGCCGGCAACGCGGCGGAGCTTTCGAGCGGCATCTCTCAAGCGCTGATCACGACCGCCGTCGGCCTGTGTATCGCGATTCCCGCGCTCGTGGCCTACAACTATTTTCTCGGCAAGGCGCAGGCGATCGTCACCGACCTGGAGCGCGAGAGCCTGCGCGTGTTGCGCGGCATCGGAGCGTCGGGGATCGGAGAGCCGAAGCTCAGTCCGGCCAGTCGCGCGGCTCTGGAGTGAGTCGGTGCAATTTCGCCGCGGCCCGGAGCCGCGCGTCACGATCGAGCTCGCGCCGCTCGTGGACGTGGTGTTCCTGCTGGTCCTTTTCTTTGCCGCCTCGACCACCTTCCTGGAGACGTCCGGGCTCAAGCTCGACCTGCCGGAAGCCACCGCAACCACGCGGCCGCCGCTCCAGCCCATTCGCGTCAGCGTGGACCGGCAGGGTCACGTCATCCACGAGGGGCAGCGGCTGTCGGACGCGGAGCTGGAGCGCGTGCTGCGCGAGTTGCTGCCGCAGGCGGCGGAAAAAACGGTCCTGCTCCAGGCCGACGCGGGGGCTTCCCACGGCCGCGTCGTGCAGGTCATGGACCGCATCCGGCGCGCGGGGGCCGAGGGACTGACCGTCGCGACGCGTCCTGCCCGGGAGCAGGGCGGGGACGAAAGGCCCTGAACCGCAGTTTGGCGAGCCTTGGCCTACCCGGGACGTATCCGGATCCTGGCGGGGGTGCTCAAGGGGCGGATGTTGCGCGTGCCTGCCCCGACCGGCGTTCGTCCTACCCCCGGCATGGTTCGCGGAGCCCTGTTCGACATCCTCGGATCGCGGGTCGAAGGAGCCTCGGTCCTCGACGCCTACGCGGGCACTGGGGCCCTCGGTTTCGAGGCGCTGAGCCGCGGGGCCCGGTCGGTCGTGTTCATCGAGGTCGAGGCCGCACTGGCGCGGGAGCTGCGCCTTGCCGCGGCGCGGATGGGGGTGGCGAAGCGCTGCCGGGTCTTCGAGGGACGGGTGGAGGCCGTTCTGGCCCGGCGCAGCAGGCCGGGGCCCTTCGATCTGGTCCTGGCGGATCCCCCGTACGCCAGCGGGCCGAACCCGGACTTTCTGGATCTCGCCGAGAAGGTCCTCGTTGCCGGTGGCCTTCTCGTGGTGCAGCGCGATCGGCGCCACCGCCCGGCCGCTCCCGGGGAGCGCTTCGAAGGGCCCTCGACCCGCTTCTACGGCCGCGCTGCGCTGGACTTCTACGTGAAAACGAGGTGAAACGGCCTGCCGGAAACCACTTCCGGGCTGCAAAAGGGTCCGGTTGAACTCGGGGTTTTCGGCCTTATATTTGGCCGCGACCGCGGTTTCGCCGCCGGCCGAGGCAAGCGGATCGGTGGGATGGGCTGCCGTACCCCCGGCGGGGCCGGCCGTGGGCTTGGGAGAACGCGATGAGACGTGCAGCGACGATGGCGCTCGTGGTGGCCTTCGGCATGGCGAGCTTCGGAGGGGCTGGGGCGCGCGAGGAGATCAAGCAACCCAGGCCCACGCCGCCGAAACCCCTGAAAAAGGTCGGGGACCACTGGACTGCGTGGGATCCGCCCGAGCCTGGCCCCGGGGACTACATCATCGTCAAGGGGGACACCCTGTGGGATCTCGCGGGCCGCTGGCTCGGGAATCCTTTCCTGTGGCCGCAGATCTGGGACAAGAACCGCTACATCCTCGACAGCCACTGGATTTACCCGGGCGACCCGCTCGCCATCCCGGGGCGTCCCGTGGTCGTGCCACCCGAAGGCCCGGCCGAGGAGGAGGAGGAGGAGGAAGCGGAAGTCTCCGAGGCTGCACCACCAGCCCCGCCGGAGGCCCCGGCGCCCCCCAAACCCGTGCTGATGCCCGTGGCGGAGCCGAGCGACCTCTACTGTTCCGGCGCCATCGTCGAAGGTTACAGCTCCAGCGGCTTGGCCATCGTCGGCCGGGACTTGGAGCGGGAGAGCCTGGGCCAGGGCGACGTGGTTTACCTGAACCGCGGTCGCACCGAGGGTGTGGCGGCCGGGTCCGTCTGGGCGGTGGAGCGGCCGGCGCGAGAGGTTCGTCATCCGGTCAGCGGGGAGCCTCTGGGGGTCTACGTGCGTCGGATGGGACGCGTGCGCGTGCTCGTGGCCCAGGAGCGCACGGCGACAGCGGTGATCGAAGAAGCCTGCGAGGATATCCGCGAAGGCGACGCCCTGCGCGAGTGGCGCGAGATGCTTGTCCCGATGCGTGCGGCGTTGCCTGCGCTCGCGCGCTACGAGGCGACTCCGGGCTCGAACGGGCCGCGGGGGTACGTGGTGGCGCTGCGCGACGGCGTCCAAGCTCAAGCCCCGTACCTCTTGGGTGACATGGGGGTCCATGCGGTGGGCGCGGATCACGTGATCTACACGGACCTCGGGGACGCCGAGGGGGCGCGGCCGGGCGACGTCCTGACGCTGTATCGCGAGCAGGAGGGGCTACCGCGCACCGTGCTCGGCCAAGCCATCGTGCTCACCGTGGAAGGGCGCACCTCCACGGCGAAGGTCACCCAAGCTTTCAGAGAGATCGGCGTGGGGGATCGAGTGGAACTGGTTCGCTGAAAAGCGAGCGGGCGTCGGTTGGAGGCCTCACGGACCGCACAGCTTGTGGCGGAGCAGTAGGATCTCGAACGCCATGCCCGCCTTGGCGCAGGCCCGCCCGAACAGGGCACTGTCGAGGGGCGGGAGCGTCTGCTCCCCTCCGTCGAGATAGAGCAGCGCTGCGACGCGGTTGCGGATCTGGATGGGAAAGAGCGCGATCTCCTGCGGAAGGTCGGCCAGCCCTCCGAAGATCCCGCGCACCTCGGGTGCCGGCCTCAGGCGCGCGCGAAGCGGCGCGGAGCTTTGCGCGACTTCGCGGAACGGGCCTCCGGCGTCGAGTCGCGGCCCCGCCCCGGGCCGACGCCACGGTTCGAGGCCCCGGCCCCGCGTGCCGACGACTCTGAGGCCCTCGCGGCCGAGACCCAACAGCGCGGCCCGCGGCGCCTGGACGACCGAGAAGTCGAGAAGGGCCTGGACCACGTCGTCCCGGCTCGACGCGCGCGCCAGTCGCTCCGCGAGTCTCGCGAGAAGATCCGGCCCGTGCTCCGAGCGGTCGGTCAGGTCAGCCGGGGCGTCGGCGCTCCACGCGGGCCCCGCAGCGGCAATGGTATGCGAGGCCGGGTCGTCCCAGTCCGGCTCCGCATCGAGGGGCCGCCCGTCCAGGCCGATTTCGACCTCGGGAGCACCCGCGGGGGCGGGAGGGGGGGAGGCGATCGTTCTCTGCGGCGAGGGAGCTAAGTTGATCGCCCGGGGCCGGCCGATCCGGATTTTGTAGTGCCGCTCGAGCGCTTGCTCGAGCCTGTACTCCGAGGTGACCCACGGCTCCACGCGACAGCCGGTGGCACGTTCGATGTCCGCCAGTGCCGCAGTGTCCCTGGGATGGAGCATCGCCACCTTGAGCGAGCGGGCCTCGTAGCCGAAAGGGCAAACACGGTGGCGGCGCGCGAGTTCGGGGGGTAGCCGCTCCAGCGCCTCGGGAGCAGCGCGCAACAGCTCGTCGCGTCCCGCGTAGCGGAACCCCGTCACGGCCTCCAGGGCTCGGGCGAGCGCGGGTTCGTCGAGAAAGCCGAGCTTGAGGCAGTGGCTGCCCAGCTCCCCGCCGAAGAACTCCCGCGTGCGCTCCGCCTCTTCGAGCTGGCGCCGGGTGAGGAGCCTCTGCTGCAGCAGATAGGTTGCCAACCGATCGAGCGCCACCGGTCCACCTCGTCCTGCGACCCCCTGGGGCCAAATGTGCGTCCAGGTGGCCGGAGAGGCTAGCCCGGCCCGCAACTTCTTCCCGCGCGCTCGCGAGAGAGGTGGATCCGTTCTCGGATCTTCTTGCCTGGGGGGCCGATGCACCAGGGGCGAGTGTGCGCCCGAGCTAGTGCCGCTCGCCCCCGGAGCTTCCACGGCGTCGGGGCCGATGGCGGCGGCCGGTTCGGTTGGCGCCTCCCGCGGAGCCCGCACCCACGGGCTCTTCCCGGCGGGGGTGACCTCCGGAGCTCGGGCTGCGAGGTGCCAGGTCGCCCCCGGAAGCCGACACCGCGTCCTCCACGGGTCCCTCCTGGAGCAACGCCCGTCGCGACAGGCGCACGCGCCCCAGGGCATCGATGTCGACGACCTTGACCAGCACCTCGTCGCCCTCGTGCAACACCGTGAACACGTCCGGGATCCGATGGTTCGTGACCTCGGAGACATGCAGCAGCCCCTCGACGCCGGGCAGGATCTCGACGAACGCGCCGAAGTTGACCACCCGTGCCACCCGGCCGAGGTAGGTCTTCCCGAGCTCGGCTTCCGCGGTGAGCTCCTTGATGATTTCCACGGCCTGCCGCGCTGCCGCCTCGTCGCTCGAGGCGATCTCCACTCGCCCGTCGTCATGCACGTCGATTTTGCAACCCGTGCGCTCGACGATGGAGCGGATCGTGCGCCCGCCGGGCCCGATGATGTCGCGAATCTTGTCCTTGTTGACGGTGAGGGTGACGATGCGCGGAGCGTAAGGCGAAATGCTCGGCCGCGGCCGCTCGATGGCCCGTCGCATGTGCTCCAGGATTTCCAGGCGCGCCGCGCGCGCCTGTGCCAGCGCCCGCTGCATGACCTCGCGGGTGATGCCGGAAACCTTGATGTCCATTTGGAGCCCCGTGAGCCCGACGCGGGTTCCGGCCACCTTGAAGTCCATGTCCCCGTAGTGGTCCTCCGCCCCGGCGATGTCCGTCAGCACTGCAGCACGCGAACCGTCCGTCACCAGTCCCATGGCGATTCCCGCCACGGCCTCTTGCAGCGGCACGCCGGCATCCATCAGCGCCAGGGATCCGCCGCAGATGCTGGCCATCGAGGAAGACCCGTTCGATTCGAGAATGTCCGAGACGATGCGGATCGTGTAGGGCCAGTCTTGCTCTCGCGGTACCACGGGCAGCAGCGACCGCTCGGCCAGTGCGCCGTGGCCGATCTCGCGTCGGCCAGGTCCCCGGAGGAAGCGCACCTCGCCCACGGAGAAGGGCGGAAAGTTGTAGTGCAGCATGAAGCGTTTGAACGACTCGCCCTCCACCCAGTCCAGCCGCTGTGCGTCGGCGGCGGTGCCGAGGGTCACGGTGACCAGGGCCTGGGTCTCCCCGCGGGTGAACAGTGCCGAGCCATGTGTGCGCGGCAGCACGCCCACCTCGCAGTGGATCTCCCGGATTTCTTCGAAGCGTCGACCGTCCAGCCGCCGGCCGCGGTCCAGGACCTCCTCGCGCAGGACCTCTTCCTGGAGCTCGTTCCACGCGCGCGATGCAAACGCCCGACCCGCCGCATCGTCCTCGGCGAAAGTCGCGAGCATCTCCTCCTTCAAGCGGTCCACCTGCGCGTAGCTGGCCAGCTTGCCGGGAATGCGCATCGCCTCGGCGAGCGGGGCTTTCCACGCCGACCGCAGCGCGTCGCGCAGTCCTTCGGGCTCGGGCTGCACGGTGAGGGGGCGCTTGGGTTTGCCCAGGGTCTCGAGCATCTCCCGTTGCAACGCGAGGATGGGTTGGATGGCCTCGAAGCCCCGGTAGATCCCTTCCAGCATCTCCTGTTCGCTCACGCCCTGGGCGCCGGCCTCCACCATCACCACCGCGGTTTCGGAAGCGGCAACGACGAGGTCGAGACGGCTTGTCTCGAGCTCCTGGAACGTGGGGTTGATCCGGTACTCGCCCTCCGGCGTGAGGCCCACGCGCACCGCGGCGATGGGTGTCGTGAAGGGAATGGAACTGAGGTTGAGGGCGAAGGACGCGCCGGTGATCGCCAGCACGTCAGAGTCGTTCTGCTGGTCCGAGGAGAGCAACAGGCCGATCACCTGGGTCTCGCAGTTCCAGCCCGCGGGGAACAGCGGGCGCAGCGGGCGGTCGATCATGCGCGAAGTGAGGATCTCCTTCTCGTTGGGACGGCCCTCGCGGCGGAAAAAGCCGCCGGGGATCTTCCCGGCGGCATAGGTGTTCTCCCGATAGTCCACGGTGAGGGGCAGAAACCCGAGTCCCTCGCGCGGGGACGCGGCGCAGGCCGTCACCAGGACGACCGTGTCGCCATAGCGCACCGTGACAGCCCCGTCGGCCTGGCGCGCCATGCCCCCGGTTTCGATGATCAGCGGTCGGCCTCCCACGAGCACTTCTCTGCGATGACGCAAGGTTCACTCCTCCCTGCGAGCCGGTCGCCGCATCCCGCGCCGCGCGTACGGCCCACCGGCGCCGCTTGTCGCGGACCGTTCACGCCGTGTGCGATTCCAGGCGTCGGTGTCGCTCATGCGGTGGGCCCCGATGGGTCGCCTGCCTTGCCGGTGGCGTCGCGCCCGCGAGAGGGAGCGACGCGGACGGGGAGGAGGGGCCGAAAGGCTACTTGCGCAGACCGAGGCTCTGCAGCAGTGCCTGGTAGCGCTGGTAGTCCTTCCGTTTGAGGTACTCCAAGAGGCGGCGGCGTTTGCCGACCATCTTCAGCAATCCCTGTCGCGAGTGATGGTCCTTGGCGTGGGTCTTGAAGTGGTCGGTGAGGTGCTCGATCCGTTTCGTGAGGATCGCGATCTGCACCTCGGGCGATCCGGTGTCCCCCTCGTGGGTCCGGTACGCTGCGATCACTTCCGCTTTCGTCTCCCTGGAAAGGGACACCTCGTATCCTCCTCCGGTACCGCCGTCACGCGCGGACGGCCCAGACGGGCCGGCAATCCAACGTCTCCTTTGCCTTTACGTCTCCTTCTCGTCCTTTCCCGGGCCGAAGGTACCACACCCACGCCCGCGCCGGCAACCGTCTCAACGGGCGAGGACCGCCCGGGGGCGAAGTTGGCCCGCGGCGAACTCTCCGACCCCCAGCAAGTTCCCCTCGGGGTCGAGCGCCCGCGCGTAGCCCACGGCGTAGCCCGGCCACGGGAGCTGCTCGCCATGGACGAAGCGCCGGGCCTGTTCGGGCTCCAGGCGCACGGTCGCGGCCCGCAGGGGGATCGCCTCGAGGGGCAAGAGCGCCTCGCGCAACCGCTCCGCCAGCCGGTCCCGCCCCACTCGCGTTTCGAGCGCGACGGCCTGTTCCACGCGCCACGGTCCTACGGCGACGCGCCGCAGCGCGACGAGCACCCCGCCGGTCCCGAGAGCGTCGCCCAGATCCCGGGCCAGAGCGCGGACGTAGGTTCCCGAGGAAACCTCGACCTCGAAATCCCACAGTCTCTCTCCGCCACTGGGGGCGAGCCGGAAGCGATGGACGGTGACCTGGCGCGGGGCTCCCTCGCGCGGCTCGCCCCGGCGCGCCCATGCGTAGAGGGGCCGTCCACGCACTTTGCGGGCCGAAAAACGCGGCGGCACCTGGGGGAAGGTGCCCACGAAACGCTGCGCCGCGGCCAGGACCTGAACCCTGTCGGGCCACCGGCCTTCGTGGACCGCCAGTGTCGCGCCCGTCGTGTCGTCCGTGTCCGTGCGCAGGCCGAGCTGCAGCCGGCCCACGTAGCGTTTGGGTTCGTCGTCCAGATAGGGCGCAAGCCGCGTGGCGCGACCCACGAGCACGAGGAGCAGGCCCGAGGCCGCCGGATCCAGCGTGCCCGCGTGCCCGACGCGGCGAGCACGCAGCAGCCGCCGCACTTGTGCCACGACCTCGTGGCTCGTGGGGCCGGAAGGTTTGTCCACGAGCAGCAGGCCCTCGGTGCCGCTCGCCTCAGCGCTCATGAGCAGGTGCGTCGTTGTCCTGGCTTTCGACACCACTCCGGCCCTGCCGTTCCTCCCGGATCTGTCGCAGCAGATCCTCGATGCGCATGCCCCGTTCGACCGCGCGGTCTTCGACGAAGTGAAGCTCGGGGATCGTGCGCAGCCGCACCTGCGGGGCCAGCAGCCGCCGCAGCCGGCCCGCGGCCCTGTTGAGCGCAGCCACGCAGGCCGCCCGCTCCGCCCCGGCACCGAGGGTCGAGACGTAGACTCTCGCTTGGCGCAGGTCGGCAGTCACGTCCACATGGGTGACGCTCGCGCTCTGGACGCGCGGATCGCGCATCTCGCTACGGATCAGTTCCACGAGGATCTCCCGGAGCAGGTCCCCGACGCGTGCGGTTCGCTTTCCGCTCACGGCTCGAATCCGCTCCATCCGCGGGGGCCGCCGTCGGCCCCGTCGAGAAACTCGGTACCGGTTTCGATGATCTCCCCCGGAAGGTGCGCGGCGATCTCCCGGTGCACCGTTTCGAAGAGTTGCGCCAAGCGGTTGCGATCCGGGGCGACGGAGACGACGATGAGGGCCGCGCGCTGCCAGAGGTCGGCGTGCCCGTCGAGCTCCGCGACGGCGAGGTTGTAGCGTGCCCGCAGCCGATCCTTCAACCGGCGCAGCACCTGGCGCTTCTCCTTCAGGGATCGTGCGCCCGGCAGGTAGATCTCGAAGCTGTAGATGCCGATCGTCACGGGTCGTGTCTCGGGCGCGCCCGGGCGCAGGCTCGACGAGAGTCCGGATCGGCCCCTACAACGTCTGGGCCGCGATCTCCTCGACGACGAAGAACTCCAGCACGTCCTGTTCCTTGATGTCGTTGAAGTTCGCGATGCTGATACCGCACTCGAATCCCTGGGCCACCTCTCCCACGTCGTCCTTGAAACGCTTCAGCGAGCCCACCTTGCCAGTGTAGACCACGACATGGTCGCGGATCAGACGGACCTCGGCGTTGCGCGCCACCTTGCCTTCGAGCACGTAACAGCCCGCCACCGTTCCCACCTTCGGCACGCGGAAGATCTTCCGCACCTCCGCCTGTCCCAGCACGCGCTCGCGCCGGATGGGTTCCAGCATGCCGACCATCGCCTGCTCGATGTCGTGGATCAGGTCGTAGATCACGGTATAGGTGAGGATTTCCACGTGCTCCTGCCGTGCGAGCTCGTCGGCCGTGCGATCGGCCCGCACGTTGAAGCCGACGATGATCGCGTTCGACGCCGAGGCGAGCAACACGTCCGCCTGCGTGATCGCTCCCGTCGCGGCGCGCACGATCTGCAGCTTCACCTTGTCCGAAGGGAGTTCGCTCAGGGCTTTCTGCACGGCTTCCAGGGAGCCCTGCACGTCCGCCTTGAGCACGACCGGCAGCCTGGCAGCTTGTCCGGCGGCGACCTCGCGCGAAAGACTCTCCAGGGAAGCGCGCCGGCCGGTGCGCTGGAGCGCCTCCTCGCGCTGCTTCTCCCGGCGCAAGGCCGCGATCTGCCGGGCCTTCGATTCGTCGGCGACGACCTGGAACAGGTCCCCCGCCGTAGGCTCGGAGTCGAAGCCCATGATCTCCACCGGCGTGGAGGGGCCGGCGGCGTCCAGCCGGAGTCCGTTCTCGTCCATCATCGCCCGGATCTTGCCGAACGCGGTACCGGCGATGAAGGGATCGCCCGCGCGCAGCGTGCCCTCCTGCACGAGCACCGTGGCGACGATGCCCCGGGCCCGGTCGAGCTTGGCCTCCAGGATCACCCCGCTCGCCGGATGGTCGGGATTCGCCTTGAGCTCCTGCATATCCGCCACGAGCAACAGCATCTCCAACAGGTCGTCGATACCCTGACCGGTTTTGGCTGAGACCTCCACGCAGACCGTGTCGCCGCCGTACTCCTCGACAACGACGCCGTGTTCGGCGAGCTGCCGTTTGACCCGGTCTGGACGCGCCTCCGGCTTGTCGATCTTGTTGATGGCCACGACGAGAGGCACCCCCGCCGCCCGGGCATGGTCGATGGCTTCGATCGTCTGCGGCTTGACGCCGTCGTCGGCGGCGACGACGAGCACGACGATGTCCGTGACCCTGGCTCCCCGGGCCCGCATCATGGTGAAGGCCTCGTGGCCAGGTGTGTCCAGGAACGTGATCCGCCGGGATTTCTTCTCGACTTGGTAGGCCCCGATGTGCTGCGTGATGCCACCGTGCTCCGCCGCAGCGACGTTCGTGGCGCGGATGCGATCGAGAAGCGAGGTCTTGCCGTGGTCCACGTGGCCCATGACGGTCACAACCGGCGGGCGCGGGACGCGCGCCTCCTCGCGCTGCCCGGCGCCGGTCCCCTCGAGGCTTTCCTGGAGCTCCTGCGCCACCTGCTGTTCGTACGAGACCACGCGCGCCTCGGCCCCGAAGTCATTGGCCACCTCGATGGCCAGCTGGGGATCGAGGGGTTGGTTGATCGTCGCCATCACGCCGCGGGCCAGCAGTTTGGCGATCACGTCCTTGGACTTGCGGTTGAGCTTCTCGGCCAGCTCCTTGACGGTCACGGCTTCGGAAAGCGTGACCACCTCCGGCACCGGAGGCAGATCGGCCTTCGGCCGCGCTGCGGCGTGCATGGCCACGGCGGCGGCGCGCTCCTGCACTTCCCGGCGTTCCTTGCGCTTCTTGCGCGCCAGCTCGGCGGGCGAGTCGGGGCGCGGCGCCGGGGTCGGCGGGGCCGGACGAGCGCGGCGCGGG
>JBBIHH010000003.1:0-141483 GCA_037447115.1 Acidobacteriota bacterium
GCGGCGCGGCCGGAGCGCGCCGCCGTGCGCGCCGGCGCGGGGCCAGGCCCTTGAGCGTGCGCTTCGTCGCCGTCGGTCCCGCGGACTCGTTCCGCGAAGGCCGGGGGCGCCTGCTCCGCGTCGAGGGGCTCGAGATCGCCGTCTTCCGCCGCGGCGAACGCTTCTATGCGTTCGGCGACCGGTGCGCCCACATGGGGGCTTCCTTGGCCGAGGGCCGGCTGGTGGGCTCTTGCGTCGAGTGCCCGTGGCACCTCTGGCGTTACGACCTCGCGAGCGGCCAGAGCGATCGCAAGGCCTGGGCGCGCATCCCGATCTACGAAACGAAAATCGAAGGCGGGCAACTCTACCTGGGCATTCCGGCGCCGGCGGGCGGAGATCCGAGCCCCGGCTCTCGCGCATGAGCCGCGGGAGGGGCACCCGCAAGCGCGCCGCGGGCCGCGGACCGGTCGAGACGGCTCGCCGCCGGTCGCGGTCGGGGCGGTGGCTTCCGGGGCTTGTCGGGCGGAGGCCGTCGCCGTAAGCTCTGGGCGGCCCTGCGCAACCCGGGGGAATCCGCATCGCCGGCCGGACGGACAGAAAGGGAGGTCCCGTGAGAAAGGAATACCTCGCTCGTGCGCTCTTGGTTCTGGCGGCGCCGCTCGCGGCCGGGGCCCTCGTCCCCATCGCGGCTCAGCCCCTCAAGGTGGGCGAGCTGGAGCTCGTGCGGATCGAGACGCCCCATCCCTACCTGCGCGGTGCCGGCCCCGAGGCTCTGGAACTCGTCGTCCGTTACCCCGGCGCCACCTACATCCGCATCCACTTCGAGAACTTCGACCTGGCGCCCGGGGACTTCGTCCAGATCTTCGATCCTGCGGGGCGCCGCGTCCACGTCTACCGGGAGCGCGGGCCTTTCGGGACCGGCGAGTTCTGGGCGTTCTCCGTCCCCGGGGACACCGCCGTCGTGCGGCTGGAGGCGCACACCGGCGGCGGTTACGGGTTTTTCATCGACCGCTACGGGCGCGGCATCGTGCCCATCTTCGATCCCACGCCCGGCCCGAACCCCCAGCCCGAGAGCGTGTGCGGGCTCCAGGACTGGCAGGACGTCAAGTGCTACGAGACGAGCTACCCCATCGAGTTCGAGCGCGCGCGCGGCGCGGTGAAGGCGCTCATCGGTTGCTGCTCGGCCTGCACGGGCTTCAAGGTCTCCGACAGCGGCCAGTACATGACCAACAACCACTGCGTGTCGAGCCAATCGGGCGTCCAGTCCACGGAGCTCTTGATGGAATCGCAGCGCCCCCTGTGCAACAGCGGCAGCGAAAGCGATATCGGCTCCGTGACGGGCCGGGATTTGCTGCGCACCGACTTCACGCTCGACTACACGCTGTTCACCACCCTCGGCGACTCGAGCCCCATCCCCTGTTTGCAGATCGATCCCCGCCTGCCGCCTGCGGGCGAGCGCATCTACATTGCGGGCCACCCCTCGGCGGGACCCAAGAAGCTCTCCATCGAATCCACGCACCCCGAGAACCCCACCGGGCTGTGCGAGGTGGACGCCTCGCCCTATCCCGGCCGGGACCCCACGTCGGATGTCGGCTATTACTGCGACACCACCAACGGGTCCTCGGGCTCGCCCGTGCTTTCCGGGGACACCCACAAGGTCGTGGCCATCCACCACTTCGGCGGCTGCCTCAACTCGGGGGCCCGCATGGACCGAATCTTCCAGCAGATTTCGGACGTGCTGGACGCCTGTACGGCGGGCGAGCCCCCCGTGTGCGGCAACGGCGTGCGGGAGCCCGGCGAGGAATGCGACGGCGCCGACCTCGGCGGCCGCACCTGCCAGACCCAGGGCTTCGACGGCGGCACCCTGGCATGCAATCCCGACTGTACCCTCGACACCTCCGGCTGCTGCACGGGCAAGGGCAAGAAGTGCAGCGGAGGCGGGGGCGGAAGCGGCACCAGCGAGCAGTGCAAGAACGGAGCCGACGACGACGGAGACGGGCTCGTGGACTGCGCCGACCCCGATTGCGCCACGAAGGCATTCTGTCGTTGACGGACAGCCGCGCCAGCCGTACGCAGCGGCGCGCGAGCCGGCTGCCCGGCCCGGGCAGCCGGCTCGGTCGTTCGCGCGGCACGCGCGCCAGCAGGCGCGGCCTCGCCTGCTGATCGCCCGCGCCTTCCTCTGCGGGCCCGAGCGTTCAGTGCGTGGCGCTGGCCGGCGCCGGAAGCTGCGGCAGTCCGAGCGCATCGAGCACGATGCGCGCCGTCATCGTCAGCGGCAGCGGCGGCAGGCGCCCGGGGCGCACCGGGCCCCCCCAGGCGATCCAGGGGATGGTGCGGTCCGCAGCGTTACCGGCCAGATGGTTGTGCCCGTGACCCCCGTGGTCCGCCGTCACGATCACGAGCGCCGCCTCGCGCAGCCGGCGCTGTTCCAGAGCTTCCACCAGCCGGCCGATTTGCTCGTCGGCCTGCGAGACGGCCCTGCGCTGCGCCGCGCTGCCCCAACCGAAGAGATGTCCCGCCACGTCCACCGCCGGCAGATGCACGAGCACCACGGCGGGCGCGCGCAGCTCGGGCAGGTAGCGCAGTGCCGCCTCCATCACTCGCTCGTCGGAAGGCAAATCCCCGATCTCGACTCGCATCCCCGGCCGCACGAAATGGCGCAGCTTCTCCTTCCCGCCGAACAGAGCCGCCTCGCCTCCGGAGCGCAGGACCGCATCGAAAACCGTAGGGACCTCCACCTCCTGGTCTGCGGCGAATTCGTTCCAGGTGACCCCGTGCGCCTCCGGCTCGAGACCGGTGAGCAGCGATGCGTGCGCAGGAAGTGTGGCGCTCGGCGACACCGTACGCGCCCGGAGCGTCGTCGCACCTTCTCGGATCAGCCGCGCCAGGTTGGGCGTGCCCTCGGACGAAAGCAGGTCGGGCCGCAGGCCGTCCACGACGACGAGGACCGCGTAGCGGGCGCTCCAGTCGGGTTGGACGGGCTGTTCGGGGAGCGCGGCCAGCCCGATCCGTCCCGCGGGCGGATGGATGCAGGCCCCCATCGCCGCGGCCACGAACAGCAACCCCGCGCCACGGGCTTTCGCGCTCACGCCCGAAGCATAGGGAGCACCGGACCCCGCTGCAAGCGGCTGCCTCGGAAACCGCCGCCCCGCCCGGCACGGGCTAGAATGAGCGCGGGCCCATAGCTCAGTCGGTCAGAGCGGCGGACTCATAATCCGCTGGTCCCAGGTTCGAGTCCTGGTGGGCCCATCCCCGCGCTTCGGCCCCTTCGGAAACCACCCCAGTTCGCCGGCAGCGAAACCGAACGCGATCCCAGCCGCCCCGAACACGTCCCGGCCGCGAACCGCAGGCGGCCAACGAGGAAAAGCTTCCCCGCGAAGCTCGAGGCTTCCCCCGCTGTGGGCCTGCGCCTACAATCGGCCGGCGTGCCCGTCGCGGGCGACCGCGCCGGAGCGCTGCCATACGGGCCGCCGCGCCGTCCGGCGGGTGTCGGCCCCGGGGAGTGCGGCATGGAGCGAACGCCGTTTCCGCGGGTTTTCTGGGTCGCGAACCTGATCGAGGTCCTGGAGCGCTTCGCCTACTACGGGATCTACTTCGGTTTCGGCATCTACATGCAGCAGCTGGGCTACAGCCGCGATCAGCTCGGGGCGGTGCAGAGCATCTTTCTGCTCCTCTCCTACGGGATTCCGGTGATCGCCGGGACGTTCGCCGACCGCTTCGGGTTCAAGAAGGTCCTCATCGTCTCGTACCTGGCCTATCTGCCCTCCATCCTGCTGCTGATCTGGACCAAGAGTTTCTCGGGCATCGCCCTCACGATGCTCAGCATCGGTCTGGCGGCGGGCATTTTCAAACCCTTGATCTCCGGCACGGTGCGGGCCGTGACCGACCCGACGAACAAGACGCTCGGCTTCGGCATCTTCTACGCCATGGTCAACGTGGGCGGCTCCTTCGGGCCGATCGTGGCGGGCAAGCTGCGGGCGATCTCCTGGGACTACGCTTTCATGGCGGCCGCCGCGGCCATCGGGCTGATGCTGCTGGTGACCGTCTTCTTCTACCAGGAGCCGCCGCGGCAGACCGAGGGGGCGACGCTCGCGGGCAAACTGCGGGAGATCGTGACGGTCCTGTCGAACTTCAAGTTCGCCCTGTTCCTCGTGCTGCTGGGCGTTTTCTTCTGGCTGCCGTTCTGGTCGTTCTTCAACCTCTGCGCCCTCTACGTCGACACGAACGTGGACACGGCGGCGCTGTACCGGGCGCTGCGTGCCGTCCCCCTCGTCGGCCCGGCGCTCGCCGATTTCGTCTCGCACGAGGAAGGAGGCACCCGCAAGGTCCTCGGCGAGACGATCTCGCACACGGGCTGGATCATCATGGTGCTGCAGGTCTTCGTCTCGCGCTGGGTGGAGCGCTTCCCCGCCATGCCGGCGTTCAACTTCGGGCTGCTCGTCAGCGCCGTCGGGTTCGTGATTCTCGGGCTCGCCGGAACGGGCGCCGCGGCACTCGTGTTCGCGGGCATCCTGTTCTTCGCCATCGGCGAGATGATCGCCTCGCCGCGGATCCAGGAGTACATCACCTGGATCGCGCCCAAGGAACAGGCGGGCCTCTACATGGGGGCGAACTTTCTGTCGGTGATGATCGGGGGTTTCACGAGCGGGTTCGTCTACACGACGCTCTCCGGTACGTTCAACGCGATGGGCCGGCCGCAGTGGGTGTGGTACACGCTCGCCGCCCACACGCTCGCCGCCATCGGCGTGTTCGTCGCCTTCGGCAAGATCGCCGGCGAATTCCAGGAGCTCGAAGCGTAGGGCAGGACACGCCGTCCCCGTTCGGATCCTGTCCTCGCGCCATCCGGCACGCACGAACCCCGGAAGCCCGCCCGTTGGGGGCAAGAGCGCGGCCCCGCGGGCGCGGGCCAACGGCCGGCGCGCCCCGGCGGTAGGATGCGCAAGCGAAGAGAGGTCCTCTCGATGAGGCAGCGGCTCGGATGGGTGCTCGGGCCAGCGCTGGCCCTCGCCACGCTGGTTCTGCCGCTCGGCCTCCAGCCCCAGGCCCAGAAACTCGCGGCGGTGTTCGTGCTCGTCGCGGTCTTCTGGGTCACGGAGGCCATCCCCCTGGCCGCCACGGCGCTTCTCGGGCCGGCGCTGGCGGTCCTCTCCGGTGTCGCGGGCGCGCGCGAGGTCTTCGCGCCCTTCGGCCATCCGATCCTGTTTCTCTTCATCGGGTCGTTTTTCATCGCCCGCGCTATGAGCGTTCATGGGCTCGACCGGCGGATCGCGCTCTTCGTGCTCAGCCGACGGTGGGTGGGCGAGCGGCCGGGGCGGATTCTCGTGGCGTTCGGGCTGGTGGGCGCCTTTCTTTCGATGTGGATGTCCAACACGGCCACGACGGCCATGATGCTCCCCGTCGGTCTCGGGGTGCTGGCGGCGCTGCCGGAGGGCGAGGCGGGGCTCCCGCGCCGGTACGCCACGGCCCTGATGCTGACCATCGCTTTTTCGTGCGAGATCGGCGGCATCGCCACCCCGGTGGGAACGCCGCCCAACCTGATCGCCATCGGTATGCTCGAGGAGCTGCTCGGACGCCGCATTTCCTTCCTGGCGTGGATGTCGTTCGGCCTGCCCGTGGCGGCGCTGTGTTTCGTGTGGCTGTGCCTGCTCCTGCGGGCGCAGTACGGGGTGCCGCGGGGGAGGCTGCCGGGCGCGGCCGAGCGCATCGCGCAGCAGCGCGCGCGCCTGGGGCGCTGGAGCCGGGGCGAGGCCATGGCGCTCGCCGCGTTCTCGCTCGCGGTGGCGCTCTGGACTCTCCCGGGCGCGGCGGCCCTCTTGCTCGGCCCCCAGGCCCCCCTGACCCGCGCGCTGGAGCAGCGGCTGCCCGAAGGACCCGCGGCCATCGTCGCGGCGAGCGTGCTGTTCGTCGCCCCCTCGGGCTTTGGGGGTCGCGTGCTGAGCTGGCGCGAGGCGGCTCGGATCGACTGGGGCACGATCCTGCTCTTCGGCGGGGGCCTGTCGCTGGGCTCGCTCGCCTTTTCCACCGGCCTCGCCCGGGCGATGGGCGAGGCGCTGCTGGCCGCGACGGGGCCGGTGTCCCTCCCGGTGTTCGCGCTCGCCGCTCTGCTGTGCGCGATGCTCGTCACCGAGTTCATGTCGAACACGGCGACGGTGAACCTCCTGCTGCCCATCGTACTGGCTCTCGCTGCAGAAGAGAACGTGCCGCCCCAGCTACCCGCGCTGGCGGCGACGATCGGCTGCAGCCTGGCGTTCTGTCTCCCCGTGGCCACACCTCCCAACGCGATCGTTTACGGCAGCGGCCACGTGCGCCTCGCCGACATGCTTCGGACAGGTCTCCTCCTGGATGCCGGCTGCGGTCTCGCCGTTTGGGCCGTGCTGCTCGCCTCGAGGGCGTGGCTTCTCGCGTGAAAGCCGGCCGGCCGAGATGGAACTGCCCGCGCGCGGCACGAGTTGCGGGGGCCTGCGTGGGCCGGGGGCCGAATAGGATCGCCCGGCCCGTGTACGAGAGAGGTGCCAGGATCCTCGGAGCGCGCATCGCTTCGATGCGCCGGGGAGGCACGGATGCGCGGGAAGCGCTCGAAGAACCCTCGCCCCTTCGGGAGTTCGGGACTGTTTTTGCTGTGCGCGGCAGCGATCCTACTGCCGAGCAGGCCGATGACGGGCGAGGGGGCGCCCGACCCCCTGGCCGCCCAGGCTGCCGCCGTCGTCCAGGATTTCTTCGCGGGCCGGTTCGAGGAACTCCGGCAGCGTTCGACGCCCCAGATGCGCGAGGCCATGGAGCCCGCGGCGGCGAAGCAGATCCTGGAGGCGATCCTGGGGCAGCACGGCGCGCTCCAGGAGATCGGAGCCCCGTGGCGAGAGGATCTTCTCCAGGGCTACACGCGCTACCGCGTGCCGGTCCGCTTCGAGCGCCGCACGGTGGATATGCGCGTCGTCTTCGACGCCGAGGGCCGCGTGGCGGGTTTCTTCCAGGTGCCGCACCTGCCCCCGCCCGGCCCCTCCGAGGAAAAACCGGACGACCCCTCCGTCGCGCGCCCCGACCTGGCGGGCCACTGGGAAGGGGAGATCGAGCTTCCCGGAACGAAGCTGACGGTCCTCCTCGATCTCGCGCAGGAGCAGGGGGGCTGGCGCGGCACCTGCGACATTCCCGCGCAGGGAGCGAACGATCTTCCGCTGGAGCGCATCCGTACCTTCGGCGCGCGCATCGAGCTTTCCATCGCCGGGATCCCCGGAGACCCGACGTTTCGCGGCGAACTGCGAGAGGGAAAGATCCGCGGCACGTTCACCCAGTCGGGCCAGGCCTTTCCCTTCTGGCTGGGCCGCGAGACGATTCCCCCGCCCCCGCGCCCCCAGGAGCCGAAAGCTCCCTTCCCCTACCGGACGGAGGAGGTCGTCTTTTCTCACGGCGCAGTGCGCCTGGCGGGCACGCTCACGGTCCCGCCGGGCGAGCCGCCTTTTCCCGCAGTGGTGCTGCTCTCGGGGTCGGGGGCTCAAGACCGCGATGGGACGGTCTTCGGCCACCGGCCGTTTCTCGTCTGGGCCGATCGCCTGACGCGCGCAGGCCTGGCCGTCCTGCGCTTCGACGACCGCGGCGCGGGTGGATCGAGCGGGGATCTCTCGGCCTGCACGCTCGAAGATCTAGCGCGCGATGCCCTCGCGGCGGTGCGCTACCTCCGAACGCGCCCCGAGATCGACCCCCGGCGCATCGGGCTGCTCGGCCACAGCGAGGGAGGGCTCGTCGCCCCGCTGGCGGCGACGCTTTCGGGCGATGTGGCTTTCGTGGTCATGCTCGCGGGCCCCGGCCTCCCGGGGCACGAGATCCTCCCGGCGCAGATGGAAGCGCTGCTGCGCGCCGCGGGCGTCGGCGCCGAATCGCTCGGCCGCATCCTCGAAGCACAGCGAGCGCTCATCGAGGCGGTGCGCGCGGGCGCGCCAGTGGAGACGATCCGCCTCAGGCTCGCCGCCCTGGCGGAGGCGCAGGCCGGGCCTGAGGCAAACCGCGCGGAAGACGGCGGAGACCGCGGCGGCGCGCTTCTGGTCGACCTGCTCACCTCGCCCTGGTTCCGCAGCTTTCTCGAGCACGATCCGCGCCCCGTGCTCCGCCGGCTCGAGGTCCCGGTGCTCGCCCTCTTCGGGGAGCGAGACCTGCAGGTGCCCGCGGGCCCGAACGCTTCTGCCGTCGAAGAGGCTCTGCGGGCCGCGCCGACAGCGGACAAGACCGTTCGGATCATGCCGGGGCTCAATCACCTCTTTCAAGAAGCCCAAACGGGCAGTCCCGCGGAGTATGCGGCGCTGGAAGAAACCGTGAATCCGGCGGCGCTGCAGGCGGTGAGCGACTGGATCGTGCGACGTTTCGGTCCCGGCTCCGGCGGCCGGTAAGCCGCTTCGCCCGCCGCCGCAGGGGCGACCGGCAGCTTCGTCCGGGGGGGTGTTCCGCCGCGCTCGCGCGCCCGCGCCTGCCGCTACGGTGCCGGCAGGCCTCCCCCGGCGATGGCGCCCACGACGACCAGGGGTTCCTCCCCCGAGGCCACCGCCTCGGGAAGCGAACTGTCCGGCGGCTCGTGGGAGAGGTCCTTCCCGCAGGCGAAAAAGCGCACGAGCGCCCGCCGCTCGCCCGTGCCGGGATCTCGGATCGCCCCGCGCAGCGGCGGAAAGCGCGCCTCCAGCGCATCGAGCACCGCCCGCTGCGTCACCGGCGCTTCCACCTCGAGCCGGATCTCCCCCTCCACCCGCGCGAGTTCCCGCAGCGGGGCGGGCAGCACGACGCGGATCACGGCAGCGCCTGCGCCTCGACGGAGAGCACGGCCGGCAGATCCCGCAGCAGCGCCTGCCACGTCTCCCCGCCGTCCGCCGAGGCGTACAGCTGGCCGCCCGTGGTGCCGAAGTAGACGCCGCAGGGATCGAGCCGGTCCACCGCCATCGCGTCGCGCAAGACGTTGACGTAGCAGTGCTCCTGAGGCAGCCCGCGCGCGAGGGGCTCCCATTCGCCGCCGCCGCTGCGGCTGCGGTAGACGCGCAGCTTGCCTTCGGGCGGAAAGCGTTCCGTGTCGGCCTTGATGGGCACGACGTAGAGCGTCTCGGGCTCGTGCGCGTGGACCTCGATGGGGAAGCCGAAATCGCTCGGCAGGTTCCCGCTGATCTCGTGCCAGTTCTTCCCGCCGTCGTCGGAGCGCATCACGTCCCAGTGCTTCTGCATGAACAGCACCTCCGGGCGCGAAGGATGCATGGCCAGCCGATGCACGCAATGGCCGACCTCGGCCTGGGGATCGGGCAGGTACGCGGACACGAGCCCACGGTTCATCGGCCGCCACGTCTCGCCCGCGTCGTCCGTGCCGAACACGCCGGCAGCCGAGATGGCGACGCGGATCCACCGCGGGTCGGCCGGGTCGAGGAGGATCGTGTGCAGGCACAACCCGCCGGCCCCAGGCTGCCAGGCTTCGCCCCAGCAGCGGCGAAGCGCCGGAAATTCGCTCCAGGTGCGGCCGCCGTCGGTGGAGCGGAAAAGCGCCGCGTCCTCCGCACCGGCGTAAACCACCTGCGGGTCGTCGGGCGCGGGCTCCAGGTGCCACACGCGCCTGAACTTCCAGGGCCGGGGCGTGCCGTCGTGAGACTGGTGCGCGCCGACCTCGCCCGCGTAAGCGAACGCGTTGCCCACCGGCTCCCAACTCCGCCCGCCATCGTCGGAGCGCTGGATCATCTGGCCGTACCAGTCCGCGTACTGGGCGGCCCAGAGCCGGTCCGGCTCGGCCGGCGAGCCCTTGAGGTGGAAGATCTGCCAGCCCGCGAAGTGGGGCCCGCGCACGCTCCAGCGCTTGCGGGTGCCGTCCGCCTCGAGGATGAACGCACCCTTCCTCGTGCCCACGAGCAGTCGCACTCGGCTCATCGGGGCCTCTCCCTTCGCGTGCGGTCGAGGTGCAACCTCTGGCGATGCTCCCGCGAGCCGCTGCGACCGACTCCGCGAACCCGCAGACAGTACCGGATGCCGCCCTCGGCCGCCAGGAGCGCCGCTCGCGCCCGTGGCGGCTCAACCGCCTGCGGCCATGCGGTAGTAACGGAAGGCGCGCTCCTCGGCCCGTCCGAGGAGCGTGTCGGGAGGATAGCGCCCGTCGTCGCCGCGCTGGCCGGCGGCGCAGCCCGTGAGCAGCTCGAGCGCTTCGTGGATCGTCTCGACCGCGTAGACGTGGAACAAGCCCTCCGCGCAGGCGCGCGCCACGTCGTGCCGCAGGGTTAGGTCCCCCGCGTTCGCGCGGGGGATGATCACGCCCTGCGAGCCCGTCAGACCCAGCTCGTAGCAGGCGTCGTAAAACCCCTCGATCTTTTCGGTCACCGCCCCCACCGCCAGGATGTTCCCCAGTTGATCCACCGCGCCCGTCATCGCCAGATCCTGCCGCAGCGGCACCTCGGTCAGCGCGCTCAGCAAACAGCACACCTCCGCGCCCGACGCCGAATCGCCGTCGATGCCGCCGTAGCTTTGCTCGAAGGCCACCGAAGCGGAAAACGCGAGCGGATGCTCCCCCCGCAGCAACGTGCGCAACAACCCGCCCAGGATGTAGAAGCCCTTGGTGTGGATCGCCCCGGAGAGCTGCGCTTCCCGCTCGATGTCGATCGCACCCGCCGTGCCCGCGCCGATGGTGGCCGTGATGCGCGTCGGGAAACCGTAGGTCAGCGGTCCGGCGTAACTGACCGCGAGCCCGTTGATCTGTCCCACCGCGCGCCCCTGGACCTGGAGGCGCAGCTTGCCCTCCGCCAGAAAACGCCGGAACTGCCGCGAGGGAAGATCGGCCCGCCGCCGGCTCCTGCGGATCGCCTCGTGCACGTCCTGGGCCGCCACTTCCTCGCGCCCCGCCTTGACGGCGAGAAACGACGCCTCGCGCGCGAGGTCCGCCAACCGGCCGAAGCGCGCCGTCAGCCGTCCGGCGATGCCCGCGATGCGGGCCCCGTGCTCCACGAGCGCGCGGACCGCACCCCGGGAGAAAGGCCGCAAGCCTTCTTCGCGCTCGATCTTCGCTAGCACTCCGGCGTAGTGGCTCGCCCCCTGCGCATCGCGCGGGATGGTGCTCTCGAAGTCGGCGAGCACCTTGAACAGATGCGGGAAATCCGGGTCGTGCCGGTCGAGCAGCTCGAACAGGCCCGGGTCGCCGATCAGGATCACCTTGGGATCGATCGGGATCGGCTCGGGTTTGAGGGCGGGTCGCACCGTCGCGGGGAAGAAGTCCGCCGGGGTGATCTCGAGCGAGCCCGTGCGCAGCGCCCGCACGAGCGCCTTCCATGCCCCAGGCTCACGCAACACGTCGAGGGCCTCGAGGACCAGGAACCCCCCGTCGGCCCGCAGCAGCGAGCCCGCGCGCACCATCGTGTGATCCGAATGCACGAGCCCCCCGGGCAGCGGCTGCCGCTCGATGTCTCCGATCAGGTTCTGCACCGTGGGGACGTTCTCGATCACGATCGGGCAACCCTCGCCTGGCTCGTGGCCGAGGATCACGTTGACCCGGTACAGCCTGACGAACTCCGTGTCTTCCTTGAGGTCGGGCAAGCGGTTGCGGATCAGGTCCTCGAGCAATTCTTCGAGGAAGGTCCCCACGCCGGGCTGGGGAAAATCGGCCCGGATGGCCTGGATCTCCCGCTCCACGAGACTGCGCGCGGTGTTCTCGTACAGGGCCCGCACCGCCGTGCGGTGTTCCTCCTGCACCCTGGCCACATCCTCGCCGAGCTTCTCCAGCCTCTTCTCGAACTCCTCGATGCGCTCCAGGATGGCGCGGGCTCGCTCGGGGGGGATGCGGCCCTCCGCCCGCAGTTGCTGGAACCGCTCCACGGGCACCGGCTTGCCGTCCACGAGGGGCAGGATCGCGGGCCGCATCGCGGGCCCCACCCGCACCGTGACGAGCGCCAGGCCCGCCGCCGCCAGCTCCTGCTCGAAGGGCTGGCCGAGCCGCTCCAGGTGCGCCCGCGCTTGCTCCTCGAGGCGGGCCTGGCGCGCCCGCAGCTCGTCCGACTCGATGCCCGGGGCGAGGTCGCGCACGATGAACTCGATGAGCCGATCGATGCGCCGGCGGAAGGCCTGGCCGGTGCCTCGCGGCAGCGTGAGCAGGCGCGGCCGATCGGGCTCGCTGAAGTTGTGGACGTAGCAGCGGTCGGGGACCAGGTTGCAGGAGGGGGCGATCTGCTCCATGAGCTTGCGCAGCGAGGTCATGCGGCCCGTGCCCGTCAGCCCGCGCACGTAGATGTTCTGCCCCGCGCCCCGCATCTCGAGGCCGAAGCGCAGCGCCTCGAGCGCATCCTCCTGGCCCACGACATCCGGCACGGGCTCCACCTCCCGCGTCGAGCGGAAGGGCAGCCATTCCTCGGGGCAGGACCAGCGCAGCCGCTCGGGGGCGATCCGCAGATCGTCGCGCGCCACTTGCCGCAAGCCGACCTCCTGCACCTGGGGTGGACGCGGCGCGGCCGCCGCCGCGCGGCGGCGGGACGCCCGGCGCGCGGGCTGCGCCTGTCGCGTGTCGTCGTGAACCACGGCGAAGCGTAGTCTAGCCCAACGGGGACGGGGCTGCTGTCGCGACTCGCTCGCTCAAGGCGCGATCGGCTCCTGGGGCGCGCGGACGTCGAGGACCTTCACGTCGAAAACGAGCGTCTGCCCCGCGAGCGGATGGTTGAAGTCCACCACGAGCGTATCGCCTTGCACCTCGACCACGCGTGCCCGCAGGACGGTACCGTCCGGCGCCTGCCCCTGGAGTTCCGCCCCCACGTGGCGGGCGTCCTCGGGAACCCGCTCGCGCGGCACCCGCTGGATCGCCTCGGGACGCACGGGCCCGAAGCCCTCGTCGGGGCTGAGCGTGATCTCCTTGCTCTCCCCCACCTTCATTCCCTGAAGAGCCCTCTCCAGTCCCGGCACGAGCTCGCCCGCCCCCTGGGTGTAGACGAGCGGATCCCCGCCGACGTTGCTCGCGACCACCGTATCGTCCTCGAGCTTCAGCGTGAACTCGAGCGACACGAGGGAGCCCGTTTCGATCTGCGTCGCCATCCTCTCCCCTCCTTGCCCGGCCGCCTGCGGCCCCTCGGGCGTGCCCTCCCTGCATCCCGCGCTACCGAGAGCCAGGAGCAGCACCACCGAGAAAGCCGGCGCCATCGGATTCGAGACCTGCATCGAGCCGCCTCCTCCACCGAGCCGCGCGACCCCGCGCGTCCCTGGCGCCAATCGCGATGCGTTTGCGGCGGAGCTTCGGGAGGGTGGATGGGAACCGACCGGTTCTCGCGCCTCCGCCCGCTACGGGCCCCGCATACGCCCGAGAGTGACGTCGGCGGCAGTGTACACGAAAAGCCGGGCGCCGGCCGCTACCCGCTAGGGGCGCTCGCGGAAGGAGCGAACGAGCTCCCGCAGCTCGCCGCCCTCCACGATCTCGTAGCGGCGGCCCGCTGGCACGTCCTCGAAGCGCTGCCGCTCCCCCGAGGCGGGCCAGAACACCTCCAGGACCTCGGCGCGCGCCGCCCGGCCGAGGCCGACGTGCTGCGCGAGGGGGTTGGCGCCGAAACTCCCGCCGCTGCCGACCACGCGGTGGATCTCCCGCCGCACGCCATCCTCGACGACCTCGACCCGGATCCGCGCGCCGATGGCGCAGCGCGCCGACCGGCGCCCCACGAGCTTGACCTCGATCCAGGAGTTGCCGAAACCGGGATTCTCGTACAGCACGTCGGCGAAGGCGTCCCCGGGCCAGCCGCCGCCCATCTGCTCGAAAACGTCCTGGTCCCCGTCGCCGTCGAAATCGGCGAAGGCGACACCGTGGCCCTTCTGCAAGTGGCCGAACCCGCCCGCCGCGCTGACGTCCACGAACCTCCGGCCCCGCAGGTTGTGGTACATGACGTTGGGCATCAGGCCGTCGTAGGACGGGTAGCCCGTGCCGAGGTAGAAGTCGAGGAACCCGTCGTTGTCCAGGTCGCCGAAGTTGGCCCCCATCGGGTACGTCACGAGCGTCAGCCCGACCTCCGCCGCCACGTTGCGGAAGCCGCCGCGCCCGTCGCCGCGGTAGAGCGCGGGGCGCTCCGCCTCGCCGGGCAGGCCCACATAGCTCGCCACGGTCTCGTACAACCGCTGGGGGCCGAGCACCTGGTAGTAGCTCGAGACGTAGAGATCCAGGTGCCCGTCGTTGTCGTAGTCCCAGAACCACACCGGAAACGAATCGCGGGGGCCGGTCACGCCCGCCGCCTCGGCGACATCGGTGAAGGTGCCGTCGCCGTTGTTGCGGTAGAGCCGGTTCGGCGCGCCCAGGTTCGACACGTAGAGGTCGGGCCAGCGGTCCTCGTCGAAGTCGCCCCACACGACGCCCTTGGCGGGACGGAGGTTCTCGACCCCCGCTTCGGCGGCGACATCGGTGAAGGTGCCGTCACCGTTGTTGCGGTAGAGCTGGCCGGGAAACCGGTTCTCGCCCCAGGCTTCGTTGCCTACGTAGAGGTCGAGATCCCCGTCGAGGTCGTAGTCGGCCCAGGCTGCGGTCTGGGTGGGGTAGGCGGGTTCGGCGATGCCGGCCTCGTAGGCGACGTCGCAGAAGCGCCCCTGCCCGTCGTTCCGGAGAAGCGAGTTGGCGTGGCGGCCGTGCTCGCCGAACCAGGCGCCGCGCAGCACGAGAATGTCCAGATCCCCGTCGTTGTCGTAGTCCGCGTGAACCAGGTTCAGGCCGCCGAGGATCCGGTCGAGCCGTGCCTCGGCCGAGCGTTCGGTGAACGTCCCGTCCCCGTTGTTACGGAAGAAGTGCATCGGGCCGCGCGTGTCGATCGTGGAGGTGACGATGTCGTAGAAGCCGTCGCCATCGAAGTCGTCGGCGATGGCCCCGCCCGAGAGGTTCACCACGTCGAGCCCGAGCGCCGGCGCCACATTGCGAAAGCGCGGGAAGGGCTCCGCGGAGCGGAACACCTCTTGCGGAATGCGCCAGGGCTCCGGCACGCCCTGCGGGTAGAGGCCGAGGGTCATGGCCGCGAGGTTGTAGAGCCAGCGCGCGGCGTGCCAGTTCTTGGTCTGCGGCGACAGCGCCCGCAGCACGCGCTCCAGCCGCTCCATGGCGCGGCGCGAGGGCTCGGGGTCGCGGTGGCGCGCCGCTTCGACGATGGGGGCGATGCAGCTCTCGGGGGCGTGCCGGGCCACGCAGTTGAGCGTTTCCGCCTGCCGGAGATAGGCCACGCCGAGCTGGTAGTCGAGGTAGGCTTGCGCCTCGGCGCGCCGAGCCTCGGGCAGCTCCTTCGCGACCCTCTCGGCGGCGAGCAGCGCCTCGAGGGCGGCGGCGATGTTGCCGAGCCGCAGTTCTTCGAGCCCCAGACGCGAGAGCAGGCGCACGCGCTCCTCCGCCGGTTCGGTGCCGGCCGACGAGGCAACTTGCTGGCGCAGGGCCTCCACGGGGGCCTCGGCCAGGTACGGGCTGTGCTCGCGACTTTCCCTGTCGATGCGCTCGAGTTCCTGCAGCATGCGGGCGTGGGCGGCGCCGCAGCCCTCGAGGCTCTCCTCGGGCGTGCCGCCCCGGCACGCGGCCAGCGCTCCCGCGAGGAGGGCGCCCGCGAGCCGCCCGCGCCGAGCGAGCGCGGAGGTCTCCATGGGCGCAGCAGTATACGGCCAAAAAGAGTCGGTTTTTCTGGAGCCGCCTGGTATCGTTTACGCTCGCCGATGGGGACGCAGGCTCTCGCTCGCGCCGCGACCGACCGCCGCCGGGCGCTGATGCTCGTGGCGGCGACGATGGCCTACAACGCCGCCGAGGCTGCTGTGGCGCTGTGGTCGGGGGCACGGGCGGAGAGCATCGCGCTCGTGGGCTTCGGCCTCGACAGCATCATCGAGTTCGCCGCCGCGGCCATCGTGCTCTGGCGCTTCAGCCCGCACCCCAATCCCGAGTCGGCCGAGCACGCCGAGCGCCGGGCGAGGCGCTTCATCGGGGGGACGTTTCTCGCCCTGGCCCTCTACGTCGTCGGTCAGTCCGGCTGGATGCTCCTCATGCGGGAAGCGCCCGCGGAAAGCTGGATCGGCATCGCGCTGGCCATCGTTTCGCTGATCGTCATGCCCCTCGTGGCCTGGGGGAAGCTGCGTGTCGCGGGGCGGCTGGGCAGCCGTGCTCTGGCGGCGGAGGCGAAGGAGACGCTCGCCTGCTCTTACCTTTCGTTCACGCTCTTGCTCGGGCTCGCCGCCAACGCCCTGGCCGGCTGGTGGTGGGCGGATCCGGTGGCGGCTCTGGCGATGGTGCCCTGGCTGGTGCGCGAGGGCATCGAGGGATTGCGCGCGGAGGAAGACGGTTGCTGCGCCGCGGTGTAGGCGATGCGGTAGACGGCGCCGGCGTGATCGTCCGAGACGAGCAGCGCTCCGTCGGGCATCACCTCCACGTCCACGGGACGACCCCAGGGACGGCCCCCCTGAAGCCAGCCCTCGGCGAAGACCTCGTAGCTCGGGGAACCCGGAGCCTGTGCGAAGCGCACGAGCGTGACGCGATAGCCGATCGGCACGCTCCGGTTCCAGGAGCCGTGCTCGGCGATGAAAATCTGCCCGCGGTACTCCGCCGGGAACATCCTCCCCGTGTAGAAGCGCATGCCGAGGGCCGCCACGTGCGGGCCGAGGTTCACCACCGGGGGCTCGAACGCCGCGCACGGCCGTTCGGCGCCGAACTCGGGATCGGCAATCGTGCCCCCGTGGCAGTAGGGAAACCCGAAATCGAGTCCGGACCGCGGCGCCCGGTTCAGCTCGTCCGGCGGAAGATCGTCCCCCATCCAGTCCCGGCCGTTGTCCGTGAACCACAGCTCGCGCGTCTCGGGGTGCCAGTCGAAGCCCACCGTGTTGCGCACGCCTCGGGCGTAGACCTCGAGGTCCGAGCCCTCCGGCCGCAAGCGCAGGATCGCGGCGAAGGGATCCTTCCGCGCGCACACGTTGCACGGCGCGCCCACAGGCACGTAGAGCCAACCGTCGGGGCCGAAGCGGATGAACTTCCAGCCGTGGTGGCGTTCGCGCGGCAGATCGTCGCGCACCACCGCGGGCTCCAGCTTGCGCGAGGGATCGCGCACCCAGGCCTCGATCCCGTCGTAGCGCAGGATGCGGCCGACCTCAGCCACATAGAGCGAGCCATCGCGGTAGGCGACACCGTTGGGGACGTCGAGGCCGCTCGCGAACTCCACCACCCGCTCCGCCCGCTGATCCCCGTCCCGGTCGAAGAGCGCGTAGACGATGCCGGCCCTGCGGGTCCCCACGAACACGGTCCCGGGCGGGCCGAGAGCGAGGGAGCGCGCCCCCGGGACGTCTTTCGCGTAGTAGCCGATCTCGAAGCCTGCGGGCAGGCGGATCAGCTCCAGCGCGTCCCCGCCGGCCGCGGGCGAAAGGCGCTGGCAGGCGAGCATCCCGAAGAGAAAAGGCAGCAGCCCGGCGCGCTTCCAGTTGCCCCGCGCTAGGATCGCCTCGTGGCGGTGCTCGTGTGCACGGTGCGCGGTTGCCGGCGTCCGCTCGCACGCGAGGGCGAGGCGCTGCGCTGCCATCGAGGACATTCCTTCGACCGCGCCCGCGCGGGGTACTGGAACCTGCTCCAGCCGCAGGACCGCCGCGCGAAGCGCCCGGGCGACACGCGCGCGCAGGCTCTCGCGCGGCGGCGGTGGCTGGAGCGCGGCTTCGCCGAAGGGCTCGCGGCCTGCGTCGAGGCGTTGGCCGGGCTCGATGCCCTCGCGCCCGAGTCCGTGTTGCTCGATGTGGGCTGCGGGGAGGGCTGGTTCACCGCCCGGCTCGCGAAGGGCCGGCCGCTCGATGTCGTCGGTGCGGATCTGTCGGTCCATGCGATCGAGCTCGCGGCGCGGCGCGACCCCAGCCGTACCTGGATCGTCTGCAACGCCGACCGCATCCTACCCCTGCTCCACGGCTCCGTCGCCTGTGCCGTGTCCATTTTCGGGCGGCGTCCCGCCGCCGAGCTGGCCCGGGTGCTCCAGCCGTCAGGACGCCTCGTCGCCGTCGTCCCCGGCCCCGACGACCTGGCGGAGCTGCGGGAAGTCGTGAGCGGGCGCGCCGTCTCCAAAGATCGTGTCGCCGTGGCCGTCGCCGAGCTCGCCCCGGCTTTCGTCCTGGCCGAGCGCGCGAGCTGGCGCGAGCGCGCGTACCACGACGCGGAGGCGCTGCGTTACGCCCTCGCCATGACCTACCGCGGCCAGCGCGCGCGAGAGCGCGCTCGCCTGGCGCGCCACCTCGCCGAGCACGAGGGCTTCGAAGTCACCCTGGCGGCCGAGGTACTGCGGTTCGAAAAGCACGAAGCCTAGCGAGTGCGCGGGGTTCGCCGAGGCCCTCGGGGGCGCTGGAGCGTGGCCGTGGGGCCGGGCCTGCGCCACGCGCGCCGGGCAGGAACGAAGCGGTCGCTCGCCCAGCGCCCCGGCAGGGGCAAAAGGTTCCGAGATGTCGCGCGCCAGGGAGGTTCGAGAGGACAGGCGGTCGAGTCTCCCATGGCGGCGTGTCCCCTCCGCAGGGCTTCGCGGGCGCCAGCACAGCCCCCGGGAGCCACCCTTGCCCTGCCAGCGGAGCTTTCAATACTTGACCCTTCGGCGCGCTCGATGGTAAGAAGCCGCATGCGGTGCCGTGGCGGTGCCTTCATCCCGCCCGGCGGCCCGATCGCGCGGGAGCCGTTGGCGGCGCTCGTCGAGCTGGTGCGCCTGAGCCAACTCGAGGCGGCGAAGAAGGCAGCGGCCTGGGAGGAGGATGCTGGCGCTCGGCGCTCAAAGCGATGAAGGAAGCCGCACGCCAGCGAGGTCTGGAATTCAAGATCGAGGACTGATTCGACGTCGCTGACGTCAATCGATGTGCCAACTGTTCGGCGTCCGCTCGGATCGAGAAGTTGACATCGAGTTTTCCTTCCGTGAGTGGAAGCACAGCGGGGAGGACAACCCTCATGGCCACAACTTCGCTTGGTGGGAAGGTGGTCAACTACGGCTCGTGAGAGAAGCTTCGAGCCTTTCCAGAGCCGCAGACGGAGACACGACGAAGGTGACCGCCGCCCGATCCAGAATCTTCCTGTGCCATGTCCGGCTCAGGTCAGTAGGACCGCAGGATGGGTCCAATACGCATCCGTTTGTGGCCGAGTTCCACGGGAAAGGTCGAGCGAGGGTGTCACAGCCACACCGCAAACACCGGCGTCTGCAGGGGAGGATCGTCTCGCAGAGAATTGCCCATCGCGACCTCCTTTTCGGGCGGCTCCCAGGGTGCTTTGCGGAGAAGGTCCCGACGGGCCGAGGAGGCCCCACGACGAAAAAACCCCCGCCCTGCATCAGGAGCGCGGGTTTCGTCCGGACACTTCGTTGCTCCGGCCGACGACCGGAGCCGCATCCCCGCTTCGCGCGGGAAGGCACCTTGGGTGTCCGTCCCAGGTTGCCGGACCCGGCCTCCGGCCGGGTCACTCCCGATGCACGCGTGAGTACACCACGGATTCCGAAAGGCCACAGCCGCGTGGAGGTTCGGGGGCGCGGCGGAGCCCGCGGCCGTGTCGGCCGGGCGCGCTCGGCTGCGCGCTCGCGCGCCCGACTAGGCGAGCCGGTGCCGCGAAAAGCCAGGGCCAGGCCTCCGACGCTTCACTCCGCGCATTCCCCGAACAGCAGCTCTCGCGCCTCCCAGGCGCCCGCGTCGGGAAGGGGGCGCCAGTTGGAGGCGAGCACGCCGAGGCTCGCGTCGCGGGCGAGGCTGCCGTGGGTGCCGCGCCGGCCCCGCAACCGGGCCAGCAGGCGCACGCCCATGTCGCCGAACTCGTAGCCGTCCTCGAGCGAGACGAGGACCGTAGCGGGCTCGCGCACGAGCCCGTGGAAAGCGTGCCACAGCCGGCGCAGCGGGTCGGGATAGGTCCGATCCTTCGTACGCTCGAAGACGGTGGCCTGGTCGAGGACGAGTTCGCCGGCGTTCGGCGCGCCGAACAGCTCCGCCAGTTCGAGCGGGTCGCCGCGCAGCGGGCGGTAGCGGTAGCGCTCCGCCTGGAGGTCCGCGCGCGCAGGCCCGTCCGGCCGAATCTCGGCCTCGCCGCCGCGGCCCACGACGACGACCGCATCGCCGCGCGCGAACGACACGAGATCCACCCCGGGCACCTGCGCCAGGCAGCGGGCGATGGGCTCGGCGCGTTGCGGCTCGCAGTAGAGTGCCGCCACGCTGATGATGCCGGCCTGCGAGTAGCCCACATCGCCAGGGTCGTCGAGCCGGCGCGCCCGGTCGTAGCCGCAGCGCTCCAGGGCGCGCTCGAGCCGGAGCATGCGGCCCTGGGTGCGGCTCGAGCCGTGATCCGAGACGATATCCACGCGCAACTCGCGCCCGGTGCGGCGGAGCACTTCTTCCTCGAGCTGCGCGAGGAGCGCCTCCAGCTGGAGCAGGAAGCGCTCCGCTCCCTCGCGCCCCTGCACGTGCAGCAAGGGGTCGGTGGCCTCGATGTAGGCGATGAATACGGCTGTCGAACTCGCCAAAAAGTCCTGGCGAAGCTCGTCGAGTTCGCGCAACGCCATGCGGTAGGCGGCGACGTAGGTGACCATGCGGTGCACGCTGGAGCGCGGCCGGGTGTCCGCCGGCAGGTGCTGGTGCGCCTCGCTCGAGAGCGCGCGCAGCGTCGTGCCCACGACCTCGTTGCGGTCGGGGTCGAAGCGCATGACCTGGTAGCCCTCGGGGGGGTCGCTGCCCGCGATGGTGGCGAAGGCCACGTCGCTCAAGGAGGGAAAGGTCGAGACGAGCCGGCTCGCGGGAAAGAACTGCGCGAAATGGCCGCGGCCCTGGAGGGCGGCGAAGGAGTCGTAGGGAATGCCGTCGAGGGCGAGGACGAGCCGCACCGGCAGCCCGTCCGGCGCGCGCCGCCCGCGGCAATCCTCCGCGCGGGGTAGAGGATCCTCGCCGGGCGCGGCGGCGAAAGCTGCCAGCGCGAGACCCACACCCAGCGCCGCGGGCCAGCCCGAAACTCCGCGGCGCACACCCCGCCGCCGCCCGGCCATCCGTGCGAGCCGCCCTTCCGCCACTTGGCGCGTCAGGAAGCTTCCTTGCGGAACTTGATCGTGCAGCCGAGCGCTTTCGTCTCTTTCTGGGCGATCTCCCGGCCGGCGAGCAGCGCCTCCAGGGCGTCGCGCAGGAAGTGTTGCGTCACGGCGGAGGGATCCTTGGCGTTGTCGTCGATCGTCCCGTGGTACACGAGCCGCCCTTCGGCGTCGAAGAGGAACGCTTCCGGGGTGACGCGGGCACCGAAAGCCTTGGCCACCTCCGAGGTTTCGTCCATCACGTAGGGGAAGCGCATGCCCAGCTCCTGCGCCCGCTGCTGCATCACGTCGAAGCCGTCCTCGGCGTTGCGGCCGGGGTCGTTGGCGTTGATGGCGATCACCCCGATGCCGCGCTCCGAGTAGCTGTTGCCGAGCGCCACGATGCGCTCCTGCCAGGCTTTGACCCACGGGCAAGAGTTGCAGGTGAAGATCACGAGCGTGCCCTTCTCGCCGGCGGTATCGCGGATCGAGAGCGCGCGGCCGTCCACGTTCTTCAACGCCCGTTCGACGAGCAGCCTGGCGTCGCCGAGGGAGAGCGCCGGGGCGTCCTCGGCCAGCGCCGCCGCCGGCGCGAGGGCCGCGGCCAGGGCGAGCAGCGTCGCGGTCGCGAGTGCACGAATGGTCTTCATCGCTTGTTCTCCTCCTCCCCGGTGCGCCCGGCGTCGAGCCACCGGCGCACCCGTCCTTCAAGAGCTTCGTAAGCGAGCTTCCCTTCCCAGAATTCCAGAACTCGGCCCGAGCCATCGTAGAGAAAGCTGGCCGGAAGCGCCCCCGACCAGCGGGGCTCGAGGCCCTCGATGAACTCCATGTCCGGGCCGTCCTTGATGAAGCTGCGGCCGCCGAAGCCCAAACGGGCCAGGAAGCGGCCCGCGGCTTCCCGCTCCGAAGGAAAATCCCCCGAGACGAGCAGCAGGCGAAAACCCGCGCCGCGCAACGCCGCCTCGAGCCGCAGGAGATCGGGCAGCTCCTCCAGGCAGGGGGCGCACCAGGTGGCCCAGACGTTGACCAGGACGACCCGGCCTCCGCTCCCGGCCACTTCGCGCAGGAGGTCCGCCGCGCGGGCAGGCACGAGCTCGACCGGCTGCGCTTGCCCGGACGGCCCGGCGCCCTGGGCCGCCGAGGCCACGGCCAGGGCCGCGGCACCGGCGACACTCCAAAAAGACAACCGCACCATCCCGCTCCCCTTTGCCGGAAGCAGTTATACGACGCCGAGCCGCGGCCGGCCGGCTTCCCCTCGACCGGAGTTCTCGCATGCCCCCTTGCCGCCCCCCGCGGCCCGGGTATATTCGTGGTCCATCGCCGCGCGGTGCGGCGAGGGATTTTCCCGCAAGGGGGGAGGAAGACCGCGATGAAGAAAGGGAGCTATCTGCGGCTCGCAGTGTCGCTGCTGGTGGTCGCGGCGGCGGTGGCGGGTGTCTTCGCGCTCTACACGGAAGCCGAAGCGGGCGGCGGTTGTCGCTGCCCGATGATCTACGCGCCGGTGATCTGCGACAACGGCAAGATCTACCCGAACCAGTGCGTCGCCGACTGCAAGCACGCGAAGAACTGCCAGCCCGCCGGCGTCCTCTGAGGCGGGGCCATCCACGCATCGTTCGCGCGGGCGCCTCGGGGCTGCCGGGGCGCTCGCGCGAAGGGCAGGTAACGTGCGCATCGCCCTCGTGCAACAGGCGGCGGGCCCGGACCAACGGGAAAACCTGAGGCGCGGGCTTGCGGCCATCGAGCGCGCCGCGCGCGAGGGTGCAGCGCTCGTGGCCTTCGCGGAACTCGCCTTCGAGCGCTTCCACCCGCAGCGCCCGGCCTCGGGTCATCCGGCGGCGCTGGCGGAACCCGTCCCGGGGCCGACCACGGAAGCCCTGGCCGAGGCGGCGCGCAGGCACCGGGTCGTCGTCGTGGGCAATCTCTACGAGCGGGACGGCGAGCGGTGCTACGACTGCTCGCCCGTGATCGACGCCGACGGGACGCTTCTGGGCAAGACCCGGATGGTGCATATCACGGACTACGAGGGCTTCCACGAGCAGGGCTACTACGCGCCGGGCGACAGCGGCGCCCCCGTCTACCCCACGGCCGCGGGGCGCGTCGGCGTGGCCATCTGTTACGACCGGCACTTCCCCGAGTACATGCGGGCGCTGGCGCTCAGAGGGGCGTGGCTCGTGGTCGTGCCGCAAGCGGGAGCGGTGGACGAGTGGCCCGAAGGGCTCTTCGAGGCGGAGATGCGCGTGGCCGCGTTCCAGAACGGCTACTATGTCGCGCTCTGCAACCGGGTGGGGCGCGAGGAGGTCCTGGAGTTCGCCGGGGAGTCCTTCGTCTGCGCCCCGGACGGGCGCGTCCTCGCCCGTGCGCCGCGGGGCGAGGCAACGATCCTCTACGCGGACCTGGACCCCGCCGAAGCGGAACGCTCCCACGCGCGACGGCTGTTCCTGCGCGACCGGCGACCGGAGCTTTACGGGGAGTGGTTGCGCCGCCGCTGAGCGGGCCGGCGCCTCAGCGCGGCTTGCGCCATCCGGCCCACGCCTTCAACGCCGCATGCGAGGGCACGTAGACGACCAGCGGATAGGCGAGCGTGTGCAGGAAAGCATAGAGTGCCGGCGGGAGCGCGCCCTGGGGTTTGCCGAAGGGACCGAAGACCCAGTTGATGTCTCTCTCGGGAGGGCTCAAGAAAAACGTCGCGGGAAGCACGATCCAAGTCAGGAGCGTCTGGAGGGCGAGCGCCCGCGGGTCGTAGCCCAGCCGCCGCAGCGACCACAGCAACAACACGGGCATGAACACGTGAAACAGCGAGAGCAACCGCACGTGAAGCGGTAAGGCATCGGAGAACATGTACTCCGTGCCGCCGATGGGGTGCCGCCCCGCGAGCAAGGCCCCCGCGACGTCGGCCGTCCACAGACAACCCACGAGCACCACGGACAGAGCCTGGGCCGAGAGCCACACTCTACTCTCGCGCCACAGGGCCGGCAGCACGATCAAGTTCGCCAGGCCGCACAGCCAGAGCAGGTTTTCCAGGCCGAGCGTCCGAACGGAAAGGGGAAGCCAGAGCGCGACCCAGGCGGTGTACACCCACTTGACCCCGAGCGGGATGCCGGAAGCTCTCGCGCGGTTGGCCCGACTCCCCATAGAGCGGCCGCCTGCGGAACGATGATAATGGACCCACGGCGTCCACTGTTTGGTGGCGCCCGATGCCCCCGCCGGGGAGAATCTGGACCTTTCGCGATCCGCGAAGTCCCGGGAGGCGGGCCATGATCACGATCACCGACGGGTTGCTGGGCGAGCACGGCGTCTTTTACGCGATCTTCGAGCACCTGGAGTCGGAGGCGGCGGGCATGGAAGCCGACGCGCTCCAGGCGGCCGGCAAGGCGCTGGCGGTGGCGCTCATCTCGCATGCCCGGCTGGAGAACGAGTGCCTCTTCCCCCCGCTCGAGCAGTTCCTGGGGCCCGGCGGGCCGGTGGCCGTGATGCGCCAGGAGCACGACGAGATCGAACAGGCCCTGCTCCACCTGGCAGGTGCGGGCCACGCGGCCGCGATGCGCGACCGACTCCTGGGAGCCATCGCTCAGGCGCGGGAACACTTCGCCAAAGAAGAACAGGTGCTTTTCCCCATGGCGGCTCAGATGCTAGGGCTCGAGAAGTTGCGGGAGTTGGGCGCGACCTGGGCCGCCCGGCGTGGCCTGCGGCTTGCGTGATGGGCCACGGCCTCTATGTCGTCTCGGTCACGCTGCACATTCTCGCCGCGGCCGTCTGGATCGGCGGGCTCGTGTTCATCGCGGCGGTTTTCGTCCCCTTGCTCCGGCGCCGCGACCTGGGCGGCGCCGCGCGGTCGCGTCTCTACGACGCGCTGGACCGTTTTCGCACGATCGCCTGGGTGGCGCTCGCCACGCTCGTCGCGACGGGGATCGCGAATCTCGCCTACCGGGGCTGGACGTGGGCGCGGGCCTTCGACCCGGCCACCTGGTCGGGGCCTTTCGGCAAAGCTCTGGCGGTCAAGCTGATGCTCGTGGCGGCGATCTTCACGCTCGCGGCGGCGCACGACTTCGTGGTGGGCCCGCGGGTGCGCGCGCTCGAGGCGCAAGGAGCGGCCCCGGAACGCGTGCGGGGTCTTCGCAAGCTCGCCGGCTGGATCGGCCGCCTCAACCTGTTGCTCACGCTCGGCGTCGCCGCCGCCGCGGTCCTGATGCTCCGCGGCCTGGCCGGCTGAGCGGCACAGAGCACGGCCCTCGCCGGCACGAGGCGCCCGCGATTGGCGCGCGCGGCCTGAGCGCGCCCGCATCGGCCGCCCCGTTCGGAACACCCGGCCCGCCAAGGGAAGGGGCCCGGTGGGAGGGGGTTGACAGGGCCCCCGGGGGGGGGGATACTTCGTGGCAAACCGACGGAGGGACCGCCCAATGAGATCGTGGAAGGCGTCGCTCCCGATCTTTTCGCTCTTTGGAACGGGCTCGATCCTGGCCGGGGTGATCTGCGCGCTCCAGCCGACGGGGGCGCTCGCACAGACCTCGGACGTGTACGACCTGTGGGTGGCGAACTTGAGGGTCGAGATCGCGCCGGACGGCCACAAGCACGTGAGCTGGGACGTGGGCCTGGCGCTGCCGCGGGGCATGGCTCCGATCCCGCTGCGGGCGACGCTCTGGAGACTCGACGCTTCGGGCAATCGCCAGGAGATTGTCTGGGATCGTTATTACGGGGACGCAGCTCCGGCAGGAAACACGGACTTCAACTGTCCTAACGTAGACTACTGCAGCCAATTCGCAACCGCTTGCCAAAACCCTCCGGCTGGCTTCTGTTCGACTGTGCACATCTGCCCGGACGGGCACCCCGAAACGGTCAACGGCGTTTGCCGCACCCACGATTTCGGCAAAGGCCAAGGTCTATGCGACGCTCTGGCGTGTCTTTGCACGACCGAAGGCGATCCTTGCCCGCCCGCAGGTGGTGGGCCGGGCGTCGACCTTCCCCCCGGAAACTACTGGCTCGATTTGCAGGAGTGCGACAAAGACGACCCTCTCGACCCGGACAGCGGGCAGTGCGGGAATGACCCGTGTCACCGCTGTACGGACGGCAACCGCGCCAACGACGGCGCACCGATCTGATCGGGGCGCGGCCTGCGGAACTGCCGGTGGCTACCCCCGACAGCCGGGGCTCCCGAACCGGACTGTCGCTGTAGACCCTCTCAGGCCATGCGCACCCAGCGGACGAGGGTGGCCAGGTTGGGGGGCTTCCCGTACATCAAGAGTCCCACGCGGAACACCTTCGCGGCGAACCAGATCGCCCCGTACGCGGTGACGGCCCCGATCAGGATCGAAAGCCACACCTGCCAGAGGGGGGGCGGTGTCGTGGAGGTCATGCGCAAGAGCATGGCGAAGCCGTTCACCGCGGGCGTCAGGCTCAGGATCACCGAGAACAGCGAGTCCGGGCTGCGCGTGATGGGCAGCCACAGGATCCACGGGATCATGACGATCAGCATCACGGGCGTCATCAGCGATTGCGCCTCCCGCATCTCGTTGACCGCCGCGCCGATGGCGGCCATCAGCGCCCCGAGCACGAGATAGGTGAGGACGAAGAAAACCAGCAGGTAGACGAGCAGGCTCGGATCCACGAGCCCGAGCAACGCGAAGGAAAACAGACCGACCAGTCCCGCACCCCCGTAAAGCGCGAGGATCAGAAAGCCCACGGCCATTTGCCCCAGGATCTTGCCTGTCATGAGTTCCATGGGCGAGACGGCCGAAAGCAGCACCTCGACGACGCGGTTCGACTTCTCTTCCACCGTCGTCGTGAGCAGGGACTGCCCGCCGGTCATCACCGCCATCAGCAGCAACAGCAGGAATCCCATGGGGACGAAGATGTTGAACTCCGAGGCGAAGGCCTGCTCGCCCTGGGCCGTGACGACGCGCTCCCGCACGCGCGGGAGGGTCGTCAGCGCCTCGATCAGCTCGCGGTCGAGGCCCGCGCGGGCGATGCGCCGCTCCACGATGGCTTCGCGCATGCCGGAGCGGATCTCCGCTTCCACGCGATCGTCCAGCTTGGCTCGCACGTAGAGATCGTAGGCCCCGTAGCGGCCCTCGGCGTCGCGCTCGACGGCGTTCGGGTGGACGACGATCAAGGCCAGGCGCCGGCGCGCTTCGGGGACATCCTGGCCCGGGGACTCGCGCAGGCGCGCTTTTTCCCGTTCGAGGTCGGCGCCGGAATCGAGGGCGACGATGCTCAACTGCGGCACCTCCCCCATGGCTTGCTCCAGCGCCTTCTGGGCTTCGGGCCGCTCCAGCACGCCCTCGGTCAGCTTGCGCATGCCCGCGGGCGCTCGCTCCAGCCCCTCGCGCAGCTCCCGGTCGTGCCGCTTGGCGATGGCCTCGGGGGCGAGGAACTTCGCGAGCTCGGCCACGAGTTCGCCCGTAGGGTCGAGCACCGCCACTTCGCCGCGCACGGCCGGGGGCTTGTGCCCCAGCAGCGCCGGGAAGACGAGGAGCATCACGGCCCCGAGCAGCGGCGGCATCAGCAGCCCGAGAAGAAAGCCCTTCGTGAGCACGGTCGCCAGGAACTCGCGCTTCGCGACGTGGAAGACCTTGCTCATGGGGCCACCGCCTCTTGCTCGCCCGGCCCGCGCCCGAGCGCCTGCCGCAGTCGCGCGCGCTCGGCCTCGGCCGCGCTCCCGGTGCCGGTGACGATCTCGATGAAGATGTCCTCCAGCGAGGGACGCGTGAGTTCGACCCGCGCCACGGGCAGCGCCGCCGCGATCTCGCGAATCGCCCGGGCCGGCTCCAGCGCGTCCTCCAGGGCCAGCTCGTAGCCGCTTCCGTCGCGAACGACCTCCTTGACGCCGGGCAGCGCCCGCAGCGTTCCGGCATCGGCCCGCGGGTCGAGGGGCTCGACCCGGATCGTGCGCGCGTCGTAGCGCCGGCGGATCGCGTCCAGGCGGTCGTCGAGCACCTTGCGGCCGTCGTGGATCATGACGACGTGCTCGCAGATCTGTTCCGCCAGCGCCATGCCGTGCGTGGAAAAGAGAACGGTCGCCCCCCGGCGATGCTGCTCGAAGACGAGATCGCGCAGCAGGCGCATGTTCACCGGATCGAGGCCGGAGAACGGCTCGTCGAGGACGAGCAGATCCGGCTCGTGGATCACCGCGGCGAGGAACTGCACCTTCTGCTGCATGCCCTTGGAGAGGTCCTCGCAGCGCTTCTGCTCCACCTCGCCGAGGCCCACGCGCTCGAGCCAGCGGCGGACCCGCCCGGGCACGTCGGAGCCTTTGCAGCCTTTCAGCCGCGCGACGTAAGCGAGGAAGGGTCCCACGCGCATCTTTCGGTACAGACCCCGCTCCTCGGGCAGGTAGCCGATCCTGTCCTTGGCTTCCAGCGCGGAACGACGGCCGAGTACGGAGACTTCCCCGCGGTCGGGAAAGAGGATGGAGAGGATCAGGCGGATCGTGGTGGTCTTGCCCGCCCCGTTGGGGCCGATGAAGCCGTAGAGCGCCCCCTGGGGCACCACGAGATCGAGATCGCGCACCGCCACTTTCGTGCCGAAGCTCTTGGTGACGGAACGCAGAACGATCGCTTCGCCCACCTCGTCCCCCTGGCCCGACCCGGCGGCGCCATTATAGGCCACAAAAGCTTCGGAAAGGCGAGCGCTGCGGCGGGGCCGCTCGGGCGACGGCCTCCGAGCGAGCCGGCTGTCGCCGCGCCGACACCCGCGGGCCGCCGCGGCTCAGCGCCGGATCCAGCCCTCCTCGCGCAGCCAGCGGTAGGCGTCCTCCACCATCGCGCGCAGCGCAACGGGGCGGTAGCCGAGCTCGCGGATCGCCTTGTCGCTGCGGCACGTCATCGTCGAGCAGGCGAGCTTGACGGCTTCGGGGGTCATGAGCGGCGGCCGGCCCGCGAGCGCAGCCCAGCTCACCGCGACGCGTGCCATCAGCCACAGCACGAGATAGGGCGCCGCCCGCCGCGGTACCTTGCAGTTGCAGACGTCGCCGATGGTGCGCACGAACTCGAGGTAGGTCGCGTCCGCCCCGCCTAGAAGGTAGTTCTCGCCGGTGCGTCCCCGCTCCACGGCTTCGATATGGGCCCGCGCTACCTCGCGCACGTGGCAGAAGGAGCCCCTTCCCGGCGGCGCGAAGGGGAGCTTGCCCGCACAGGCGAGGCGGATCATGCTCGCCCAGCCGCGCCGATCGTAAGGCCCCACGATGTTCGCGGGGTTGACGATCACGGCCCGCAGCCCGCGGGCGATGCCTGCTCGCACTTCTTCTTCCGCCAGCGCTTTCGTCCTGAGATAGTTGATGGAGGAGCGCAGGCCGCGCCGCTCGGCCGTCTCGGCGATCGGCGTCCGCCCGTGGATGCCGTAGGCGGCGATGCTCGAGGTGTAGACCAGGCAACGCGCGCTCCGTGCGAGCGCCGCCTCGACGACGTGCCTCGTGCCGACCACGTTGTCCCGGTACTGCTCCTCGTTGCGCCGGGACCAGAAGTTGAGGTTCCCCGCCACGTGGAACACGGCGTCCACGCCCTCGGGCACGGTGCGCCGCAGGCTCTCGCGGTCCGCGAGATCGGCGATGACCCGCTCGATGCCGTCGAAGCGGCTCAGGTAACGCAAGTCCGAACTCGCCCGGTGCATAGCGGTCACCCGCCAGCCTCGCTCGCGCAGAGCCGCCACCAGATTGAGGCCCAGGAAACCCGCCGCCCCGGTCACGAAGGCTCGCCGCTCGTGCATCGTCCCGACGCTATGGATCGCGGAATTCGCCGCACGCTTCGTCATGACACGATAGCAAGGCTCGCAAGACTCCTATCGCATAACATTCTCGCGGTTGACGCTGTGCGCCGCTCCGCGTAAATTCCGAGCCAACCCGTGGGGGGTGCACCAGACGCGAATCTTCCAGACCCAGGCTCGCGCTTTCTCTCGGGGGAAGCGCCTGCCGGCCCGGAGCGTGGGGTGAGGCGGGTCGGTGTGCTGGAGCTGCTGGTGGACGCGGTCGAGGGCGACGCGATCGACCGCCTCTACGGCGCGACCGTCAAGAAGCAATACGCGAGCATCATGCCGCAGGCCGTGGCCTGCTGGTGCCGACAGCTCGGCCACGACGTCACCTACGCCACCTACTACGGCCAGTGCGATCCCCTCCGGCTCCTGCCCGAGGATCTCGACATCGTCTTCTTCTCCTGCTACACGCAATCGAGCGCGCTCGCCTGCGCCCTGGCGAAGATCTTTCGCGCCCGCCGCGCCTTGACCGTGCTCGGCGGGCCCCATGCGCGTTCCTTCCCCGCGGACGCGCTGCGCTTCTTCGATCTCGTCGTGCTCGACTGCGACCGCGAACTCGTGGCCGAGATCGTCCGTGGCGTCTACGACCCGGGCTCGATCGTCCGCAGCGCGCGTCCGCTCGCGGATGTCCCCAGCGTCGAGGAACGACTTCCGGAGATCCTGGCCAGCGCCTTCACTCGAGGCCGGCGGCGAATGAACACGACGGTGCCGCTGCGGAGCAGCGTGGGCTGCCCGTACACTTGCGATTTTTGCGTGGACTGGCGTACAGCCTACCTGCTCCTGCCGCTCGAGCGACTGGCGCGCGACCTGGAATTCCTCGCGCGCCGCTCTCCCCGAGTCATGGTCGCCTACCACGATCCCAACTTCGGCGTCAAGTTCGACCGCGTGCTCTCCGTCATCGAGGCCATCCCCGCGGAGCGCCCCAACCCCTACATCATCGAAAGCTCGTTGTCGCTGTTGCGGACCGAGAACCTGGAGCGGCTGAAGCGCACACGATGCATCTACGTCGCCAGCGGGGTCGAATCCTGGGAAGACTATTCGCGCAAGGCGGGCGTGGGCACGGCCGTGGGCCGCCGCAAGCTGGAGCGAGTTGTCGCGCACTTCCGGCAAATTCGGGAGTACGTCGTGGGCCTGCAGGCGAACTTCGTGTTCGGAACGGACGCCGACGCTGGCGACGAGCCGGTGGAACTCACCAAAGAGTTCATGCGAGCCCTGCCGTTCGTGTGGCCGGTGGTGAACATCCCGACACCGTTCGGCGGCACGCCGCTGTTCGACCGCTACCGGCGCGAGGGGCGCATTCTGGAGCGCATGCCCTTCGGTTTCTACTACACGCCGTACCTCGTCATCGTCCCGCTGCACTACGACCCCCTCGCCTACTTCGACAAGCTCATCGAGCTGTGGGAGCTGATGGTGTCCCCCGGGCTGCTCTGGCGCCGGTTCGAGGCGCCATCCACGTGGGGCCTGCGCATTCTGCACGTGCTCCGTACGCTCGTGATGCGCAAGCATCTCGCGTTGTTCCGAAAAATCCGACGGTTGCTCGTCGAGGACCCGCGCTTCCGGGAGTTTCACGAAGGCCGCGACGGGGCGGTGCCCGAGTTCTACCACCACGAGCTCGACCTCCGGCTCGGCCGTTACGCCAGCCTGCTCTCGCGGGCGGAGCGGACGCCGGACCTCGGCCAGGACGCGCCGGTCGCCGGGGCTCGCGCGCTGGGAACCGGCGGGAGCCGCCATGTTGCGGCCGCGGGCGCCGGCGGCTAGGCCGGCGGGGGCGCCGCGGGAAGCGGATCGGAGGTGGCCGGCGCGCCGCAGCGGAGGCTTCATCGATGTACCCGCTGCTCTTCGAAATCGGCTCCTTTCCGATCTTCTCCTACGGGATCGTGAGCCTGATCGCGGCGCTCGTCGCCTGGGCGCTGCTGCCACGATACGCCCGGCGTGCGGGCTTCGGCGTGGAGCGCGCCCGGACGCTGTTTCTCGTCATGGTGGGCGTGGCTCTCGCGGGAGGGCGGCTGATGCACCTGGCCATCACCCTGCCCCAGATCGAGCAGGATCCCCGCTACGCGCTCGGCATCCTCCGCTCCGGCGGTGTGTGGTACGGAGGGGTCCTCGCTTGCCTCGCCGTGGGGGTGTGGCTCGCGCGTCGCTGGAGGGTCAGTTTCTGGAGCGGCCTGGACATGGCGGCAATTCCGGTGATCGTCGCCGGAGGCCTCGGCAGGATCGGTTGTTTCCTTGCGGGATGCTGCTACGGAAAGCCTACCCCGGTCCCGTGGGCCGTCGCCTACACGGATCCTCTGGCCCACAGGCTGCACGCGGATTTGCCCGCAGTGCCGGTGCATCCGGTGCAACTCTACGAGTTCGCCGCCACCCTGGGGCTCGCGCTCGCACTCGACCGCTTCGGTGCGCGGCCGCGCCCCGCCGGGCAGGTGGGCCTGCTGTGGATCCTCGCTTACGGCGCGATCCGCTCGTTCCTCGAAGTCTTCCGCGGCGACGCGGAACGCGGCCTGATCGCGGGCGTCGTCAGCACCTCGCAGGTCGTGGGGCTCGCCTCGGCCGCGGTCGCGGCCGTGCTGCTCGCCGCGCGCCGCTCCGGGCATCCGCAGGTGCGCGCCGAGCCTCCGGTGCGTTTCGGCACGACTTCGCGCGCTAGCCTGCGCCGCGGCCCCCGGCGTCGAGGCGGCGGCGTCTATCGCGGGCCCTCCGAGGCGGAGTCCCCGTCGGCCCAGCGGAGGCGATAGCGCGGCGAGCCGCTGAAGTTCATCGCGTACGGAACGGGGCTGGCGAAGCGCTCGCGCTCCAGGCGGCGCAGATCCCGGCGCACCGCCTCCGGCTCGCGCCGCAGCAGGCGCGCGGCGAGTTCGGCATCGAGCTCGCGCGGCTGATGGCGGTACAGCAGGCGGGCCAGCTCGAGCAGGGCGCGCGGATCGCCGTCGAGGGGTGCCCCGGCGACGAGCGCGGTCATCCAGGCCGTGCCGCACCCGACCACGAGGCGCGCCAGCGATCTCAGGGGGCACTCCACGAAAACGTCGAAGCGGTTGGTCGCATCGCGCCTGGCGCCCGTGATCCCGGATACGCTCGGCAGCTCGCTGACGAAAGCCACCATATCGATGAACAGATGCTCCAGGAGGTGCGCGAGCGCCAGGGGCGCCTCGAGCGGCTCCTGCCCGCCGGGAGTCTCGGCGAACAGGCGGTACGCGTGCGGGCCGCGACACTGATGCGCGCGCAGGCTGGGCGAGAAACGCTCGAGCGCTCGCTGCAACCGCTGCAGATCCTCGCGGGGTGCCGCCGGCTGCCAGTGGACTTCGACCTCGAGGCGCAACGTGCGCGCGCCGCGCTGGAAGCTCGGGTTGAGCGATAGGATCTGGGGATGGTGGCCGAAGTCGAAGCCGAGGACGTGGAAAACGGGTTCGGCGGTCCCCATCGGTCGGCGCCCGCGGAAGGGAGGAACGCGCCCCCCCACCTGCGCGTCCCCCCCGCGGCCGGTTCCGTTCGCGCAGAAGCCCGGGGCGTCAGCGCCCCGGGCTTCTGGGGTGGGTCAGATCTCCTCCCACTTGCTTTCTTCGCGATCCAGCGTGCCCTGGATCACGACGCGGTACTCGCCGGTCTCGGGATTGATCGCGTCGACCTTCGCCCGGCAAGTGGTGCTGTTGACGATGAGTTCGGAGAGCTTGGCCCGCAGCGACGCGGGACTGGTCGGAGCCAACTCCAGCGTGTGCAGATCCTGGGGTCGAAAACGCGGCATCGGTTTTCCCTCCTTCCGTTCGGTGCCCGGGGTCGCACCCTGCGAGGGTTCCCCTCCAGGGTGCGCCCGGGCTGCCCCCGCATCGTCACTCGAACTTCGTTTCCTCGCGGTCGAGGGAGCCCTGGATCACGACCCGGTACTCGCCGGTCTCGGGATTGATCGCCTCGACCTTGGCCCGGCAGACGGTGCTGTTGAGAATCATCTCGCCGATCTTGCTCCGCAGCGACGCGGGGCTCGTCGGCGCGTTCTCGAGAGAACGCACATCGTGGATATTGAACTTCGGCATCCTCTATCCTCCCTCTCGCCAATAGGACCTCTTGTCTCGGGACTCCCACACACACACACACCCGTGTCGGCGGCACAGCCCTCTGCGCCCGCGCTCACCCCCTTTCCTCAGGGCCGGGACCTGAAGCGGCACCCCAGCAGCACGCGGTACGCGGCCTCGGGAGCGGCCACCGCCTCCGCCTTGCGCGGCGCCTTCTCTCGTGTCTCGCGCGTGGGGGCAACTCCCCCACTGGCGGACGGGCCGGAGGCCGCCGCCGCGAGGGATTCCCGCGGTTCAGGCGGCGCCACCGCCCCTAGAGGCTCGCGGTCCCTGCTCGACGGCCGGGGCTCCGCGACCTTGGTCTCCATCAGCCGAACCTCCAAAAAGACTTCGCAACCCACTGTGGTACCGGATCGGATTCGGGCCGCCGGAGCGTTCGCTCCACAGGCCGCGCCTCGGCCTCCGCGAAGGCGGCTCCAGGATTCGCCCGGATAGCCTTCGCGGAGGGCGCGTTGCTCGAGCGCCCCGCGCGCTTCAGCGCCTTTTTCTTTTTCGCTCTGTTTTGCCGCGCCATCCGCCCCTCTCCCCACCGCTCACGGACGGCACGCTCACGAGCCCGTCAGGTGCGCCCTGAGCAGCGGCCTCGATGCGCAACGCGACGGTTGCGCGAGCTGGACTCGTGGATTCCGAGCCCGCGTCGTATCGAGATCCCAATCGTGCTCTTGAACTCTTGAAGGTTCCCGCCGGCGACAGGAGTCACGCTCTGCGTCATGGCCGCCAGGCATGGAGCAGGACCCAGCGACCTTCCCGCGCTCGCGCGCCAGCTCGTCTCGCGCGTGCCGTTGGTCATCTTCCCGACCTCCGGCCGATGCGACACGCACGTTGCAGGATGTCCAGATCCCCGTGCGCTTCGCGGTGATCGCAGCGTACGCCGAAGACAACGCCGTGTCAATACCCGCGAAGCGACCGGCGCAGTCGTGTTGCCGAGCGCGGCGCGCGCCGAAGTTCGCGGGGTGGCCGCGAGGCTGCGCCCGGAAAAGCGCGAACGCAAGAGGGCAACCGTCGCTACGGCGTTCGATGCGCTCGGCGTGGATCGTCCTGGGCGCGGTGGCGAGCGGTGATGTTCTCTCTCGACGAGATCCGCACGCGCCGGTACCTAGACGACAGCCGCCGCGAGGAGGGCCTGACGTGCGGCGAGCGGGAAGAGGTCCGCGAGCTTCGCTGGGAGATCCGCACGCTTCCGCTGGAGCGGAAGATCCTGAAGGAGCCGCGACCTTGTTTGCTCGAAAGATAGGTTCGACTCCTGCACTTCGGCTGGATCCGGGAATGACCCCAGCACGCGCAATCGACTCTGAGTTCTCGCCACACTGTCTACACCGCCGAAGGGCAGGAACCGCTCCTCGCTGGCTCTGTTCGAGCAAGTCGTCTAGGCCCGCCCTCGTGCCCGCACCTCTCGATGCACCGCCCGGCGGCGAAAAGGGGCGAGCTCTTGCGCGGCGCAGCGCGGCAGAGTTTGGCGCCCGGGGCGGCCCGGGTGCCCGAGCGCGTCCGCGGGAGGCGCCACGGGCCCGAATCGCGCGCCGCTCCCGCGCCGCCCCTTTTCCTTGACGGAGGGGACGCGGGACTGTGAGAATCCACGCCTATGTCTGCCGCCTTCGTCCTGGCCCTCGTCGTCCTGACCATCCTGGTGCTCGCGAACGAGTGGATGGCGATGGAGGTCTATGCCCTGCTGTTGATCTTCGCGCTGGTGGCGAGCGGAATCCTCGCGCCGGAGCAGGCGTTCGCAGGCTTCGCCAACTCCGCGGTGATCATGATCGCCGGCGTGATGATCCTGAGCGGCGCCCTGCTACGCAACGGCGCCGTCGAGTTTCTGGCTTCCCGCGTGCTCGCGATCGAGGCCGCCAGCGAGCGCACGCTGACCGCCGCCTTGTTGGGCGCGGTGAACCTCGTCTCGGCCTTCATCAACAACGTGGCGGCCACGGCCCTCTTCTCCCCGATCGCCGAAGGAGTCGCCAAACGCTTCGGGACGGACCCGGCCCGCTATCTGATGCCGGTCGCCTTCGCCTCGATGACCGGAGGGGTATGCACCCTGATCGGCACCTCGACCAATATCGCCGTCTCGCGCGTGATGCGGGACTATGGCCTCGAACCGCTGAGCATGTTCGAGCTCACGCCGGTTGGCGTGGTCATGGCCGCGGCGGGAGTCGCCTACCTGCTGCTCGGGGCCAGCCGCACGTTGCGCTCGCGTCCCCGGGAGGGCGACGGGCTTCCGGGGGAGATCAAGGAGTTTCTGTTCGAGCTGCGGGTCTTGGACGGGGCAGGCCTCGCCGGAAGAACCCTGCGCGAGATCGATCTCGCCGGCCGGCACGGCGTGACCGTGCTCGCCATTCTCCGCGGCGACGAGCGCATCGAAGCCCCGCGCGCGGCGCAAACCATCCGCGCGGGCGATCTACTGCTCGTGACGAGCAGCGCCGAACGCATCGCTCGGATCCAGAATCAGCGCGGCCTCGAGGTCAAGTCGATGCCCCGCGAGCACCTCCGCGAGCTGTTGCTGGGCAATGCCGCGTTCGTCGAAGCCACCGTGGCCCCCAACTCGCCGCTCGTCGGCCGGACGCTCCAGCAGTGGGGTTTTCGGCAGCGCTACGGGGTGACTGTCCTCGCTGTGCACCGGCGCGAGGGGGTGCTGGCCGAGAAGGTCGGCCGCATCCCGCTGCGCGCCGGCGACGTGCTGTTGCTTTACGGTACGGAGCAGCGAATCCAGCGGCTGATGCGCGAGGCAAGCCACGTGTTCGTGGAAAGCGTGCTGCTCTCGCGCTACGACGGCCCGCGGGCGCTGTTGGCGGCGGCGGTTTTCGTCGCCGCCGCGACCGCTGCCGGTGGCGGCTGGCTCGACGCGCCCACGGCGTTCCTCGGCGGGGCTGGGCTCGCCGTCGCCGCGCGTTGCCTTCCGCCCGCCGAGCTCGGCGCCTACGTGAACCTGCGGTTTCTCGTGCTGATCGCCGGCATGGTCGCCCTGGGGACCGCCATGGAGCAATCGGGCGCGGCGGAGTGGTTGGCAAGTCTCGTGGGCTCCCTGCCCGGCAGCTCCAGCCCGCGCCTGCTTCTCGCCGCCTTTTTCGTGGCGAGCGTCGCCCTGACGCAGCCGCTGAACAACGCCGCCGCAGCGTTGCTGTTGCTGCCGGTTGCGGTTCACGCTGCGGCGGCTTCGGGCTTCGACGCGCGCCCGTTCGTGGTGGTGGTCACGGTGGCCGCCTCGTGCTCGTTCATCACGCCCTTCGAGCCGGCGAACCTCCTCGTCTACGCCAAGGGACACTATCGCTTCGTCGACTTCGCACGCGTCGGGTCCGTGCTGACCGTGCTGCTCGGTGCGGTGTGCTTGACGATCGTCCCCTGGCTCTGGCCCGTGCGCTGAGGGGCCGAGGTTGCGCGGGGGTGCCTCCGGCGGGCAGGTTTCGCCTCGGATTCGGCGTCTAGCGGGGGTTCTCCGCAACAGTACGCTCGAACACCGAATGGCGGGAGGATGCCGCCGCAGTATACTGCCGGAAACGGGGTGCAGCGATGAGCGGCGGTCCCTCGTGGCGGGCGACATCGTCCTCGCCGAGCGGCGGGGACAGGCGCGCGCCCGGGCGATATCGAAACGCGGCGGCAAGCCGCGCCGCGTGGCTCTGCGACGCGATGGGCCGCCTGCCGGGGGGCGGGCGACTCTAGCGGCGTCCCGCGCCCCGCCGGCGTGGCGAAAGCTGCGGCGGACCGTTGCCTCGCGGGACAACCTGCGGCCGCGGACGGAAGAGGGTCGCGCGCGCTCGCGGGCCGCGAAGCGCCTGCGCCGAGAGGAGGAAGCCTCATGCGTCCGATGGACCACGCAGTCCGTTCCGCCCATCCGTCGCTCGCCCGCTTTGCCTCTGGACTGGCGATCGCGGTTTCGGTGTGGGGCTGGTCTCCCGCCGACTCGGCCCCGCCGCCGGCACCGGCAGCGCCAGACGCTCCGAGCGGCCGGCTCGAGCTGGTGGTGGCCGTGGTGAGCTCGACGCTCGAGGTCCGCCCCGTGCCGAAGCTGCGCTTCGCGGTCCAGCGGGAGGAAAACGGCGAGAAGATCGCGGAGGTCGTGACCTCCTTCGAAGGGAAGGCGACGCTCGAGCTTCCCCCGGGGAGCTACCGGATCGTTTCCGCGGAGCCCTTGGCCTTCGAGGGCAGGCGGCTGTCGTGGCAGGTGCCGTTCGAGATCTCCGCTGGCGGGCTCACGCACCTCGAGCTCAGCGAGGACAATGCCCAGCGCGAGGCGCTGGCGGTTCCGGTGGCGGACGAAACGGAGCTTTACCGGCGCGTGCGCGACCGGGTGTTCCGCATCGAGTCCGACCGCGGTCATGGTTCGGGGTTTCTCGTGGATGCGGCCGGCCTGATCGCGACGAACTACCACGTCGTCGGCAACGCCCGCTACCTCGCCGCCGAGACCTCGGAGCGGGTGAAGGTGCCCGCGCAACTCGTCGCTTCGGACGCCCAGCACGATCTGGCCATCGTGCGCGTCCACCCCTCCCTCGTCGAGGGACTGGAGCCCATCCCCCTCGCGCAAGACGGGGAGCGACGCCTGGCCGAGGGAGAGAAGGTGCTCGCGATCGGCAACCCGCTGAGCCAGACAGCGGTCGTGACCCTGGGCATCGTCAGCCGCGTGCAGCCCGACGCCATCATCTCGGACGTGGACATCGCTCCGGGCAATTCGGGAGGTCCGATGCTCAACATGCGCGGCGAGGCCGTGGGCATCAACACGTTCCGCATTTCCGGCCAGGGTGGCACGGGCATCTCCGGCACCGTGCGCATCGGCCTGCTGCGCCCGCTCCTGGAGCAGGCCCGCCAGGCGCTCGCCGGTCGGGAGCCGCCTCCCGCGGAGCGGCTGCCCGTGGTCCCCGAAACGCCCTATCCGCAGGAAGCGCTGAAGACCTTGCTCACGACGGACGCGCAGGTGCTGCGAACCTACCGCGTCGAGGCGCGGGCGTTCAACGTGCAGTTCCTCACGCCTGTCGTGCTCCACTCCCTGGCACGGGCCGCGGAGCTGAAGGCCGCCGAGCAGCAAGAGAAGCGCCGGAAGAAAAAGAAGGACAACCAGGAGGGAACCTACGACCCGACCGAAGATTTCTTCGAGTGGCAGAAGCACGCGGGCGTGTACGACGCTGTGGTCATCGTGCAGGCCATCCCGGAAATCCGCATGACCGGAGGCTCCCTGGCGGGCAGAATCTTCGGCGCCATGGCGGGGGTCTACACGCCGGCGCGGTACCGCTTCAAGCGCGACTTCCGGGAGATGCAGCTGCTGCGCGACGGGCAACCCGTCGCCCCGATCCATCCCGGACGGAACTGCGAGGCGGTCTCCGCCGGGACCACCCTCGATGTGCTCCAGGACGTGGGCTGCTACGGGGTGTACACGTACCGCCCGGAGGTTTTCCTGGAGGGGCGGACCTTCGAGCTCGTCGTCCGTCACGAGGAGAACCCGGGCGAGCCCATCCGCGTGACGCTCGGCCGGGAGCTGATCGAGCGGATCCGAGCGGATTTCGCTCCCTGGCGCCAGGCGGCGCAGTAGGCCGCATCCGAGGGGGCGCCGCCCGCATCGCCTCCCTCGAGCCTCGTCCTCCACGCACGCCGCGGCTCGGCGCAGCGCTCGTCTCGGCTCGCGGGAAACCCGGGAAGGGGAAGGGCGTACAAGAGGGCGGGCTCCATCGGAGGGGACCCATATGAGGCCGAACGTGGACTGCCGGGGCGGGAGGAGGGCTCGTGCGGCGGCGTCCGTGGTGCTGGGGACAGCTCTGGCGGGGGGGTTCGCCGGGGCAGCCGCGCCACCCTCCGGCGCGCGGCTGCTGCGCTTTCCCGATACCCACACCGACTTCGTCGTCTTCGTCTATGGGGGCGACATCTGGCGCGCGCCGGCCGCGGGCGGCACGGCACGGCGGCTGACCTCGCACGAGGGCCTGGAGCTTTTTCCCAAGATCTCGCCCGACGGCCGCTGGGTCGCCTACAGCGCCGAGTACACGGGATCGCGGCAGATCTACGTCGTGCCTGCCGAGGGCGGCGAGCCGAGGCAGCTCACGTTCTACACCGACGTCGGCCCCATGCCCCCGCGGGGCGGCTGGGATTACTGGGTCCTCGACTGGACCCCGGACGGCAAGATCCTCGTCCGCATGAACCGCACGCCCTGGGGCGAGCGCATGGGCCGCTACTACGTCGTGGACCCCGAGGGGGGCCTGGAGCAGCCCCTCCCGATCCCCTACGGCGGGAGCGCCTCGCTCTCTCCCGACGGCAAGCGCATCGCCTACTGCCCCGTCGACCGCGAGTTCCGCACCTGGAAGCGCACGATGGGCGGCCGGGCCCAGGACATCTGGATCTACGACTTCGAGGCGCGACGCTCCGAGCGGATCACGGACTACCGCGGCACGGACAATTTCCCCATGTGGGCGGCCGACACGATCTATTTCACCTCCGACCGCTCCGAAACGTTGAACCTGTTCGCCTACGATCCGAAGACGCGCCGCATCCGCCAGCTCACGCATTTCACGGACTACGACGTGCTCTGGCCCGCCCTGGGTCCGGGAGCGATCGTTTTCGAAAAAGGCGGCTATCTTTTCCGTTTCGATCTCGCGACCGAACGCACCGAGCCGATCCCGATCGCGATCGGCAGCGATCTTCCCGCGACGGTGCCGCACTTCAAGAAGGTGGCGGAGTTCATCTCGGGCGCCGCTCTGTCCCCGAGCGGCGCGCGGGCCGTGTTCGAGGCCCGGGGCGAGATCTTCAGCGTCCCGGCCAAGCACGGCCCGACGCGTAACCTGACGCGCTCGCAGGGCGTGCGCGAGCGCGATCCTTCCTGGAGCCCCGACGGCAAGTGGATCGCCTATCTCTCGGACGAGACGGGGGAGTACGAGATCTACATCCGGCCGCAGGACGGAAGCGGCCAGCCGCGCAGGCTCACCCGCAACAGCGATGTCTGGATCTTCTCCCCCGTCTGGAGTCCCGACTCGAAAAAGCTGGCGTTCGGCGATCGCAAGCGCCGCCTGCGCGTTCTGGACGTGGAGTCCGGCGAGATCGTGGACGTGGACCGAGGCACGCAAGGGGACCTCGACGTCTACGGCTGGTCGCCCGACAGCCGCTGGCTCGTCTACGAGCAGGCCCACCCGACCCGCCTGCCGGGCATCGCGGTCTATTCCCTCGAGGACAGGAAGGCGTACCGGCTGGGCGACGGCCTCACGCCCGACTTCCAGCCCGCCTTCTCCGCGGACGGCGAGCACCTGTTCTTCCTGAGCAACCGCGACTACCAGATCCGCTTCAGCGACTTCGAGTTCAACTACATCTACGACCGCGCCACGCGCATCTACGCCGCGGCGCTCCACCCCGAGGCGAAGCCGCTGTTCCCTCCGCGAAGCGACGAGGAGCAGGCGGCGGAGACCGAGACACAGGCCGGGAAAAAGAGAGAGGACCGGGCCGAGGGGCAGGACAAGAAGAGCAAAGCGAAGAAGACCGACGAGGCCTCCGAGGAAAAACCCAAGGAGCCGCCGCGCACGCGCGTCGTGCCCGAGGGCTTCGTGGCGCGCACCGTGGCGCTGCCCGGCCTGGAGCCCGGCGACTATGCCCACCTGAGCGCGACCGAGGGCGGCCTCTTCTACCTCTACCGCAAGGAGGATGGTCCCTTCGACCTCTATCGCTACGATCTCGAGGATCGCAAGGCGGAAAAGGTCCTGGAGAACGTGCAAACCTATGTCCTGTCCGCCGACGGCAAGAAGCTTCTCTACCGCTCCGGGCAGGACTGGGCCATCGTGGATGCCCGCCCCGCCCAGAAGCCGGGCGAAGGCAAGCTGGATCTCGCGGGCCTGCGCGTCAAGCTCGACCCCAAGGCCGAATGGCGGCAGATGTTCGAGGATGCCTGGCGCATCGGCCGCGACTGGTTTTACGACCCCGAGATGCACGGGGTGAACTGGAAGGCCATGCACGACAAATACGCCGCGCTGCTGCCGCATGTGGCCCACCGGGCGGACCTCGATTTCATCTTCGGCGAGATGATCGCCGAGCTCGAGGCGGGCCACACCTATGTCAGCTCGGGCGACCAGCCGCGCGTGGAGCGCGTCGAAGGCGGCATGCTCGGTTGCGAGTTCGAGGTGGACCCCGAGGGTCATTACCGCATCGCCAAGATCTTTCCCGGGGAGAACTGGGACGACTCCTGGCGCTCGCCCTTGACCGAGCCCGGTGTCCGCGTGCGGGAAGGCGAGTATCTGCTGGCCGTGGACGGGGAGGCGCTGCGGGCCCCCGACAACCCTTATCGGTTGCTCGAGGGCAAGGCGAACGCGCAGGTGGTCCTCACCGTCAACGACAGGCCCACGGCGCAAGGCGCCCGCGAGGTGTCGGTCCGCACGATCGCGAGCGAGCTCAATCTGCGCTACCTCGACTGGGTGAAAAGCCGGATGGCGCTCGTGGACCGGCTTTCCGGGGGGCGCATCGGCTACATCCACCTGCCCGACACCGCCACCGCGGGCAACCGCATGTTGCAGAAGCTGTTCTACCCCCAGATGGACAAGGAAGCGCTGATCATCGACGACCGCTTCAACGGCGGTGGCTTCATCCCCGATCGCATGATCGAGTACTTCTCGCGCACCACGCTGGCCTACTGGGCGCGCCGCGACATCGAGAGCATGCGCACCCCGGGCTTCGCCCACGACGGCCCGAAGGTGATGCTGATCAACGGCTACTCCTCCTCCGGCGGCGACGCGCTGCCCTACTTCTTCAGGAAGCGCGGCCTCGGCCAGCTCATCGGCACGCGCACCTGGGGCGGCCTGATCGGCATCACGGGCGGCCCGCAGCTCGTGGACGGAGGGCAGGTGATCTATCCCACGTTCCGCATCTACGACACGGAGGGGAACTGGGTGGTGGAAAACGAAGGTGTCGCACCCGACATCGAGGTCCACGACGTCCCCGAGAGACTGATCGAGGGCGGGGACCCGAGCCTCGAGAAGGCCGTCGAGGTGCTGCTCCAGGAGCTCGAGCGGCGACCCTGGCGGCGTCCCGCTCCTCCCGAGCCGCCGGATATGACCCGCTGAGTCAGGCCACCACGGGGGCGATGCGCTCGGCTCTTTTCTAGGCCCGGATCAAGAGAAGAACCCCTCGACGGCCTTGCGGAACGCGACCGGGTCGGTCGCCGGGTAGCGGTAGAGCAGAGGCTCGATGGCCGCGAAATACGCCCGGGCCCGGCCGGGCTCGATCAGACCTCGCCGGAGCATCTCGCCAATGTCGGCGGTGTCCTGGGCATGCCCGCGTTCGGCCTTGGCCAACGCCTGAGCATAGAGATCGAAGTGATGAAAGGCGAGCTTTCCCTCCAGACGGATGAAGGGGCTGCGCTCTTCCCAGCCCTCCGGAACCGGGATGAAGTCCATGGGCGAGGCGAGCTCGATATTGATCTGCAGCTCGTCTTTGAGGCGGGGAAGTTCGCGGAAGAGCTCGTCGTGCTCGGGAACGAACTTGACGTCCACGTCGATCGTTGTATCGCGCCAGCCGTACAAAACCGCGGTCGCACCTCCTGTGAAATAGACCCGGGCAGCACGGCGGGCGACGGCGCCGAGGCGCCTCATCAAGCCTTCGATGCGCTCGTGGTTGGCTAGCTGGCGCATTCTGCGGCGCGCTCGAAGCTGACGAGGCGGCGGATCAAGGCGTTGTAACGGGAGTGGGCCGAGTCGGAGCCCTCGGCGGACAGCATCCCGTAGAGCTTGAGCTCCGGGGAGGGGATCGGGTTTCTCACCCGGATCCCGACGCGCGCCAGGCGGGGCGCCCCGATGGAAACGAGCAGGGCCGGTACGGAGACGACCCCGCGCTCGAGATCCCGCAACCCCTGCTCGACCCAATCCCCGCCGGGAAAATCCTGCGAGAACATCGGCTCTCATTGTAGTCGCTCCACCGGCTTAGGCGCACGCGCACGCCTTCGAGACCCCCGCACCAGACGCGGCGTGCGGCAGCTCGAGTGTCGTGGTCGCTCGATCGTCGTTCGCCACACGAACGGTCTTGGTTCGGCGCTGTGAAGGGTTCGGGGTCCCCGGCTCGAACGCCCCGTTACCGCGCTCGAAATTCGGCGAAAGGTCGGACAGTCCAGATGGCGCATCTTTTTTGTGGCGCACTGCCGGCTCGGGCAGGCCTGTACGGAGAAGGATGTGATACGATTCGGTACTCGATCCGTCCGCAATCCTCTCCCGATCGGAAAGGAGGACTTCCAATGAAACGTAGACTCTGGTTCTGGGCGGTTCTTGCGCTCTCGGCCGTGGCGGGCGCGGGCTTGGGGGTCGCGGGCACGGCTGCGACCGCTCCGGATTGGCACATGAACGCCACGATCATCGAGGCTTGCAGTTGTCCCATGTTCTGCCAGTGCTATTTCAACAGCGAGCCGGCGGGACACGGCGGGCACGACCACTTCTGCCGCTTCAACAACGTCTTCCGAGTCGACAAGGGGCACTACGGCGGCGTGAAGCTCGACGGAGCCAAGTTCTGGGTCGCCGGGGATCTGGGTGCCGAGTTCGACGATGGCCAGATGGACTGGGCGGTGCTGACCTTCGACCGGTCGTTGACCCAAGAACAGCGCGACGCGATCGCGACGATCCTGGGACGGCTCTATCCGGTGCAGTGGAAGTCGTTCGCCGTCGCCGAGGGCTCGATCGACACCTGGACCTACGACGAAAATGCCGCCACGGCGCTGCTCGACGGGGGCAAGACCGGCGAGGTGCGCCTTCGCCGGCCGGCACAGGCGGCCAACGGCAACGGCCCGATCGTGATGCGCAACCTCAAATACTGGGGCGCACCCCGCAACGAGGGCTTCGTCATGATGCCCAACGAGATCGAGGCCTTCCGCGGCGGCGAAAAACCCTTCGAGTACCGGGGCACGAACGGCTTCATGATCACGGTGGACATCGCCTCCAGGGACTGACCGGAGCGCGGGGACGTGCCGCTCGTTCCGCCAGAGACCCATCGGCCAGCCCGACCGGGAGGGCGGAAACGGCAGAGCGCCTTCCTCGAGAAAGAGCGGGACGTCCCCTCTCGGCGCGCGGCAGCCGGGGGTAGCTTCAGCCCCGAAACAGCGCCGTGAGCTTCTGGAGGAGTTCGTCGCGGGTCGCGGGGGTCAGCTCCGCCACCGTGACACCGGGCCGCTTCAGGAGCTTGTCCACGAGCGGCAGCCGGTAAGCCGGTACGGTCGCCAGGATCGCCCGGGGCAGGTCGAAAGCGTGCTCGACCCGTTCCGCGAAAACGGGGGAGCACAGCTCCATCTTCCCGATCTCGTCCACGACGATCACCCCTTCACGCTCGAGCGCCGCACGCAGCGCGCCCACACCCACCCGATCGAAGACTTCGACATCCACGACGTAGCGCCCGACGCGAGGCCCGCCGCGCTTTCCCTCGCGAGCGAGCACCGCCTCCTCGCCTGTCGCCACGTCGCGAACCTTGAAACCGACGCGCCGCCCGCCCTCCTGCATCTCTTCCGTGACGAAGCCCCCGGCTACCGCCGGCAGGCGTTCGAGCAGGCGCTGCACGAGCGTCGTTTTCCCCGAGCCGGGCCTGCCGCGCAGCAGCACCTTGCTGGGCTTCATCGGCGACGCTCCGCACCCAACCGCGCCCGCCGAGAGCGAGGGCCGCGGGCGCGCGGCGCCCTCGCCCGGATCGCTCGGCCCACGATCCCCGCAAGCATACCGCCGGCCGACGCTTCCGCAGCCTGGCCTGCATCGCTCATCGCGCGCTCGCGGCCCACGTCGTCACCGGGCCATGGCCTATGTCCCGGCCGAAGCGCCGGTATGTGAGCATGGCCGGCCTGCAGGTGCCGGCTTCCGGGGGCCCGTACGCTCGCCGCGCCGAGGGGAATAGCCCGGCCGGCCGCGGCGTTGCCTCGCGTGACGGAAGGGGGATGGAACCCGGAGCCGCGCGATGCCGTGGTTACTCGTGGCCCTCGTGATCGCGCTGGCCCTCGCCAACGGGGCGAACGACAACTTCAAGGGTGTGGCGACGCTTTTCGGGAGCGGCACGGCGGGCTACCGGCGGACGCTGGCTTGGGCGACCGCTTGCACGCTCGCGGGCTCGCTGCTCGCCGCCGCCGTCGGCTCGCAGCTCGCGCGAACCTTCGGCGGCCAGGGCCTCGTGGCGCACGCCGCGACGGCGGATGCCGCCTTTCCCGTCGCCGTGGCCGCCTCCGCCGCGGCGGTGGTGCTCTCCGCGTCCCGGCTGGGGATGCCGGTCTCAACCACGCACGCGCTCATCGGCAGCCTTGCCGGCGCGGGCTGGGCCGCGGCGGGGCCGACGTTCGACCACGGACACCTGTGGCGGGCGTTCCTCCTACCCATGCTCGCGACCCCCTTCCTCGCCATCGCAGGCGTAGGGGCGTTGTACCCGCTCATGCGCTGGAGCCGGCGGCGTCTGGGGATCACGAGGCGCACCTGCCTCTGTATCGGCGACCGGCTGCTGCCCGTCGTTCCCGCTGGCGAAGGCCGCTTCGCGCTGGCCGAAACGGGCGTGCTGCTGAGCGTGGACGATGCGCGCCGCTGCAAGGAGCGCTACGGCGGCATGCTCCTGGGCATCGGCGCCCAGCGCCTGCTCGACACGGCGCACTACGTCTCGGCCGGGGCGGTGTCCTTCGCGCGGGGACTGAACGACACCCCGAAGATCGTGGCGCTCCTCGCCTTTCTGCCCGCGGCCCCCGCAAGTCTTTCCTGCCTACTCGTCGGCCTGTCCATGGCGGTCGGGGGTTGGATCGCCGCGCGGCGGGTCGCGGAAACCATGAGCCGCTGCATCACGCCGATGAATCACGGTCAAGGGTTCACGGCGAACTTGGTGACGTCGCTCCTCGTGATCGGAGCCTCGGCCCGCGGCCTTCCCGTATCGACAACGCACGTTTCCTGCGGCTCGCTCTTCGGTCTCGGCGCCGTCACGGGGCGCGCGCACTGGCGCACGATCGGGCGAATCGTCTCGGCCTGGCTCGTCACTCTCCCGGTTTCGGCCGCGGCAGCCGCCTGGCTCTACACCGGGCTCGCGAGATAGGCCCGAAGCGCTCGCAGAAAAAGCGCGACCGGATCGCGACGCTACTGGCGCAAGCGTTCGCGGGCCTCGCGCAGCATGCGCTGCACCTCGCTGGGATGCGTGGAACCCAGCGTCCGCTTGGCCGCGATGGACCCGCGCGGCGTGAGGAGGGCGCGGTCGAGGCCCCCGAGGCCCACGGCCTCGAGCTCGCCATCGGTGGCCTCGGCCAGCCCGCGCCCGTCGGCCTCGCACGCGGCGACGAGGCGACCGATCCGCGCGTGCGCCTCGCGGAAGGGTACACCGCGGCGGACGAGTTCCTCGGCCAGGTCGGTGGCCACGGAGAAGTCCGGGCCCGCCGCACGGGGTTCGAAGAACGTCGCTCCCGACAGCGCTGCGGCGAGCGCCCGCGCGCACTCGCGCGTGGTCTCCGCCGCGTCGAACAGGAATGCCTTGTCTTCCTGCAGGTCCCGGTTGTAGGCCAGGGGCAGCCCCTTGAGCAGCGTGTGGAGTGCGAGCAAGGCTCCGTGGACCCGTGCCGTTCTCCCGCGGACGAGCTCGGCGACGTCGGGGTTTCGTTTCTGCGGCATCATCGAAGAGCCCGTGGACCACTCGTCGCCGAACCGCAGGCGAGCGAACTCCTGCGACGACCACAGCACGAGCTCTTCCGCCAGTCGCGACAGATGCGTCATCGTCAGGGCGCACACGCCCACGAACTCCACCGCCCAGTCCCGGTCGGAGACGGCGTCCATCGCGTGGGTCCAGACGCGCGAGAATCCCAGCCGTCGCGCCGCCGCCTCCCGGTCGAGCGGAAGCGACGATCCGGCACAGGCCCCTGCCCCCAGCGGGCAGCGGTCGGCGCGCCTGCGCGCATCTCGCAGTCGGTCCACGTCGCGCTCGAGCGCCTCGACATGGGCCAGTAGGTGGTGGGCCAGGAGGACCGGCTGGGCTCGCTGCAAGTGCGTGTAAGCGAAAACCAAGAGTTTGCCCTGTCTTTCGGCACAGTCGAGCAGCGCCGCCTGGAGTTGGCGCACCGCCTCCTCCACCTCCCGCGACGCCTCGCGCAACCAGATCAAGGCGTCCGTCGCGACTTGATCGTTGCGGCTGCGGCCGGCATGGATGCGCTGGCCGTCCTCCCCGCACAACTCGATCAGGCGGCGCTCGACGGCCGAGTGGACATCCTCGGCCAGCTGCGGCTCGTCGCCCTCGGGCGGGAAACGACCGGACCGCACCTCGGCCTCGATCGTGTCGAGCGCTAGGGTCAGCCTCTCGAACGCCGCCCGATCGAGCACGCCAGCGTCGAGCAGCCCCCGGGCGTGCGCCCGGGTGCAGCGCACGTCCGCGAGCGCGAGCCGCCGGTCCACACCCAACGACGAGGAGAACCGGCGCAGGTGCGCATCCATGGGCGCCCCGAAGCGCCCGCCCCACAGATCCCCGCTCACGAGAGCTCCCGCGCCGCCGCGGCACGGACGCGGCGCCGGGCCACCTCGCTCGAGGTGCGCGCGCTGAGGCCGAAGATTTCGATGAACCCCGCGGCCGCTTCGTGGCGGAAGGCGTCCCCGTCCCCGTAGGTCGCCAGCGCCCGGTCGTAGAGCGAAAAGGGAGAGCGGCGCCCGACGACGGTGGCTCGACCGCGATGCAACCTCACGCGCACCTCGCCCGTGAGCGGCCGGCAGGACGCCTCCACGAAAGCCTCGATCGCGCTGCGCAGCGGGGAAAACCACAACCCGTCATAGACGAGCTGCGCCAGCTCGTCGGCCAGCCCCGCCTTGACGCGCCTCGTCTGCCGATCGAGCACGAGTTGCTCGAGTGCGGCACGGGCCGCGTGGAGCGTCACGGCGGCTGGAGCCTCGTACACCTCGCGCGACTTGATTCCCACCAGCCGGTCCTCCACGATGTCGATCCGCCCCACGCCGTGCGCGCCCGCGCGGCGATTGACCTCTTCCACGAGCTCGACTCCGTCGAGCGCCTCGCGGTCCAGGCTCACGGGCCTCCCTTCCTCGAAACCGATCACGATCTCCTCGGGCTCGTCCGGAGTGTCGCGCGGATCGGCGGTGATTTGCCAACAGTCCTCCGGCGCGGGCGCCCACGGATCCTCCAGCGCCCCGCACTCCACCGCGACGCCCCACAGGTTCCGATCGATGGAGTACGGACGGTCGTGGTCGGCGGGTACGGGGATGCCGTGGCGCTTGGCCCACTCGATCTCTTGCTCGCGGCTGCGCAGCTCCCACTGCCGCAGCGGCGCGATGCACCGCAGCGCGGGCGCCAGAGCCCCCAGGCTCACCTCGAGCCGCACCTGGTCGTTGCCTTTGCCCGTGCAGCCATGCACGACGGCGTCGGCGCCGACCTCGCGCGCTACACGCGCCAGGTGCTTGGCAATCAAGGGACGACCGAGCGCCGTGGCCAACGGATAGGCGCCCTGGTACAGGGCACCGGCACGCAATGCCAGCCACACGTACTCCCGGACGAATTCGTCCCGCAGATCTTCGACGAACACCTGCGCGGCACCGCAGGCCCGCGCCTTCTCCCGCAGCCCAGCGAGCTCTTCGCCCTGCCCGAGATCGGCGGTGAAGGTCACGACCTCGGCCCCGTGCTCCAGCTGAAGCCACTTGAGCATCACCGAGGTATCGAGACCTCCGGAATAGGCGAGCACGTAGCGCGGCATCTTCTCCCCTCCCCCGTCGCGTGCGCGGGTCAGAGCAGATCGAACAGTTCTCGGATTTTCTCCTCGAGCCTGCCCGTCCGCGTCGCGGAACGCGGCAGGACCAAAACGGTGTCGTCCCCGGCGACCGTGCCGAGAATCTCGGGATCCCGGAGGCCGTCGAGGTAGCTCCCCACGCCCTGCGCGCAGCCGGGGCGTGTCCGCACGACGACGCAGCACTCGTTGGCCGCGACGGCCGTGACTTCCGCGGCCATGGCCGCTCGCAGCCGGCTGTCGGAAAAAGGCGAGGGGCCCTCCGCGGCGGCGCCCGCGGCCTTCGCGTAACGGTAGCCTTCCGCCGTCGGGAGGCGGGTCACGCGAAGCTCTCTCAAATCCCGCGAGAGCGTGGACTGCGTGACACGGAAACCGCGGCGCCGCAGCGCGCGCGCGAGGGCCGCCTGGCTCGCGAGCTCGCGAGACTCGACGAGTTCCAGGATCGCCTGCTGGCGGCGGGTCTTCTCCAGCATCCTCTCGCGCCCTCCGCCTCCCCGAGCCGCTCTCGAAGCGGCGCCGAGCGAATAAAAATACAGCTTATTGCATAATCATGCAAGCGCCTTCCGCGGCGCCACAGCCTCCCCGGAGTCGAGTCGACCAAGCAGGCGTACCTCCGGACGGAGCTTCAGCCATCGGCACCTCCCACCGTCGGGATGGATCTTCGACGGGATGGGCCGGCTCCCGAGCGTACGCGCTTTCCGGCGCGGGCGTGCGTCAGCCGCCAGGGCGGAAGGCCGGCGCCGCGCGTGGCGAGGAGGGACGGGCCCGCCGCGCACCGTCCGGGGCGAGGGGCGCTCGGAGGCGATCCGCCGCGGGGATCCTGCGTTTTCCCGCGCCGGCGGCGTGCTCGGCTCACCGCGGGAATGGGACGATTCGCGCTAGCGCCGAGCCCGATTCCTGCGCCGTCCAGTGATTGCGGGCGAGTCTGGACCGACCTAGATTCGCCCCGTGAGGCGGATCGGCCGTTACGAAATCCGGCGCGAAATCGGGCGCGGGGCGATGGGGGTCGTCTACCTCGCCCGCGACCCGCGCCTCGCACGGGACGTCGCGCTGAAGACCTACCTCCTGCCCCAGGGCCTGAGAGCGGAACATCGGAGGGAGCTGCAGGAGCGCTTCTTGCGCGAAGCACGCGCGGCGGCGGCCCTCGACCACCCGGCGATCGTCACCGTCCACGACTACGGCGAAGATCCCGCCGACGGGACGCCGTACCTGGCGATCGAATACGTCGAGGGGAGCACGCTCGCGGCACGGCTCGCCGAACAAGGCCGGATGGAACCGGACCGAGCGAAAACCCTCGTGGAACAGCTCTCCGAGGGGCTCGCTGCCGCCCACGCTGCGGGCGTCGTCCACCGCGATCTAAAACCGGCCAACATCCTGATCCGCACGCGCGACGGTGCCGCGAAAATCGCGGACTTCGGGATCGCGCGCGTCGCGAGTTCCGACTTGACGGCCCCCGGCTCGATGCTGGGCTCGCCGGCCTACATGTCGCCGGAGCAAATCCGCGGCGGAACCGTGGACGCGCGCAGCGACCTTTTCTCCCTGGCCGTCGTGTTCTACGAAATGCTGACCGGCGAGCGGCCCTTCCGCGGCGAAGACACGGCTCAACTCGCCTACGCGATCGTCCACGAAACTCCCGTCCCCGTGACCCGCAGCGCCGCGGGCGTTCCCGCCGGCCTCGACGCGTTCTTCGAGCGGGCACTGGCGAAGGATCCCGCCCGACGCTTTCCCGACGCCCGAACTTTCCGCGAGGCTCTGGAGCAGGCGTGGCGCAACACCGCACCCGCCGGAGAGGCGACCGTCGTGGCGCAGGAGGCGTCGGCTGGCCCGTTCGCTCGTCCGCTTGCCGTTGCGGCCGAGCCCGCACGTGCGCGCGGGCGGCGCTGGCCTCTCGTCGCGGGTCTCGCGGTGCTGCTCGCGGCGGCTTGGGGCTTGGTCGGCGGCCGGCCGGCTCGGCTGCACCTCGAGGGGCGCAGCAGCGTCGCCGAGGGCACGCTGGTGGTGCGGCTCGACGGCGACGAGATCTATCGCCGCGAGCTCGCCGCCGCTCCGGTGAACAAAGCCTTCGGTTTCCTGCGCAAGGTCGCCGGCCGCCCCGAGGAAAGCTTCGAGGCATGGCTCGAGGTGGCGCCCGGCTCCCACGAAATTACGGCGGAGCTTCGGGTGCCCGGCCGGCCCGAGCAGCGCGAGACGATCGTCGTCGAGGTGGAGCCGGGGCGCACCCACTCCCTGAAGATCGCCACGGGGCTCGCCTTCCGCAGGCCCGTGGTCGTGAAGTTCCAGGAGGATTGGGAATGAGCCACGATCCGCCCAGCGATCCTCACGCCCGCACGCTGCTCGATCCGCACCAGGCTCCGCGCCGCCTCAAGGAAAGTCTCGTCCCGCCCGACACGGGCATCTATCTCCGCGTGGAGGAAGGTCCGGGGGCGGGACGCGTGCTCACGCTCTCCTCCGGGGGCGTTTACGTCATCGGCCGCGAGGGCGCGGACATCGTCCTCGAGGACCCCAAGGTCTCCCGCAAGCACGCGGAGCTCGGCCTCTACGGTCCCGGGGCCTACGTGCTGCGCGATCTCGCCAGCACGAACGGCACCTGGGTCAACGGGCGCAGGATCGCAGACCGCACGAAGCTCGCCCACTGGGACGCGATTCGCGTGGGAGACACGGTGCTGCGGTTCTGCATCGTGGAGAATTCCATCCCCTTGGGGCGCGAGCCTGGATGACGAGTCCCGGCGCCGATCGGGCGCCGGGTCCGCCTCGATCCGGGGCCGCTGCGACCGGGCTCGCTCCGAGGGCCGGCGGGCGGGCCGAGGGGTGCGCCTGCCAGGGCTGGCGGCGCAGGCTTCGCGGGCCGCCTGCGCCTTCGGACCGGCCGAGGTCCGCAGGCCCTGCGGGGCGCGAGCCGCGGGCGCTTCCGCACGACGATGCAGAACGGAGGATGGCTCGCGCCCCCAGGAGGAGCATGCCCGGGTCGCGACAGCGTTCCGGGGGCTGCGCCCCGCGGGCCCAGGGGAGACAACGATGCTGGGGCTGCGGGCAGCGAGGTAGCCCGAACCGCCCGCAGCCACGGGTCTGCGCGAGGAGCCGCGAGTTGCCCGACTGGAAACCTTTGTGTATCAAGAAAGCTCCCTGTGTCCTCTTGAGTCACCGGGTTACGGCTTTGGCCAGCGATTCTGCGGAGGACTGGACGTGAAAAGGAGTTCGACCCTCTTGCTGGGCTTGCTCGCGGTGTTCGTGGCCGCCCTGCCCGTGGGGCCCGCCCGGGCGGCGGCGAACTACGTGGAGGGGTTCGACGACAACGGCCCCGTGGACCCGGGACAGTGGGGCCCGAGGAACCTCATCGCGAAAGGTTGGGTGTTTCGCAATCAGAGTGCGCCGCTGGGTTCGAGGGGGTGGTACGACGGGACCTTCTTCACCCCTCAGGCGGGACCGGGTTACCTGGCAGCCGACAGTCTGGCGACAGGCTTTTTCGGGGGCAGGATAAGTCTCTGGGCGATCCTGCCCGTCGTTCCAGGACAGCAAGCCGGCGACGAGCTGACCCTCTGGGTGAGGGCCGAAGTGTCGAGCAATCTGGACACGCTCCAGATTCGCTATTCCCCTTCGGGGGGGACCTCGACCGGGTCGAGCGCGACCGACGTGGGCGATTTCACGGATCTTCTTCTGGACATCAACACGATCCCGACGCTCGGCTGGACCCGGTACGTTGCGAGCCTGCCGGGTAGCGGCCGGATCGCGCTGCGCTACTTCGTGGACAGCGCCTGTAACTTCGCCTGTTTCGGTTCCAATATCGGCGTGGACACCCTTTCCATCGGACCTCCTCCGCCTCCCCCGTGCAACCAGCCCCCGATTCCCGGTCCCGGCGAGACCGTGGTGTGGACGCAGGCAGGAAGCCCGTACGAGATCTGCTCCGACACCGGGATTCCCGAAGGTGGGGAGGTCGTGATCGAGCCCGGGGTCACGGTCAACATCTTTTCCGGCCACTCGTTGACCGTGGCTGGAACGATGCGCGGCGAGGGAACGCCCTCCTCTCGCATCGCCATCGCGGCGCAGGCCGGTTTCCCGCCCGCCGTCATCGTCCAGGGCCTCCTGGATCTCGATTTCGCGGACATTTCGGGGCAGGTCCGCCCGGACTCCGGAAGTTCGGTCCTGCTCGCGCAGTGCACATTCAGTTCCCCGGGAACGCTGTTCAGCCCAGGCGGCGGCGGCACGGTGGACTACCAACCTCCCTATGTGGACGTCTCGAATTGCAGCTTCCAGAACGCCGCCCTCGATGTGAATGGAGGCACCCTCGCCGCGCGGCATGTCACGATCCAGAACTCCTACCTGCGAAGCGAGAACTCGTACTTCCTGCTCGACGACATTACGGTGCAGAACTCGATCGGGGACGGCATCATCCTCGCGAAGGATCATCAGCCGGTCTACTTGGACAACCTGACCGTGACGGGAGCGAGCGGGGCGGCGCTCTCTCTTTCGGGGGCCAACGCCGGCAACAACTTTCTCGTCGGGCCGACCACGCTTCTCGCGGGCAACCAGTACCCGGTTCTGCTGGAGGACGGCGGCCTTCTGCCGGGAACCTCGCTGCCAGCGTCGGGCAACGCCAACAACTACGTGTTGTGGGACATGTCGGCCCTGGTGGATGTGCGCGGGCCGGTGGTCTTTTCTCCTGTGGGCATGCCTTACGTGATCCAGAATACCTTCCCCCATATCACGGGAGAAATGACGATCCTCCCGGATGTCGAGGTTCAAATCGGGCCGGGTCTGGGGATCGTTGCGGACGGGGGGATCCTGCGGGCTCTCGGGAAACCGGGACATCCGGTGACCTTCAAGCGGTTCGACCCCGGCCAGCCCTGGGACTTCATCGCCTTCCAGCACCCCGGCAACCGGCTCGAGCACTGCATCCTCGAGGGCAGCTCGCGAGGTCTGTCCGCTGCAGGGCAGGTCGTTTACATGGACAGCTGCGTGGTGCGGAACAACGACCTCGGCATCCAGGTCTCCGGCCTGGCGACCGTCAAGGTCCGCAGCTCCCGCTTCGAGAACAACTCCATCGGCGCGCAGACCGACCCCTCGCCGATCGCCGTGGGGGGTCTCGACTTTCTCGGGAGCACGAACCCGAACTCCTTCACGGGCAACGGGGTCGCCATCAAGGCCCGGGTGGACCAAACCGTGGATGCCCGCCACAACTGGTGGGGGCACCCCACGGGACCGGACTCGCCCGACAACCCCGGGGGGCAGGGAGACCCGGTGACGGGGGGCGTGATCACCGTTCCCTTCCGCAGCTCGGCGCCGGATTTCTCGAACGCACCCCCGGTGGTGCGGCTGAAAAAACCCTATTTCCTCCAGGAACCCGGCTCGCGAACGGTCCTGGTGTGGGAGGCGACGGACAACGAAGACGGCATCGTCTCCCAGCGAATCCTGTTCTCGCCGGCGGGCAACGGTGACTTTCCGACGGTGGTCGCCGACGGCTTGGCCGGGGATGTCCGCACCTACGAGTGGACCGTGCCGGACATCGGATTCCAGGTCTCGGGAGAGCCGGCCTACTTGCGCGTCGTCGCGGTGGACCAGGCGGGACAGGAAGGATGGGACGAGGTGTCCTTCCTGATCCCGTCGGGAGACATGTCGGGCACCGCCACGGTGACCACGGATCTCTCGGGCGTGTTCCTCCCGGGCCAGCACTCCGAACTCTGCTACGAAACCCAGGATCTGGACGAGTTCTTCACGGGAGTGGACGCGTTCCTCTTCATCGACGGCGAGGATCGGACCGTGCCCCTGGGCGGCCTCGCTCAGCCGGCGGGCTGCCTCCCCATCGGGTTCGACATGCCCTACGCGAGCGCCGATACCGTGCGGGTGGGCCTGCGCATCAAGGGCAACTGTTGCAACCGGGTGCGCTGGTCCTTCGATGACTATTTCGCCGTCCGTCCGGATCCTCGACTCGGCGATGCGCCGCCCAGCGCGACCCTCACGAGCCCGGCGCCCGGGGCTGCCTACGAGGCGGGTGCGATCGTGCCGGTCCAGTGGACAGCGAGCGACGACGAGGCCCTGAGGTCTTTCGACATCGAGGTCTCCCTCGATGGCGGTCTCACGTTCCAGCCCATCGCGGACGATCTTCCGGGCGAGGCGAGGAGCTTCGACTGGCAGACCCCGCAGGGACAGGGGTTCGCCGACGTGCGGCTGCGCGTCATCGCCCGAGACCGCCGCTTCCAGCACAGCGCGGCCGGTGCCGACACGTCGTTCGCGCTGCTTCCCACCTGTTTCGACGCGGACGGGGACGGCTTCGGGTCGCCTGGAAGTCCAGCCTGCCCCTCCGGCGGAGCACCCGACTGCGACGACGCGGACGGGTCCGTGTGGACTGTCCCCGGAGAGGTGGTGAACCTGACCTTCGGCGCGGACAAGCAAACCCTGTCCTGGGATGTCCCGCTGGCTCCCGGCGGCAGCGCCTCGGTGCTCGCCTACGATACGCTGCGCTCCGCGGTGGCGAGCGATTTCACGGGGAGCGCCGTGTGCATCGAGTCCGACGACGGGCCGAACACCGCGGCCGTGGATCCCGCGCTCCCCTCACCAGGAGAAGTTTTCCATTATCTCGTGCGCGCGGAGAACGCGTGCGGCGCGGGCTCCCTCGGAGCCGACAGTACGGGGGCTGAACGGACGGGTAGAGCTTGCCCATAGAGCGGCCGGAGGTTCGAGGCCCCCGCGTCGGTATTGGGTGCGGTGTTCGTCCGGCGGCCGCGTACCGGATCCGCGCCCGGCAGACCCTATGCGCGCCGCCAGGAGACGCGTGACCGCGACCGAGCCGTGGTACTGACGAGATCGCGGGCCGCAGACCGCGGTGCACGGGCTCTGCCGCGGCCTCGCATCGAAGAGTGCCTGCGGGTGGTGAGCGCTTTCCGCCTCTTCGCTCCACGCACGCGGCCGGGGTTGCATGTCGCCTCCGGGATGCCGTGAGGAGGACGCGCATCCGGGCGGTCAGGCCGACCCGCCTTCTCGCCGGCGCTTGACCGCCGCAGCCCCGAGCCAGACCCCCACAGCCCCCACGAGGGGATTGACCCACTCCACCCAGGCGGGCTGGCGCGCCAGGCGCGCCGCCTCGAAGACGGGGATGTCCCCCGTGCGGGGCGCAGGGGCCGGAGCGGGCGTCGCCATGTGGTAGGCCGCGAGGCCGAGCCCCAGGACGAGCACGAGTCCGGAGAGGACGTTCGGCGCTTTGCCCTGCCGGTCGAGGCGGGCGCAGGCCAGGCCCCCCAGCAGCGCAGCGATCAATCCCACGACGAGGCTCAGGCCGATCCAGGTCGCGGAGGGCTCGAAGGATCCGGGGCGGAAGCTAGCTTCCGTTCCCAGAACGACGTAGGCCAGCGTGAAGGCAGCCATGACCACGGCAGCGATCACGAAGTAACCCACCAGCACGGCCAAGACGAGTTGCAGCATGGTCCCTCCCGTTCCGCGGCGCCGGTTCTCCGCCCGGGGCGAGGGCGCGGGGCATCGTGTACCATGGAACGCCTCGCACGGGAAGCGGGGATCGGGGCCGTGAACCAGGAGCGCACGACGGGCGAGCGAGCGGCGCCGCACGAAAAGACGGTCGAGGAACTCCGCGCCGAAAAGGCAGCCGCCCTGGGGCGAGTGGGGCGGCGCCTCGAGGCGGCCCTCGCCGAACTGGCACGATTGCAGGCCATGGTGCTCCAAGCCCACGGCGGGCGGAGGCAGCACCTTCTTCGGCGCTACGAGGAGCTGCGAATCTCGGCGGAGCGGGATCGCTGGTACCTCGAGGTGCAACGCGAAGCCGTGGGCTTCACCGTACGCCGCTACCTCGAAGAGGCGTACCCGCTGCCGCCCCCGGCGGGCCTGCTGTCGCGGGAGCGTGCGGAGCGATGAGCGTCGACCCGAGAAAGCTCCAGATGCCCCGGCCCGAGGAGGCGCTCCCGGGCCGCAGAGAACCGATGCAGGTGCCGCAGACTCACTTCGTTCTCGGCACGCGCCTCGTGCCGCCGTTCCCCGAGGGGACGGAGATGGCCATGTTCGGCATGGGCTGCTTCTGGGGCGCCGAGAAGCGGTTCTGGGAGCTGCCGGGCGTCTACTCCACCGCCGTGGGCTACGCCGGGGGCTACACCCCGAACCCGACCTACGAAGAAGTCTGCACGGGGCTCACCGGGCACGCGGAGGTCGTCCGCATCGTGTTCCATCCGACCCGGATCCGCTACGACGACTTGCTCCGCCTCTTCTGGGAGAACCACGACCCGACGCAGGGAATGCGCCAGGGCAACGACCTCGGCACCCAGTACCGTTCCGCAGTCTTCTATTACAGCGACGCGCAACGCCGCGCGGCGGAGGCTTCGCGGGACTTCTACCAGCACCGGCTCCGCGAGGCAGGCTACGGGACCATCACCACGCAGATCGTCCCGGCAGCCGAGTTCTATTACGCCGAAGGCTACCACCAGCAATACCTGGCCAAGAACCCTTCCGGGTATTGCGGCCTCGGAGGCACCGGTGTCGGCTGTCCCGTCTCCTGGGCCGCGACGGCCGATCCGGAACGCTGACGGGAAATCCCGGAGCATGAGCCAGCGCGAGGGGACGGGCCTTCTCGTCGCGCGCGAGGGACCCTGCTTCAGGCTGCGCACGGACGACGGGAGGGTGCTGCGGGCTCTTGTGCGAACGCGCGCCTACTCCGAGCAGGGACCATTCTTCGTCGGCGATCGGGTCCGCTACCGGGAGATCTCTCCCGGGGAGGTGGCGGTCCAGGCCCGGCTCGAACGGCGCAATTTCGTGCCTTACCCGCGCGTGGCCAACCTCGACCTGCTCGTGATCATGGCCACCCTGAGCCGGCCGGAACTCGACGAGGGTCTGCTGAACCGGCTGCTGGTCTGCGCCGAGGCTTTTGGGGTGCAGCCTCTCGTCGTTCTGAACAAGACGGATCTCGCCGAAACCGAAGCGATCGAGGCTTTCTGTGCACGGTACGGGACGCGCGTGGGCTATCCGGTCATGACGCTGTCCGCCAAGACGGGCACGGGCCTGGATGCAGTACGAGAACGGCTGCGCCACAGAATCTCGGCCCTCGCCGGCCCGTCCGGCGTCGGCAAATCGACGTTGCTCAACCGCCTGATCCCTGGAGCGAAGTTGCGGACCCGGGAGGTCGCGGCGAGGACCGGCCGGGGCCGGCAGACCACCACCACCGTGACGCTCCTGCCTCTTCCCGAGGGCGGTCTGGTGGCGGACACGCCAGGCTTCTCCCGTATGGAGCTAGCGGAGTGGCTCGACCCGGACGAGCTCCATCGCCTGTTTCCGGAGTTCGTCCGGCTGCCGCCCTGCGGGTTCCGCGACTGCGCGCACCGGACGGAGCCGGGTTGCGCAGTCGTTGCGGCGGTGGAGCGCGGCGAGCTGGACCGCGTGCGCTACGCGGTCTACCAGCAGTTGCGCGAGGAGGTCGGCCAAGCGCGCGCGCGACGGCGCTCGTGATGCGCTCGCGCCGAAATCGCAGCGAGCGGACGACGTCCCAGTACGCCGGGCCGTGGCGCAGACTCAGAAAGGCGCCCCGTCGTCGAGAATGGCTCCGGCTCGAATCACCCGCTCGACCCGTCCCGGGAATTCCAGGTCCACGCGCGTCAGGCGTGCGGGCGGTACTGTCGCGGCCCGCGAGAGCTGCACGGCCACTCCCCCCACGAGGGCCTGCACGTAGACCACCGCCTTGACTTCTGTCTCGTCATGGCTCGCGACACTCACGGACACGACGGAACCCTCGACGGCGACGCTCGCCACGACGAGAGCCCCGCTAGATGCCGCCCGGAGCGCCGGACCCGAAAACTCCCCGATAGCCAGAAGCCCGAACAGAGCCAGGAGCAATATGCGTCTCATGGCACTACCCCTTTGCAATCCCACCTTTTTGCACATGCCTCGTGGTCGAAATCTAGATCGTAATCGCGCCCGTGCAATAGGCGTAAAAAGCCGATAAACTCAGGAATTCCTATAAGAAAAGGGGCGATTAGCGCCGGGCGAGGCCGTGGCGCTCCAGCTTGCGGTAGAGGGTGGCGCGAGAGATCCCCAGCAGTCGCGCGGCATGGACGCGATTGCCCCGGCTCGCCTCGAGGGCACGGCGGAGCACCTCCCGCTCGCCCGCCTCGAGGGAAAAAACGGGCGCAGCCACCTCGGGCTCGCCGAGGAGCGTGCGCCGCAGCGTCGCGTCGGATTCCAAAACGCCTAGCGTGATGGGGCCCTCGCCGGCGAGCAGGGCGAGGCGCAAGAGGACGTTTTGGAGCTGCCGCACGTTGCCCGGCCAGCTGCAGCGCTCGAACGCGGCCAGCACGTCCGAGGCCACGCGCGGTGCAGCCCGGCCCCGCTCCCGCCCGATCCGTTCCAGAAAGTGGGCGACCAACAGCGGGATATCGCCGGGTCGCTCGCGGAGCGGGGGCAGCTCCACCACGAGGACTTGGAGCCTGTAGAGCAGGTCTTCCCGGAAACGTCCCTCGCGCACCTCGCGCTCCAGATTCCGGTGCGTCGCCGCGACGATGCGCACGTCCACATGGCGAGCCCGTTCCTCCCCCACGCGGCGGATCTCGCCCGTCTCGATGGCGCGCAGCACCCGCGCCTGCATCGACAGCGGCATGTCCCCGATTTCGTCCAAGAAGAGCGTGCCCCGGTGCGCCTGCTCCAGCAGGCCCGGCCGGTCCCGCTCCGCTCCGGTGAACGCCCCGCGCACGTGGCCGAACAGCTCGCTCTCGAGGAGGCTTTCGGGAATCGCGGCGCAGTTCTCGCACAGAAACGGCCCGCGCCGGCGCGGGCCCTGGAAGTGGAGCGCACGGGCGACGAGCTCCTTGCCCGTCCCGCTTTCCCCGCGCACGAGGACAGGGAGGCGACTGTGAGCGAAGCGCTCGATCAGATCGAAAACGCGCTGCATGGCGGGCGAGGCGCCGACGATGCTCGCGAACTCCGTCCGCGCTTCGGCGGCGCGCCGCAACTGGGCGTTGGAGGCCTCGAGCTCGCGCCGCGTGCGAGCGTTCTCGAGCGCGAGCGCGGCGTGGTCCGCGAAAGCCTCGATGAAGCGCAGGTCATCGTGACCGAAGGCGCGCGCCGCCGTGCGCGTGTCGAGATAGACGGTGCCGACGATGCGCCCCCGTGACCGCAGGGGCACGCACATCAGCGACCGGATGCCATGGAGACTGACGCTCGGTAGATCGCGGACACGGGCGTCGCTGCCGGCGTCGACCGCCAGCACCGACTCCCCCCGCCCTGCCGCCGCGACGACCGTGCGGCTGAAGGCCTCGGCGTCGCGCACCGTTTCGTCCTCGATTTCCCGCAGCGCATGGACGGTGAATGCATCTTCGGGAGCCCCCGGCGCAGGGTCGCGCAGGAGCACCATGCCCCGCTCCGCGCCCACGGCGCGCATCGCCATCTCGAGCATCGTCTCCACGAGGCTCTCGGGATCCGCCTGCGAGTTGAGCGTGCGGATCATGTCGTAGAGCGCGAGCAGCCGCGCCCGTTCCTGCCCCTGCGTGGGGGCCCCCTGCGGTTCGCGCAGCGCCGCGAAGGCGGGCCTTTCCAGAAACCGCTGGCGAAGGGTCCCGTCCGCCACGCGCCCCGAGGCGGCGTCGAGCGCCCGCCGGCCTCGCTGGAGTTTGCGTGCCGCCTCCGCCGCGCGCCCGGCGCGCTGCAACACGAGCGCGGCGACAGCCGCCGCCTCCGCCGCGAAGGCCGGAGCGCCCACCTCGCGCACCCGCGCTTCGGCGCGCTCCACGTGCAGCAGGGCCGCGTCCGTCTGCCCCCGGGCCGCCGCCGCGCGCGCCAGCGCGAGCCGGGCGCGGATCTCCAGTTCGGGCTCTGGCGGTCCCGCCCAGGACTCCAGCATCCCCGCCAGCTCGCGGGCGACCGGCTCCAGGGTTTCCGGCGGCTCGGCCATCGTGCGCCGCTCCAGTTCAAGCGCGAGCGCCACGAAGCGCGCCCGACGCCCTCGCCGTCCACGCGCACGCTCCAGGCAACCCTCGAGCAGCTCCCGCACCTCCGGTCGCGCCGCCTCGCCCGCCTCGATCCGGGCGTGGGCCAGAAGCATCCGCGCGTAGTCGAGGTTTTCCGGCTCCACTTCCGAGGGCCGCTCGGCGAGCGTCTCGCGCAGCAGCCCCACCGCTTCGCCAGGACGGCCGCAGCGGACCCACGCCTCCGCCAGGAGGGCCCGATTGACGAACAGCGCGTTCGTGTCGCTCAACCGCAGCGCCCAGTCGCAGGCGCGCTCGGCATGCGCGATGGCGCGGTCGTAGTGTCCCGTGTCGAGAGCCAAAGCGGCGAGCTTCGACAGACACGCCTCCTGCAGCGCCAGGTGTCCCGAGCGAATCGCCAGGGCGTGCGCGCGGTCAAGCTCGCGGCGCGCCGCCGCGTGCGCTCCGCGGCGCGCGGCCAGCACGGCGAGCCCGATGCGCGCCTTGATCGCCTCGGGTGGCACGCCGCCGCCCGCGCCTTCGCCCACGGCGCGCAACACGCGCCGGAAGTTTTCCTCCGCTTGCGCGTCGCCCAGGCGCAAACGGCAGGCACCGATCTGGTGCTCCAGGGCGGCGCGCTCCGCGGGCGGCGCCCCCGCGGCCTCGAACTCCAACCGGGAAGCCTCGAGCAAGGGGATGGCTTCCTCTTCCCGTCCCAGCCTGGCCAGTGCCACGCCGCGGGCGCGCCGGATCTCGGTTTGCAGCGCGGGGTCGGCGTGCTCGCGCGCGAGCGCTTCGGCCCGGGCCGCAGTGAGAAGGCCGCGCTCGAAGCGGCCCGCGTGCACGAGCGCTGCCGCCTGCCGGGCGAGGGCACGCGCCAGCTCGCGGGGCTCGCGGGCGAGACGGGCCGCAGCCCCGAAGGCGCGGGCCGCCTCTCGATGGAGCCCCGCCCGCACACAGGTTTCTCCGTGGCGCATGCGCAGGGCGTAACGCACCTCGCGCGAACGGCCCACAACGCGCAAAGCGAGCCGCCAGTGGCGCACGGCTCCCTCGGGATCCGAGGACTCGAGGGCTTCCTCCGCGGCCCGGCAGGCCCAAGGGAGCGCGCGTTCCGGTGCGCCTGCGATGGCCCACAGCTCCCCGAGGCGCCCCGCCGCACGCTCCGGTGCGCCGGTGGCGGCAGTCTCCTCGAGCAGCAGTGCCGCACGCCGCGCCAGGGGAGCGGCTTCGGCGGCGCTGCGGCGAAGCGCCTCGGCGAAAGCGTACGAGCCGATCCGCCACCCTCGACCGTGCCGTCGCGCCAGTCCAGCGGCGGATGCCTCCTCGGCCGCGGCCGCAGCGCTGGCGGGATCCGTGCCCAGCAACCGGACCAGCTCTTCGTCGGAGGCCTCGGTCAGCAGTGCCAGCCCCAGCGCCCACCGCCGAGTGTCGCCCGACAGCAACGGCCAGCGCGGCGCAAGTCGAACGAGATCATCCGCCCCGAAGCTGCGCTGGCGCTCCCAGTGCTCCTCGATCAGGATCGCTTCGGCCACCGCGGGGCTACCTCCCGAGGCCTGGAGCAGCCAGCGGACCCGATGCGGCGCCACCGAGGCTCCCTTCGCACGGCGGGCCATCTCCTCGAGCGCCGTGGCGTCGAGGGGCCCGAGGTCCACGCGGGCCGTGCCGGCGACGCGTCCCGCGACGGCGAGCATGCGTGCCAGAGCCTGGCGGCGGGGTCGCGGCTGTGTGGCGGCAACGATCATGCACGGCACATCGCCGGCCGACAGAAATCGCTCCAGCCGCTCCAAGGCCACGACCGGCAGCTCGTCCACGTCGTCGAGGAGAACGAGCTGCGGGCAGGCATCGCGGCCGGGAGTCCGGCCCCGCGTCCCCACCACCTGCTCGAGCACCCTCCAGCCCCGGGCCACCGCTCGCCCGTCGAGGAGCGCCTCCACCTCGAGTCGCCGCAGAAGCCTGGACTTGCCGAAGCCGGGCGGAGCGACGAGCCAAACGAGCCTCGCCCGTCGGTCCCGGACGAGCTCGCGCAGGCGGGCCAGCTCCGCCGCCCGCTCCTGCGGCTCGCCCGAACCCAGCCTGGCTGCGCGCAGCACCGGGGTGCTCCATGGCACGCGCATCCCGCAATCTTCGTTCAGCCGCTCCAGGGCCTCGCGTGCCGAAGCGGGACGCCGCAACGGATCGGGATGAAGCACGCTGGCGAGCCACTCCCGCAGACCCGCCGGATAGCCCTCGGGAGCGGGGGGTATGTCGAGTGGGCTCCCGACGAGGAACCGCTTGCCCGCCACATCGGACCCGTCCGCCGGGCCGGGGATGCGACCGTAAAGAGCTTCGAAGAGCACCGCACCCAGAGAGAAGAGGTCGGCGCGCGGGGAGAGGGGCGCTCCCTCGAGCCGTTCTGGAGCGACATAGGCGAGGCTCGCCGCGTGCGGACCCGATAGCGCGGTTTCGCGATGGGGCGCGAGCCACGCGAGGCCGAAATCCAAAAGAACGACGCGGCAGCCGAACTTGGGACGTGACCGGATCCTGATGTTGCCGGGCTTGAGGTCGCCGTGCAGTACCCCCGAGTCGTGGAGGAAGCCCAGCAGGCGGAGAAGCTCTGCGACCCACTCGAGACATACCCCGGGGGCCTCCCGAGCCACGGCCGAGCGGAAATCCATACCGCGAACCCACTCCATGGCGAACCGTGCCCGTCCCGTGGGAGGGGAGGCCTCGAAATCGAAGACCTCCACGAGGCCCGGATGGGAAAAGGAAGCCAGTAGAGCGAACTCGCGCCTGAGGGCCTCGATCCGCACCGGGTCCTGACCGTGAGCGGGCGCGAGTTCCTTCAGGGCCACCCGGGAGCCTGGACGCTGGCGATCCTCGGCCAGCCAGACGAGGCCCCCGCCACCCTCGCCCAGAAGCCTCAGCGGACGGTAGCGATCATCCTCCCGGTGGGCTGGATCCATGGCCTGATTATCTCGGATTCCACAGCAGTCACGCCCGCTTTGCTTGGGACGGACCTTCGCTCGAGCCACGAATTATAAAAGGGCGAACCGCTGGACCGATGTGTCTCTCTCTCGATACAGACCAGAAAAGTCTATCCATGGCCCCTTGGAGCCCTAGGCGCGGCGCCGGATTCTCCTTGTCGGGTCGGGCGTCATGTTTCGGATCCGAGACATCGGGTCGGAAGTCGTGGCGAGGGTCGGAAGCTTGATAAGCTATTGTCAGTGAAGGACTTGATCAAACGTCGGACTCGACCGTGGTCGCGGCAGGGTCATTGCACACGCTAGGGAGGCGCCGGTAGAGGAGGTCTCGCGATGAAGGCCTGGCAGAGGATTCAGTCCTGTTCCCGACGCCGCCGGGGGCTGCGCGGAGCCTCGGCACTGGCCGTGGCGCTCGCTGCTTCGTCAGCGGTGCCCGCCGAGTGCCTCACGGCTTCCGTTCACATGCGCGTCCAGCTTCCCGATGGGATCGCGCGGTTCGTGGACGAACTCACGATCTGCCCTGTCGTGTCGCTCACCCCCACCAGCGCCGTGCACCTGCTCTACGCGGACGGCCAGCCCGTGGGCATGGCTGCCGTGTCGCGGCGCGAGAGCGAGGGGAGTGCCGGGACGGTTCCGGCGATCTTTCTCGCCCCCGCGGGCGACGGGGCGATGCGGATCGTCGGCTACGTGATGCCCGGGGCGCGCCGCAGCGTGACCTATGCGTTCGGTCGTCTGCCGTCCTCCCAGGTCGCGCGGCACGGCGAGCCGGACTCCGCAGCTCCTTGGGTGGCTTCGGTGAGCCCTTGAACCGCAGCGCGCCCGAAGCACCCGGGAGGGACTCGCCCGCCGGATGCTTCAGGCGCAGGGCGGATGGACCCGGCACGGGTCGAGGCCAAGGGGGCGCATCCCGGCGGCGACAGGGAGGGATCGCTCCCGATGGGCGCGCGAGGTGGACTCCCTCTCCCCCCGATCCCTCCTCCACCTCGCGCGCCCACTTTTTGTCCCCCGGCTCGCCCGGCTCGCTCCGTTGACATTTCCCTCGCCCCCGGGCTCAATAGGCGCTCGCTCGGCCGGGGAGGGTGCATCGCCCGGAGGGGAGGAGCATGGAGCGGCCCACGAAGTTTCGCCCCAGACCCGACACGATGGCGTGGCTCGTGACGCTGGCGTTGGCTTTCGCGACCCAGACGCTGGCCTCGGAGCGCGCCGAGGCGCGGCGACAGCTACGGGCTCTGATGGACGAGATCTGGGAGCAGCGCCTGCAGGAGGACCCCCTGTTCGCGACCCAGGTCGGGGACCACCGCTTCGACGACCGGCTGCCGGAGGTCCACGAAGCCGCCCAGCGACGAGGCCTCGAACGGGCGCGGCAGTTCCTCGAACGCCTGCGCGAGATCCCGCTCCAGGGCGATACCGACTACGAGATCGTCCGACGAATTCTGGAGCGCCAGGTCGAGGGCGGCCGCTTCCCCTCCTACCGCATGCCCATCACGAGCCGCACGGGCTTCCATGTCTCCTTTCCCCAGTTGCCGGATCGAGTCCCACTACGCACGACGCAGGATTACGAGAACTACATTGCGCGGCTGCGCGATTTCCTGCGCTACACGCGGGAGCACATCGCGTTGATGCGCGACGGGGTGCGCACGGGGTGGGTGCTGCCCGTGGTGGTGCTCGAGGGCTACGACCAGGCGCTCGCTCCCCACATCGTGGACGACCCTCGGCAGAGCCTGCTCGACGAGCCCTTCCGCGAATTCCCCGAGAGCGTCCCCGCGAGCGAGCGGGAGCGGCTGGCACGCGAGGGCCGGCGGGCCATCGTGGAAGCGGTTGTCCCGGCATACCGCGAGTTCCTCGCGTTTCTGCGCGACGAGTACGTGCCGCAGGCGCGCGCAACCACAGCGGCCAGCGCGCTGCCCGACGGGGAGCGCTATTACGCGTTCCTCGTGCGGGAGCACACCACACTCGAAATCACGCCCCGGGAGGTTCACGACATCGGCCTGCGCGAGGTCCAGCGCATCCGCGCGGAAATGGAGCGGGTGATGCGGCGGGCGGGCTTCGAGGGGGATTTCACCCAGTTCCTCGAGTTCTTGCGCACCGATCCCCGCTTCTATCGGGAAACCCCGGAGGCGCTGTTGAAAGAAACAGCTTACGTGCTCAAGCGCATGGACGGCGAACTGCCGCGGCTTTTCGGACGGCTGCCCCGGATGCCCTACGGGATCCGCGAGATCCCCGACTACATCGCCCCGCGCACCACGACCGCCTACTACGAGCCACCGGCCGGTGACGGGACCCGCGCGGGCTTTTACTACGTCAACACCTACGATCTCAAAAGCCGGCCGGTGTACGAGATCGAAGCCCTGTCCCTTCACGAGGCCGTGCCGGGGCACCACCTCCAGATCGCCCTCCAGCAGGAGCTGGAGGACCTCCACCCGCTGCGCCGCTTCGGCGGATTCACGGCCTTCGTCGAGGGCTGGGCGCTGTACGCGGAGCGGCTCGGCCTCGAGGTCGGCTTCTACCAGGATCCCTACAGCGACTTCGGGCGACTGACCTACGAGATGTGGCGCGCCCTCCGACTCGTCGTGGACACGGGATTGCATGCCCTCGGCTGGACCCGCCAGCAGGCGATCGACTTCATGGCCGCCAACTCCGCACTGACACTGCGCAACATCACGAACGAAGTGGACCGCTACATCTCCTGGCCCGGCCAGGCGTTGGCTTACAAGATGGGGGAACTCAAGATCCGCGAGCTCAGGGAACGGGCCGAGCGGGAGTTGGGGGAAGCGTTCGATATCCGCGCGTTCCACGACGCCGTGCTCGGCGAGGGCGCGCTCCCCCTCGACCTGTTGGAGCGCAAGATCCTGGCCTTCATCGAGCGGTCCTGAACTTCGGATTTCGCAAGGGCGCCCTCGCGAGATCGTGAAGATGGCCCGGCCCGCGGCTAGATACGGCCGCGGAGGCGGTACCAGGCGAGGCCGAGCCATTCGTGAAAGGCCCACGTCATGCGCCGCACCGCGCCGTCGTCCGGCGTCAACCAGCCCAGCCCCGCCGGCCCGAGGCGCGGCGCGGAAACGGGGAGCGGAAGGCTCGGGTAGCCTTGCTTGAGCAGCGCGGCGCGCGAGCGGGCCATGTGCACGGCGGAGGTCACGAGGGCCACCCGCGTGATGGCGCGGCTGCGAAGGATCTCGGCACAGTAGATCGCGTTTTCGTACGTGTCGCGCGAGCTGGCTTCGACGACGATGCGCTCGGGCTCGAGCCCGAGCTCCTGCGCCACCTCCGCCATGCGGCGCCCCCCCGTGATCCCGCCCGGCGCGGGGTGCTTCGTGCCCCCGCTGAAGATCACGAGCGCCCGAGGCCAGCGGCGGGCCTGCCTGACCGCCTCCACGACACGCTCCAGGCTACCCGTGTCGAGCGGTGCCCCGGGCACCTTCGCGCCTTCGATCCCGCCGGCGAAGACGACGATGGCTTCGGGGCTCGCGCTCTCGGCCCAGGCCGGCACCTGGGGCCAGCGGGTCGCCCAGCGTTCGAGCGGGCGCGACACGACCGAGGCGGCGGGTGGCCACGCCGCCACCATCGCCGCCAGCCATGCCCCGGCCACGAGCCAGGCGCCGCAGCGGAGCGCGCCACGCCGCCGGCGACCCAGGATCCGGACGCCGCCCCCGGCGATACCCAAAACGAACGACCATCCGAGCGGGGTCGTGAGCATCTCCAGCACTTCCACGCCTCCCTGCGATCGACGGTCTCCGACCGCCCGCCGCGCGCGCGCTCGACCGCCCGGCAACCCTAGAGGAACGCAGCCCGCCCCGTGCGTCACGCCGGTCGCCGCGGCGCACCGGCTGTCAGCGCAGCTGCATGAACCGTGCCTCGGAGGGCACGCCGTCGCTGTCCACCAAGAACAGCATGTAGTAACCGGGGGGCGCCTCGTGAGGCGAGCCCGGAGCCACGGCCTGAATCGAGCCGGCGCCCGCGGTGAACGCCAGCGGCACGTAACGCTGGCTCATGTCGCGCGAGTGCGTGACCGCGCCAGGCCGGATCCAGACGACGGAGGCGATGCGCGCCGCGTCGGGGGTGTCGATCGTGAACGAGCGCCCGTAGCGCACCCACGCGGGCGCGGAGGCGATCACCGGCCGCGGCCCGCGGAACACGTAGGGCGGGAGGTAGAACTCGGCGGTGGGGTTCGAGGCCGGGTTCGTCCCGCCGGCCCACATCACGCGTCCGTCCGGAAGCAGCAAGCCCGTGGAGTGATACAGGCGGAACACGCCGCGCATCGTCGCCCCCACGGTCCAGGTCTCGGTCCGGGGATCGAAGATCTCCGCCGCGTGGACGGGCGTGGCCTCGTCGTAGCCCCCGCCGGCGACGAGCACGGTCCCATCGGGCAGGATCACGGCATTGGCGTGATTGCGCGGGAAGTGCAGCGAGGCCGCTAGGCGCCACTGCGGGCTCGGCTCCGCCATGTCGATGATCTCGACGGACTCGGTGGAGCGGTCCGCTCCGGGGGCCACGCCGCCGAGAATCATCACGCGCGTGAATCCCGGCGGCAGCATGACGGAGTTGAAGTTGCCCGACCCGCCCCCGCGCTGGCCGTAGTTCGTGGTGTCGACGTCGCTCCACTGCACCGCTTGCGGGTCGAAAGTCTCGGTCGCGGCCTCGGGCCCGACGTGAAAGATCCGGCCCTCGGGCAAGAGGTGCATCGCGGGATAGATGATCATCGCCCGGTCCGCTCCGGGAATCACCTCGATCGAGCCCTGCCCTTTGGGGTCGTAGACCTCCACGCGGGGGTTGATCCGTCCCTCCTCGTCGTTGCCCGAGAACAGCAGCACCGTGCCGTCACCTTGCGTCAGCAGGCTCGGGTAGTAGCGCCCCCGAAGCATCAACGGCCCCTGCTGCCAGCTCTCGGCGAGGGGATCGAAGATGAAGGTGGTCATGCGACCGTTGAACAACGGGATCGTTCCCCCAGCCACGAACAGTTTTCCGTCGGCGAGGAACGCATGACCGGAGCAGAAAAGGTTGGTGTTGACCTGTTGCGTGGTGAACGTGTCCGAGGCCGGATCCCAGAGGAACGTCTGCGTCGGCGAGCCGCCGCCGGCCCAGGTCAGCACCTTGCCGGTGTGCAACAGCGCCGCGTGGATCGCGACGACGGGCCACGTGCGCTGCAGCTCCCAGCGCCCGGCGACGGCGAAGCCGGGCCAGGGGTAAAGGTTGGGGCGGTGCGTGGGGACACCGCCTTCCACGCGATCGCCCATCGGACCCTCGGCACCGGCGGCGTAGGCCGTCACCAGGTACGCGAAGCCCTGTCCGGGCAGCGGATCGGCCGGGTCCTGCGCGGTCGTCTCCGGAACTTCCGGCGCGATGGCGGTCCCGTAGTGTCGCGGCAGCTCGAAGAGATAGGCCCGGTACACGTTGTAGTGCTCCGCCAGCGGCTCGGGATCCCAGGCGAGCGTCTGCTTGTCCAGGAAGCGCAGGTTGCCGACCTCGGCCGGCTGAGCCAAGGCCGGGCTCCACGCGATCGCGGCCACGCACAGCAACCCCCAGGGCCGGCGCTGCCAGCCGCGCGCCGATCCCACCGCGACGACCCTCTCTCTCGCCTCCTGGTTCATGGCGACCCCCCCGGGCTCCAGCGGGTGCGTCTTGTTTACCCGGGATCCATCCCCCTGTCCAGCCCCGGGCCCTCGGGCCTCGCGAGCCGCCGCCGCGCGCGGCGCAATGCCGCCCCAGGCCCTCGCCCCGCAGACTGGAACTTCAGGGCTTTCTCCGCAGCGACCGGCGGGAGTCGAAGCTCTCCTCAGGCCTCGCGCGCCGATCCGGCCGCCGCTTCGGCATACATCTCGTCGATCAGGCGCGCGTACTTCTCCATCACGACCTTCCGCCGCACCTTGAGCGTCGGCGTCATCTCCCCTGTCTCGATGGCGAAGTCCGCCGGCAGGATCCGGAACTTCTTCACCGATTCGAACGAAGCCAACTGCCGGTTGCAGGCCTCGATCTCGGCGGCGATCAGCCTCTCCACCTCGGGATGGCGGGACAACGCTTCGAGGCTCTCGCTGGCGATCCCCTTTTCTCTGGCCCATGCGGCGATGTGGTCCGGATCCAGGGTCACGAGCGCGGAAATGAACTTCCTGCGGTCGCCGATGGCGATGGCCTGACTGATGTACCGGCTCGTCCTCAGCGCTTTTTCCACGCGCTGCGGGGCGACGTTCTTGCCGCCCGCCGTGACGATCAGGTCCTTTTTCCGATCCGTGATGCGCAAGAAGCCTTCGGCGTCGATCTCGCCGATGTCTCCCGTGTGCAGCCATCCCTGGCCGTCGATCGTCTGGCGCGTCGCCTCCGCATCCTTGAAATAGCCCCTCATCACGTTGGGGCCGCGGATCAGAATCTCGCCATCCTCCGCCGTCCGGCACTCGATGCCAGGGCCGGCCAGACCGACGGTGCCGAACCGGTATCGCTGGTAACGGTTGACGTGGCTGAAGGAGGTGTCCTCGGTCATGCCGTAGCCTTCGAGGATCAGCAGGCCGCAAGCATGGAAAAAGCGCGCGATGTCGGCGTTGAGCGGCGCCGCCCCCGAGATGGCGTACACCAGGCGGCCGCCGAGGGCCTCGTGGATCTTGTGGAACACGAGCCGGTGCGCCAGCGCGTACTTGAACGCGAGCCCCCGCGGCACGGGCCAGCCGGCCTGTTTCGCCTCGCTCACGCGCCGTCCCGTGCGCACGGCCCAATCGAAGATCTTTTTCTTCAATCCCCCCGCGTCCTCGACCGCCGTGGTGATCTTCTCGTAGACCTTCTCGTAGATGCGCGGGGCACTGGCGATGTAATGTGGCCGTGTCTCCCGCAGGTTCTCCGCGACTTTCTGGATGCTCTCCGCCACGATCAGCGTGTTCGCGCAGCGCATGGCGCCGTAGACGATCAGCCGGGCGAACACGTGCGCCAAGGGCAGGAACAGCAGCGTCTCGAAATGCGGTTCGATATAGAGCGACCGCATCGCCGACTCGCACGTGAAGAGCATGTTGGCGTGCGTGATCATGGCACCCTTGGGCACGCCCGTCGTTCCCGACGTGTAGACGAGCGAGAGCAGATCCTCGGGGCCGATGCCGCGGATGCGCTCCTCCAGCTCGTCGTCGCCCACGTCCGCGGCACGCTCGAGGAACTCCTGCCAGCCAACGACGCCCTGCGAGCGGTCGCTTTCCCCCTCGTAGCGCACGATCGTCCGCAGCTTCGGCAGGCGGTCGCGGACCGCGAGAATCTTCCGCAGTTGCTCGTCGTTTTCGACGAAGATCGCCACCGCGTCCGAGTGCTCGAGGATATAGGCGCACTCCGGGGCCAGATTCGACGGGTAAATGCCGACCGTGACCGCTCCCGCGTGACCGACGCCGAAATCGCACTGGATCCACTCCAGACGCGTCTGGCTGAGGATGGCGACGCGATCGCCGTGCCGGATGCCGCTCGCCATCAGGGCCTTGGCGATCGTGCGCACGGCTCGGTCGTGTTCGGTCCAGCTCACCGGGTGCCACGTGCCCGCGCTCTTGTAGCGGTAGGCCACGCGCCCTGCGTTGGCGCCGACGATCTCGCGGAACAGCTCGGGTATCGAACGGTGGTTCATGGGCCGGCGCTCCTCTCGCGCAGTCCGCTCCTCGGCGGGGCTGCCAGGCCCCATTGTAACGGGTTTCCAGTCCCTGGCGGCCCACCGTGCCAGGAAGCGCTCCCTGTCCACCACGAAGCGAGCGGCATCGCGCGCCTGGGCCACGGCCCTGCGGTAGAAGCCCCCGGCGAAGTACGCGCGCCAGCGCTCGGAGACGGGCAGCGCTTGCTCGCCCGGCCGCCACGCCGCCGGCGTCCTTTCGGGCATTTCCAGCACGCAGCCCCAGATCAGGGCCCAGGCGCACTCGGCCAGGCCATAGTTCGCGAGATCGCGCAGCAGCGCTTCGAGCCGGCCCTCGAGCGAGGGATCGATGAAGTGGAACCACCGGTGGAAAATCGCAGCCGAATGGAAGGACTGCGGAACCGCGACGACCGCTTCGACTTCGAGCAGCCGTGCCACTCTTTCCAGCTCGGCCACCACCTGCCGCGTGCGTCCGAGACCCGGATGATGCTGCCCCGGAAGCGGGGGTCGCTCGGCCGAGAGCGCCGCCCGCGGGTTCTGCACCAGCAGCCACTCGATACGCAGCACGCGCGAGCCGGCACCCGGCGGAAGAAACGGTGGCACGGCGCGGGCTTCGCGCGCGCGCAACTCCGCCACGAGGTTGTGCGGCTCCGGCGGGCCGCTGTAGAGGCGCAACGCTTCGAGGCCCGGCTCCATGGGCTCGACGGCGACCCGCCAGTCCCCGAGGCCCCGGGCTTCGAGCCCCCGCAGCAGCCCACGGCGCGCCAGGGCCCGCTCGATCTCGCGCGCGTGGAAGCGCCCCAGCCACAGCCGGGAGCCGCGCTTTTCCACGAGCTGCCCGAAGAGATCCTGCTCGTCGAGCCCGTGCGGCTCCACTTCATGCTTTCGGCGCCGCGCGACCACCGGCAGGCTCCTCAAGTGCCGTCGCCGACAGGATAGCGCGCTCTCGGGGAACCTCGGGGTGAAGGGGTTCTCGGAAGATTCGGGGGGCGAATGCGGGCGAGGCGCTCCGGGAGGCAGCCCGGGGGCTTGGCGGCCTTGCCGCCGCACCGGAGCGCCCCGCCTCGCGCTCTCGGATCTTCAGGCAACGGTCCTGCGGGATCGCGCGAGTTCGAAGCGGTCGAGCATCATGACCTTGTTCCAGGCCGCGACGAAATCGCGCACGAGCGTCTCCTGCCCGTCCGCCGCGGCGTACACCTCGGCAACGGCGCGAAGCTCCGCGTTGGATCCGAACACGAGATCCACCCGCGTGGCGGTCCACTTCGCTTCGCCGCTCCTGCGATCGCGTCCCAGGAAAAGGTCGCCGTTGCCGGAAGCCGGGCTCCACTGCACGTTCATGTCGAGCAGGTTGACGAAGAAATCGTGGGTCAGCGCGCCGGGCCGGTGGGTGAGCACGCCATGTCTCGTGTGTCCGTAGTTCGCGTCCAGAACGCGCAGGCCCCCGACGAGCACGGTCATCTCCGGGACGGTGAGGGTGAGCAACTGCGCCTTGTCCACGAGCAAGAACTCCGCGGGAACGGGGCACCCGTTTTTGACGTAGTTGCGGAACCCGTCCGCGATCGGCTCCAGCACGGCCATGTTCGTCGGGTCGGTCTGTTCCTGAGAGGCATCGGTGCGGCCCGGCGTGAAGGGCACCGGGATGTCGAAGCCCGCTTTCTTCGCGGCCAGCTCCACCCCCACGCAGCCGCCGAGCACGATCAGGTCCGCGAGCGAGATCCTCTTGCCCTCCGGCGCGGCCTGGTTGAACTCCTGCTGGATCCGCTGGAGCGCCCGGAGCACTCGGGCCAGTTGCTCGGGCTCGTTGACCTCCCAGTCCTTCTGCGGGGCGAGCCGGATGCGCCCTCCGTTCGCGCCGCCGCGCTTGTCGCTGCCGCGGAACGTGGAAGCCGCGGACCATGCGGTGTAGACGAGCTCGCGCACCGTCAGGCCCGAATCCGCGAGCTTCCTCTTGAGGGCCTCGATTTCGGGCTCCTCGACCAGGGGATGGTCCACGGCTGGCAGCGGGTCCTGCCAGACGAGCTCCTCCTGCGGTACCTCCGGTCCCAGGTAGCGCGCGCGGGGCCCCAGATCCCGGTGGGTGAGCTTGAACCAGGCTCGCGCGAAGGCATCGGCAAACTCGTCGGGATTCTCGTAGAAGCGGCGCGCGATCTTCTCGTAGACGGGATCGACCCGCAGCGCCAGGTCGGTCGTGAGCATCGTGGGCTTGTGCTTCTTGGCCGGGTCGTAGGGGTCAGGGATAGTCTCGGGAGCGTCCTTCGCGACCCACTGCTGCGCGCCGCCCGGACTCTTGGTCAACTCGTACTCGTACTTGAAGAGGTTCTCCAAAAAGTCGTTGCTCCACCGCGTGGGCGTTGCCGTCCAGATGACCTCGAGGCCGCTTGTGATCGCATCGGGTCCCGTGCCGCTTTTGTACCCGCTGAACCAGCCGAGCCCCTGCGCCTCGAGCGGTGCCGCCTCGGGCTCGGGCCCGAGATGCGTCACGGGCGCCGCACCGTGGCACTTGCCGAAGGTGTGGCCCCCGGCGATGAGGGCCACCGTCTCCTCGTCCGTCATCGCCATGCGGGAGAAACTCTGGCGGATGTAGCGCGCCGCCTCGGCAGGGTCGGGGTTGCCGCCGGGGCCCTCGGGGTTGACGTAGATCAGGCCCATGTGGTCCGCCGCGAGCGGCCCCTTGAGGGTTCCGTCCTCCTCGTGCCGCTCGTCCGCGAGCCACTCGGCCTCGGTGCCCCAGTGGACGCTCTCGTCCGCTTCCCAGTGATCCTCGCGCCCCCCTGCGAACCCGAAGGTCTTGAAGCCCATGGACTCCAGCGCGACATTACCGGCGAGGATCAGCAGATCGGCCCAGGAGATCTTGCGGCCGTACTTCTGTTTGATGGGCCAGAGGAGCCGCCGCGCGCGATCCAGGTTGACGTTGTCGGGCCAGCTATTGAGCGGGGCGAACCTCTGCTGCCCGCCGTTGGCGCCGCCGCGGCCGTCCGCGATGCGGTAGGTGCCCGCCGCGTGCCAGGCCATGCGGATGAAAAGCGGGCCGTAATGGCCGAAGTCCGCGGGCCACCAGTCCTGCGACTGCGTCATCAACGCTACCAGGTCTTTCTTGACCGCCGCGAGGTCCAGGCTTTCGAACTCGGCCGAATAGTCGAACGCCTCCCCGAAGGGGTTCGAGCGGGGGGAGGGGTGGCGCAAGAGATCCAAGTTCAGCCGGTCGGGCCACCAGTCCCGATTGGTCTTGACGTGCCCGGCAGCCGCGGTGAGAGGAAAGGGGCATTTCGTTTCGCTCGCCATCGCATCGCCTCCTCGTGGGAACTCCGGTTCCCGCTTCAGGGACTCCAGGATGCCTCAGGGGGGCTGATCGGAGAAGGACAAATTTTCGATCAATAGGATAGACTGTAGCTATGGTCTATCGGACGCTGCCCTGCACGCTCCGCCAGCTCCAGTACGCTGTGGCGGTGGCCGATGCGCTGAACTTCCGCAAGGCCGCCGAACTCTGCCACGTTTCGCAGCCGTCCCTCAGCGCGCAACTGGCTCGAATGGAAGCCGCTCTCGGCCTGCGCCTCTTCGAGCGCGACCGGCGGCGCGTCCTCCTCACCGCGGCGGGGCGCAAGTTCATCGAGCACGCCCGGCTCGTCTTGCGCGAGGCGGCGGACCTCGTCGAGATCGCCCGCCGAGGCGGCGATCCCTTCTCCGCCACCCTGCGCATCGGGATCATTCCCACGATCTCGCCCTACCTCCTTCCGCGCTTGACCCCCGCCCTGCGCGAAGCGTATCCGCGACTCGGAATTCTCTGGATCGAGGACAAGACCGGGGCGCTGATGCGGGAGCTCGATGCGGGCCGCCTGGATGCGGCGCTCGTCGCGCTCGAGGCGGATATCGGCGACGTCGAGCGCGAGGTCATCGCGCGGGACCCCTTCGTGCTGGTGGTTCCGGCCGCTCATCCCCTCGCGGCGGGGCGGGGCCGACTCCAGGCGGCGGCGCTGCGCGGCACCCCTCTGCTCGTGCTTCGCGACGAGCACTGTTTCGGCGAGCAGGCCGCCGCGTTCTGTACCGACACCAACGCCCAGGTCGAGGCCTTCCGGGCCACGAGCCTCACCACGCTCGTGCAGATCGTCGCCGCGGGCGGGGGCGCGACCTTGCTTCCCGAGCTTGCCGTACCGCACGAGGTCACGGACGCGCACTTGTGCCTTCGTCGTTTCGCCGAACCGGCTCCTTCCCGAACGATCGGCCTCGTGTGGCGCAAGCGCTATCCTTTCGCCGACGTCCTGCGCGCTGCCGCGGGAACGATCCGCCGCGCGTATGCCGCGTTGCGGGTCGAGCGACACGGTGCCCGCGCCGGCGGGCCCGTCGAGGGAGCGCTCGGCCGGGCTGCCCGGCTTGATCGGGCCGGGCCAGGGAAACGGAAGGAACGTACCTTGGACTCCTCCCCACGCGAGCCCCGTTGAGGGCCGCCGGCCGCCTCGGAGGTCTCCATGATGCGCGCGCGCCGCTACCGCCTGGCGCTCGATCAGGGCGGCCATGCGAGCCGGGCGGTCCTTTTCGACGCCGCGGGAAACCCGGCGGCCCGCGCTCTGGTGGAGGTGCGCGAGCACCGCCCGCGGCGCGGCTGGGTCGAGCAGGATCCCGAGGAAGTCGTGCGGTCCCTGAAGCAAGTGGCGGCGCGGGTGCTGGAGCGCGCGGAGCCGGGCGCCGCCATCCTCGCCGGATTGGCGACCCAACGTTCGAGCGTGGTCTGCTGGGACGCCGGCACGGGCGAGGCCGTGTCCCCGGTGCTCAGTTGGCAGGACCGGCGGGCCCACCGGCGGCTGCGGCGCCTGGCGACCTTCGGCGACACGGTCCACGAGAAAACCGGCCTCTACCTCACGGGCCACTACGGGGCCACGAAACTGCGGTGGTGTCTGGAGCGGTTGCCCGAGGTGCGCCGTGCAAGGAAACAAGGACGCCTGCGCATGGGACCGCTCGCGGCGTTCCTCGCCCACCGGCTTCTCCGCGAGCGGTCCTCGAAGGTGGATCCCGCCAATGCCGCGCGGACCTTGCTGTTCAACGTGCACGCGGCGGATTGGGATCCGGAGTTACTCCAGATCTTCCGCGTGCCCCGCGACGTGCTTCCCCAGTGCGTGCCCACGTGTCACGCATTCGGCCATCTCGCCACACCCCGCGAGGTGCCGATGACCGTCCTCACCGGGGATCAATCCGCGGCGCTTTTCGCTTTCGGCCGGCCGGAGCAGGACGTGGCGTACGTGAACCTCGGCACCGGGGCCTTCGTGCAGCGCGCCGCCGAGAGGCTCCCTCAGCAGCTCGACGGGTTGCTGGGGAGTCTCGTGTTCTCCGGGGAGGGGGAGAAGATCTTCGCCGTCGAAGGCACCGTCAACGGTGCCAGCAGCGCCTTGCGCAAGGTGGCGGCGGCGCTAGGAGTCGCGGATTACGAGCCCAGGCTTCACGACTGGCTTCTGGACGAGGCCCCGCGCGAGCCTCCCCTGTTCCTGAACGGAATCTCCGGGCTCGGCTCCCCCTACTGGATGGCCGATTTCCGCTCGCGCTTCGTCGGTCGCGGTCGAGCCAGGGACAAACTCGTCGCGGTCGTCGAGAGCATCGTGTTTCTCCTGGCGATCAACCTGGAGCAGATCGTCCGCTGCTCGGGACCGCTCCGGCGCATCGTCGTCACCGGGGGGCTCTCCTGGTACGACGGCCTCTGCCGCCGCCTGGCCACGCTTTGCGGCATCCCCGTGGAGCGCCCCGAGGACCACGAGGCGACGACCCGCGGCCTCGCCACGCTCCTCGCACCCGATGCGCCCGCGTTCGCCGGCTCCTTCGAGACGTTCTATCCTGAGGACCGGCCCGCCTGGCTCGGCCGCTACCGCCGCTGGCGCGAAGCCATGCTCGAAGCCGTGGAAGCGCATCGGGCGGGACGCAGGCCAGGGGCGCTCGGCGCGCCGCCCGAGGAAAAGCCGCGGTAGGCGACGGAAGAGGCGGCGATGGAGGAGGCGCGCGGAACACCATGAAAATCGAATACCTGGAGATCGTGACGGAAGACGTCGAGAGCGTCTGTGCGGCATACACGGCCGCCATGGGATTCCAGTTCGGCGATCCGGATCCGGCCCTCGGTCACGCGAGAACGGCGCCGCTACCGGGCGGCGGGCGGCTGGGGGTGAGGGCGCCGATGCACGAGAGCGAGACGCCGGTCGTCAGGCCCTACTGGCTCGTGGACGACATCGAAGCGTCTTTCGCCGCGGCCGTGGAGGCCGGCGCGGAGGTGGCCCATCCGCCCTTCGCGATCCCGGGTTACGGGACGTTCGCGATTTGCATCCTCGGCGGGATCCAGCACGGCCTCTGGGAGCGATCGGCGGGGCGCGCTCACGAGAAGTGAGCGGATGGGGCGGTGCAGGACCAGCGGCCTTTCGCCGGCGCTCGGAGCGAAACCGGAGGATCCCGGACCGGCGCCACGCGGGTGTCGAACCGGTGACCTTCACCGAGGAAGTCGCGGCGCTGCTCTCGCAAGCGGGGCTGCCGACCGCCGACCTGCCGGCCTCGGATCGCGTCCGCCTCCGGGGTCTGCGCGAGGCGCGGCGCCTGGTGGGGGTCGTGGGAGTCGAGGCGCATGGGGACGTGGGACTGCTGCGCTCGCTCGCCGTGCTCGAATCGCGCCGCCGATCCGGGCTGGGCCGCATCCTGGTGGCTCACGCCGAAAGCTGCGCGACCGAGCTGGGGATTCGGGCGGTCTATCTCTTGACGGCGGGCGCCGAGAGGTTCTTCCGGGTTCTGGGTTACAGGGTCGTCCGCCGCTCGGAAGCGCCCGCGGCCATCCAGGCCACCTCGGGGTTTCGCGAGTGGTGTCCCTCTTCCTCCACGCTGGTGCGGAAAGTGCTCGCAGCCGGCCGGTCGCCTCGGCCGTGACCGCGCGGCGCCGCGGCAGGTCCGAGCACGCAAGCGGCGCCGACCGCCCGTTCGGGTCCGCCGCTTCTCCTCGAGCCGACGGGCTCCGGGCGCACTCGGCGCCGCCGCAAGCTCACTCCAGCCGGAGCTGTGCCGTGTCGGCCAGCGGCCTGGCTGGCGGCAACGAGGCCCGCAGCGCCCGCAGGACCTTCTGTGCGGACGCCCGGTAAGCCGTGAGCTTGCCTCCGTAGAGCGTGACGAGCCGCGGCGCGCGCGGACGATCGGGCCAGAGGATGAGCTCCCGCGATCGCTCGAAGGGGCGGCCCCGTCCCGCGGGAAGCACGCGCAAGCCGGCGAAGGCCTCGCGCACCTTCCCGCGCCGCTCCGGGAAGTAGAACCGGAACACCTCCTCGAGATAGGCGATCTCCTCCGGAAGCGGTGCGACGGTGTCGGGCTCCCCGGCGAAGGGCGTTTCCGTGGTTCCCACGAGGGTTCTTCCCTGCCAGGGCATGACGAAGACCGCGCGGCGATCCTGCGGGGCCTCGGTGTAGTAGACGCCTTGCTCGATCGCTTCCTCGAGAACGATGTGCGCCCCCTGAACGAGCTCCACGTCCAGGCGCGGCGGGGGCGGCTCGATCCGTTCCAGAACCCGGTTGGCCCACGGTCCGGCAGCGTTCACGATCGCACGTGCCCGGACCTCTTCCGTGCTTCCCTTCGAGCTGAAGCGCACGCGGTAGCCCCAGCTTTCGCGCTCGGCATCGAGAAACGACGCCGGCTGCAGCAGCTTCGCCCCGAGCGCTTCGGCCGACCGCACCACCGCGCGCGTCAGGGCGGCATCGTCCGTCTGCGCGTCCCAGTACTGGAAGACACGGCGCAGGCCCTGGGTGCGCAACCCATCGAGCGCGAACCAGCGGGCGCGAGGAACCTCGCGAAAGCGGGCATCCCGCCGCAGCCCGCCGAGCACGGCATACAGCGCGAGACCCACCCGCACGCGCAGGGGACTGCGCGTCGTCTCCTCGTACACCGGCAGGAAAAAGGGCGAGAGGTGCACGAGCCCAGGCGCCACGCGCAGGAGGATCTCCCGCTCCCGCAGGGCCTCGCGCACGAGCCGGAACTGCGCCGTCTCCAGGTAGCGCAGCCCCCCGTGGATCAGCTTGCTCGAGCGGCTCGACGTGCCGTGGGCGACTTGGTGGCGTTCGAGAAGGAGGATCCGGTAGCCCGCCGCGGCGGCGGCTTGCGCGACACCGGCCCCGTGGATGCCGGCACCGATGACGACCAGGTCGCAGTCGGGCTCAGGCGAGCCCATCCGCCGGGGGACCGTCCGCGCCTTGTGCGGGGTCGCTTCCCAGGGCGCGGCGCATCTCGCCGATCGCGAAAGTCTCGACGTAGGGCACGCCCCGGCGACCGAGCTCCAGGGCCAGGCGCGGATTGATCACGTCGTACACGACGAGGGGCCGCGGCGTGGCGAGGCTACCGCCGGGCGGCAGCTTGCTCACGTCACAGAACAGGAAATCGGGCTCGAGGGCCAGCGTTTCCTGGCGCGCGGCGTGCTCCCAGCGCTCGAGGATCAAGCCCGTGCGCCGCGCCCCCTGCCGCCGCGCCTCGGGGAGCACGTCGCCCAGCGAGGAAATGACGACGATCCGGTCGCGCAGGGGCGCCAGCATATCCACGATGCGCCCCGCCGTTTCGGCGAGCCCGAAGCGCTCGATGGCGAAGGGCTTGATCTCGACGAAGCAGGTCACCTCGGAATGCGCATCCAACAGCTCGACCAGCTCCCGCAGGCTCGCGATCGCCACATCGGCGAAGCGCTCCCCGAAACTGTCCGGGTCGCGGGCCCGCAACTGCTTGAGCTCGGCCAAGGTCTTTTCGTGAACGGCTCCCCCCACCCGACAGATGCGCCACAGCGTGTTGTCGTGGAACAGCACGGGCACCCGGTCTGCGCTGAGTTGGACATCCACCTCGAGGTAGCGCGCCCCCGCATCGAGGGCGGCCTGGATGCCCACGAGGGTGTTCTCCGGATAGCGGCGAGGGTACCCCCGGTGCGCGACGAGCTCCGGAACGACCACGCATGGGATTCTACATCAGCCACCGCGGGGAAAACCGGAAGCGAACCCTTGCGTAGACGTAGCCTGGAGAAGGGCAGGCGATGCGCCGACCTGGACCAGGGCGGAGGAACGGTTCGCCGCGGTCCGCCCTCTGGCTGGGCCCGCTCGTTCTCGCCTGGGCTGTCGGCTCGCCCGGGCAGGTGTGGGCCCAGACAAGCGCAGGGCAAGCGGCTGCGGAAGAGGCGATGGCGGCAGGCGCGCCGAACCCGCAAGAGACCGCCCAGCCCGCCGAGGCTCCCGTGCCCGTGCCCGAGCCGAGCGAGAAGGCCCTGCGCTACTACCGCAGCGGCGTGGTCCTGTGGTGGGTGCGCCTGGGCTGGGGTTTCGCGCTGCCTGCTCTGTTCCTCTTCACCGGCTGGTCGGCGCGCCTGAGGGATTTCTCCCGCCGAGTCGGGCACAACTGGTTCTTCACCATCGTCTGCTTCGTGATCCTCTTCGAGCTGGCCGTGTTCGTCCTCGACCTTCCCCTCAGTTTCTACCAGAGCTACCTGCGCCCGCATGCCTACGGGCTCTCCAACCAGACCCTGGGCAAGTGGCTGGGGGATGCGTTGAAGGGTCTGATGGTAGGCGCCGTCGCCGGGGCGGCGTTCTTGTGGGTGCCCTACCTGCTGCTGCGCAAGAGCCCGCGGCGCTGGTGGCTTTACACGGGCCTGCTGACGCTGCCCTTCGGCTTTTTCGTCATGCTCGTGGCGCCCGTGTGGATCGATCCCCTGTTCAACGAGTTCGGTCCCATGAAGGACAGGCAGCTGGAGCGCAGGATCCTCGCCCTGGCCGAGCAGGCGGGCATCGCGGGAAGCCGGGTCTACGAGGTGAACAAGAGCGTGGATACCGAGACGGTGAACGCGTACGTGACGGGCTTCGGGACCACGAAGCGCATCGTGCTGTGGGATACGCTGCTGCGCAAGCTGGACGAGGACGAAGTTCTCTTCGTCATGGGACACGAGATGGGCCACTACGTGCTCGGCCACGTGACCCGCTCGGTTCTCGTTCTCTCGGCCATGGCCCTGCTCGGCCTCTACGGGGCGTACCGCCTCTCCGGATGGTTCTTGCGCCGTTTCCAGGAGCGGTTCCGCTTCACCGAGCTGGCGGACATCGCGTCGCTGCCGCTGCTGATGCTTCTCGTGCAGCTCGTCTCCGTCGTCCTCACGCCCGCCGCGCTCGCCTACTCGCGCTACCAGGAACGCGAAGCGGACCGCTTCGGCCTCGAGATCACCCAAAACGGCCGGGCCTGCGCGACGGCCTTCGTCAAACTGCAGCGCGAGAACCTGAGCCATCCGCGCCCCGGGCCGCTCTACAAGCTGTGGCGCGCGAGCCACCCCACGCTCGCCGAGCGCATCGAGTTTTGCAACCGCTACCGCCCCTGGGCCGAGGGCCGCCCGTTGAAGTACGCGAGCCGCTTGCGGCTGCGCGAAGGGGTCTCGGCCGGCGATCGAGGCTCGCAACGCTGAAGATCGACGTCGCGTCCGCCTGCCCCGGGCCGAGCGCGTTCCCGGTCTTGCCGGTAGAGGAACCCGAGGTTGCGCGCATAGATCAGGAGCCCAGCAGCTTGCCCAGCGACGAAGACCGGGTCCCGGCGGTGGCAGGCATAGAGCAGAAGCAGGAGGCCGCCGCCGAGGCTGAAAAACCAAAAAGTGCGAGGCACCACACTCTTTCTTTGCCGTTCCGAGGCAACCCACTGGGCGAGAAAGCGCGAGAAGAAAAGCGCCTGGCCTGCGAGGCCGACGGCGAACCAGATGCCGCTGCGATCCATGGGCCGCACCCAGCTGCTGCAGCCCCTCCGCCAGCGGACGGGGTGCCCGTCAAGGCTAGTTGTCCTGGCTGAATGCAAGCTGAACGGGCCGTAGAATGGGGTGCGGGGCAGGAGAGCCGAGGTAGCCATGCGGCTGCTCGTCATCGAGGACGACGACGAGACACGGGCCATGCTGCTCCAGGCGTTGCGGGAGGCCGGCTACCAAGCGGACGGCGCCCGCGATCTTGCAAGCGCGCGCCGGTGTCTGATGGACCGCCCCTACGGGATGTGGATCCTCGACTGGATGCTTCCCGATGGCTCCGGGCTCGAGCTCTGCCGGCAATGGCGCGCCTCGGGAGAGACCGCACGTGTTCTGGTGCTTACAGCGAGGGGGGACGTCAGCGATCGCGTCCAGGGGCTCGACGCTGGCGCCGACGATTATCTTCGCAAGCCCTTCGCCGTCGCGGAACTTTTGGCCCGCGTCCGGGCCCTCGAGCGCCGGGGGCCGCACTGGCTGGCCGACGTCGTGCGCGTGGGGTCCCTGGAGGTCGATCTGCGACAGCGGCGCGCGCGGGTGCGCGAGCGAGATCTGTTGCTGACGGCGCGGGAGTTCGAGGTCCTCGCCTGCCTCGTCCGCGCCGAGGGCCGGGTGGTTCTTCGCGGTGCGATCCTGGAGGAGATCTGGGGCGAGCAGAGCGAGCGCACCGCGGCGAGCCTGGAGGTCATCCTCAGCCGGCTGCGCCGCAAGCTCGCCCAAGCGGGAGAGCCGCACTTGCTGCGGACGCATCGGGGACTGGGTTATTCGATCGAGGGCGCATGATGCGGTGCCGGACACTCACGGGAAAGCTGCTGGCGGTGCAGGCGATCGTGACCGGCCTCGCCTGCTGCCTGCTCGTGGCCGGCGTGTTCGCGACAGGAGCGTGGTTGCTGCGGGGCGACCAGGACGGAGAGTTGCGCTCGCTCGCGCGCTCGCTGTGCCAGGGCATCCCTGTGGAGGCGCGGTTGCGGCTCTTGCCTTACGAGCAAGCCGCCCGCGAGCTGCTCGCCGAATCCGAGGTCGAAGGTTACCGCTTCGAGTTGTGGGGCCCGTCCCGCACACCTGTGGCACAGGTGGGCAAGCTGCCCGGTGGCGGCTTGTCGCTTGCGGCGCCGGGTGAAGGTTGCACCTCCTGGCCCGCGCCGGAGCCAGCCAGCGTGCGCGCGTACCGCTCCTGTACGGTGCAGTGCCGGGAAGGCTACCGGCTGCGGGCCTCCGCCGTCGATGTGTTGGCAAGCGCCGAAGTCCATCGCGTGGCATGGGTCCTCTTGGGCGTGCTGCCCGCGGCCGTGGTGGCCGGCACCCTGGTCGGCATGGCGGGCGTGCGGAGATTGTTGCGACCGCTGCACCTGTTGCGCGAGGCGGCAACTCGCCTGGAGCCCGCCAAACGCATGGCGCTCGGAGTTCGCGTCGGCGAAGCGGAGCTCGCCGATCTGGAGCGGGCCATGGACCGTCTCCTGGCGCGGCTCGGCGAAGCCCTCGAGCGGGAGCGCCGGTTCACCCAAGAGGCCTCCCACGAGCTGCGCACGCCCCTGACGCACCTGCGCCTGCGGCTGGAACGCCTCGGCGCGGTCGCGGGTCCACAGCAACGGAGCGCGATCGAGGCCGCAGTGCGGGACGTGCAGTTCCTCGAGCGCTTGGTGGACGCGCTGCTCCTGCTTGCGCGCGCGGAGGAGAGCGCCGTACCCACGACGCCCGTGAACCTCTGCGACACGGCGCGCGAGCTCGCAGCGAGTTACGTGGAGCGATTCCCCGGCGTGAAGTTGCGCGTGGAGGCCCCCGACGAGGTGCTCGTCCTTGGTAGCGAGGAGTTGCTCGGGCGAGCTCTGGCGAACCTGCTGGATAACGCCGTCACGTACGCGGGAGTGCAGGCGGAGGTCGTGGTCTGCGTTCGGGCCGAGGGTGACCGCGCGGTCGTGCACGTCATGGACGACGGGCCGGGGATCCCGGACGAGATCCGGCCCCACGTCTTCGAGCGCTTCGTGCGTGCCCCGAACGTGCGCGGACGCGTGCGGGGCACGGGGCTCGGACTCGCGGTCGTCCGCGCAGTCGTCACCCGCCACGGCGGCGAGGTCCGCGCGGTCCGCCGCGAGGGAGGCGGGGAACAGATCACGATCGTGCTTCCCCTGGCAGCCTGAGATCTCGTCGAGTTTTTCGGCGCGGACTCACCAGCGCCGGCTGTAACCGATCCGGACACCCCCATGCTCCCCGTCCCAGCTCGCGCTCCACCGCCCGCCCGCCCCGGCGGCCACCTGCTCGCCCCGATCGCGCGCGACCGCGGCGCGGCCGAGGCTCCTGCCGATCACCGCGCCGGCGACCACGTCGGAGAGGAAGTGCCTTCCGAGGGCGAGGCGGGAAAGGGAGATGAGCCCGGCGAGCCCGTTCGCGGTCCGACCCACCCAGGGGCGGTCGCGATAGATGGCCTGGAACACGGCGGCCACGGCGAAGGCCCCCATGGCGTGCCCGGAAGGGAAAGCATTCGGCGCTTCTTGCCCCGGCGGGGCGTTCGCGAAGAACTCTCCGGCGCGGGCGTAAGCCGGACGCGTGCGCCGGGTCGCCCGTTTGAGCGCTTCGCTGTAGATCCCCGCCTGCAGCAGTGCCTCCGCCGCGAGGCTCGAGGCCTCGGCCAGGCGCTCGCGATGCGTGCGGCGCGCGAGCCAGTAGCTCGTGCCGAGAAGGAGCATGACGCTGGCCCCATCGCCCACACGCGTGAGCGTTGCCGCGAGTGCATCGGCCCTGCCTCGGGTGTGCGAGTCCACGCCGCGGACGAGCGACAGATCCAGGGGCGAGTCGTCGCTGTGCGCCGTGGTGGCCAGCGCCACGGAGCCGAGAAGCGGCCCGAAGAAAACCGGACGCCGGGCTTCGGTCGGCCACCACTCCCGCCAGAGGAATGGCTGGTCCTCGAGGACCCGGCGGAAGAGGTTGCGGCGCCAGTAGGGCCTCGCCTCCCGAGTTTCCGGCCGCACCCCCGGCGCGCGCGGCACGGTTGCGGCGGCGAGGGCGGCCTGGCTGGCGGTGCTGCTCGCCAGGAGAACCGGGACGAGCGCGAGGATGGCCCAGGGACGTCTCGAACCCGACACCGGCTGCCCCATTCTCTCCCCTGTCGCTTTCGAGTATGGTGCCGTTCTCCGAACAGAACCTGAACGACCCCGGCGGCTCCGGGCCCTCGCGCTCACGCGATGCCAGCGCGCGGAGCTGGCCGGGGCCTGCCCGGGCCACCGACCTGGGCTCGAGGAGACAACCGCGGGATAATATCCCCAGCAGCGCGGGCCGACGCGAACCCAAAGGAGGGGTTGCCATGCCGGTACGCAAGCTGAAGGAGTTTCTGGATCAAAACGGGGTGCGCTACGTCTCGATCTCCCACTCGCCTGCCTTCACGGCCCAGGAGATCGCCGCCTCGGCGCACGTTTCGGGCCGGGAGCTGGCCAAGAGCGTCGTGGTCAAGCTCGACGGCAAGCTGGCGCTCGCCGTCGTGCCCGCGACGCGCCGCGTGGACTTCGGCGCCCTCGCCCGCCTGTCCGGAGCGAGGGAGATCGAGCTGGCGAGCGAGGGGGAGTTCGCCGAGAGCTTCCCGGGCTGCGAGACGGGAGCCATGCCGCCGTTCGGGAACCTGTACGGTCTCGAGGTCTACGCCGACGAGGGCCTGGCGCAACAACGGCACATCGCGTTCAACGCCGGCTCCCACACGGAGTTGATGCGCCTCGAGTGGCGCGACTTCGAGCGTCTCGTCAGACCGAAAATGGGCTCCATCGCGCAGCCGGCGTAGTTCGCCTGCCAGCCGGACGCGGCGGGCGTGGCATAATCGCGCCTCGCCCGGCGGCCCCGCAGGCTCGCCGCGCGACGGAGGGCCGCCGTGCAGCTCGGCTTTGTCATCGACCACAGCCGCTGCATCGGCTGCCATGCCTGTACCGTCGCCTGCAAAGCCGAAAACGACGTCCCCCTCGGCGTGTTCCGTACGTGGGTCAAGTACATCGAGGAGGGCTCTTTCCCCGACGTACGCCGCTCGTTCGCCGTGCTGCGGTGCAACCAGTGCACCGATGCCCCCTGCGTGACGATCTGCCCGGTGGGGGCGCTCGAGAAGCGGCCCGACGGCATCGTGGATGTGGATCCCCGAGCCTGCATCGGCTGCAAGGCCTGCCTCCAGGGCTGCCCCTACGACGCCCTCTATATCAACGACGCCACCGGCACGGCGGAGAAGTGCCACTTCTGCGCGCACCGCATCGAGTCGGGGTTGGCGCCGGCGTGCGCCGTGGTCTGCCCTACCGCAGCGATCATCCCGGGCGATTTCCACGATCCCGCAAGCGCGGTGTCGCGCTTGCGGGCCGAGCACCTTCTCGTCGCCCGCAAGCCCGAGGCAGGCACCGGACCCAACGTGCTCTACCGCGAGCTCTTGCCTGCGGCGGCGGACCCCACCGCCGCGCCGGCAGCTGCCGCCTACATGTGGGCCGAGCGCCCGCCCGAGCTGGCGCGCGGCGCCGAGGAGCTGGCGCAGCTCTACGGGGACGCGCAGCGGCGCGCGCGGACCGTCTACGCCGCCGATCATCCTCCGGCTTGGCGCGGTCTCGTGAGCGGCTACTTGTTCACGAAGTCCCTCGCTTCGGGCATGTTCCTGGCGAGCGGTCTCCACTTCGCGGAGCCGGGGAATACGGGAGGGTACGCGCCGGCCGGGCTGGCCTTGGGCTTCGGGGCTCTCGCGGGGCTGTGCCTCACGGCGGCGCTTCTCGTGGCGGACCTGGGCCGCCCGTCGCGCTTCTGGTTCATCCTGCGCCGGCCGAACTGGGACTCCTGGCTCGCGCGCGGTTCGTTCGCGCTCCTGGGGTACGGGGCGCTGCTGGCCTTCTGGCTCGGGAGCGCCATCTTCGGGTCGACTCGCCGCACGACGTGGAACGGCATGCTCTGGACCGCCACGGCGGCCGCCGCCGTGCTCGCGGCCGCCTACACGGGCTGGCTCTTCGCGCAGGCGCGCGGGCGCGTGCTCTGGATGCGGCGCGGCCTGTGGGCCCATCTCGTCGTGCAGGCCTGGCTGGCAGGAAGCGCGGCAGGGGCGCTCTGGCTCGGGCTGAGCGGCAAGGGAGCCCACGGGACGCGCTGGCGCGTGGCGCTCGCGTTGGGACTGATCCTGCACGCACTCTTCGTCGCCACGGAAAAGCGCTTCGCGCCGCGGAGGCGCGAGCGGGAGTATGCCAGGGCCCACGCGCTGCTGTGGCGCGGGCCGTTCGGGCGCCGGCGCGTTCTCGGCAGTCTGGTCTTCGGGATCGCGCTCCCGCTCTTACTCCTGCTTCTGCCGTGGCCCGAGGGAACTCTCGCTCTCGCCGCAGCGGCGGCGCTCTCGGGACTCTGGATCGAGGAGGACACGCTCGTGCGTGCGGGTCAGGCCTTACCCCTCAGTTGAGGGGCACGGGAGATGACGATGACGCGGGCTTGGAGCAGCGCACCCCCGCCGGAGGCGTGGGACGATTGGACCGAACTCGACGCTCGGAGCTGGCCCATCCGCCGCCAGCGCCGCTTTCGGCTCGTCCCGACGATCTGCTTCAACTGCGAGGCGGCCTGCGGCCTGCTGGCCTACGTAGACCGCGCCACGGGCGAGGTGGCGCGCTTCGAGGGCAACCCGCTCCATCCCGGAAGCCGCGGCCGCACGTGCGCCAAGGGACCCGCCACGCTCAACCAGATCCGCGATCCCGAGCGGATCCTCCATCCGCTCAAGCGCGTCGGCCCTCGCGGCGGGGGCCAATTCGTGCGCTCGAGTTGGGACGAGGCCCTCCACGAGATCGGAGGGCGCATCCGCCGCGCCCTCGACGAGGGGCGTCACGACGAGATCGTCTATCACGTGGGCCGCCCCGGCGACGATCATTTCATGCCGCGGCTGCTCGCCGCCTGGGGCGTGGACGGCCACAACTCCCACACCAACGTCTGCAGCGCCTCCGCCCGCATCGGTTACGCCCTCTGGTGCGGCTCAGACCGGCCCTCGCCCGATTACAGCGCCACGCGCTTCATCCTTCTTCTCTCCGCGCATCTCGAAACGGGGCATTATTTCAACCCGCACGCGCAGCGCATCGTCGAGGCGGTGGAGCGGGGCGCCCGGCTGGCGGTGGTGGACACGCGCCTCTCGAATACCGCGTCCCGGGCCCACCTGTGGATCTCCCCCTGGCCGGGAAGCGAAGCCGCGCTGCTGCTGGGCGTGGCCCGCACGCTGCTCGTGAGCGGCCGGTTCGACCGGGAGTTCGTGCGCCGCTGGACCAACTGGGAAACGTTCCTGCGGGCCCGCCACCCAGAGGATCCCGTCACCTTCGAGCGTTTCCTGGAACGGCTCGAGGAGGCGTACGCCCGGTTCACGCCCGAATTCGTCGCCGAGGAATGCCGCATCCCGCCGCAGACGGTGGAGCGCCTGGCGGACGAGATCGCCTCCGCCGCTCCGGCTTTCGCGAGCCACCTGTGGCGCAACGCCGCGAGCGGCAACCTCGGCGGCTGGCAAGTGGCCCGGGCGCTGATGCTGTTGCACGTGCTCACAGGCAGCGTCGGGGTTCCCGGGGGGGTCAACCCCGCGACCTGGGACAAGGTCGTGGCCCGACCGCGCGAGATGCCCCCACCCGTGCGCCGCTGGAACGAGCGGCTCTGGCCGCGGCAGTACCCTTTGAGCCATTACGAGATGAGTTTCCTTTTGCCCCACCTGCTGCGCGAGCAGGAGGCGCGCATCGAGGTTTACTTCACGCGCGTCTACAACCCCGTGTGGACCAACCCCGACGGCTGCTCGTGGATCGAGATGCTCGAGGACGACTCGCGCATCGGCTGTCACGTGGCGCTGACCCCTGTATGGAACGAGACGGCGCAATGGGCGGACTGGGTGCTGCCCATGGGGCTCGGCAGCGAACGACACGACCTGATGAGTCAGGAGACCCACGCCGGCACCTGGATCGGTTTCCGGCAGCCGGTGCGCCGCGAGTTCGAGCGGCGCGAAGGCCGCCCCGTCACCACCACGCTCGGCTCGAATCCCGGCGAGGTCTGGGAAGAGGCGGAGTTCTGGATCGCCCTCACCTGGGAGGTGGATCCGGACGGCTCCCGCGGCATCCGCCGCTACTACGAGTCCAAGCACGAGCCCGGCCGTCCCGTTTCGCTCGAGGAGTACTACGCGGAGATCTTCGAGCACAACGTGCCAGGGCTGCCCGAGGCTGCACGCGCGGCGGGGCTCACGCCCCTCGAGTACATGCGGCGCCGCGGCGCCTTCGCCGTGCCCTACGCCGGGCAGCGGAGGTACGAGCGCGAGGTGTCGCCGCAGGAAGCGGGCCTCGAGGTGGACGGGGTGCGCCGAGCGGGTTTTCCGACGCCCTCGCGCAAGCTGGAGCTTTACTCCGAGACCCTCGCTGCGTGGGGCTGGCCCGAGCACGCCGTGCCGGGCTACATCCGCGGCCATGTCCACTGGCGAGAGCTCGACCGCGAGCGCGGGGAGATGGTGTTGCTCCCCACGTTTCGCCTCCCGACGCTGATCCACACCCGCTCCGGCAATGCCAAGTGGCTGCTGGAGATCAGCCACACGAATCCCCTGTGGATCCATCCCGCCGATGCCGAACGCCTCGGTGTCGCCACGGGAAAGCTCGTGCGCGTGACGACGCGCATCGGCTACCTCGTGCTGCGCGCGTGGCTCACGGAAGGCATGCATCCCGGTGTCGTGGCCTGCTCGCATCATCTGGGGCGCTGGCGTCTCTATCCGGAGCTCGGGGGCGCGAAGCTCTCGAGCGCGCTCGTCTCCCTGGAGCGCGCCGCGCAAGGCCGCTTCTTCTTTCGTCAGCGAGCAGGGGTGCGGCCGTTCCGCAGCGACGACCCCGATACCGAGCGCATCGGCTGGCGCGAAGCGGGCGTGTGCCAGAACCTCGCTTTCCCGGTGCAGCCCGATCCCGTGAGCGGCATGCATTGCTGGCATCAGAGGGTCGTGGTCGAAGCGGCTCGTCCCGGCGACCGCTACGGGGACGTGTTCGTGGATACCTCGCGGGCGCGCGAGGTCTTCCGCGAGTGGCTCGCTCGCACACGCCCCGCACCCGGTCCCGGAGGCCTGCGCCGACCGCTCTGGCTCAACCGGCCCCTCCGGCCCGCGGAGGACGCCTATCGGATCGATGGAGCGCCAGCGGCGCCATCGGCATAGACGAAGTGGGCTCGCCAACGGCGAGGAGGGCGCCGACGGCGGATCAGGTCGCGCCGGGCCACGAAAGGATCGAGCGCCCGCGAGGCTTCTCGAGCCCGCAGAAAAAAAGACCTCGCCCCCTGCCTCCCAGCGGCAGGGCCGGATTTCGCCGCGCTTTTCTGCGGAGTCGATTCTGTAGCGTCCCGGCAGTCCGCCGTCCTTGGACAAAAGGCGGCGACGGTCCGCCCTGCCGCGGCTCACCGATCGTCGGCGAGCCACGTCCAGCCGCAACCGCGGTGCCCGAAGTGGAACCGCTCCGGATGGAAGATTTCCGCGAGAATCTCGAGGGACTCGACGAGCCGCGGCCCGGGACGGTTGAAGTAGGCGTTGCCGTCCGCGAGGGCCACGCGTCCCTGGCAGACGGCCCGCAGCCCCTCCCACGACTCGAGCCCCGAAAGACGCGTCACTTCCCTCCGCGTTCGCGCGAGATCGAACCCGCAGGGCATGACGACGATCAGGTCCGGGTCCTCCCGCCGCAGGCTCTCCCAGTCCACCTGCAGGGCGGGTCGCCCCGCCTCGGCGACGAGGCTCCGGCCCCCGGCAAGCTCCACGAGCTGCGGCATCCAGTGTCCGGCGAGCATCGGCGGCTCGATCCACTCCAGGCACGCCACCCGCGGCCGTTGGGGGGCTCCGGCGCTGCGCGCCGCGATCTCGCGCACGCGATCCCGCATCCTCGCTACGAGCTCGGCACCGCGGCGGGCGACCTCCAGGGCCACGGCGGCGCGCTCGATGTCGTCCCAGACGTCTTCCAGTTTTCCCGGCTTCAGCGAGACGATCCGCGGCCGGCGTCCGAGCCACGTGGCGAGTGCGGCCTCCACGTCCCGCTCGCTGACGGCGCACACCTCGCACTGCGTCTGGGTCAAGATCAAATCTGGCTCGAGCGCGCGCAGCCGCTCGGCATCGACGCGGTACACGGAAAGCCCCTCTTGCACCAGCGCTCGCACCCGCGCGTGGATCTCGTAGCTCGTGCCGTCCAGGGCGAACTTGGGAGCGGTCAGCGCGGGCAGACGGCGCACCCAGGGGGGATGGTCGCACTCGTGCGAGCGGCCCACGAGGCGCTCGCCCATCCCGAGGGCGCAGACGATCTCGGTGCTACTGGCGATCAGCGAGACGACTCGCAACGCTTACGGCTTTTGCACCCACCGGCCATCGGGCTGCTGGATCCAGTCTCCGGAGTGCGCCAGCTCCCGGAGTTTCTCCGCGTAGGTCTCTCCGATGCGCGGGATCTGCGAGGCATCCACGTTCGTCGCGGCAGCGATTTCCTTGTAGAGCTGCTCCCGGTCGGCGTTCTCCGCGCGCACCAGCCGCTGCACTTCGGCGCGCTCGCCCAGGCCGCTCACCGCTTCCAGCTTGAGCACCTCGACGAAACCTTTGTTGTTCTCGCCGATCACGCCGGCCCGCTTGTACTTGTTCAACTGCGGCAGCCGCTGGGCCCGCGAATCGATGATCTTGCGGATCGCCGGGTTCGACACTTCCGGCGCCGGCACTTGCTCCTGCGCGTAGGCGGCGCTCACGCCCAGCAACCCCAGCAGCCCCGCGCCGGAGCCGTGGCTCGCCGGCTCTCGAGGTTTCTGCGGGTCCTGCGGGCCCGGGGCGGGCTCGGCCGCCGGGTCGGGAGCCTCCGCAGCCTTCTTCTGGACTTCGCTTTCGATCTGCTCCGCGATGTCCTTGATCGCCGCCTCCGGGAAATACACGTTGATCGTCACGCAGGCAGCGACGGCCAGGGCGAACACGAGGCCAGCGCAGGCACGCTCGCGCTTCATAGGTCACCTCCGTCTTCCCGCACAGTCTAGCGCGAACGGCCCCGGTCCACCGGCGCGAGGCGCCACGCTCGGACCTCCATGCTCGGGGCGTAGTGGGCGAGTGGCGGCCCTTCCGGGGCAAGCCCCAGGGGCGCGAGCAGGGTTTGCCGCGCGAGACGGACCTCGGCAGCGGCAAGCTGCCACGGAGGATGGGCGATGGGGGCCGCGTACAGCCGGCCGCGGCCGTCCGCGCTGTAGAGGAGGTCACGCTCCGTCAGGAAGCGCTCCAGCGAGCCCGGTTCCGCGAGCCGCGCCGCGCCCCCGCCGCGGTAGCGCGCCTCGAGGACAGGCACCCCGGGTCCCATGCGCCAGCGGCGCACCTCGTACGCGATCCAGCCCTCTTCCCAGCGCACCCGCATGCGGGCCAGCCTGTAGGGCAGCCGAAAACGCCAGCGCGCCACGGCGACGGCCACGGGGTTGGGCACGTCCAAGCTGAAGAACCACACGCCCGGGACCCCCCGGTGCGTGACGTAGGTGCGGACATTGCACTCGGGGAATCGCCCCAGGGGGCCGAGGAGGGGGAACGCTCTCGGGCGAATGCGCATGCGGAACGCGACGATACCGATCCATCCGCTGCCGCCGTACGTCTCGGGCTCGACCTCCTCGGGCAAGAGCTTCTCGAGCTCGGCGGCACGCGCGCGCCAGTGGAGAAAAAGAAGATCCTCCCACAGCATCCACCACGACCAATCGTCGCTCGAGGTGTCTTTTCTCACGGCGCGGTCCGCACTTCCAGGTTGCGCAGGCGCTCCAGCATCGTGCGGAAGGAGACGGCCTGGCCCGGAGCGACGTTGACGACGTGGATGGGGAAGGGGAGCTTGCCCTGCACGAAGAGTTCTTTGCCGCCCCTGTGCGCGAGGCCGCGCAGCAGAAAGCGGTCCTGATCGAGCTTCATCTCGATCCCGATGCGGGCGTAGGTGTAGCGGTCGAAGAAACGATGCAGGCCGCGGTCGAGGATGCCGATGCGCTCGCCGCTGCCGAGGATCGAGATGTTGTGGATCGCCTTGACGTTGATTCTTTGCGGCACGCCGCGGCGGGGCACCGTCTCGAGTCGGCCCTCGAAGCGCACCGGCACGCCGCGGAAGAGCCGGCAGCCGCGCACGTGGCCGCGAGCGATCCCTGTGATTTCGCCGAACTCCAGGGTTTTCGTGAGCTGATCGAGGTGGATCCCGTCGAAATCGGCGGAGAACTCGAGGCGCGGGTAGTCCGAGAGGATCTCCTCACCCGCGATGTCGTACAGCCGCACCCGGCCACCGAAAACCTCCAAGGACCCTTCGCCCTCCACGCGCAGGCGTTCCCGGCCCACGCGCACGATCGGGAAATGACCGTCGAGATCGCCCTCGAGCGGCGGCAGCCCGAGTGCGGGGGCGAGTTCGGCGAGCCGCAAACGCTGGAGCCGCACCGCGCTGCGCAGATGCCGGTCCGCTTCGCGCCAATGCTCGAGCGCTAGCCCCTCCAGGACGACGCGCCCGCCGAAGAGCTCGAGCTCCAGGGGCCGAGCGAGACGGACCGCTTCGTCGTCCACAAGCAGCGGCACCCGTGCGCGCGACAGGGCGAGGTGGCCCGCGCGGAAGCTTTCCCATCCCAACTGGCCTTCGAGCATTCGCCCGTGCTCCGGCGTCGCTCCGCTCGAGCCCTCCGGCGCGTCTTCCCTGCCTTCATCCCCCCTCGACCGCACGAACTGGAAAGGCAGGTCGAGATCGAAGCCGCGCACCTCGAGCGCTCGGTCCGGCCAGGAGAAGTCCAACCCGCCGAGATGCACCCGAGTCTCGACGAGGGGACTTTCGATCACGGCCTCCGCTCGGGCGGCACCTGCGAGGTTCTCGAGCGCGGCCCACGGGTGGAGGTAGGGCGCCAGCCGCTCGAGGGCGGGCGCCTCGAGCGCGATCCGGGAACGGGCAGGGACGTCGGAGCTTTTTTCGGTGGTGGCACGCACCCGAAGCGCTTCGCCCACGTCGAGCTGGCCTTCCCCTTGCAGAGACCAGCTTGCCGATGCCGTGCGGCGGCCGCGGAAGGTGGCCCCGATCTCGGCGGCGAAGTGGCTGTAGTCGCCGTAGAAGGTGTCCCACAGAACCTCGAAACCTCCCGCAACGCCCCGCACGCTCGCGTCCCATGCTTGGAAGTCGCCGGAGAAATGGATCTCGGCCTCGCCCTCCAGGGCAGGGCCCTGCACGACGCGCCCTCCGTCCTCGGACGCCAGCGAGAAGCCGGACAAGGAAAGAGGGCCCTCCGCGCGCCATGCGTCGCCGGCGCGCGCGAACGACAGGCGAGCGCCGGGCCGTCCCGACACCGTATAGCCCGGCGGGATCGGCGAGCGCCCCACCGGGATCTTTTCGGCCCAGGCCCCCAGATCGCCCAGCTCGAGCTCGACCTCGCCCCTGCCCGGGGGTGTTTCTTCCGCTGGCCAGCGCGCACGGGCCCGCAACCGCGCCAACCGACCGCCATCGAGCGCCAGGACGAGATCTTCGATCGTTCCCGCGCCATCCTCGATTCGGACGTTCGCCCCGGCTTCGAGGCCGACCGGTGCCATGGAGAAAACCGTCGCGTTCGCACGCCCCAGGACGAGCCTCCCGCCGAAGCGGTTGCTCCGGGCATCGAACCTGCCGTTCAGCTCCGCCCTTCCCTCCAATCGCACCGGCGCCCCACCGACCGCGGCCTCGAGGCGGAAACCTTCGAGCGCGGCGCTCGTTTCCACCGAAGGTTCCAGGAGGCTGCCCCGGATGCGACCCGAGGCGCGGACGGAGCCGCGCACGACGAACGGGAGCCGTGCGGCCCGCTCGGGGACGAGAGACCACAACCGCTCCACAGGTGTCGGCGGCAGCTCGTAGCGCAGGTCGGCGAAAAAGTTCCCGTGGCCCGACGCGACATGCCCTTCCAAAGCGACAGGCGCGCTGACGGGGGTATCGGCGCGGATCGTGCCGCGAAAGAAAAACTCGGGCTCGAGGCCGACGCGCCCCTCGGCGCTCACGACCAAAGGGACCAAGCCCTCGGGAAGCTCCAGATCCCCGACCCTGCCCTGGAGCCGCTTGGCCTCGAGACGCAGGCTCCCGCGGGCCGCGCGGTGGACTGGATCGAGCTCGGCCTGGAGAGCGAGGCTGCCGTGCGCGAGACGCACGGCGGAGGCACGCGCTGCGCTGTGCCACCGACCGCCGAGCTCGCGGACCCCGAGTTGCACGCGCAGCCGCTCGCGCGGTTCGCCCTCGACGGTGAGATCCCCCTCGCCGCTCGTCGGCTCCACTCCGGGGATGCTCCACGCTCGCGCCAGCGCGGCGACGCTCACGCGACGCAGGTCCACCCGCAGGTGGGCGATGCGCAGGCTGTCGCGGTCCACCACGGCCCGCACATAGCCCGAATGCGGCTGGACGAGACGCGCGTGCAGCTCGACCATCCGCCCCTCTCCGGGCAGACCCTCTACCCGGGCTTCCAGTGTCGAATCGGGTACCTCCACGCGCGCGCCTCCTCCGGAGGTCGTTACCCGAATCCCCGTAGCTTCCGCCAGCGCCTGCCCTGCGAGCGGCGAGCCTTCGCCCGCGTCGAGCCGTCCCTTCAACGACAAGCGCTCGATGCCGAGCGCCGCACCGCCTGCCTGGACCTCGATGCCGCGGAGCCTTCCTTCGTAGCGGAGCACCCGGCCGGAAGAAAAATCGGCGCGTAGTTCGATCTCCTCGGCGGCGCCGCTGAAGGGCGGCGCAGGGAGGTCGAGCAGCGCGAGCAGGGGGTGCATGGAGACCTGGCGCACTCTCAGGTGGAGGTTTCCGTGGATCGCCGTGCCCAAATCATGCAGCGTCGCCTCCAGATCGATCTCCGCCGGTGTCGTGGCGACTCCGAAGCGGGCGTCGCGGACGAGCAGCTGCCGCGCCAGGACGCTTCGAGGCTCGGCGACCTGCCCCGGCGGGGAGGACGGGGCGGACGCCAGGGTCCCGCGCACGCCGGCGAGCTCGAGGACCTCGAAACGGCCCCGCAGCATGGCGCGCCAGGAGCCGCGGGCCACGAGCTCCCCCACGTGCAACTGCGCGAGGCGGGGCTCGCTCGCGACGTCTCGCACTTCCACCTCCCCCAGCTTGAGTTCGCCGCCGAAGCGAAACCGCACCGACCCGACCCGCACCCGAGCCCCGAGGGCTTCGGCGAGCACCGATTCCACCCACCGCCGCGGCAGGTCGCGGGCCCACCACGCACAGCCGGCCAGCGCGAGCGCGAGCAGCACAACCGCCCGCAGCCAGTGGCACCTTTCCCCGCGGCGTCCTTCAGGGCTCAGCGTCACGCGGCTAGAATAGGGGATCCGCAGCGATGGGGTGGAGGCGGGCGTGCGCCAGTACGCCACGGAGTTCGTCATTGCCACGCGGGGCAAGGGCCTCGTGGAGTTCACGGAGGAGGTCGTGGCGTGGGTGGGGGGGTGCAGGGTGACGACCGGGCTTCTCACGCTCCACGTGCGCCACACCAGCGCATCGCTCGTGGTTCAGGAGAACGCGGACCCGGACGTGCGGCACGATCTGGAGCGCTTTTTCAGCCGGCTGGTGGTGGACGGGGACCCCATGTTCGTTCACCGCTCCGAGGGGCCGGACGACATGAGCGCGCACGTGCGCACCGCGCTCACGGCCACGAGTCTTTCCATCCCCGTCGTGGAGGGCGCGCCTGCGCTCGGGACGTGGCAGGGAATCTACCTGTTCGAGCACCGGAAAGGGGCGCGGCGGCGGCGCATCGCGGCGCACCTGATCGGGGATTGAGGAACGGCGAGGGGTGCAGGCGCGGCGGCCCAAGGCGGCCGCGGGCGGCGCCGGTGCGCGCGGGCGGCGGGCGACCGGACCGCGAGCACCTGCCGGGGGCTCATTCCTCGGGTGCCATGAACGGATAGCGGAAATCCCGCGGCGGGTCGAAGTTCTCCTTGATCGCCCGCGGGCTGACCCAGCGGAAAAGGTTCTGGATCCCGCCTGCCTTGTCGTTGGTTCCCGAGGCGCGACCCCCGCCGAAGGGCTGCTGTCCGACGATGGCGGCGGTGGGCTTGTCGTTGATGTAGAAGTTGCCGGCGGCGTGCGTGAGTCGGCGGGCGATGCGGGCGAGGGCCAGGCGGTCCCGGGCGAACACCGCACCGGTCAGGGCGTACGGGGTGCCGCGGTCGCAGAGGTCGAGGGCCTGATCTTCGTCGCGGTCGCGGTAGACGTAGATCGTCAAGACGGGGCCGAAGATCTCCTCGCGCATGAGCTTGATGTCGGGCCGTTTGGCCTGGACGATGGTTGGCTCGATGAAGTAGCCCTGGCGGTCATCGCACCGGCCCCCGTGGAGCACGACGGCTTCGGCGGCACGCCTGGCGTAATCCACGTAGCGCTTGATCGAGCGGAACGCGCCAGCGTCGATGACGGCGCACATGAAGTTGGTGAAGTCCCGGGGGTCGCCCATGCGGATTTCGGCCGCCTGCTCCAGGAGCTGCGCCTTGACTTTCGGCCAGATGGAGACCGGGATGAAGGCGCGCGAGACGGCAGAGCACTTCTGGCCCTGGTACTCGAAGGCGCCGCGGATCAAGGCCGTGACCAGCGCCGGAATGTCGGCCGACGCGTGGGCGAAGACGAAGTCCTTGCCTCCCGTCTCCCCCACGATCCGCGGGTAGGACTTGTAGCGCTGGATGTTGCGGCCAATGCGCTCCCACATCCCCTTGAAGGTGGCCGTGGATCCCGTGAAGTGGATGCCCGCGAGCTCCGGGCTGTCGAGGGCCACATCGCCCACTTCCGCGCCGGAGCCGGGAACCATGTTGATCACTCCCGGGGGCAAACCCGCAGCCTCGAGCACCTCCATGATGAAGTGAGCGGAATAGATGGCCGAGGAGGCGGGTTTCCAGACGACCGTGTTGCCCATGATGGCGGGCGCGGTGGGCAGGTTGCCCGCGATGCTCGTAAAGTTGAAGGGTGTCACAGCGAAAACGAACCCCTCGAGCGGTCGGTGCTCGACGTAGTTCCAGACGCCGGGCGCGGAGAGGGGCTGCTGGCTGTAGATCTCCTGCATGTAGTAGACGTTGAAGCGCCACATGTCGGCGAGCTCGCAGGCCGCGTCGATCTCGGCTTGGTGGATTGTCTTCGACTGGCCGAGCATCGTCGCCGCATTGAGAACCTGCCGGTAGGGACCCGCCAGGAGCTCCGCGGCCTTCAGGAACACGGACGCCCGATCCCGCCAATCGAGTCGGGACCAGTCTTCCCAGGCACGAAGCGCCGCCTGGATCGCCCGCTCCACCTCCTTGGGCCCGCAACGATGCCAGCGCGCCAGCACGTGGCCGTGGTCGTGGGGCATCACGGCTTCAGCCACGCGACCCGTGCGCACCTTGCGGCCGCCGATGCGCGCCGGGATCTCGATGACCTGCTCCGCCATGCGCGCGAGCTCGGCGCGGACCGCGGCCCGCTCGGGCGTGCCGGGGGCGTAGGAAAGCACGGGCTCGTTGCGCGGGACGGGAACCCGAAAGACTCCGTGCGGCATGCTTCGAGGACTCCTCGGCTCGGCCGCGTGGCTGCCGGTGCGCCGGGACGGCGCCCCTCGGTCGCCGCGCGGCCGCTCTCGCTGCCGAGTGAATCTGCGACGGGCCATTCTAGCAGCCGCTTCCGGCCGGGCCGCTGGCCAGGCGAAGCCGAAGCCGCCCGGTCGCTCCGGTGCCGCCATCGGACCCGAGGCCGGGCTCAGTCGGCTTGTACTTGCTGGAGCGTCTCTCGGAGTTGCCCCCTGTGGGAGTCCACGCCGCGCTTCATTTCCTCCAGGCCGGGGAGAACGCGGAGGGGCGCCTGAACGGGAGGGGGTGCCGCCGCCCCGAAGCTCGGGCGGCCGACCTCGATCGCGCGCGCCGCGTGCCTGGAGGAGGCTTTCGCCGCGATCAGCAACACGACGGCCGCGACGACGACCAGAGCCACGAATCCGATCCCGCGCCGCACCCTTCGAACATAGTCCCTCGTCCTGCGCCGGGCACGGGGACCGGCAGCGGGCGTCCAAACGATTCGTCCTGAATGGGTTAGGTCTCGCCACCCCCAAGCGAGCGCTCAGGGCAGCCGGGCGAGGGGTGGGTCGTACTCGGCCAGGGCGTAGGTCAGCCAGGCGAGAGCGGCGAGGTTCTTGGCGAGCTCGTCCGGGTCGACTTTGTCGAGGGTGTCGGCCGCCGTGTGGTGATAGTCGAAGTAGTAGGTCGTGTCCTGCCAGAGACCGATCAGCGGCACACCGGCCTGCCGCAGCGGCCCGATGTCGGCTCCACCGCCCGGCTCGGCGACCTGGCCGGAGCCCAGCACGGCAAGCGGCCTCATGAGCTCGCGCAAGCGGTCAGCGCCGCCCGGCCCGGCGCTCACGCGAAAACCAAGCGGCGCCCCCGCTCCGGAGTCGGACTCGATGGCCGCCACGTGGTTGCCGAGTTCGTCGGCGTGCCGGCGCGCGTAGTCGAGGCCCCCGCGCAGGCCGTTCTCTTCGTTCGTGAAGAGCACCGCCCGCACCGTCCTGCGCGGTCGTTCTCCGAGTCCAGCGAGCAGTCGTACCGTCTCGATCACGACCGCCACACCCGCACCGTCGTCGAGAGCCCCGGTGCCGAGATCCCACGAATCGAGGTGCGCGCCGATGAGCACGATCTCCGCCTCCTTCTCGCGCCCGCGCAGCTCCGCCAAGACGTTGGCAGACTCCACCTCTCCCTCGTTGCGGCACCCGAGCAGGAGGCGGACCCGCACGCGCGCCCCGCTCGCGAGGAACCGGTGGATGAGCTCGGCGTCCTCGGCAGTCACGGCGGCGGCGGGTATCCGCGGCACACCGTCCTCGTAGAGCATCGCGCCCGTGTGAGGCAGCCGATAATCCGCCGTCCCGAGCGAGCGCACCAGCGCCCCCACCGCTCCCAAACGCCCGGCCTGGATGGCACCCCGCGTCCGCAGCTCCACGGCCGAGCCGTAGCCACGCTCGCGCCCGCCTTCGCGCTCGATCTTGCGGTTGTAGAGGACGAGCTTCCCGCGCACCCCGGCCTCGCCCAAAGCTTCGAGCTCCTCGAAGGCCGCGACCTCGACCACTTCGGCCTCGATGCCCTCGGCAGGCGTGGGATCGCTGCCGCCGAGCGCCGTGACCACGAGCTGATGGGCCGCCGGAGCGACGAGCCAGGCCTCCTCCCGGCCGCGGACCCACCGCGGCACGCGGACCGTCTCCGTCCATACGCGGTCCGCTCCCGCGCGCTCCAGGGTCGCCACAGCCCAGGCGATGGCCCGTTCGAGCTGGGGCGAGCCGCTCAGGCGGGGTCCAATGCCGTCTGTCAGCTCCGCGAGCGTCCCGTAGGCTCGCCCTTCCACGAGAGCCGCCCCGATCACCCGCGAGGACGGCACCTCGCCCCGGGCCACGCCTGCCGCCACGAACGCGCCGAGCACGAAGGCGCAGCGGACCTTCCGTCGGACCTTCCCCTGCGGTCGGCTCACCTCGGCTCCCTCGGAGACCGCGATCGCTCTCGGGCTGCCGACCGCTCGGGATTCCCACGCCGGACCCAGGCGATCCGCGCTCCGGAAGTGCGAGCGGGGGATTATACTCGCCCTGCCGCGCGCTCTTGCACTGTCGAAGCCCGGCGAGCGTGCAGGGGCGCCGAGGCTCTCCCGCGCTACCATGCGCGGCTGTCCCGGCGAAAGCATGAAGTTCCTCCCGTTCCGAGCCCTGCGCGCGCGCTCCGATCTCGCTGCGCGCATCGCCTGCCCGCCCTACGACGTGGTGAGCACGCAGGAGGCACAAGACCGCGCGCGGCGCGAGCCCGAGAGCTTCATCGGCGTCATCCGCCCCGAAGCGCTCTTCCCCACGGGCGAGGCCCCGCCGGAGCAAGAGCTCTACGCTGCAGCTCGCCGCCGGCTCGCGGAGCTCGTCCACGGCCACCGGCTCGTGTTCGACCCCAGACTGGCCTACTACGCCTACGAATTGCAAACACCCCATCACCGGCAACTTGGCCTCGTCGGCTTGATGGCGGTCGAGGATTACGAAGAGCGGCGGGTGCGCCGCCACGAACAGACCCGGGAGGACAAACTGCTCGATCGGATCCGCCACATGGAGGCCGTCGGGGCCCAGACAGGTCTAGTGCAGCAGTTCCACACCCCCCTGGAGCCTCTCCGGGAGCGGTTGCGCGCTGTGACTGCACGGCCACCCGAAGTGGACTTCACGGCCGACGGAGTACGGCACCGCCTGTGGCAGGTTGCCGATCCCGAGTCGCTTGCCTTCATCCGCGAAGCCTCCGCCTCCCTGCCCGCCACCTACATCGCCGACGGCCATCACCGGGCAGAGGCGGGCGCGCGGGTGGGGGAGGGGCAGCCTCAGGGTTCCCCCCGGCGCTTTTTCCTCACGGCGCTCTTTCCGGAAGACGAGCTGCGCATCGAGGGTTACCACCGGCTCGTGCGCGACCTCGGGGACCACACGCCGGAAACGTTCTTGGAGGCGCTGCGCCACCAGGGCTTCGCGCTAGAGCCCGCGCCCGATCCGAGACCCCCCAGGCCCGGAACCTTCGGGCTCGTCCTGGGCTCGAGGACGTACCGGCTGCGCTACGAAGGCGAAAGATCCGGGACCCTGCTCGATGTCTCGTTGCTGGATGAGCGGATCCTGGGCCCGCTCCTCGGAATCACCGATCCCAGGCGCGACCAGCGGCTCGATTTCGCGGGTGGGGAGCGGGGCCTGGACGAGGTCGTGCGCAAGGTTCGGGACGGAACGCACTCGGCGGGTTTCGTGCTCCATCCTGTCTCCATTTCGCACATCCGAAGCGTGGCCGACGCTGGGGGGATCCTGCCTCCCAAGAGCACGTGGTTCTCGCCCAAGCTTCTGTCCGGGCTGGTGCTACACTCCTTCGAGATGCCCGCACGCTGGGTGCGGGAGACGAGCGAGCCCGAGGGCTGAGGGGCATTCCTGTGGGAGCGCCCGCGAAGGCCGGCTCGGGGCGAGAGGGAGGCAAAGGGTGTTACGCAAATCCCACGCATTCGCGAAGTTGCTCGGCCTGGCCTTGCTGTCGGGCCTCGGGGTGGCGTGTGCGACAGGCACACCTCAGCCGGAAGCCACGGGTGAGGAGCTCGCGGAGGCCCCGGCGCCGCCGCAGGCGCCTGCGAGCGCAAAGGCACCGGCCCCCACGGCCCCATCCCCCGCACCGGTACCCAGGGCCCCGTCCGCCGCACCGGCTCCCACGGCCCCCAAGCCTGAGCCGAAGGTCCCCGAGCCGCGCATCGTGGAACTCACCGCTCCCGCGGGGACGCGGCTGGACATCGAGTTCCTAGATCCTATCTCCAGCGCCACGAGCCAGCCGGGCGATAGCTTCCGCGCGAGAGTCGTGAACGATGTCGTCGACAGCGGGGAAGTGGTGATCCCCAGGGGCTCCGTGGTCCACGGGACCGTGACGGAGGCGGTCCCGTTGAAGAAGAAAATCGGAGGTCGCGCCAAATTGGCGGTCGAGTTCACCCAGTTGGAGCTTCCTGACGGCCAGACGAGCAGGGTCGAGGCGGCCTTCGCGGAGTTGGGGAAAAGCGAAACCAAGAAGGACGCGGCCACGATCGGGGGGGCGGCAGCCGGCGGGGCGCTTCTCGGCCGCATGCTCAAGCGCGACGACGAGGCCAAGGGAACCCTGATCGGGGCGATCGTGGGGGCGGCAGCCGGAACGGCGATCGCCGCCAAGACCGAAGGCGAAGAAGTCGCAATCAGCGCCGGGACGGTCGTCACCATCGAGCTCAGCGCGCCGGTTACGATATCGAAACGACTGTGAACCGGCGGATCGATTCGTGGAGGTTCGCTCCAAAACTATGCTTTTGGGTAGGCGCGAGCGGCGCAAGCGTCGATACAGATTTAAAAAGCTACATAGCTAACTGTTCAAATTTCTTGGACACGTCGTCCAATAGCGGTTTCGGCACCCGAAACCACCCATTGCATTGGGTGGGAGCGGGTGTTAGATTCTGGCCGCCATGATTGTCGAGGTCCCGCTGACGCGGGAGATATCCACTAGGCTCTCCAAGCTGGACTACGAGCGAGGCGTCCTCGCTACGGTCTCCCTGCCCGAGAACCGGCTGCGCGCGATCCGGCAACGGGCGCTGGTCGAATCCACGTGCGCCTCCTGCCGCATGGCGGGCATCCGGGTGAGCGAAGACGAGGTGGCTGCCCTGCTCTCGGGCAAGGCCGTGCCCTTGCGAGAGGGGCACGAGGTGCTCGGTTACACGCGGGCCCTGGAGCGCCCGTTCCCGGAGCCCGGGACTCTCGTGACGACGGAGGCGATCCAGCGCCTGCATGCGGTCGTCCTGGGATCCGAGGAGGATCCTCCCCCGCCGAGCCCGTGGCGCACGGAGCCCTACCACCTCGAGGTCTTCGACAAGGAAGGCCGGGCCCTCGGGCGCGTCATCCAGACGCTGCCCCCTCGCCTGATCCCGGAGACGATGGAGGAGCTCGTGACGTGGCTCGAACTCGAACTCCGGGGACGGCGCAACCACCCGCTGCTCGTGATCGGGCTCTACATGCTCTATTTCGTGGCCGTCTGTCCGTTCCCGAGGGGCAACGGGCGCCTCGCCCACCTGACGGTGCGGCATCTGCTGCACCGCGTGGGCTACGCGCACCTGCCCTACGCGAGCCTGGAGCGGGTGCTCGAGGAGCGGCGCGAGGCCTATTTCGAAGCGCTCGACAGTGCCCAGACGCATCTGTGGACCGGCGGAGCGGACGTCCGCCCATGGATCCACTTCTTCCTGGATTCGCTCCAGCTTCATGCCCAGCGGGCCCGGTCGAGCCTGGAGGAGGAGCACAAGAAGCTGGAGTTCACGCCGCTGCAGCGCAAGATCGTGGAGGCCTTGCATGAGCATGGCGTGGCCAGCGCGCGTCTGTTCCTCAAGGTCACGGGCGCCAACCGGAACACGCTCAAAGACAACCTGCGGCGGCTCGTCGAGCGGGGCGTGCTCGAGAAACTGGGCGAGCGCCGCGGCACCCGCTACCGGTTGGCTCCGGGCCATCCTCCGCGAACCGTCCTCGGCTCGTAGAGCCGTTTCCGCGGCGCGCTCGCCTCTCCTTGGGGGCACCCTGCTCGCGCTCGGACTCGCCCTTGCCGCTCCGGCCTACCCCACCAGAGAGCGCGTGGAGGTGCGCCGCGCCTTCGTCCCCGTCGTGGCCACCCCCCGGGGCGGCGCCCCGGGGGGCTGCGACTCCCTCGATCCGCGGCAGATCGAGCTACAGGTAGACGGAGAGCCCGTGGCGGTCGCGGGGGTGGATCGCGCCCCCTTCAGCCGTGTTCACGCGCTGCTGCTCGACACGAGTGGCAGCATGGGCGAGCGGGGGCGGCTCGAGGCGGCGAAACAGGGCGCCCTGGAATACATCGCACAGCTTCCCCCCGGCGAGTCCGTGCTCTTGGCCTCCTTCGACGACGATCTGGTCCTGCGCGTTCCCCCCACGACGGACCTGGCGCGTCTGCGCCCTGCCATCCATGCCCTCGAGCCGGGAGCCAACACCGCCCTGTGGGACGCCGCCGACGCCTTGCTCCGTTATCTCGCGTCTTTTCCGGAATACAAGGTCCTCGTCCTCTTCACGGACGGGGGAGACGTCGTGAGCCTTCCATGGAACACGGCGCGTAGCGTCGCTCAGCTCGCCTCGGCAATCCCCTGGCTGACCCTGTTCCCCGTCGGCCTGGAACTCAGCTCCCGCGGGTCGGGACCCGGGCCGCCTCCGCGCATGGCTCTGACGGAGCTGGCCCGCCGTACGGGGGGTACCCTCATCGAAGCCCGCCACCCCTCCGGCCTGCGCGCCGCGTTCGCGGCCGCGCGCGCGCGCCTCGATGCTCTCCGCTTTCTGGCCTACGAGCCGGCAAAGGAGCCGCGCACCGCAACGCGGGTCCGCGTGCGGGTGCTTCCTTCGTTTCCCTGCAGGCTCCGTGCGGCCGGGCCTGTCTGGTCGGCAACGTCGCGGATGGCGAGTCTGGTGGAAACCCTCGGAGACGATGCGGAGGAGGACTCGCACAACAGCCGCCTCGAGGCACCGCACGTTCCGTCCGGTCGCTTGCGTTTCGCGGCCTGGCCGGCGCAGACGTCCGGCCCTTTTCTGGAGATGACTCCGCCGACCCAGACCGGGCAAATTGCAGGGCGCATCGTGGATGTGCTGGTCCAGCCCAGCGTGCTTTACGACCACCGGGTCTGGAACCGGAGCGGGAAGTTGCGCCTCGAGATGGACCGCGAGGCGGTCGTCTCCGAGCGTCCTTTCGTTTTTTACGCCCCGGACCCGGACTTCGTCGCGGAGCGCCACCGCTCGCCCGAAACCGCCGTCGACAGCCTCCTGGAGCGAGCCGCGTCGGCGCGAGGCCTAGCGGCGGGCGAGGGGATGGACGAAGCGTGGATCCAGGGCCTGACCTTCTTCCGCGCGCGGGAAGCGCTAGCGCGTGCGCTGCTCGAGTGGTCGCCGGCCTATCGGGCTTGGGCCCAGGCGCGCATCCGCGAGCTGGAGCGCCCCGGTCAGCAGGCGCTGTTGGAGCAGTTGCGCCGGGAAGGAGTTCCCGAGGCGCGCCAGCGAGCGCTGCAGTCGGCGCTGGAGCGCCGGCACGAGATCGAACCTCCCCTCGCCGCCCGGGTCCTGGCCGAATGGCTGGGCGATATCGAAGCCGCGGAACTCGCCCGCCGCCTGGAGCTTCGCTTTTGCCGAAAGCTGCTCGCCGCGGGGAGCCCGGCCGCGCAGCCGGACCTCGCGGCCCGGTGGGACACGCTGCGGCGGTGGCTCGCCCCGCCGACGCGCGTGCGCGTGCAGGTTCCTCTCGTCATGGCCTACGACCCCGAGCGGGAGGTCTTTGGCTTTTACCGTGTCGTCTCCATGCCGCAGCTTCGCGGCCCGGCGCGGCCCCCGACCCCTGCCCGTCCCCTGGGGTGGATGCTCCTGCGGGCGCTTCTCCAGAACGCACGGGTCGCGCAAGCCCTGCGGGGCTTGCGCATCGAGTCCATCGAGTATCTTCCGGTCCCATCCCCGACGTCTCCGGCGCGCGTGCGGCTGCGCCTCACCGGCGACCGGCCAAGCGCGGCGGCCCTGCAGCTCGAGGGGGAGCTGGAGCACGAGGGTTGGTACGCCCCGTTGCGCTGCCTCGAGGTCTCCGCGCCCGGGGGCGACCCCAGCTCCGGCGACCTCGCACGCGCGCTGAAGGCGCTGGAGAGCGGCGCGGCGATTGGCCCGTGCGCTGCGCGCTGAGCGGGGCGGTAAGATGCGGGCGAGGGCTTCTCGCTCCCCGCCCGCGAACCAAGAGGTTCGGGCATAATCGGCCCGGCGTGGAGACGCGGACGTTCGCCATCATCGGCCTCGGGCCCATCGGCTGCGCTGCGGGAGCGCTCGCCTGGCGTCGCGGCCTGCAGCTCGTGGCGGCAGTGGATCGCGACCCGCACCTCGCGGGTCGCGATCCCGGGGAACTGCTCGGCACGGGCCCGACCGGTCTGCGGGTGACCCCGGATCTGGAAAGCGCCCTTGAGCGCGCGCAGCCCCGCCTGGCCCTCCATGCCACGAGCTCGCGGCTGCGCGACGCGCTTCCCCAACTCGAGCCGTGCGTGGAGCGGGGCATCCACGTGGTCTCGAGCTGCGAAGAGCTCGCCTATCCCTGGCGCACCCAGCCCGAGCTCGCGCGGCGTCTCGACACTGCGGCCCGGGCGGGTGGCGCCGTGGTCCTCGGTTCCGGGGTCAACCCCGGTTTCGTGATGGACAAGCTCGTGGTGACGGTGCTCGCGGCGTGCGCGCAGGTGGAACACGTGGCGGTCCGGAGGCGGCTCAACGCGGCCACCCGCCGCCGGCCCTTTCAGGACAAGGTCGGCGTGGGCATGACACGCGAAGAGTTCGACGAGGCCTCGCGCCGCGGACGCATCGGACACGTGGGCTTCCCCGAGTCCGCGCACCTGGTGGCGGACGCCATCGGCGCGCCCGCGGCGCGCGATCTCGACGAGCACCTCGAGCCCCTGGTCGCGGGGGCCCGAACGATAGCAGGGGACCGGCTGATCGAGGCGGGTCGCGTGCTGGGCATCCGGCAGCGGCTCGTGCTGCGCGCCGGAGGCCGCGAGTGCGTGCGCCTGGAACTCGAAGCGTATGCGGGTGCGGACTCCGAGGACGCGATCCGCGTCGCGGGGGAACCCTCGCTCGACCTGCGGTTCGTCGGGGGCATGTCCGGTGACGTGGCGACAGCCGCGCGGCTGGCCAACGATCTGCTCCAGATCGAAGGGCTCCAGCCCGGGCTGCGCACGCTGCTCGATCTACCGATCCGTTACCACAAGCCACAACGAGGGGACAGGAAATGACGGTACCGCAAGTGGTGCTGCTGGCCTACGCGGTGTTGCTCGTCGTCGGAGGGATCGCGGGCTACGCGACAGCGGGATCCCGGGCGTCGCTCGCCGCTGGGCTGGCGAGCGGGCTGCTTCTCGCCGCCGCCTGGGGTTGGAGCCGCGGGGCGCCCGCCGCGGGGTATGCCCTGGGGGCGCTGGTGGCCCTGGCTCTGTGCGTCACCTTCGGCATGCGGCTCGCGAAGACCGGCAAGTGGATGCCCTCCGGCATGCTGCTGCTGGTGAGCGTGGTGGCCTGCCTCGTGCTCGCCATGTCGTCGTGGCGGGCGCGTCGCTGAGCGCGAGCGCCGTTCGCCAGCGCTCGGGGTGGCGCCGGGGGTCAGCGCGGAGCGGCCAGCCCGCGCCAGACTGCAGGACCAGGGCCGGGAGGTTTCCGCGCTTGCACCGCGAGTGGGCATGCGCCACGATAGGGCCCAGCGGCAGGCGCGGGCGAGCGCCGGCCAGCCGGGTCCGATGAGACAAGGAGCGAAGGAACCATGACGGAAAGGGTGAGAGCGATCCTGGCCAACTACGAAAGCGAGAACGCGGGCGTGCGCACGAATCTCGCGCGCATCCTCAACCACGGCACCCTCGCCGGCACGGGGCGCCTCGTGATTCTTCCCGTGGACCAGGGGTTCGAGCACGGGCCCGCGCGCTCCTTCGCGCCCAACCCGCCTGCCTACGACCCGCTCTACCATTTCGAGCTTGCCTTGGAGGCGGGTTGCAACGCTTACGCCGCGCCGCTGGGCTTCATCGAAGCGGGAGCCGCGCGCTATGCGGGGGAGGTCCCTCTGATCCTGAAGCTGAACAGTCACGAGGTGCTCTACTCGGACCAGGATCCCATCTCCGTGCGAACCGCCAGCGTGGAGCACGCCTTGAGGCTCGGCTGCTGTGCCGTCGGTTACACGGTCTACCCCGGCTCGGCCCACGCGGGGCGCATGTACGAACAGTTCCAGGCATTGGCGGAGGAGGCCAAGGCGGCAGGGCTGGCCGTCGTCGTCTGGTCCTACCCGCGAGGTTCCCACTTGTCCCGCGAAGGCGAAACGGCGCTGGACGTCGTGGCCTACGCAGCGCATATCGCGGCTCAGCTCGGCGCGAACATCATCAAGGTCAAGCTGCCGAGCGCTCACATCGAACAGGAGGCGGCGCGGAAGGTTTACGAGAAGGAGAAGATCCCCATTCAAACTCTCGCCGAGCGCGTGCGGCACGTGACGCAGGCGGCGTTCAACGGGCGGCGCATCGTCGTCTTCTCGGGGGGCAGCAAGAGCTCCGACGCGGAAGTGCTGGAACAGGTGCGGGCCATCCGGGACGGCGGGGGGAATGGCTCCATCATCGGCCGCAACTCGTTCCAGCGCCCGCGCCACGAGGCGCTCAAGCTCCTGCGGGCGATCATGGAGATCTACAAGGAAACGCCGGTGGGCGCCCCGGCCCGCTGAGCTCCGGGACCGCCTGTCCCGCTGCCAGTCGCCCCCCGCTCGCGCTCCAGCCGCGGAGGGGAACCCTGCGGACCGACCGTCCGCAAGCGCAGCCCGCAAGCACGAGCGAACCTTCCGCGCGGGCTGTTGACGGCGGCTCCGGCGCGCGGTACAAGCAAGCGCAGCCTGCGGGGAGGATCGCTCATGCGCGCACGACCAAGAAGGGGCGGCGTGCTGCTCGCCAGCACGGCCGCGGCGCTCGTAGGGTGTCTGCCGGGTGGGGCCCTCGCCGGTTCGGTGACGGCCCTCACGCACCCGCAGCCGCTGCGCGTCTTGTACAGCCATCGGCCGCTGGACGGGACAGGAACGCAGATCCTTTACGCGTCGACGCACAATCTCGCGGGAGGGGATCCGCTGGCGCATCCCCAGATCCAGCGCTTCGATGTGTCGACCCAGGCACGCCAGCAGATCGCGGATTTCGATCGGGGCGTCGCCAGTGGGCCTGCGGTGAGCGACGACGGCCAGTGGCTCGCCTTTCTCTCCCGCTCCGATCCGCTGGGAACCAACCCGACTCGAGCGCCGAGCTGTTCGTCATGAAGGCCGACGGCAGCGGCTTGACGCAGCTCACCGCTCATCCCGCCACGGAGACCGGCACGATCGCCGGGTTCGCCTTCGCGGGCTCCGGCAACCGCGTGGCCTTCATCGCCACGACCGACCCGCTGGGGGCGAATCCCTCGGGTCGGAACCGTCGAGCGTGTCGGCGGTTTGCCGGACGGCGGCTTGGGGGCCGGTTCCTTCGGTTCGAGCTTCCCGAGCGTGCCCAACGAAGACGGGCGCCGCGCCGTCTTCCTCTCCGACGGCGACCGCGACGGGAGCAATCCCGACGGGTCGTGGGAGTTGTTCGCCGTGGATCTGGACGCGACCGCCGCGATCGAGGTGAGCCAGGCGGCGCCGACGGTCGTGCGCTGGACGGTCGAGCCGCAATTCGCGCTCTACGACGTCATCCGTGGCGATCTGGCCAACGTCCGGATCCTGGGCGACACGGTGGATCTCGGTCCCGTCGTATGCCTCGAGAACGACTCGCGGGACAACAGCACGGCCGGCCACGAGGACCCCGCGGAACCCGCCCCGGGGCCAGGTGTTCTTCTTCCTCTACCGCGGCTCCCCGGGGGCCAGCCGACCCGCCCTCCTCGTGGGGTCAGGGCACAGGCAACCGCGAGCGCGTCCCCGCTTCGGGCTCCTGACCTTGACTTCCGTGTCACCCGCCATCACGGCTGGAGCAGGCGGGGCAGGGTGGTGGTCAGGGGCGGGATGTACGTGATGAGCACGACACCGACCGCCAGGATCCCGAGCCCGGGCAGGGCGGCGCGGCAGACCTCGAGCAACGGCCGCTCGAGGCGATACGAGGCGAGAAACAGGTTCAAACCCACCGGCGGGGTCAAGTAACCGAGTTCCAGGTTGGCGACGAAGACGATCCCGAGATGGACGGGGTCGAGGCCGTAGGCCAGGCCCAGGGGCACGATCAACGGCACGACCACGACGGTCGCCGAGAAGATGTCCATCAGGCAGCCGACGAGGAGCAAAAACACGTTCAGGCACAGCAAGAACACGAGGGGCGAGTCGATGCGCCCCTGCACCCACGCCAGCATGCGTTGCGGGATCTGCGCGTCCACCAGGTAGTTCGTCAGGCCCATGGCCACGCCCAGGGTCGACAGCACGCCGCCGATGAGCACGTTGCACTTCGTCAGCACCCGGAACAGGCCGCGGCCGAGCGAGATCTCGCGATGCACGAGGCACTGAACGACAAGGGTGTAGGCCGCCGTGAGCGCCGCCGCTTCGACGAGGGTGGCGAAGCCGCCGAAGATCGCCACCAGCGCCACCACCGGCAGCGCCAGCTCCCACTTCGCCTCCCACAGCGCGCGCCTAGCCTCTGCCGCATCGAACGGGGCGCGACGTCCCGTGCGGAATCCCTCGCGTACGCCCCACAGGGCGATCAACGACACGAGCAGCGCTCCCGGCACGACGCCGCCGAGGAACAGCCGCTCCATGGGCACTTCCGCCACGATGCCGTAGAGGATCAACGGCAGCGCCGGCGGGATCAGCAATCCCAGGGAGCCGGAGGCCGTGAGAAGTCCCACGGCGAAGCGGTCGCGGTACCCGTCGCGCAACAGCGCTTGCAGGAGCAGGCCTCCCAGGGCGAGGATCGTCACGCCCGAACCCCCTGTCGGCACCGTGAAAAACGCGCAGAGCATCGCGCAAACGACCGCGGTGCCCCCGGGCACCCAACCGAAGAAGGCGCGAAAAACGCGCAGCAGCCGCTCGGAAGCTCGGCCCTCCGCGAGGAGAAATCCGACGAGCGTGAACAGCGGGATCGCCGGCAGAGTGGGGGACACGCTCAGCCGGTAGGTTTCGGCGAGCACCACGGCGGGTTGGATTCCCTCCACGATGAAGGCCCACGCCGCGATCCCGCCGAGGGCGGCGAAGATCGGCCCCCCGAGAGCCGTGGAGACGAAGAGGACGACCAGGGCCGGCCACAACGGCCCGCCGGCCCAGACCTCGTAGGAGGCGCCCAGCCAGGCCCCGAGCAGAGCCGACGCGAACCCCAGGATGCGCCCGAGGGGACGGGCTGCCACGCGCCAGCCGAGACGCAGCGCGATCGCGCCGAAACCGACGGGCAGCGCAAGCTGCGCCACCCACCGCGGTAGCCACGGCAGAACGAGCCCGCCGATCCCGTGCTCCAGCCGCACGAGCTCGAAGCTCGCCTGGCACAGCAAACCCGCGACCGCCGCGGAAACCGCGTAGGCCAGCCCCCGCGCCACCTCGCGCCCGCGGCCTGCGGGCAACCACTGCCCGGTGGCGAGCGCGAGAAGCCGATCCTCGCGCGCCGCCAGCGCCGCCCCGAGAAAGGCCACCCACAGCGTCAGGTGCTGCACGAGGGCGAGGCCCCCCGGGATGGCGCCACCCGCCGCCGCCCGCACGACGACCTCCGCGAGGGGCAGGCAGACCATAGCGCCGAGGGCGACGCCGGAGGGCATCTCCTCCAGCAACGCCACCAGCCGTCTCACTCGGCGGCTCCCCCGGCGGCGGTCTCGGCGGCGCTCCCCCGTGCGCGAAAGGTTTGCCGGTGCTCGAGCGCGAGATCGAAAATCTCCGGCGGCACCATCCGCCGGCGCATCCCGCGGGCAAAGGCCTCGGCCACCTCGCGCCACTCGCGCTCCACTCGCGCTTCGGCGGGACGGATGACGGTCAGGCCGCGCCGGCGCATCTCTTCGACGGCCGCCTCGTCCTTGCCGGGGATCTCCGCTTCGAGGTCGCGGCCGATTCGCTCGGCGATCGCCCACAGCCGCTCGCGGTCCTCGGGCGCGATCCGCTCCCACGAACCGCGCTCCACCACGGCGGCTCCCACGAGCGGCGCGATTCCCAGCGCGAGCATGTAAGGGGCGTGGCGGTACCACTGGAACGAGAGCGCGGCGAGCGGGGTGGTCGGCAGCGCCTCGATCATGCCCGTTTGCAGCCCCGTCAAGATGTCCGTGTAGGCCAGCACGCGAGGCTCGAAGCCGTTGTCGCGCCACAGCGCGGCCATCGCCTCGTCGCCGGCCCCCGTGAACATCTTCACCCGGCGCAGCTCGTCCGCGCTCCGCACCGGCTTCGTGGCGAACAGGTACACCCAGCCGCCGTAGCCCCAGTGCAAGACCACGAAGCCTCGCTCGCGCAGCCGAGCTCCGAGCACCGGCGCCAGGGCGTCGCGCACGTAGCGGAACTCCTCGAAGGACCCGAAGAACAGCGGGATGGAGAAGACATTGAAGGCCGGATCGAGCTCCGACAAGCCGGCCGCGGTCAGCCCCGCCGCCTGGAGCTGGCCGAGGCGCATCTTGCGCAGGATGTCCGTGTCGCTGCCGGCCACACCGCCCGGATACAGGCGCAACTGCACCCGCCCGTCGGTGGCCTGCTGCCACTCGGCCCCCATGCGCTTGAGCGCGTGGTGCCAGGGCGAGCCGTCGGGAGCGAGCGTGGCCATTTTCACGGTGTCCGCTGTCGCCGTGCTCGCGCTCCCGGCCAGCGCCAAAGTCGCGATCCAGGCTTTCCGGGTGCGCCTCATGATCCTCCCCGCTCACTCCACGAACAACGAGTCCACGCGCTGCAGCAGCACGCGCGCCCGCCGCTGCGCGATGCGGTTATGGAGCCGCCACTGAGGCACCCCGTCCGGATCGACCGCAAGCGCCTGCTGGAGCATACGGACGAAGGTGTCGCGGTCCTGCTCCTGGACACTGATGCTCCAGGCGTAATTCACGTAAGGGCTCGCCAGCTTCCCGCCGGAGAGCTCGACGGCGCGGCGGAAGTGCTCGCGCGCGCGCTCGAGAGAACCTCCCATGTTGGCCGGCAGGGCCTCCAGCGCGAGCATCAGCTCGTGCACCGCACCGTCGCCGTACGCCTCCTCGAGGGCCAACAGCCGGCGCGCGAGGGCAAGGACGGCCGGCAAGTCCGCCACGAGCTCGGGACGATCGCGGCCGAGCGAGATCGCGCCGCCCCAGGACGCGGCCAGCCAGTAGGCGAGCTCCACGTCCTCGGGTCCGAGCCGCTGCGCCACCCGCTCCGGCTGCGTGCGCAGCGCCGCCGCCGCCCCAGGGTAGCGGACCTCGATGGCGCGCAACCCGTAGTCCCTCGCCCGCAAGTAGAGACGCAACCCCCGCGCGCGCAGCATCTCCCAACGGGAAAAGTCCTCCTCTTCGGCGGCGATCGCGTCCGTTCCCACGAACGCGTGAGTGTACTGCGCGAAGCCCCGGCAGGCCGCCAGCAGCAGCGGCAGATGGTCGGGGACCTCCGCCAGCAGCGCCTCGAAGGTCTTCAGGGCGAAGGGCGCGGCATCCCGCACCAGCTCGGGATCCTCGTCGGAGGCGAAGACCGCGCCCCCAGCAGCGAGCACGTTGCCGATCTTGCGCGCGGCGAAGCGACGGACGGAGCAGCCCGCCTCCAGCACGAGCGAGCCGGCCACCAGGGCGACCAGCCACCAGTGCGCGCCGGCGCGACGGCTCATCGTCCCCCTCCGCCCGTCTCCGGGTCAGCATAGCGCGCGCTCGCGCGGGGCGTTTCTCCTCGCGCGGGCTAGGCCCCTTCCGCGCCGGCGCCGCGTTTCGCCGCGACCGCCGCCGCCGTGAAAAGCCCGGAAAACAGGGCGAAAACGACCACACCGAAGGTGCGGATCCATTCCTCCACCCCACGGGGCTCGACGAGCGCCTGCCAGCCGGCCCACAGGTCGAAGCCGCCCCCTGAAGCTTCGAAGCCAGCCAACGTCGCCGCGACGGCCGCCCCCAGGGCGCCTCCCGCGAGGGCACCGACGGCGGCCAGCGCCGCGAGGTCGAAAGCCCTCAAGGGCTGGCGCCGGCGGGGCAGCTCCACGGGAAACGAGGGCTCCCGCGTGCCGAGCGGCACGAAGCGCCCGAGAAGCAGCATGCCGGGCACGCCGGCCACGATGCTGATCCAGAAAAACACGGTCCAGCCCAGGGCATGCACGATGTAGCCCGCCAGCGGCCCCGCCGCGAGGCGCGGCAGCGCGAACAGGCTCGAGAACAGCGCGTATTGCGTGGCAGAAAAGCGTCTCTGCGTGATCCGCAGCAGCAGCACCGAAAACGCCCCGGTGCCCATGCCCGACGTCAGGCTTTCGAAGGCCACCGCGCTGTACATCAACACGCGATCCACCGGGGAAAGGGAAACCCACACGTAGCCGAGGTTGGAGAAGATCTGCAGGAAACCGAAGATCCACAGCGCATGGCCCAATCCGAGGAACGTGCTGAGCGCGCCCCCGAGGAACGTGCCGCTCAGCGTGGCCGCGAGACCCACCGTGGCAATCGCCGCACCGCGGTCCACGGCGTCGTAGCCCATGTCGTGGAGGAAGGGGCGCACGAGAGCCCCGGCGAGGTTGTCCGCAAGCTTGTAACACACGACGAAGGCGAGGATCTCGAGGGCCCGATGGCGCGCAAGGAGTCCCAGGAACGGCAACCACACGGCGTCGCGCAGCGTCCGCGGTTCTGGCGCCTTTTCCTCGGGCTCGGGGGCGAGCACCGTGACGATCGCGAGCGGCAGGAAGCTCGCGGCGAGCATCGCGTTCACCAGCGGCCAGGACCACGACGCGGCGAACGTGATGCTTAACCCTCCGGCAACGTACATCGCCGCTCGATAGACGGCGATCCGCGCGCCGACGGCCACACCCTGTTCCTCGGGCCGGAGCACGTCCACGGCGTAGGCATCGAGCACGATGTCCTGCGAGGCGCCGGCGAAGGCGATCGCCAGGGCCAGGGCGAAAACGACCCAGGGCGTATCGGGCTCGTCTCCCGCGCCCGCCAGCAGCAGCACACACAAACACAGGCAGAGCTGGGTCAGCGCGATCCAGCCGCGGCGGCGGTCGAGCCAGGGGAGCCGGTAGCGGTCCATGAACGGGGACCACAACATCTTGAAGGTCCAGGGAGCCTGGGCCAGCGTGAACAGACCCACGAGCCGGAGGTCCACGCCGATGTCGCGCATCCAGTCGGGGATGGCGATCCAGACGAGACCGAGAGGAAGGCCCGAAGAAAACGACAGGAGCACCACCGACGCGGTGCGCCAAGACCGCAGCGCTGCCGCGAGCGCGGCGAAGCCTGCCGGGCGGCGCGCGGGTCCACTCGCCGGACCTTGCACGGGGCGGCAGCATAGGAAGGCGAGCCCGCGCGCGCAAGCGAGCCGATGGCACGCGGGGGAAAGGGGACATGCCGCGGTGGGTTGCCCGCGGCAGCGGCATGTCCCCCGTTTGCTTCAGAAATTGCCGTCGCAGCGCGACCCGTCGCCCTCGGCTGGCTGCACCGTGCCGTCCCCGCAGCAGAAACGGTTCTCGGGCTTGCCGCCCGTCTTGCCCTCGCAGTCGCCCGGGCAGCTGCGGCAGTCCTCGCCCACGTCGCACGACCCGTCGCCGCAGAACGGCGCGCCACCGCAGTCGACGCGGCAGTTCGCGGAATTCTCGACGCCCTCGCAAACCCCGTCCCCGCAACAGCTCGGCGGTGCCGGCAGATCGCTGCAGCTCTGGCCCGTCGTGCTGCAGCGAAGATCCGAACAGCCCACCGGGGTCTCGCCGTCCCCGTCTCCGCAGCAGAAGCGGTTGGCCGGGTTGCCCTTCTGCCTGCCCGCACAGTCGCTGGCGCAGGACAGACAATCCTCGCCCAGCGCCGGCTCGCAGATCCCGTTGCCGCACCCGCCGCTTCCCGAAATACAGTCGTTCGGGCACGTCGTGCAATCCTCGCCTTGCTCGCATACGCCGTCGTTGTCGCAGTCCAGGCAGACGACGGGCTCTTCCTCGCACTCGTCCGGGATGCCGTCGCGGTCGCAATCCTCGCTCGCACCCGACGCGATGTCCTGCGAATCGTGAGTCCCGTTGGCGTTGCAGTCGCCCACGCGCAGGAACCACACGTCCTGCTCGCCGTTGAACGTCGCCGAGTAGGCCAGCATGCCGCCCCGCGCGTCGGATACCATGTGGTAGTAATCCCCGATCTTGTTCTGGTTCGGGTGACCGACGAGCGAGTTCCACGGGGGCGTCACGGGCAGACCCTTGGACCACGTCTTACCGGCGTCGGTGGAATACGCGTAGAAAACCTCGGACACCTCCCCGGAGGGATCGTGACGCGTATCGTTCCACACGACATCGATGCGCCCATCGGGCGCGACGGACATCGTGCCGAACCATTGCCAGGCGTTGCTGCCCGGAGGATCGTCGTTGACGCGCACCGGCGGCGTGAAGGTCTCGCCCCGGTCCGCGCTGCGGGCGAACATCACGTCCAGCGGATCCGCCCCCGCAGGATCCACGGAGGCGAGCACGTAGACGTAACCGCGCGTGGGCCCGGACGAAGCATCCACCGCGACCCACACCTGGCCCATCAGGCCGCCCGGGTTGGGCGTGCCCCCGGTGATCGTCTCGCCCCCCAGGTCGAGGCCGGTGACGAGCTCGAAGGTCGGCGTCTGCGCGGGGTCGCGGGCGCTGGTCGAGCGCAGCAGCAGGTGCGGGAGGGGAAAGGACAGCGCCGTGATCCGCGTCCCGACGAGGTAGAGTTCCCCGTCGGGACCCACCGCCAGGGTGCCCCACTTGGGCTTGGAGGGCGTGGCGTAGGGCCCCTCGTAGGTGAGCCCCCTGTCGGTGGAGCGGGTGTAGTCGGTCCCGGGGGCGCAGCACGTGAACTGCGAGTTCCATGTCGTGTACACGTGGCCCTCGCCTATGCCGCCGCTCGTGTCGATCGCCATCCAGGTCTTGTCGCCGCCGTGCGCCGGGATGGGACCGTTCCAGGTCACACCCTTGTCGTCCGAGAAGAACATTTCCGCCGTCGTCGTCGAGCTCAGGCTGTAATAGAAGAAGCGGCCCTGGCTGTCGGCGGCGAGAACGGGATCGCTGCGGAATTGTCCGGGTTGCAGGACCCCGGGGAAGGTCCACGTGCTTCCGCCGTCGTGACTGTAGGCGTAGCCCGCCTGGCGGAAGTTGGAGGTCACGGTGTCGAACTGACGCCAGCCGATGACGATGTTGGCGGGGTCGGTGGGGTCCACGGCAATCGAGGGTTCGTTGGCCGCGTCGCCCAGGATGTTGTTGCCCGCCGCGTCCACGTTCACCTGAACGCTGACGTGATTGCCCCGCACGACCGTGACGCCGGGGCTCGTCACCCGCTCGGCCGGAGAGACGCGCAGCGGTGGATCCTCGGGCCGCTCGAGGTGTCCCGCCCCCGACGGCGGTGGGCCCTCCTGGACCCCTTCGGCCACGCCCCCCGACCCCCACCAGCCGAGCCACACCAACGCCACGAGCGCTCCCCAGCGCGGGCACATCCTCGACCGCAACATGGATCCCCTCCTCCTCCCGATATGCCGGGCTGGCATATACGCCGGAAGACGCCCGGCGGCTACCCGCGGCCGCGATTTCCGGCTCGGCTTGCCCTGAAAGAGGGGGGGCTTACATTTGCCGCGAAGCGAGGGGTGGCCGCCGGGGCCGCTCGCGCCAGGCACCGGGTGGGCTTTGCGCATGTGCCAAGCCACGTCGAGCCCGAACCGCGAAAAGCGGAGGACCGTGGTTCTCTTGCGCGGCCTGCTCCTGGTCGCGGTGGGCGGCCTGCTGTGGGGCGTCGAGGCGGGACCTCGCGGTTGGATGGCCGTGGGGCTGCTCGGGCTGTTCGCGGCCTCCAACGCCGTCCTCGCTGCCGCGCCGTTGCGCTGGGTAGCTCACCCGCGCTTCGAGCTCGTGGTGGGTGCTGCCGACCTGGTTCTCGCGGGCCTGGGGACGGAGCTGGCGATGCGCCAGGCGGGCCGCGTGCCCATCAGCCTGCTCTTGATGATTCTCGTCGTGGCCCTGGCGCAATACCGCGCTCACGCGGCGGCGGGCGCCACGGCGGTCGGCGCCCTGCACACGTGGCTCGCCCTGGGCGGCCCGCACCCGCCCTCGGGAGCGCAGCTCGCCCTGCAGGTGCTCTTCCTGTGCTCCATCGGTCTCTACTACGGAACCCTCGCCACAGGCGTGCACTCGGAACGCCGGCGCCTCGAGGCGGATGCCCTCGAGCGTCACGAGCTGACGACGCTCTTGCGCATTCTCGACGCCATCACCTCCTCGCTCGATCAGCGCCGGGTCAGCCGCGCCATCGTCGAGCATCTCAACGCCGTCGTGCCGTGCGTGCGCTGCTCGCTGCTCTACGTGGATCCCGACGGCCGGCGGGGCTACGTCCTGGCTTCCCATGACGATCCGAACCTCGACATGCTCGAACTCGACTTGCGGAAGTATCCCGAGATCCGCAAGGCCATCGAAACACGCCAGCCCGTGATCATCCAGGACGTGCGGCGCGATCCGTTGCTGGCCGGCGTGCGCGAGCATCTGCGCTCCCTCGATTTTCATTCGATCGTGGTCGTGCCCCTGACCTTCGGCGAGGAGCTCCTGGGCACCCTGTGCCTGAAGACCGCGCGGGCGTCCCATCCCTTCACGGACCGCGAGATCAAGTTCATCACGGCAGTGGCCCGGGCATCGGCCAACGCCCTGAAGAATGCGCTGCTGCACCGTCAGGTCCTGGAGGCCTCGGAGCGGCACCGCGCGCTAGGCGAGAAGCTGGCGCGGATCCTGGCCCACGCGCCCGATCCGATCTGGACGACCGACCCGGCGGGAAAGATCACCGAGGTCAACCGCGGGGCCGAGAAACTGCTCGGCTACCGGCGCCAGGAGCTGCTGGGCCGGGACGGGGCCCTGTTGCTCGGTCCGGCCGAGCCGGCCCGCGTGGCGGAGGGCCTGCGCGGGAGCAACGAGTGCCGCTTGCGCTCCGCCCGGCTGCGCCGCAGGGACGGGGGCGACGTGGAAGTGGAACTCTACGTCTCTCGCCTGACGGACGATCCCGAGCGGGGCAGCGCGGTGTGGATCGGCCACGACCTGACCGCTCTCAAGCGGGCGCAGGCCCAGTTGCTCCAGGCGGAAAAGCTCTCGACCATCGGCGAGGTGATCGCGGGCGTGGCCCACGAGCTGAACAACCCGTTGAGCGCGGTGCTGGGGTTCTCGCAACTGCTGCTGGCCCGCAGCGCCGACGAGACGCAGCGCCGCTATCTCGACCGCGTGCACGAGGGAGCCGTCCGCTGCCAGAAGATCGTGCGCAACCTTCTGTCCTTTGCCCGCAAGCACAAGCCGGAGCGCCGGCCGGCGCAGATCCACGAGATCCTGGAAAAAACCCTGGAACTGCGGGAGTACCAGTTGCGGGTGCACGGGATCGAGGTCGTGCGCGATTTCGCCGAGAACGTCCCGCAGACGATGCTCGACAACCATCAGATGCAACAGGTCTTCCTGAATTTGATCCGCAACGCGGAGCAGGCCATCGTCGCCGCGCGCCGCCCGGGACGCCTGGTCCTGCGCACGCGCGCCGAGCAGGGCTGGATTCGCGTGGAAATCGAGGACAACGGCACCGGCATGCCCCAGGAAATTCTCCCCAAGATTTTCGATCCTTTCTTCACCACCAAGGAACCGGGAGAAGGCACGGGGCTGGGCTTGTCCGTCTCGTACGGGATCGTGCAGGAGCACGGAGGCCACATTCAGGTGCGCAGCCACGAGGGCTCCGGCAGCACGTTCGTCGTGGAGCTGCCGATCCTCGAGGCGGCGGCGGAGCCCCCGGCGCAGGAAACGCCTGCTCCCGCGCTCGGCTCGGGTTCGAGACGGGGCAGGCTCCTCGTCGTGGACGACGAACCCGCCGTGGTCGAACTGCTGGTGGAGGTGCTCCATGCCGCAGGCTTCGACGTGGACACGGCCGCGGACGGGACGCGGGCGCGCGAAAAGCTCGAGCGGGCGAGCTACGACGCCGTGCTGACCGACGTGCGGATGCCGCACTACGACGGCATGGCGCTCTACGAGGAGATCTGCACGCGGCGCCCCGAGTTGCGCGAGCGCGTGATCTTCATCACGGGGGACACGGTCGATCCGAAGCTGCAGGAGTTCCTGGCCGGCACGGGGCTCATCACCCTGGCCAAGCCTCTCGACATCCACCAGATCCCCCGGATCGTCGAGGAAGTAGCCTCGCGCTCGCCCGTGTAGGCGGCGCATCGCTCGGGTCGCGCCTGCTCTGCGCCGAGCGCTTTTTCAGGGGGCCACCCTCACCGGTACCTGGAAGTCGCGCCGGCGGTAGAGACAGGTGCCCGAGCGACCCTCGCACACGTAATACAGGGCGTAGCCCTGCACAAGCGCACCTCCGGGGCGCGCGTCCTCGGGGACGCGAGCCTCGATCTCGACTGCGCGCAACTCGTCGCTCACAGGTTCGCGCGCGCGCCCTACGACGTGCAGGCGCCGGTCCACACTCCATCCGGGCGGCGGGGCGAGCCACACCAGCATGTCTCCCGCCTCGTTGTTCCAGTGCCCGTCTTGCTCGGGATCGGGACGGAAGAGCAGGTGCACGCGGACGGTCTCGCCGGGACGCGCGCGGGGCGGGACCACCACGGCCTCGGCGCGGACGAGCCCGCGGTCGCGGTGGATCTTGCCCTCGGGATCGGGCTCGCCCGGCGGCGAGACATCGGCGGCGAAGGCCTTCGCCGGACGGGCCAGCTCGGCTCCCGCGGGCTCGATTTGCAAGGGGACGGGGTGCTCGCCCCGGGCGGCGATCTCGGCGCGCGCCTCGGCGACCCAGTCGTAGAACGGGTAGGGCTTGTCGAGGCGCGGACCGTACTGCTGCACGCGCCTGCGCCAGATGTACTGGTTCGGGTCGAGCTCCAGGGCCCTGGCCCAGTGCTCCACGGCATGCTCGAAGTCGCCGGGGCGCGCCTCGGGCGAGTCGTAGCGCAGGCGATAGCTCGTTCCAAGCCGGAAGTGAGTCATGCCATCCTGCGGCGCCTCTTGGACGAGAGCCGCGTAAAGCTCGATCGCGCGGCTCAGCGCACGCGGTCCGCCCCACAACGCCAGAACGTCCGCCAGAGCCCGCCGTGCGCTGGCATCACCGCCCGCCGCCCGCTCCTCGAACTCCGCGAAATCCGGCCTGCGCGGCCGTTCCGCTGGCCCGTGCGCCACAGGTTCGGCGGAGACGAACGCCCGATACTCCTCGGGCGAGGGGTTGACGGCGCGCACGATGCCCGCTTCGTCGAGCAGCACCGTGAGGGGCACGACCTTCACTTCCAGCAGATTGAGCGGATCCGCGAGCACCGGCCAGTCCATCCGCTTCCATTGCATGAAAAGCCGCGCGCGGTCGGGATGTTGCTCCTGCACGATCCCCAGGACCGCGATGCGGCCAGCCCGTTGATCGGCGAGGGTCGCGTCGTGCCACCCGGGCACGTGCCGGCGGCAGCCCGCTCACCAGGAAGCGAAGACTTGAAGCAGGACTTTCCGGCCGCGGAACTGCGCGGGGGAGGCGGGGGCGCCGTGCAGGTCGGGCAACACCAGGGCGGGCAAGGGCTGGCCCACCTCGATCCGTCCCCAGCTACCCCCGGCGGCCGCGGCCGTCCAGGCGAGCAGCACCACGAGCCCTCCGCCCCACGCGCGCATCCAAGCCCTGCCAACGCCGGCCGACCGCGGCTTATTCCGCACCTGCGCTACTCGCCGCCGTAGGAGCGGTAGATGGTCTCGATCCAGCGCTCCACGGGAACGAAATCGCTGGCCCATGAAGCCCACCGCTCGGGCAAGCCGGCGGCCTCGACCGCCTCCAGATCCTGCCCCCGGGCCATGCGCTCGCGCACGAGGCGGGTCGTTTCCTCGAGCATCTCGAGGTACGCCCGCAAGTCGTCCTTGGTCGAGAGCGGGCCGTGTCCCGGGATGATCCTGGCGTCCTGCGGGATCATCTCCAAGAGCTTCCGCACGTTCTCGATCAGGCCCTCGACGCTGCCACCGCTCGCCAGATCCACGAACGGGAAGCGCCCGGCGAAGAAGTCGTCCCCCATGTGGACCACGTTGGAGTTCGTGAAGAAGATCACGCTGTCGCCGTCGGTGTGGCCGCGGGGAAAGTGGATGGCCCGGATTTCCTCGCCGTTGAAATGGACCGTAAGGGACTCGTCGAACGTGATGACCGGCAGGCCCTCCTTGGGCAGAGGTTCCGAGACCCGGCCGAAGCGCTCCTGGCGCGTGGAGAGGCGCTTGCGAACATTGGTGTGGGCCAGAATGGTCCCCTCCCGGCCGAAGACGGGATTTCCCCCCGTATGGTCGCCGTGCCAGTGCGTGTTGAGGATGAATTTCGGTTTGCCCTCTCCGCCACCCAGCTTGGCCAGAGCGGCGCGGATTCTTTCGGCGAGGGGGGCGAACTGGTCGTCCACGATCAGAATCCCATCCTCCCCGACCGAAACGCCGATGTTGCCGCCGCGGCCCGTGAGCATGTAGACGTTGCCCGCCACGCGGCTCGCCTGGATCTCCACGTCCGCGAAGTCCTGGGCCGCGGCTCCGCCCGTCCCGAGCAGCACCAGGGACAGCCCGATCTCGACGTGCAAGCGCATCGTGAACCTCCTATCCTGAGCCGAGGATGGAGCAGGATACCCCGAACCCCTCCCGACTTCCTGAAGGCGAGGGGGACAGCGCCGTGCGCCTGGCCATGTGGTCCGGCCCCCGCAACGTCTCCACCGCCATGATGCGGGCCTGGGGCAGCCGGGCCGACACCTATGTCTGCGACGAGCCGCTCTACGCCCACTACCTGCAGGTGACCGGCCGGGAGCATCCGGGCCGCGAGGAGATCCTCGCCGCCTGCGAGACCGACTGGCGCAAGGTCGTCGCCTGGCTGACCGGCCCCATTCCCGAGGGCAAGCGCATCTTTTTCCAGAAGCATATGGCCCACCACCTGTCGGCCTCGATGGGCCGGGATTGGCTCGATGAGCTGACGCACGCGTTTCTCATCCGCGATCCGGCAGCGATGCTGCGCTCACTGGCGAAGTTCTTGCCGGAGCCGACACTGGAAGATACGGGACTGCCCCAGCAGGTGGAGATCTTCGATCGCGTGCGGCGGCGCACGGGATGCGTCCCTCCCGTCCTCGACGCCCGCGACGTCCTGGATCGGCCCGAACCGGTGCTGCGGCGGTTGTGCGCCGCTCTCGGCGTGCCCTTCGACCCTGCCATGCTGGCCTGGCAGCCGGGGCCCCGGCCCACCGACGGCGTCTGGGGCCGCTGGTGGTACGCGGAGGTGTACCGCTCGACCGGGTTCCGGCCGTTCCGGCACGATCCGGGGCCGCTACCGGGACCCCTGCGGGATCTGCACTGCCGTTGCCTGGAGTACTACGAGTATCTTCACCGTCACCGGCTGCGCCCGGACTAGAGGAGGGCACGCATGCTGCAGCGATTCGACGAGCGAAACCGGGACATTCTGGTGAACATCAACGGCAAGCTCGTCCACCGCGACGCGGCTGGCATCAGTCCCTTCGACTCCGCGGTGCAATGCGGCGACGCGGTGTGGGAGGGCCTGCGGCTGTTCGAGGGAAAGATCTTCAAGCTCCAGGCGCACCTCGACCGGCTCCGGAACTCGGCCCGCGCTCTCGCCTTCGAACAAATCCCCGACGACGAGACCTTCCGCCGCGAAATCCGGCGGACGCTGGAAGCGAACCGCATGTACGACCAGGTCCACATCCGGCTGACCGTCACGCGCGGGGTGAAGATCACCTCGGGCATGGACCCGCGCCTCAACCAGTCGGGCCCGACCCTGATCGTCCTGGCGGAGCACAAGCCGCCCGTCTACCCGCGGGACGGGATCACCCTCGTCACGAGCAGCATCCGGCGCTTTCCCCCGGATTGCCTCGACCCCAAGATCCACCATGCGAACCTGATCCAGTCCATCCTGGCCAAGATCGAGGCCAACGCCGCCGGCGCCGACGACGCGCTGATGCTCGACCTTCGGGGTTTCGTAGCGGAGACGAACGCGACTCACCTGTTCGTCGTGCAGCGGGGTGCGGTGCGCACGAGCCGGACCGTCGCGTGCCCGGAGGGCATCACCCGCGCGACGATCCTGGAGCTGTGCCGGGAGCAGGGGATCCCGGCCGAGGAAGCCGATCTCTCGCTGGCGGAGGTTTACCGGGCGGACGAGGTATTTTGCACGGGCACCATGGGCGGCGTCGTGGGTGTCGTGCGCGTGGACGGGCGCACGATCGGCGAGGGGCGCGTGGGTCCGATGACCCGCAGGCTGAGCGAGCTTTACGAGGCGCTGGCGCGCGAGACGGGCGAGCCGATCGTGGCGCCGCCCCGGGACCCGTAGGGCTGGAGCGGCTCGGGCGGGCGGGACGACCGCGCCGCGGCTTTCCCGCCGCTCGCCGCATCAGAACGAAGTGACGAAAAAGTCCTGGCTTTTCTCCGCGGCCGGGCCGAAGCGGATCAGCTCTTCCTTGCCGTCACCGTTCAAGTCGTGGTGCTGGTACTGCGTGTAGGGGTCGGCCTCGAGACATTCTTGCGGGCGCGAAGCGAAGCGCCGGGAACCCTCGCGCTGGCCCGGATACACGCAAATTCGGCTCTCCGTCGTGCCCAGGACGAGGTCCGAGAGGCCATCGCCGTTGAGATCCGGCAGCTGCAGCACGGGGATCTCGTACGCATGGGAGAGCTTGGCGACGAGCGGGTCCCTGCTCGCCCGTTCGCTGCGGTACCGCTGGTCCGCCAGCGGCAGCGTGACGAAGTCGAAGGAAACGCGCCGCGTCGTCAGCAGGCGGATCAATCCGAAAACCCCGACCTTCGTGGCGGGAGCGATGAGCTCGAACTCGCCCTCGGCGTCCAGGTCGTACGGCAGCACGAGCTGGTAGAGCGCGTCGGGAATCTCCAGCCGCTGGTTCGGCTGGGCGCTGATCGAGCCGTCGGCGCGCGCGAAGTGGACCGCCACCGACCCCTTGTACTCGATGAGCCCCACGTCCTCGAACTCGATCCGCAAGAGATCGATCCGGCCGTTACCGTCGAGGTCCGCCAGGTACGAGCGCTCGTTGGCCGGCCCCGCGGGAGCCTCGCCGCCGCTCAGCTCGTAGACCCGCGGCTGGAGCTTCCGGTTCACTGCCGCGCGCTCGGATGGGAGCGACGGCGGTTGCTCCAGCACGATGAAACGGTTGCGCTGCAGCAGCACGAGGTCCTTGCGCCCGTCCCCGTTCTGGTCGGCGACGAGCGGCAGCGCGAAGGCGAAATCCATCGACCATGCGTCGGGCTGCCGGTTCGAGAGCCTGCGGGCCTCGCCCCCGTAGACGGCGAAGGGTTCGACCGGGAGCTGCCACTGCGTGCTGCCCGTCTCGTGGGGGATCACGATGCGCGGCTCGGGAAAGTCGGGCAGCAAGAAACCCAAACGCTCGTCCAGCCACGGCCGGGCGAAATCCACGACGGCGACCCCTCCATCCGCAGGCACGAGATGGGGCAGGTTCACGGCGTGCACGGTGCGGGGCCGCAACGCGTTGGCCTGGCCGTCGAGCTCGTAGGCCAGGATCGCCGTCGGGGTCAGGGCGTAGATCCAAGACGCCCCGCCGCCGGGCGCTCGGGTGCCGCGGGAGGCTTCCTGGAGGACGTCCACGGCCACCACCGCGGGGTCGAGCTCGAGAACGATATCCGGTTCGGGCGCGAAGGCTAGCGCATCGCGCTGGCGGAACACGGACAGGAGCTGGGCGGGCCTGAGCTGCTTCGGTTCGGCCGCTTGGGAGAGCACGCACAACTCCGCCAAGCCGTCGCCATCGAGATCGAGAGGCGCGATGGACGCGATCGAGCCCCGGACGTGCAGCCGCCGCTCCGTCGCCGCGTGGGCCGTGGCGGCGAGGGTCAGAACGAGCAGAGCCGCGCTCGCCGCGCGCGTGCCGCTCATGCGTACTCCCAGCGGCCGCGCTCCCGCACTTCGCGGCGCGGGAGCGTGTCCGGGGCCACGCGCGCAAGCGCGCCGAAGAAGAAGACGAACCCCCCGGGCAGCGACCTCATGGCATCCCCCTGGCCGGTGTGCTTCACTTTCGTTCTCATCGGCCCGCCCGCGGGCGGCGCCCGCCCGCTAGAATGCCACACCGTCGCCCAACGGCCAGCGAGGAAGGGGGCGGCCTGTGCGACGGCATTCCGGGAAACCACGGCCGCGGCGTGCTCCGGTTGCGTCCCGCGAAGCGGGGGTGCTCGAGCGGGTGCTCGAGCTCACCGGGACCGATGCTCCCGGGATCGCGGCTTCCAAGTTCGTCACGTTCCGGCGTCTTCTCCTCGCGGCGATCGCCGTGGAGCTGTGGGAACTGCTGCCTTACTGGGCGGACAAGCCCCACTTCGGTCTGCAGCGGCTGCTCGTGTGGGCGGCCACAGCCGCCGCCGTCGCCGTCTGGTGGGAGCGCCTCGCGCGTCCAGCCTTGGCGGCCGTGCTCGCCATGCTGGCCGTGGATTTCGCGCGGGCCTTTCCCCTCAACGCCAACCACCAGTACCTCGAGCTGATCCTCGTGGGGCTGCTGCTGTTGCCCCGTCCCGGAGACGCCCGCGAACGGACCCTCGTGCTGGGGGCTTTCCGCTGGCTCGTGGTCCTGGGTCTGTTCCACGCGGGGTTGCAGAAGCTCCTCCACGGCTACTACTTCGGCGGGGAATTCTTGGCCTATGCCATCGCTCGCAATGAAGCCTTCGCGGCGCTGTTCCGCTGGATCCTGCCCGCCGGGGAGATCGCGCGGCTCGAGGGGCTGCAGGTCGCCGCGGGAGCCGGGCCTTTCCGCGTGGAGTCCTGGCTCTTCGTGGCGATCTCCAACGCGACATGGGTCGGCGAGCTCGCGCTCCCGCCTCTGCTGCTGTGGACGAAGACGCGGCCGCCCGCGATTCCGCTGACGATCCTCTATATCTTCGCCATCGAGGCAGGAGCGCGGGAGATCTTTTTCGGCTCGATGATGGTGCAGCTCGTGCTGCTCTATTGCCGGAGCGATATGAACCGCCGGCTGCTGCCGGTGTTTCTCGCGCTCCTGGCGTACGTCTTGGCCATGGCGGTCGGCTGGCTGCCCAAGTGGTACTTCTCGTGAGTTACCGCTGGAAGCGCCTGGCCGTGGGATCGCTGCTGGGCGCAGTGGCACTCTGGCCGCTCGCCCATCATGCGGCGGTACGTCTGTGGCACCTGGATCCGTGGCGCTTTTTCGGCTGGGCCATGTACGCGGCCCCCACGCCTTACATCGAGCTGCATTTCGTGGAACGCGTGGAGGGCCAATTCCGCGTCCTGCAACTTCCTCAGGAACTGCGTGCGCAAGCGGCCGCCTACGCGAACGCGCGGGTCCGTTGGGGCGAACTCTATCCGCCGCACGCGCTGGCGCGCGCCATCGCCCGCCATCGGCCCCAGGCGGATGGGCTGGCGATTGTCGTCCGCCGTTACGTCCTGGACCGCGCGACGTCGCGCTTCCGCTACGAGGACCGGCAATACAGCTACCGCCTGGCCGGCGGCGACGCGATCCCGATCCCCACCGTGGGGCCGCCGCAAGCGCCGGGCTAGCCCTCGCTCACCTGAGGCGGCTTGCGGTTGCCGAACTGGCTGTTGAGCGTCAGCAGCGCGCTCTTGTCCTCTCCTGCGAACTCCACGAGCCCCAGAGCCTCGGTCATCAGCTTTTCCTCTTCCACCTGCTCGTCGAGGAACCACTGGAGCGCGGCGATCGTGGCGTAGTCGTTCTTGCTGCGCGCCAGCTCGTAGAGTTCGTAGATGGCCCGGGTGTTCCGCTTTTCGGACTCGACGGCGAGGCGGAAGGCATCGGCCACCGATCGCAGCTCGAAGTCGGGAGCGGGTATGGCCTGGAGCTCCACCTGCCCGCCCCGGTCGAGGAGGTAGCGGAACAGGCGGTGGGCATGGATCTGCTCTTCCCGCGCCTGGTGCTCCATGAAGGTCGCAAACCCGTTGAGGTGCAGGCCCTCGAAGAACGCCACCATGGCGAGATACGTATACCAGGCTTGCAGCTCGTTGTTGATCTGCTGATGGATCGCTTTTTCGATCGCCGAATCGAGCATCGTCGTTCTCCTCGCGTCCCAATGCCCCGTCTCGAGGGGGTGCGTGGCGCCACGCCCCGCCATCCCGTGAGGCGCCTAGTCTAGCACCTCCCTGCAGGCGGGAGGGGCAGATTCGGTCTCGAGGTCTGGCCATGAAGGCAGGCGGAGCGTGCCGCCCAGCGGGCGCTCGTCTTCAGGGAGCACGCTCATGGGGGTGTCGCTCGCGATCCATCCGCGCGCCGCGGGCAGGCCGGTCAGGATCCGCTCGTGCCGGCCGCCGCGGTCGGCCACGCCGTGGCCGCAGGTGGCCGGGGACGCCGCAGGCACGGCATCCAGCCGATCCGCCAGGATCTGTTCGCTGCGCGTCATCCCGGTTCCGGGCGGTCGGCATCTTCGGCGCTTTTCCGCTCCTCGAGGAGCACTTCAAGCTCGGCGACCACTTCAAAATCGCGCGGGCACCCGGCGGCGCGTTTGACGCGAATGAGAGCCGGCAGATCCAGGCAGCGGCACCGAGCACCGAAAAGAACGATCTCGACCGTCTCCGGCAACAGTTCCTCGTACTTGCCCCCCTCCGGTGAGCTCCCCGACCACATTCACAGCCCCAAGGTTCGTCGTGAGCGTGAAATTGAGCCCGCGCTCGATCGTTTCGGCGGACCACTGGAAGGGAAGTCCGGGCGGCGCGCCGAAAGACTGGGGCGGTCAGTGGAAGTCATGGCTCGCGATAGCGGGCGGGCGGCGGCGCAGGCGCGGGGTCCAGAAGCGCTCCGCCACGAGGTGGACGACACCGGCTTCCACTTGAAGCTTCCCCGAAACCCCGAGGAAGCTCGCGGTCTTGATCAGCGCGGCGTATTGCTCGAAGACGTCCGGCCAGACGACGACGTTGACGAAGCCGGTTTCGTCTTCGAGGGTCAGGAACACCACGCCGGAGGCGGTGCCGGGCCGCTGGCGGCAGATGACGAGGCCCGCGTAGCGCAGGCGCGCGCCGTTGCGCATGGTTTGAACGGTCCGCGCTTCCGGGAGCCCGCGCGATTTCAGAACTTCCCGCAGGGGTTCGAGCGGGTGGCCCCGCGGGCTGTGGCTCGTGGTGCGGTAATCCCAGTGGATCGTCTCCAGGGCATCGAGGGCGCGGAAGCGGGGGGTGCGCTCCTCGGGGCCGAGGGGTAGGCGGGCCTTTCCGCTCCGGCGTCGGCCGCGCACGCGCCAGAGGGCTGCGCGGCGGTGCGGATCGAGGCTCTGGAGGGCGCCCGCCTCGGCGAGCGCCTGAAGTGCGCCTTCGTCCAGACCGCTGCGCTCGGCGAAGTCTTCGACGGATGCGAAGGGACGCTCCGCGCGCGCGCGCTCGATGGCGGCCCAGTCGCGCTCGCCGATGCCCTTGACGTAGCGCCCGCCCATGCGCACCGCGAACGCCGGCCTCGCCGCAAGCCCGCTCGAGGTTCGCGTCCCCGTAGGGGCGACCGGCAGGTCGCCCGCCGCGTCTCCGCTAGAACCCGCCGGTTCCAGCGCGCAGTGCCAGCGGCTGCGACCCACGTCCACGGGGCGCACCTCGACACCGTGGCGTTTGGCGTCCTCGACGATCGTCGCCGGGGCGTAGAAACCCATGGGTTGCGCGTTGAGCAGCGCGCAACTGAAAACATCCGGATAGTGGCGCTTGATCCAGGCGGTGGCGTACGCGACGAGGGCGAAGCTCGCGGCGTGGCTTTCGGGAAAGCCGTACTCGCCGAAACCGCGGATCTGCTCGAACACCTGCTCCGCGAAGCGCTGCGGGATCCCCTTGGCGGTCATGCGCGCGATCAAGCGCTCCCGGTGGCGCTCGATGCGCCCACTCCGGCGCCAGGCGGCCATGTCGCGCCGCAGTTGGTCCGCTTCGCCGGGGGTGTAATCGGCGGCGACCATGGCCAGGCGGATCACCTGCTCCTGAAAAAGCGGCACGCCGAGCGTTTTCGCGAGCACGGGTTCGAGCGACGGATGCGGGTAGGTCACGGACTCCAGCCCTGCGCGCCGGCGGAGATAGGGATGCACCATCCCGCCCGCGATCGGTCCCGGGCGCACGATGCTGACCTCGATGACGAGGTCGTAGTAGTTGCGCGGCTCGAGGCGCGGCAGCATCGCCATCTGCGCGCGACTTTCGATCTGGAACACGCCCACCGTATCCGCCCGGCGGATCATTTCGAACGTGGCAGGATCCTCCGCAGGGATGGTGGCCATGGAGAGCTTGCGCCCGTAGTGGGCCTCGATGAGGTCGAACGCCAGGTGCAGTTGGTGCAACGCTCCCAGACCGAGCAGATCTACCTTGAACAGCCCCAGCTCCTCCAGGCTGTCCTTGTCCCACTGGATGACGGTGCGCCCCTCCATGGCAGCGTTCTCGATGGGCACGATCGTGGGGACCGGCTCGTGCCCGAGCAGGAAGCCCCCCGGATGGATCGAGAGATGGCGCGGGAAGTCGAGGATCTCGTTCGCCAGGCGCAGCAGGTGCGCGTGGGCAGGTCGCTCCGGGTCGAGGCCCGCGCGCTGGAGATCGGCCGGGGAGAGCAGGCCGTAATGGTCCACGAGCTTCGCCAGCCGGTCGAGGGCGGTTTCGGCGAGGCCGAGGGCTTTGCCTACCTCGCGCACGGCGGAACGGGTGCGGTAGCGGATGACGTTGGCCACCATGGCCGCGTGGTCGCGGCCGTACTTCTCGTAGACGTGCTGGATCACCTCCTCGCGCCGCTCGTGCTCGATGTCGAGGTCGATGTCCGGCGGCTCGGCGCGCTCGCGCGAGAGAAAGCGCTCGAAAAGCAACCCCATGCGCACCGGATCCACCGCCGTGATGCCGAGGCAGTAACAGACGGCGGAGTTGGCCGCCGAGCCGCGGCCCTGGCAGAGGATGCCCCGCTCGCGGCAGAAGCGCACGATCTCCCACATCGTGAGGAAGTAACCGCCGTAGTCGAGCTCTCGGATCAGGGCGAGTTCTTTCTCGAGTTGCTCCACCACTTCGGGCGGGATCGTCTCGCCGTAGCGCTCGTGGGCTCCGCGGAAGGTGAGCTCCCGCAGCCACGTGGAAGCGTCCTTGCCGTCGGGCAGGCGTTCCGCCGGGTAGCGGTAGCGCAGCTCCGCGAGGGAAAAACTGCAGCGTTCGGCGATCTCGCGCGTGCGCGCCACAGCATCGGGTATGTCGGCGAAGAGCGCGGCGAAGGCGTGGGGCGATTTGAGGGCATGCTCGGCGTTGGGTTGGAGCAGCCGCCCGGCCTCCGCGAGGCGCACCCGGTGGCGGATGGCGGTGAGCACGTCCTGCAGTTCGCGCCGCGCGGGGCGGTGGTAGAGGACCTCGAACCCCGCCACACAAGGAAGCCCCAGCCGCTCGGCGCGTCGGCGCAGGCGCGCTTCCTGCTGCACTTCCTCGGCCCGGCGGTGGCGCGCCACGAGCGCGTAGAGACGCTCGCCAAAAGCCTCGCGCAGCTCCTGGCCGACAAAGACCGGATCCGCTTCTCCTACGAGGAGGCTGCGCTCCGCGCCCCAGAGCGCGATGAGCCCTGCAGCGTGCTCGCACACCTCGTGCCAGCGGATGCGGCACTCTCCTTTGGGCGAGCGCAGCCGCCCCAGGGTGATCAACCGGCAGAGGTTGGCCCAGCCCTGGCGGCTTTCCGCGAGCAGGATCAGCGACGAACGGTCCTCGAGGGTGATTTCCGAACCGAGGAGGAGTTTGATGCCGCGTTCGCGCGCGGCCACGTGGGCTTCGACGGCACCGTAGACACCGTCGCGATCCGCGAGGGCGAGCGCTTCGAGGCCGAGGGCGGCGCACGTTTCCACCAGCTCCTCGGGCGAGCTCGCGCCCTCGAGAAAGGAAAAGTGGCTCTTGCACCAGAGCGGGACGTAAGGCCGCGAGGGATGCTTCATCGGATGTTCGTTCCCTCCGGTTCAGCGAACCTCGATGGACCGCTCGGGTCCACCGGATGGGCCGCGGCGGCGGCGCCTGCCGGAAATCCCGCAGCGACCCGCCACGGAAACGGCATCGGAACGCCCCCACCATTTCGTGCACTTATGGATGCATGCCCGCGATTCATTCCACACGACCCTGCAGGAACCACTGCCGGCGCAAGCGGTCGTAGTAAATCCACAGCAGCTCCCCTTTTTGCGTTTCCGCGAAGTGGTATTCCCGGTGCACCGCCCGCTGCCACCACCCACCCGAGAGGATGTAAGGCCCCAGCACGCGCGTCATCGGTCCCGCTTCGAGACCCCGCAGCATCCAGCCGTCGGGCTCGTGGCGCGCGGGTGCGGGGAGCCGGAGCGGCGGGACATAGATGCGGCGCACGAGACGCCCCTGCGCCGTTTCGCGGGGGCGCGGCGCCGGCAGCTCCCGCAACGGCTCCCACGCGAGGCGCGCCTCCGGCAGATGCGCCTCCCGCACGCGCGCGCGCACCACAGCCTGCTCGCCCAGCTCGGCCCGCACGCGCGCGAGCGCCTCGGCCGCCGCCCGCAAGTCCCGCCGCGGACGCCCCTCGAACAGGCGCCATTGCTCCGCGCTCGCGCGCACGCCGTCCCCCACGAGCACGAGCTCCACGACCCGGTCCGGCAGCCGGCGCTGCGCCTCGAAGCGCAAGCGCACGAGTTCCCTCAAGCTCCGGGCATCGAGCGTGGGCGCTGCAGGACACAAGCGCTCCAGGTGATCCCCCAGGCGCTCGAAGCGCAGGCCCACCTGAAGGCGCGCGAGCGCCCGACCCCGCTGCCGCAGCACCTCAAGCAACGGCGGCAGCAGCCGCTCCACCGCGGCGAGCAAGCGCGGGATCTCCGCCGCCGGAGGCTCGAACGCCGCACGCTGAAGCGCCGGCGGTTGGGGCCGCTCCGGCGCGAGCGGCAGCTCCAGCAGCCCCGCGGCGAGGCGGTGCAGGCGCGCGGCTTCTGCTCCGAAACGCCGTTCGATGCCCTCGTGGGGCAGATCGGCGAACTCGCCCACGGTGCGCACGCCCAGCTTCTCGAGCGTTTCGAGCGCGCGCGGGTCCAGCCTCAGGCGCGGGAGGGGCACGAGGCGCGCCGCGCGCCGTTCCTCCGCGGGCGAGTCGAGCACGAGCACGCCGCGCCGCGCCCGCGCGAGGGCGTAGCTGCCGAAGCGCGAGAAGCCCGCCACCACGCTCGCCCGATAGCCACGCTGCTCCAGCTCCGCATGGATCAGCCGCGCCCAGTTCCGCAGCGAACCGAAGAGCCGCTCGAGACCTGTCGCGTCGAGCCAGAACACTCCCGGCTCCTCGCGCGAGGGCTCCACATGAGGCGTGAAGGTTCGCAAGCGGCGCGCGAGCCGCGAGACCTCGCGCTCGATCTCGCCCTCGGGAACCGGTGCGGCGCGCAGGGCACCGCAAAGCGCGAGGGCCGCACCATAGGTCAGGCCCGGGCGCACCCCTTCGTTCCACGCGCGCTCGTCGACCCACAGCACCGCGGCGCGCGGGGAGTCCGCCTCGACGACAGCTACGGGACCGGCGCGCCACTGCGGCCGCGCCCGCAGCAGCCACTGGAGCGGGAAGGCGGGCAGGTCAACGCAGGCCGTCCGGTCCATGGACGAGCTCCGCATGGGACCATCCCGGACCGCGCCGCTTGTCCTTGAGGGCGCGCACCTCGCAGCGGAAGCGGTTTTCGTGGCGGCGCGTGCGCCGCGCTTCGGCGCGGATCGAAACGAGCGAGCCAAGGGAGGGTCGCTCGCGGTCTTTCTCGGTCAGGCACAGCACCGCCGCATGGTGCGCCTGGGCCAGCGCAGCGAGGCGCGCCTGCGCCGCCGGCGCGAGCCGCGCGCCAGGGTCGAGATCGAGCACCACGAGCCCGAAGGCTCCCGAGCGCAGCAGATGCTCCGCCGCGCGTGCCGCGCGGTGAGCGTCCTCGGCCCACACGACGGCGAAGGCGTCGAGATCCACGCCCGCCTCGGCCACATCGAGGGGATAGAAGACGCTCTCGCGCCGGCCGATCCACGCCGCAGGCTCGCCCCGCACCTGCGCCTCGTGCACCAGGCGGAACACGAGCGTCAAGCGCGCCGAAGCGAAGCGAGCCGAGATCTCCCCCAGCCGTCCAGCGAAAGTGTCGAAAGACCACGCCGCCGGCACGTCGGGCAGCACTAGCCCGCGCCGGACACCGACTCCGGCCACGCCACCCGCCTCCGGCCGCCACACCCGATGGTGCGAATCCGCGGTAAGGGCGACCGGCAGGTCGCCCGTCGCACCCTCGCCGCTGCTGTCCGGTTCGGGCTCCGCCGGACCTTCCAGGCCATCATAGAAAACGAACTCGTCCTCCAATAGACGAATACTCATCGCAATCTCCGAGCCGTCTGCGCGTCCGGGTGACTACAGCGCACGTCGCACCTCGATCACCTTGCCCAGGATGCGCACCTCGCGCGGATCGGCGACGATCGGCTTGTAAGCCGGGTTCTCCGGGTGAAGCTCCAGGCGGCGCCCCCGCACGCGCAGGCGCTTCACCGTGGACTCGTCGCCCACGAGCGCCACGACGATCTCGCCCGGACGAGCCGTGGGCTGCCGCCGCGCGACGACGAGATCCCCGTCGAGGATGCCCGCCCCCGTCATGCTGTCCCCGCGCACGCGCAGGGCGAAAAGCTCCCCGGGCGCGCGCCGCGCCTGGACGGGGATGTAGCCTTCGGGGTCCTCCACGGCGAGGTCCAGCGGACCGGCGGGCACGCGGCCGAGGAGCGGCACGAGCACCGTGCCGCCGCCGCGGTCCGGGGTGTCCGGCAGGCGGTAGCCCCGGGCCCGGCCCGGGAGCTTCTGCAGGCGGCCTTCTTCGACCAGGGCCTCCAGGTGCTCGCGGGCCGTCTCGACGGCGCGGAAGCCGAAGGCCCGCTGCACCTCCCGCACCGTCGGCGGGGCCCCCGCGAGAAGGCGCTCCCGCACGAAGCGGAAAACCCGCTCCCGCGTCTCGCCGGGCGGCGTCCGACCCATGCCTGCTCCTGCGGTTGCCCTGCCTGGAATATACCGGACAAATGTCTGGTATGCAAGGAACCCTGTCCACTTCTTGACCGCTTGCCCTGGCGCGAGGTAGACTCCCGCCAGGTCCCCTCTTCCCAGGGAGTCCACCCCTCGTGACGACGCCTCGAGGAGCAGCCGCCGCTTTTTACGGAGCTTCGCGGCCCCCAAGCCCGGGTCCCCGAGTCTTCCGCTTGTGCGAGCCGCCAGGACGAGGGACGAATCAACCGAAGCTTCTCGACCGCGTGCGGGCCGCGATCCGCGCCCGCCATTACAGCCGCCGCACGGAGGAGGCCTACGTCCTCTGGATTCGCCGATTCATCCTGTACCACGGAAAGCGCCATCCCCTCGAGATGGGCGAGGCCGAGGTCTCGGGCTTCCTCACGAGCCTCGCCGTCCGGCAACAGGTCAGCGCTTCCACTCAGAACCAGGCCCTGAGCGCGATCCTGTTCCTGTACAAGGAGGTGCTCGACCGGCCCCTCGACTGGCTCGACGGCATCGTTCGGGCGAAACCGACGCGGCGGATGCCGGTGGTGCTGAGCCGAGAGGAGGTCAAGGCTGTTCTCGGCCAGCTCGAAGGCGTCGCGTGGCTGATGGCGAGCTTGCTGTACGGGGCGGGCCTGAGACTGCTCGAGTGCGCGCGGCTGAGGGTGAAGGACGTGGACTTTCAGAGAAACCAGATCGTCGTTCGCAGCGGGAAGGGCGACAAGGACCGCGCGACGATGTTGCCCGCCTCGGTGAAGGAGCCCCTGCGGCGCCACCTGCAGGCCGTGCGGCGCCAGCACGAGGCGGACCTCGAGCGGGGGGCCGGTTGGGTGGAACTCCCCGGTGCGATCCGCCGCAAGTACCCGAGCGTCGGTCGCACCTGGGCGTGGCAGTGGGTGTTCCCTGCGACCCGCCGCTACCGCGACAGGGAGACCGGAGAGATCCGCCGCCACCACCTGCACGAGTCCGTCCTGCAGCGGGCCGTGCATCTGGCGGTCCTCAAAGCGGGCATCACCAAGCCGGCGAGCTGTCACACGCTGCGGCACTCGTTCGCCACGCACCTGCTCGAGGACGGCTACGACATCCGGACCGTACAGGAACTGCTCGGCCACCGCGACGTGAGCACGACGATGATCTACACCCACGTCCTGAACCGCGGAGGCCGGGGGGTCCTGAGCCCCGCCGACCGGCTATGAGGGGGGGTGCCATGCGGCCGTGCGGGGGGAAGCTGGCGAGCTGGATGGATCGAGGAGAAGGGAGGGGGGTGATGCCACGTTCGCAACAAGGTTCGTCGGGTCGCAACGATGGACCCCGTGGTTCATGAGGAGCGAACCGTGGATGACCGCTGGTGATTCGGTGGGTTCGGCCTGGAAGCCCCACCCATATTACACGGAACGGCGTATCCCCATACACCGTTCTGTCGAAGTATAGTTAGGCATTCCCGAAAAGGGCAGCAGCGGTACGCTGCAACTGCAAGGGTTTGGATATGGACGCCGAAGAATACCAGAACCTGAGGAACCGACTTCACGCGCTGAGCGACGCGGAGCTCCTGAGTATCGTTACCGTTCGTCAGGACGAATACCGCCAAGAGGCCGTCGAGATTGCGTGTGAGGAGTGCCGGAGCCGAGGAATCACGGCCAAGGACATCGAGCAGTTTCCCGCCGTGCTTGCACAGACTGTGCGGGAGTCGATGGGGTTTTGCGAGAAGTGCTGGAACGCGACAACCGATGAGTCTCCCGGTTCCACATTCACCTTCAACTTCCTTTACGGCACGCGCTTGCACAACGAGGGCGACGAGTGCCCGGAATGTGGCTCTGTCCGTGCCTCAAAATGGTTTTGGTTTCTGCTCCCGGTATCGAAGCTGGGCACCTACAGAGTTATCTACAAGACGCGGGGGATCCTCTCGAAGAGTTGGGTCGGGAGGAAGCTCAAGGATGCCTAACACGCGGGTGAACCTGTCGGTCCCGCCTGTCACGGCCCGTGCAAGGACCGCACGGTCCGCGCCAGTCCGGCCCGCAGGTTACCCGCCACGTTCGGCTGCAGGGAATTAGGAGCATCAAAGGATGGCAGAGGTGCGAAAACCTGAATGTGTTGCGCTCGGGGTCTGGGCTTTGGCTGGTCTCGGCGCCGCCATCGCGCTTGTCAATTTACTTCTCGCCTATCTCCACCTTTCTCGTTCGGGTGGATCCCCAGAAGAGTGGGCTAAGCTTGAGGACTATCTTGCCACCCAGCTTCCCGCGGTCCTCGGGCTCCTCGGAGGCTTCGTTTTCGGTCTCTGGAAGCTAGCGATGACCCGTAGCAAGAAGGGGGAAGTGCCATCGAACGCGCCTGAAGAGCCACAAATCCCTGAAGGCCCTCGTCCTGGGCCGGACTCCGTGAAAAATCTTCCAGCGCACCAGGTCGCCGCGACGCCCGAGCCGATGTCTCCTGACGCCACACCAGGTCATACTACGTCAGCAGTCCCAGCGCCTGCGGCTGTAGGGGATGCTGTCTCAGGTGCGCCTCGCCTGACTGCCAGTCCGCGCCGACGTATCCGGTCGATCATCCTTTGGATGGGAGTGGCTGTAATCTTGCTGACTGTTCTGAGGCCTCCATGGGTGAGCAAGGCGAGCTATAGCGGCGCAAGGTGGGAGGAGCCCACAGGGTGGCATTCACTTTTCTCGCCCCCAGAGGTAAAACCTCCGCACAGCGCAAGAATCGACTGGGACAGATTGTTCTTGATCTGGATAGCAACGGGGGTGGTCGTTGCAGTCGGTCTCTACACCACCCGTGGAATCTCTTCCCCACCTCGCCACAAGGAGGATCGCTCGTGGTGGTAATCTTCGTTTTTGGCCTGCAGCCGAACTACCGCGTGCAGCCGTCGGCGCCCGTTTTCACCGCGGTGGACCCGGACCGTTCCCGCTCTGGCGCCGCGGCTGACGCGGCTCGTTAGACGGACGGAGCTGAAGCAGCAATGAAGTTATTTCTCTTTGGTGCCGGGGCAAGCTACGGGTCGCAAGCAGGCGGCCCGCCGATGGGATCGAAGCTCTTCGACGCTCTCCGACAGTTCGACCCAACGGGGTGGGGCCAACTGCCGGGCAACATGGCTAGTCTTTTTCGCGGGGACTTTGAGCGCGGCATGGCTCGACTTGCTGAGACGAACTCCCACGCGATGCCGATTCTTCAACGTGCGATGGCGGCCTTCTTCTTTTTTAATTTCGTCCCCACGACGTCTAGCTTATACGTTCAGCTGGCTCAACGCATTCGCCAGCACCATTGGCAGGGTGCCATCGCAACGCTAAATTACGAGAGGCTTCTAGAACTCTCGCTGTTGCACGTGGGTGTCCTTGGCGGAGCAGCAGGGGCAGGGCAGATCGAATTGTGTCTTCCCCACGGTTGCTGTCACCTCTTCTGTGAGGGTGTACGGGCCTCTTCTGCCGGCGTTTCGTTTTCGGGCGTCGGAGTCACCTTCGACGGGCCGGTCGTTGCTATATCAGATGGGGGCGAGTTCCAACGCCGCATCACTGGCGATGCCGTTCCGCCGGTTATGAGTTACTTCGAACCGCAGAAGACCACAAGTGCTGGTGTCTCATTCATTCGGAATCAACGGGCTAGGTGGGCAGAGCTTGCTTCTAAGGCGCATTCGATCGCGATCGTCGGCGTGAAGGTTCGGCCTCGCGATAGCCATATCTGGTTGCCGATTGCCAATTCGGGCGCGAGAGTCGTGTATTGCGCCGGTGCCGCCGCTGGAGATGAGTTTCGTACTTGGGCAGCAACTTATAGACCGGGCAAGGTACATCGGGTACTCGAAGGGTACTTTGCAGAGGAGTTCGATGCGCTGTGTTACGAGATGGGTTTGCCGTAAGCAGACACCGTCTAACAAATGGTTGCAGCGGACGGTCCGCTCCGCGCCCCGCCGCTGAACCCGAGCGTTAGGCATAGCGACGATGGAATTCCGCCTCACATACAGCGGTCTTCTCCGGACGAACGCTAGTGTTCAAGACAAGATGTACCTTCGGCGGTGCTTCCACGCCCAACTGGTGGAACTCTGGAACCAGGTACCCCTGCGTGACTTCCGGGACCTACTCAACCCCGCCCCAGCTTCAGGTCAGATCTCAATAATCCAACCGCTGGGTCCCTTTCAATTCGCGCCGCTCGTCACGCAACGGATTCATCTGGTCTGCGAGCTCGAGATCACGCTTCTTCGTCCTGAGCCGCCGGGCTCTGTCATCACGCAGTCCGGTGACATCGATAACCGCCTCAAGACCCTCTTCGACGGCCTAAGAATGCCGAGACACCTGGCTGAATTGGTACCCAGCGACTCTCCGAAGTCGAATGAGACGCCTTTCTTCTGCCTCTTGGAAGATGACAACCTGGTTACGAAGGTCGCTGTGGTCACCGACCGGTTGTTGGCACGGGTCCCGAATGCGGGCCACGTTCTGCTTCTCATCCGTGTAACGACATCCGCTACGAAGATGATCTACAAGAACATGGGGTTGGCCTGATGGAAACGCGATCTGGAGCGGCTTTCGTCGTGCTTGTCTTCCTGACGGGTATAGGCTGCGCTGGTCGGGCGCCCGCCATACGGTTCTCACCTATCAACTATCCTGCGACACTGCCGGCGAAGGCACTTGGCCAGGTAGAACTGTTCGTCACGACCAAGCCCGAGCGGCCATACGTCGAACTGGGCATTCTGAGCTTCATTACGTATGCCTACAATCTCGACGACGCTGCTATTCACCACGCCCTGAAGCAGCGCGCGGCTGAGCTCGGTGCTGACGGGATTATCATGCTCGAGACCAGAACCGAAACGGCGACGAACTGGGTAACGAAACAGACCTACCAAGGCAAAGTCTACCGAGCGATGGCCTTTGTCTACAGGCGCGAATGAAGGGGCACCGTCTTTGTGCGGGCACACACCTAACACGTGGGTGCACCCGTCAGGCCGCTCCGCTTTCGGCTGTGGCGGTCGTGATCCGCTGCGGTGCGGCTCCGCGGCCTGCGGGTGAACCGCAACGTTAGGCGGCAACGATGTCCGATATGAACAGATTCCGCAGCAGGGTTTCTGGCGGCTCTGCCATCGCGTTGCGCAAAGTCGCCGTTCGCCTCCTACCCTTCTTGTTTGTCCTGTATATCGTCGCGTGGCTCGACCGTGTGAACGTCGGCTTCGCCGGGTTGCAGATGAACGCCGACCTTGGCTTCAGTGCCGCGGCTTTTGGTTTCGGATCCGGTATTTTCTTTCTTGGTTACTGCCTGTTCGAGATCCCCAGCAACTTGATTTTGCATCGTGTCGGGGCGCGTCGATGGATCGCACGCATCATGATTAGCTGGGGTCTGATCTCCAGCGCCTTGATGTTTGTGCAGAGCCCGATGAGCTTCTACGTTCTCCGGTTTCTCCTTGGCGTTGCGGAGGCCGGTTTCTTCCCCGGTGTCATCTACTACTTGGGACTCTGGTTCCCCGCCGAGGAGCGCGCTCGTGCGATCGCTGCGTTCATGATGGGTATCCCCCTCGCGGGATTTGTGGGTGGACCGTTATCCGGCCTGTTTTTGGAACTGGACGGCTACGGCGGGCTCGCCGGGTGGCAGTGGCTCTTTTTGCTCGAAGGTCTACCAGCTGTCGTTCTGGGATTCGTCACCCTGATGCTCCTTCCCGATCGCCCGGCGAATGCGCGCTGGCTCAGTAGCTCGGAGCGGGAGTGGCTGGAGTCAGTGCTCACTGAAGAACGAGCCACGAACGAGCTCACCCACGGCATCGGAACCGTCGCGGCCCTTACGAACCCTGTTGTCTGGAAACTCGGTTTTCTTTTCCTGCTAGCGGTCATCGGGTTTTATGGATACTCCATCTGGTCACCGCTCGTGATCCAGTCGCTGACGGGTATTTCAAACCTAGGTGTTGGCCTCGTATCGGGCTTGATTGCCCTGGTGACCATCCTTTGCATGCTCGCGAGCAGCACTCACTCAGATCGGACGGGCGAGCGGCCCCTGCATGTTGCGATCCCACATTTCGTCATGGCCGCAGGCTTCGTCGGTTGCGCATTGTCGCCAACGCCCCTACTTGCGGTGCTGTCGCTCGCACTCGTGCCTATCGGGCAT